>QFNE01000063.1 GCA_003240735.1 Paracoccus denitrificans | reverse complement strand
CGTCGCCACCCGCTACGACAAGACCGCCGAAAGCTTCCTGGGCTTCATCGACATCACGTCGATCCGCTTATGGCTCCGCCATTTGTCAACATGACCTAGGGAGGATCAGGGGGCCGGGGTTCGCTTTTTTACGCCGCGTAAAACCAAATTTGCGGCCTCACGCTCTCTATGTAGGTGGCTGTTTGTTCGATCAAACACTAAGGGTAGGGGGGGCGCCTTCAAACCAATTATTAAGTGAGAGTTTTTCTCTCCGCTTGCCTTCTTTTTTGAATATCGATTGGTATCGTTTTGGAGAAATTCCGACAAAATGTTCGAAGCTAACTCTGCCGTGTTTGCCGCTAGTAGTAATTGAGTCTGGATGTGAAGTGACGGCCTTGCTTTTTGCATATGGTTCGATGTAGACAACCCGCGAAATGCCGGAAGCCACTATATGCTTAGCGCAGTTATGACAGGGGAACGTAGTTACGTAAATAGTTGAGCCCTGCAGACTCCGGCCAAGCCGTGCTGCGTCACATATTGCAGTCATTTCTGCGTGTGTCATGCGTCCGTACTCAGTGATCTCCGACACAAGGGCGGAATCTATTGCCGTACTGAGCCGCGCCCTTCCATCCTCACTAGTGTAATCTTCTACTACAAGTCCCGAAAGTTTAAGTCGGTCCAGAAAATCAACAATAATTCGCTGTTTTTCGATAGCATTTTGCTCTGCTCCAAGCTCGAAGTCACGTAATTTTTCCTCATCTTCATACCAATAATTACCACCGAACGCCTTGGGAACCTCGTTGCAACCGATCGAAATAATATCTCCTGATGGAGTGAATATTGCTGAGCCGACCTGCCGAGATAGGTCTATCGAACGCAGCGCAGCAGAGGCGGCCGTAAACGCGCCCACTTCGTCGCGGCGGGGACTTTTGGAGTTGTCGCCAAAAAACGCCTGTATGAAATGCACCACCTCCCTGTTCAGGCGATCCGCTGCTCCGCCGCTGTCGACGAAGAAATCACCTCGATGAAAAATTTCATCGACATGCTGACCGCGAGCATTGTCGCCTTGGTTATCGTCGATGATAATCAGCTCTCGTGCTTCCTGCTCACACTTATTTTGAGTATACCCGGGGTTCTCTTGGGATATTTTGCGAATTAAAGTCTGGAGTCGCTTATCCTCGTCGAGGGAGCATGATACTTGTATAAATTTGTCCCCGTATACTTTCTTTAGTAAAGAGCTTTCATCCGGTCGTTTTAGCTGTCTGATGATATATGCTCGCCCGCTAAGTCCTTTGGCTATATCATCCGGCGCTGCCGAGAGACGGGCGCCCCTTAAATCCATGATTTCGAGTATACCGAGACCTGCTAATGCGGCATTATTTCCGGCGGTCGTGCAAAACGCGTTCGCGCGTTCAATCTTTGCACGATATGACGACGAAAACGGACCCTGAGGCGGGGTTTCATAGCGCTCAAGTAATTTTGTAAGGTGTATGGTTTCGCTTTGGTATCCGACGTTGTTAAGGGCGGAGACTAAAGCCGATTGGAGTTGATCCATATCAACGCCGATCGGCCCAACCAATCCGAAAACTAGTTCGGGTTTTGAATTGTGTTGGTGAGCAATTGAGTTGGATATTTCTTTTTCCATCGCTTACCTCCGCCTCTTTTCGTCCTCAGGTTAGCACTCGCCACTCGAGAGTGCTAGATTTTCTTGAACTTTCGCCTTGCCTCGAGGGGTTTGGTCGGGCAGAGTGAAAAAAAACTTGGCGGGCTCTGGCATGGATTTGGAAAATAAAGAAAATATTCGCTTGACGCGCGATTTTGTGCCAAACGATTCTCTCCTTCATGCGCTGCAGGCCTTGGAAGATGCTCATCGTCGACAAGCACAGCAGGAAGCGGAATTTTACCGCAGTTTAGTCAGGTGGAGAGAACCTGAAGTCGCAGAACGATAAAAAAGAAGCCATAAAAAAGAAGCCCTCAGCAATGACCGAGGGCTTCTTTTATTGTTACCCCTGCAACGTCCTGACCCCCACGTCCCCCTCTTCGCGTGAGCGTATCGCGGCCACCGCGGCGATCGCTCCGGCTGCCGTGGTGAAGTAGGGGATCTTGTCGTAGAGCGCCACCGAGCGGATGTCGCGGGAGTCGGCGATGGCCTGGGTGCCCTCGGTGGTATTCAGCACCATCGCCACGTCGCCGTTCTTCAGACGGTCGACGATGTTCGGGCGGCCCTCGTAGACCTTGTTCACGCGCTCGGCTGCAACTCCTTCCGCGGACAGGAAATCCGCCGTCCCGGCGGTCGCCACCAGCGCAAAGCCCATCGCGGCGAGGTCGCGCATCGCGGCGGCCATCTCGGGCGTCTTGTCGGTGTCGCGGACCGAGACGAAGACGCGGCCGAACTCGGGCAGATGGGTGCCTGCGCCCATCTGGGCCTTGAGGAAGGCGCGCGGGAAGTTGCGGTCCCAGCCCATCACCTCGCCGGTCGAGCGCATCTCGGGGCCGAGCAGCGTGTCGACGCCGGGGAAGCGGGCGAAGGGCAGCACGACCTCCTTGACCGAGAACCACGGCGTGATCGGGTCGGCCAGCGTCAGCGGGTCGGCGTAGGGCAGCGGCGTG
>QFNE01000013.1 GCA_003240735.1 Paracoccus denitrificans | reverse complement strand
CTCGCCGTCTCGGTGAAGCGGTGTTTACGGATCACAAACCAACCACGCAAGTGAAAAAATGAAGGTGGTGCAGAAAAAATACGCAACCCGCTGATAATATTAGAATATTATCAGCCCGCGTGAGCCAGCGTTCGCACCGACCGAGTGCGCTTAGACCGAATCTGCACGAGAATCACGACGGCAAGATGACACTGCCTTGGCGAATCCGGGGAGGAACAACGCCTCAAACGCAGATTCGGATACGTCGGAAACGCAAAAGGGCGCGGCAGATGCCGCGCCCTTCGATGACTGGATCGAGAATCGATCAGCGTTTGGAGAACTGGAAGCTCCGGCGGGCTTTCGCCTTGCCATATTTCTTCCGTTCCACGACGCGCGAGTCGCGGGTCAGGAAGCCAGCGGCTTTCAGCGCGGCGCGCAGCGACGGCTCGTGCAGTTGCAGAGCTTTCGAGATGCCGTGCTTGACCGCACCGGCCTGCCCGGAAAGACCACCACCGGTGACGGTGGCATAGACGTCGTACTGACCGCCGACACCGGCCACGTCGAACGGCTGGCGCAGGATCATCTGCAGAACCGGACGGGCAAAGTATTCGGACATGTCCTTGCCGTTCACCTGGATCTTGCCCGAACCCGGCTTGACCCAGACGCGTGCGACGGCGTCCTTGCGCTTGCCGGTGGCATAGGCGCGGCCCTGTTCGTCACGCTGAGGTTCACGCGGCGCAAGGGTTTCGGTCGCGGTGACGTCGTCGGACACAACGCCGGTCCCGGCGACAGCGTCCTTCAACTGGTCGAGGGATTTGATGTCTTCGGCCATGCTCAGGCGCTCCGCGTGTTCTTGGGGTTCATCGCTTTGACGTCCAGCACTTCAGGCTGCTGGGCCTCATGCGGGTGCTGGTCGCCGGCATAGACGCGCAGGTTGGTCATCTGCTGCTTGCCCAGCTTGTTGCGCGAAATCATGCGTTCAACAGCCTTGAAGACGACGCGCTCGGGGTGGGCGCCTTCCAGCACCTGACGTGCGGTGCGGAACTTGATCCCGCCCGGGTGGCCGGTGTGCCAGTAGTATTTCTTGTCGTCGCGCTTGTCGCCGGTCATCTGCACCTTGTCGGCGTTGATGATGATCACGTTGTCGCCCATGTCCATGTGCGGCGTGAAGGTCGGCTTGTGCTTGCCGCGCAGACGGCTGGCGACGATCGTTGCCAAACGGCCCAGAACGACGCCCTCGGCGTCGATCAGGATCCACTTCTTTTCGATCTCCGCCGGAGTCGCGGTATAGGTTTTCATTGTCGCGTCCCTTTGGGGGGTGTTTATTCGGATGGGCGTATATCAGGCATCCGACCTTACGGGTCAAGGGACGCAACAACGGATTTAGTCAGCAAATTCGGACACTTGCAAAATAGGTATCTATTTACCCGCTGATTTTCGCCTTTGTTTCAGCGTTTTGCGGCAGGGAATAGGTCATTGACGCCCGCGCGACCGGTTCGGCGATTCCCTTGGAATAGATCAGCGCGTCCGCCACGGCGAGCGTTCGGCCCAACTTCAAAAGCCGCGCTACGGCCCGCAGCGGCAGCCCGGCCGCAGGCTTTCGCATGAAGTCGATGCTGGCATTCGTCGTGACCGCCAAAGCAATGGGACCCACTCGCGACAAGATCAGCGCATAGATCGCGACATCGGCTAACGCGAACATCGCCGGGCCCGAAATCGTCCCGCCGGGTCGCAGCATCGTATCGTCAGGAATTAGGGCCAGTGTGACACCATCCGCGTCGACGCGGGTGACGTGGAACGCCGCCGCCTGCGGAAATGCCGTCGTCAAAAACGCATTCAGCGCGTCCTGATCCAGTACCAACATCCCCTACCCCACCGCGGCCAGAAACGGGAACGCCTCAAGCAGCCAGAAGCTCAGCGCCGACAGCATCCCCGTCGCCATCATCACACCGACGACGATCAACAGCATGCCCGAGACGCGTTCAATCGTACCCATATGTCGCTTGAGACGGTTCATCAGCCCCATCGAGCGTTCGATGAAGATCGCAGACAGCAGAAACGGCAAACCTAGCCCCAGTGCATAGATCCCCAGAAGCGCCGTTCCCTTACCGGGATCGGTCGCGGCCATCGTCAGGATCATCGACAGTTGCGGACCAATGCAAGGCGTCCATCCGAATGCGAAGGCCAGCCCCAGAAGAAAGGCCCCGAAGGCCGTGCCCCCGCTGTCATCGGCGGAAAGCCTGGCCTCTCGGTCCAGCACGGGGATGCGGAAGACCCGCAGGAAATGGAGGCCCAAAATGATGATGAAGACGCCCCCTGCCCGCATGAGTACTGGACGCCAATCGAGGAACAGGCGCCCGAACGTGGATGCGGCAAAGCCCATCACCAGAAACACGACGGACAGTCCTAGGACAAAGAACAGGGCCGGCACGACTGCGCTGCGCTGCCGCGCCCGTAATGTCGAGACGTTCACCCCGGTCATGTACGCCAGATAAGGCGGGACCACCGGCAGCACGCAGGGCGACAGGAAGGAAAGGATGCCCGCCACAACCGCGACCATGGCGGCGGGCAGAAAGGTCGCGTCGATGATGTCGATACCAAACATGGGCGCATGTTTGACGAAAAGAAACGGGCCGGGAAAGCCCCGGCCCGAAAGCATCTCGTCACGGCTTCGTCAGATCAGCCGCCAAAGGACCACCAACCGCGCCGCTTCGGCTTGGTCGATTCCGTCTCGGCCGGTTCAGCAGCCTCATTGTCGGCCTTTGGGGCCGGAGTGGTTTCAGCGGCTGGCGCAGGGGTCTCGGCCTTGGGCGTCGGTGCCACGTCAGGCTCTGGCGCCTGCTCGACCTCGGCCGGCTCAGCGACCAAGTCGGCAGCTGGCGTCCCGGCCTGCGGCTCGAACACCTCGACCGGGGTTGCGTCGGCAGTATCGGGTGCGACAGCATCGATCAGCGGGACGATCGTATCGTCCGACGCGTCCGCAACCGCTTCGGCATCCGTCAGATCGGCCGGGGCAGTTTCCTCGGCGGTGCTGCCTGCGTCGGCTGCAGCGCCATCCTGAACCACGAACCCTTCACCGGCCGGGGCGTCATCGGATTGATCGACCACAGGGGCCGACGTGTCCTCTCCGCGACGCGACCGACCGCCCCGCGACCGACGACGCGAACGTTGCTTGGGCTCAGCCTCTGCATCGGCATCTGCAGCAGCGGGCACCTCGGCGTCGGTCAGGGCTTCGGAAGAATCGCCCTCGGCGGTGACGGCATCGCCGTTCTCACCGTTTTCGGACGCATCATTTTCAGATGCATCGCCATTGCGGCCACCACGGCGACGACGGCGGCGACGCTTGCGTGAGCGGCTGTCATCATCGTTGCCATTGTCGTCGGACGCCGCCTCGGACGAGCTGTGGGCTTCGGTGACATCGGCATCATCCTCGACCGCGTCGCCGTCTTCGACGTGGTCATCCTCGTCGTCGATCTGGGCCATCAGGCTCGCATCGACGCTCAGCACCGGGGCGTGCAGCTCGGTCAGGTTGCGCGTCGCGGTCTTGAACTTTTCCAGCGCGAAGTCAGGAGAGATCAGCGTCGGATCAGCCTCGACCCGGACGGCCAGACCAAAGCGTTGCTCGATCATGCCGATATGTTCGCGCTTCTGGTTCATCAGGAAGTTCGCCACCGCGATCGGCGCCTTGACCAGCACCTCACGCGACCGCTTGCGCGTGCCCTCTTCCTCGATCGCGCGCAGAATCGTCAGCGCCATGCTGTCGTCCGACCGGATCAGACCGGTGCCGTGACAGTGCGGACAAGGCTGCGTCGTCGATTCGAGCATGCCCGGACGCAGACGCTGACGGCTCATTTCCAGCAAGCCAAAGCCCGAAATGCGACCGACCTGAATGCGGGCGCGGTCGACCTTCAGCCGTTCCTTGAAGCGTTTTTCGACGGCCGCATTGTTCTTGCGTTCGTCCATGTCGATGAAGTCGATGACGATCAGGCCCGCCAGGTCACGCAGACGCAACTGACGTGCGATTTCATCCGCCGCCTCGCAGTTGGTCTTGAACGCCGTATCCTCGATCGAGCCTTCCTTCGTCGCCCGGCCCGAGTTCACGTCGATGGCGACCAGCGCCTCGGTGATGCCGATGACGATGTAGCCGCCCGACTTCAGCTGGACGACCGGGTTGAACATACCCCCCAGATAGCCTTCGACCTGATAGCGGGCGAACATCGGCATGGGGTCGGTGTATTGCTTCACCGCCTTCGCATGCGTCGGCATGATCATCTTCATGAAGTCCTTGGCGGTGGCATAGCCACGTTCGCCTTCGACCAGAACCTCGTCGATTTCCTTGCTGTAGAGATCGCGGATCGTCCGCTTGATCAGATCGCCTTCTTCATAGATCGGGGCAGGTGCGGTGGACTTGAAGGTCACATCGCGGATCTGCTCCCACAGGCGCATCAGGTATTCGTAGTCGCGGCGGATTTCGGTGTCAGTGCGCTGGCTGCCTGCGGTGCGGATGATCAGACCCGCGCCCTGCGGCACTTCCAGTTGCGACGCGATTTCCTTCAGCTTCTTGCGGTCGGCGACGTTGGTGATCTTGCGGCTGATACCACCACCGCGCGCGGTGTTGGGCATCAGGACGCAGTAACGCCCTGCCAGCGAAAGATAGGTCGTCAGCGCCGCACCTTTGTTGCCACGCTCTTCCTTGACGACCTGGACCAGCATGATCTGGCGGACCTTGATCACTTCCTGGATCTTGTAGCGGCGCGCACGCGGCTTGCGGACCGGGCGAACTTCTTCGGTCACGTCCTCTTCGGCAACGGATTCGATTTCGTCGTCGGGATGGGTGTCGGTGTCTTCGTCGTTGTCGTCGTCGCCATCGGTGTCCGCGTCGTCGACAGCATCCGCTTCGGTCGCATGCGCGTCGTCATGGTTCTGTTCGACGGCGGCATCAACGGCGGCATCCGGCGCGTCGTTGCTGACGGCGTCTGCCTCGGTGACGGCCACGGCATCGGCGTCGTCTGACGCAACATTGCTGTCGGACACTTCCATGCCCGGCACGTCTTCGGACCGTGCGACCGCGTCGCCTGCCACAGCCTCGGCCTGCGCGGACTGACGGTTGTCGCCCCCACCGCGGCGGCGATTGCGGTTGTTGCCGCGCCGTTCCTTGGCCGTTTCCTCGGCCTCAGCCTCTTCCTGCGCGGCGCGTTCCTCTTCGATCAGCGCCTGCCGGTCGGCGGCGGGAATCTGGTAATAGTCTGGGTGGATTTCCGCGAATGCGAGGAAGCCGTGGCGGTTTCCACCGTAATCCACGAATGCGGCCTGCAACGACGGTTCGACTCGCGTCACCTTGGCCAGATAGATATTCCCTGCGAGCTGACGCTTGTTCAGCGTCTCGAAGTCAAATTCCTCGACCTTGGTCCCATCCACCACGACCACGCGGGTTTCTTCCGCATGGGTCGCGTCGATCAACATTTTCTTTGCCATGAAGCCTTCTTTCGGACAGCCGGACGCATGCGCCCAAAGGCACCCTGTCTGATCCGCTGTCTTTGATGAAATCCGCGATGGCTGCGCTGACAGAAGCGACGCTGGATCGGCCGCTTGCGCGCCTATCCTGTTCGTGCCTGTCCAATGCGCGATTCATCGCGTCTGTTTACCTTTCTTGACCCTGCGCCTGTCATCAGGCCGGATCACCGAACTCGGGTGTCCGGGCCAAATCGGGGACCGGACGGTGCTTTCCGCGCGGTGGGCCGCCGACACATCAGGTGGGTCGGACGCGGCTTGCGCGCTGCGAAACTGGTCAGAGCGCGCAACCCAAGGTTGCCAATGCACTCCATCCCCGCAAGATAGCGGTCACAGTCGTGGTTTTACAATGGGTAATTCCGCCGCGCCCTTAGAAGCCAATAATATATGCGAGGGAGTAGAACAGGGCCAACCCGACGCTAATCCCGACGATATTCGGGATCAGCGTTCTTCGTAGCAGCTCGAACCGGGCCAGAAGCCCCGCCGTCACCAGACCTATACCGAACGAGAATGACGCCGCCAACACAGCCGGCCACGCTGTCATGACCAAAAGAAGCAGCAAATCCCAAACGCTGAAATCGAACGTCACCGCGCTCATCTAAGGCTACAGATAGTCGCCCCGGCTTAACCCATACTTCGCCATCTTTTCGTTCAGCGTCCGGCGCGGCAGGCACAATTCGTCCATCACTGCGGCGATGCTGCCCTTGTGGCGGCGCATGGTGTTGTCGATCAGCATCTTTTCGAACGATTCGACGTATTCTTTCAGGGGTTTGCCTTCGGTCGTCGTCGCCTGCTGGTTGTCATCGCCATCCGCCATCAGCAACGAGGCGATGGACCCCGTCCCCCGGCGATTCTGCAAAACGGCACGCTCGGCCACGTTAAACAATTGGCGCACATTCCCGGGCCAAGGCGCCTGCAACAACTGCGCAGCTTCTTGCGCGGTGACCTGCGGCGGCTCGCAGCCATATTCTTCCGCAAACTGTTCGGTCATTCGGGTGAACAGCGACAGGATGTCCTCGCCGCGGTTTCGCAGCGGCGGCACGGTGATCTGCAGCGCGGACAGACGATAGAACAGATCGGGGCGCAGCGAATCTTCAGCCCGGCGGCCCTCGCCGCGGGCGTTCGAAATGGCGATGATCCGGGTTTCGGCGGGCGTGCCCTGATCCGCGATGAACGCCAGCAGACGGGCCTGAACGGGGTCCGACAGTGCCTCGATGTCTTCCAGACAGAGCGTACCGCCCCGCGCTTCCTCGATCGCCGGAAGTCCGTCATCAACCGGTCCGAAAAGACGGCTCGACAGCTCTTCCGCGCCGAATGCCGCACAGCTAAGCGGCACGAACTTCTTGGACGCGCGCGGCCCAACGGCGTGCAGCGCGTGCGCAACCAGCGTCTTGCCGGTGCCCGTTTCACCATCGATCAGCACGTGACCGTCGGCCTGCCCCAGATCAAGGATGTCTTCGCGCAGACGTTCCATCGCGGGGCTGACGCCCACAAGCTTCGACATCACCTGCTGTTCCTCGGACAGATCGCGGCGCAGCGCGCGGTTGTCCAAGGTCATGCGGCGCATATTCGTGGCCTTCTTGACCAGTTCGGTCATGCGGTCCGGGTTGAAGGGCTTTTCAACAAAGTCCATCGCCCCCAGCCGCATCGCCTCGACCGCCATCGGGACGTCGCCGTGACCGGTGATCATGATGACGGGGATGCCGCTGTCCTGGCCCATCAGACGTTTCAGAAACGCCATGCCGTCCATTCCCGGCATGCGGATGTCGGATACGACCACACCCGGCCAGTCCGCCCCGATCGCCTTCAGCGCGTCTTCGGCACTGGGATAGACTTCGGTGCGGAATCCCGACAGGCCCAGCCACTGGCTGACGGATTCCCGCATATCTGGTTCATCGTCGACGATTGCGACGGTCATGGTCTGCGCCATCCGGCACATCTCCTTACTCTGGCCGCGCAGATCGTCCCGGCGGCTGCGCCATCTTCGGTTCGTACAGTGGCAGTTCAACGTCAAAACGCGCACCACCGCCATCCGGGTTGTGCGCGGTCAGGCGCCCGCCGAAGTCGGCAATGATACTAGATGAAATCGCCAGTCCAAGCCCCGTCCCCTCGCCAGCGGGCTTGGTGGTCCAGAAAGGTTCAAACAGTTTTTCCAGATCGGAAACACCCGGCCCGTTGTCGCGAACGGACAATTGCGCGTGAGAGAGCGCATCCACCACGATCTCGATCGAGGGGTCGCGCACGTCCCGTGTGGCGTCCATCGCGTTCCGGATCAGGTTGATGATCACCTGCTCCAGTCGGATGCGGTCACAGTTGACCAGAACCGGATCGCGCGGCTGGCTGCGCTGCAGACGGACCCGGCGGTTGCGCAATTGCGGCTCCATCATGGTCAGGGCGCCCGATAGCGCCATGCGCAGATCGACGGGCTCGAACGCCTCGCCGCCCTTGCGAGCATAGGATTTCAGCTGCCGTGTGATCGCACCCATACGTTCCAGAAGATCGTCGACGCGCTGGAACGACACAAGCGCCTCATCCCCCCGCCCGCGTTCCAGCAAAAGGCGCGAGCCTGCCAGATAGGTCCGCATCGCGGCCAGCGGCTGGTTCAATTCGTGGCTGATGCCGGCGGACATTTCACCCAACGCCGCAAGCTTGCTGCTTTGCTGGACCGATTGTTCGGCAAAGCGCAGCTCTTTCTGGACGCGCTCCCGCTCTGCGATCTCACGGGTCAGGCGGCTGTTCAGCGCCCGCAGATCAGCCGATTCGCGGCGATAGCGCCGGGACATCAGCCTCTCGCGCCGCGACAGCAGATAAAAGCCTGCCGCAGCCAGCAGCGCCATACCCATGATTTCCAGCGCCAGCAGCGCGTTCACCCGGTCGCGCACCGAATCGTAGGTGCTGAAGGAAATCATCTTCCAGCCACGGAACGGGATGCGCGTTTCGGTCTGCATCACCGCCTTACCGCCAACGATGGCGTCGATCGGCTGGTTGGCCCAGTCCGCCGTCACCTGAAACGCCCGCTCGATCGCCGAAGGGGCGGACCGGACCGCCAACGCGTCGTTCAGGGACAGCCCGCGCCAGCGCGGCTCGGTCGTCAGGATGATGGACCCGCTGGAATCGGTCACGGCCATGGCGTCATAGATGCCGGCCCATGACCGCTCCAGTCGCGACAGGTCGGCTGCCACGACGATGACACCCAAGGGCTTTCCGTCAGCGATCACCGCGCGGGAATAGGTGAATTCGAACCCGCCTGCCGCGCCGGGGGTCACGCTGAAGACGGTCCCGTTCGTGCGCAGCGCGTCGACGTAGAAGGGCGCGACAGAATAGTTCGTGCCCAGAATATGCCGGTTTGTGGCCGCGACCGTGCGCCCCGTCCCATCCAGCAGCCGGATCGAGGCCGCGCCGATGTCGCGCTGCGCGGCGATCAGCTGCGCAGATGTCGTCGAAAAATCCTGTGACCGCAGGGACGAAACCAACGACGGATCGCGCGCCAACAGCAGCGGCACTACAGCCGTCCGTTGCAATTCCGACAGAAGGTTGCCGGTGTACAGGGCGGCCCGCAGTTCTGACCGCACCCGGACATTTTCGGACAGGCGTTGGGTCAGCCAGGCGTTCGTGTTCCAGATCACGGCCACGGCCAGCAGCGTCAGGACTGCGATCAGCGCACGGCGCATCCATGTGCGGGTCGTGGCACTTGTGGATACAGGCGCGCGCTCGGGATCCTCGGGATCGGTGCCGACGGGATTGGGCCGCCGACGCCGCGCGCCTGTCTGCGCGGCTGCACCGCCGGCCGAATGTCCGTCCGTGCTCAGGCCGCCACCAGCGATTGGGTCAGCGACTGAAACAGCGCTGCCCCGTCAGTGCTGCCATGAACCGGGTCGCAGGCACGTTCGGGGTGGGGCATCATGCCCAGCACTCGGCGGTTTTCCGACAGGACCCCCGCGATATCCAGAACCGAGCCGTTGATGCCGGGCGCGTAGGTCAACGCAACCCGCGCCTCGTCACGCAGGCGGGCAAGGCCATCTTCGTCGATCTGATAGTTGCCGTCATGGTGGGCAACCGGGATGCGGATCAGTTGCCCCTGCCCGTATCCCGACAGGAAATCGTTGTCGGTGTTTTCCACGCGCAGCGCCGCCTCTCGGCAGACAAAGGTCAGGCCCGCATTGCGCATCAAAGCGCCCGGCAGCAGCTTCAGTTCGGTCAGAACCTGAAACCCGTTGCAGACCCCAAAGACATACCCCCCGCGTTCGGCATGACGCACGACGGCCGCCGCGATCGGCGACTGCGCCGCAATCGCGCCGCAGCGCAGATAGTCGCCAAAGGAAAAGCCGCCCGGAACGGCCACGATGTCGGTGCCTTGCGGCAGGTCCGCATCCTTGTGCCAGACGCGGGTCACCTCGGCGCCGGCGCGCTGAAACGCGACGGCCAGATCGCGGTCGCAGTTCGAGCCGGGAAAGGTGATGACGGCAGCTTTCATGACAGACCCCTTCAACGCAGGCCCGTGGCGTGGCCGGGCGCATCCTAGATGCACGCCTTTACCCCAGCAGACGCTGATCTGCAAAGGCCAAACCGCGGAACCCCGCGGGACGCGGGACGTTTCCCCGGCCATGTCAGCGATCCAGCTCGAAGGGGATGACGATGCAGATCCACACGCGACTTTCCATGCACCTTGCCGGGGCGGGCGTCGCCGCTGGCATTCTGGCCGGTGCCGCCATGGCCCAGGACGGGGCGGCCAAGACCACCCATGCCGTCGAAGGCGGAGAGGTGCGCATCATCCCGGTGGAACACGCCTCGCTGTTTCTGGACACGCCGTCCGCGCTGATCGCCATCGACCCTGTCGGCCCGGCCGCTTTGTATCAGGACAAGGGACAGCCCGACCTGATCCTTCTGACCCACGAACATCAGGACCACTTCGATCCGGCCGCGCTGGCGCGACTGGTGGAAAAGCATCCCAAGATCATCTCCAACCCCGCCGTGCTGGACAAGCTGCCCGAAGATCTGAAGGCGAACGCCAGCGCACTGAAGAACGGTGAGTCGACCGAATTCGCGGGCATCGGGATCGAGGCGGTCCCAGCCTACAACACCACGCCTGAGCGCACCAAGTTCCACCCGCAAGGCCGTGACAACGGCTATGTCCTGACGATCGGGGGCAAGCGTTTCTATGTCGCCGGCGACACCGAGGCGACGGACGACTTCAAGGCGATGAAGGACATCGAGGTCGCGTTCGTGCCGATGAACCTGCCCTACACGATGACGACCGATCAGGCCGCCGAAGGCGTTGCCGCATTCGCACCGACATACGTCTATCCCTATCACCACAAGGGCACCGACCCGAACGAGTTTGCCGCCAAGCTGAAGGCAGCCGGGGCGCCGACCGAAACGGTGATCCTCGACTGGTATCCGCAAAGCGACGATCCGGCAGGGGGTCAGGCGGACTGACGGTTAAAGGAACGGCCTCGCCATGAAATGAAATCGGCCGGGCAATTGCCCGGCCGTTCTTCGTCCTGCGCGCAGGATCAAATCTGACCTTCAAGCGCGTTTTTCAGATACTCGTCGACCTTTTCCAGATAGCCCATGGTGGTCAGCCATTTCTGGTCCGGACCCACCAGCAGCGCCAGATCCTTGGTCATGAAGCCGTCTTCGACGGCCTGAACGGTCACCCGCTCCAGCGTTTCGGCAAACAGCATCAGCGCTTCGTTGTTGTCCAGCTTGGCGCGGTGCTTCAGACCGCCCGTCCACGCATAGATCGACGCGATCGAGTTGGTCGAGGTCTGGTTGCCCTTCTGGTGTTCGCGGAAGTGACGCGTCACGGTGCCGTGCGCGGCCTCTGCCTCGACGCACTGCCCGTCAGGCGTCATCAGCACCGACGTCATCAGACCCAACGAGCCGAAGCCCTGCGCCACGATGTCGGATTCGACGTCGCCGTCGTAGTTCTTACAAGCCCAGACATAGCCGCCCGACCATTTCAACGCGCTGGCGACCATGTCGTCGATCAGACGGTGCTCATAGGTGATCCCGGCGGCCTTGAACTGGTCCTTGAACTCGGCGTCATAGATTTCCTGGAAGATGTCCTTGAACCGCCCGTCATAGGCTTTCAGGATGGTGTTCTTCGTGGAAAGATAGACCGGATATTTGCGCTGCAGGCCATAGTTCAGGCTGGCGCGCGCGAAATCGCGGATCGAGTCGTCGAGGTTGTACATCCCCATCGCCACACCGGCGCCGGGCGACTTGAAGACCTCGTGCTCGATTGTCTGGCCGTCTTCGCCAACGAACTTGATCGACAGCGTGCCCTTGCCGGGGAAGGTGAAGTCGGTGGCCTTGTACTGGTCACCGAATGCGTGACGACCGACCACGATGGGCTGGGTCCAGTGCGGGACCAGACGAGGCACGTTCGAACAGATGATCGGCTCGCGGAAGATGACGCCGCCCAGAATGTTGCGGATCGTGCCGTTCGGCGACTTCCACATCTTCTTCAGGCCGAATTCCTCGACCCGGGCTTCGTCGGGGGTGATGGTCGCACATTTGACGCCGACGCCGTACTGCTTGATGGCGTTCGCCGCGTCGATCGTCACCTGATCTTCGGTGCGGTCACGCTCTTCGATGCCCAGATCGTAGTATTTCAGGTCAATGTCGAGATACGGCAGGATCAGCTTTTGCTTGATGAAGTCCCAGATGATCCGGGTCATCTCATCGCCGTCAAGCTCGACGACCGGATTTTCTACCTTGATCTTGGCCATTAGGATGCCCCTTGGATTGAATGCATTTGCCGGCGTCTATAGCGGTATCGCCCGCGAAATGAAAGCTGGTATGCGATTGCATACAAAGCCGTGAAAGCAGACGACCCGACAGCGCGGAACGCCGTCGGGCCGCATACTAGGCGAAAGAGGATCGGCCTATCGGCTGCTTTCCGTCAGACGACGGCGGACATAGGTCTGGACCGTGTCGATCATCGGCTTCATGTGGGTTTCGTCGTCGCGGAAGAAGTGGTCGGCCCCTTCGATTTCTTCGTGGGTGATCGTGATCCCCTTCTGGTCGCGCAGCTTGCCAACCAGCGTGTTGGTATCCTTGGGCGGCGCAACACGGTCAGCGGTGCCGTTGATGATCAGACCCGACGCCGGACACGGCGCAAGGAAGCTGAAATCATAGGCGTTCGCCGGGGGCGAGACGCTGACGAAACCGGTGATTTCGGGACGGCGCATCAGCAGCTGCATCCCGATCCACGCCCCAAAGCTGAAACCCGCAACCCAGCAGTGCTTGCTGTTGGGGTTCATCGCCTGCAGATAGTCCAGCGCCGATGCGGCATCCGACAGCTCACCGATGCCCTGGTCGAACTCGCCCTGGCTGCGGCCGACGCCGCGAAAGTTGAACCGCATGACGGTGAACCCGATGCGGTGGAATGCATAGTGCAGGTTATAGACGACGCGGTTGTTCATCGTCCCGCCATATTGCGGGTGCGGGTGCAGGATGATGGCGATTGGCGCATCGGGTTTCGCCTGCGGGTGGTAACGGCCTTCCAGACGTCCGTCGGGGCCGGGAAAAATCAGCTCGGGCATGGGGTTCCTTTGCAGAGGTGCAATTCTTGACGCTGACGCGCAGCGGCTTTACGACCGATCTGGTATGCGGACAGCAAGATCGCAAGAACGGCACACGCGGCTTTAACGCAGCGTGCGGCGCGCCGTCAACGCGCACCAGCCAGCGCTTTGCAGAACTTTCATGCCGTTCGGAGGGCATAGATGAAGCTTTCGACCAAGGGCAGATACGCCATGGTGGCGCTGGTGGACCTCGCCACGCGCCCCGACCATCTGACCACGCTGGCCGAGATTTCGGGGCGCCAGGATCTGTCCCTGCCCTATCTGGAACAGCTGTTCGTGCGCCTGCGCCGTGCGGGGCTGGTCGAATCGGTGCGCGGCCCGGGGGGCGGATATCGACTTGGTCGTCCGCCGGAACAGATCCGGGTGGCTGACGTGCTATCGGCGGTCGATGAAACCGTCAGCGCCATGCATATCGGCGCCGGCGCATCGGGTGGCAAAAGCGGCACGGCCGCGCAGTCCCTGACCAACCGTCTGTGGCAAAGCCTGTCTGCACAGGTCTATGTGTTTTTGCACAACACGACGCTGGCGGATGTGGCGCGCAATGAAATGCTGCCCTGCCCGGCCGTTCCGGCGCTTCTGTCCATCGTGGACGAAGCCGAGGCTAGTTGACCCGGACATTTGCGGTAACGGACGCGCCATCCGCGTCGATCACCGTGACCTTGGAAAACCCCGGCCCCGGCCCGGGCATCTCGACCCAGGACGCAAGCGATCCGATGACGACCGGCGCGCCGTTCAGCAGGAAAGTATAGGGTCCCCGCCCGCCTTGCGCTTTGACGGTCAGCGTGGCGACGCGGTCCAGCTCGGCCCCCTCGGGCGGGAAGGTCACGCGCAAGGCGCCTGGCGTTGATTTTCGGGTGACGACCGCCGTCGCCTCGCCCGCCGGGGCAAAGCGACGTAACGGGATCGGCAGGGCGTTGTTGGCCACAGTCAGCGTCGATGGCGGGGGCGGCGGCAAGGCGACGGGTCGCAATGCGTCGAACATGTCAAACATCACCGGGGCCGCGACATCGCCCCCGAACGACCCAGGCACGGGCGTCCCGTCGGGCCGCCCCATCCAGACTGCCACAAGATGGGCCCCGTCGAACCCGACGGCCAACGCATCGCGATAGCCGTAGGAGGTCCCCGTCTTGAATGCGACCCGCCCCGCCTGCGCCCCGCCGGGCGGGGGGATCTGGGACAGGATGTTTGCGACCTGCCATGCGGCAACGGCACCGAACATGCGCTGCGCGCGCGGCTCGGACCCGCCGGGCAAGGGGGACAGTGTCCGACCCTGGCCGCCCTGGGCAATCGCGGCGTATCCGTTGGCCAGATCGTTCAGTGTCGTTCCCGCGCCCCCCAGCACGATCGCCAGCCCCGGCGCGGCGTTGCCGCCGACCGTCAGCCTCACGCCACCGCGTTGCAGAACCTGCACGATCCGCGCCGGCCCAAGCGCGTCGGCCAGCTGCACCACCGGGATGTTCAGCGACAGGATCAGCGCCCGGCGCAGGCTGATGGTGCCCCGGAATTCATTGTCGAAGTTGTTGGGCTGCCAGCGACCAAAGCTGGTCGGGCGATCCTCAATCAGGCTTTCGGGGTGCGCGAGCCCCTGATCGAAGGCCAGTCCATAGACGAACGGCTTCAGGGTCGACCCCGGGGACCGCACCGCGCGGGTCATGTCGACGAACCCGCCGCTGGGCGTATCGGTCCATTCCGCCGCACCGACTTCGGCCAGCACTTCGCCGGTGCGGTGGTCGGCCACGATCATTGCGGCGGACACGCGACCGGGACGGCCGTGGATGGCGGTGCGGGCCAGCGCCTCGGCCCGGCGTTGCAGGACGGGGTCGATGGTCGTGTCGATACGGGCACCCGGCGCGGACTGACGCGCCAGCCGCGCCGCCATCAGGGGGGCGAGGGCAGGAAATGCGCGTCGCGCGGTGGGAACAGGTTCGGACTTGGCAAGCGCAGCCTCATCCTTCGACAGAATGCCAAGGTGGGCTGCCCGGTCCAGCACGCGGTCGCGGGCGGTTCGGCCCGCTTGGGCATAACGGTCAGGCCGTCGGGTTTCGGGCGATTGCGGCAGGGCCACCAGCAGCGCGGCCTGCGCGGCCGTGAGGCGCCGGGGTTCACGGCCAAACCATTGCAGGCTGGCCGCGCGGATTCCTTCGACATTGCTTCCATAGGGCGCCAGCCGCAGATACAGATCGACGATCTGCGCCTTGGTTAGCCGCCGTTCCAGCGCCCATGCCACGCGCATCTGGCGCAGCTTGCCCTGCCATTCGCCGGTCGGGCCTTCCTCAAGCAGACGCGCGACTTGCATCGTCAGGGTGGATGCACCCGACACGACACGGCCATGGCGCACGACCTGAAGCCCCGCGCGCAAGGCCGCGATCCGGTCGACGCCGTCATGGCGATAGAAACGCTGGTCCTCCCACGCGACAAGCATCTCCAGCAGGCGGGGGTCGACCGCGCCCGGGGCCAGCCGCCATCGCCCGTCGGCCACCTGAAACGCGCGCAGCAACGTGCCGTCGCGGGCCAGAACCTCGGTTCCTGTGGTGATCGTCAGCGGGGGGAGCTCGGTCGTGTCGATCCAGCGGTCGAACTTGGCGCGGCCCGTGTCGGCCCCCGCCGCCAGCCCGCCAAACAGCACCACCACCAAGGCAAGGCGTTTGCCCCAGCGGCGGGTGTCCATGTCAGCTGCGGCCGTCCAGCCGAACGAAATCACGCACGTCGCCCAGTCCGGGCTGAACCTGTGACCATTCGGGCACGTCGAAATCGACCACCAGCGTGGCACCGGTGGGATAGCTGCGGAAATCCGCGCTCATCGGGGGGCGGGCGGGCAGCATGGCGGCCAGCTCACCAATCGCGGGGTTGTGGCCGATCATCATGACCGTCGGGGCAGTCGCGGTCCGCAGAACGGCCAGCATCTGTTCGGGCGAGGCCTGATAAAGCCCGGCTTCCTTGCGCAGTTTCGGCAGCGTTTCGAATACGGCCTCGGCCGCACGCTCCCACGTCTCGACGGTGCGGGCAGCAGTCGAGCACAGGACTTCTTCCGGGTCATAGCCGCGGCTGGCCAGCCAGTCGCCGATTTCACGGGCCGAGCGACGGCCACGCTCGTTCAGCGGGCGGGCCTCATCGCTCAGCGTCGGGTCATCCCACGCCGATTTCGCATGTCGCGTCAGGATCAGTCGGCGATGTCCGGTCGGCGTCATGCTGTCAGCTCCGCTTGAAAATACAGGGGAAAGACTGGCACCTTGTCTAGGGCGCGGCAAGCGGGGTTAGGGGCAAAAATTCCAAAACAGCGCTTTGCCGCGCAAGGATTCTAAAGCCCGCTGTCCCCTTGACGCAGTCCGTGCGGTTTCACGCGCGGCTCGGTTGAGCGGATCAGGCTGCCCGCGCCCTCTTCGGTGAACAGTTCGATCAGCGTGGCCTTGGGCACCCGGCCGTCCAGAATGACGACGGCGCGCACCCCTTCGTCCAGCGCGGCAAGCGCGGTTTCCGTCTTGGGGATCATGCCCCCTGCCACGGTCCCGTCCGCGATCATTGCCCGCAGTTGTTCCGGGTTCATCTGCGTCACGACGTTGCCGGATGCGTCCTTGACGCCCTGAACGTCGGTCAACAGCAGCAGCCGATCCGCCCGCAACGCGCCCGCGATGGCGCCTGCGGCTGTGTCACCGTTCACGTTGAACGTCTCATTATCGGCCATGCCGGTCGCGACCGGGGCGATGACCGGGATCAGGCCGGCCAGATACAGGTCGCGGATGATCTGGACGTTCATCTCGATCGGGCGGCCGACGAAACCCAGTTCAGGGTCGTCCGCCTCGCAGACCATCATGTCGTCGTCTTTGCCGGAAATCCCGATGGCACGTCCGCCTGCGTCGTTGATCGCCTGCACGATGCGCTTGTTGACCAGACCCGACAGGACCATCTCCACGACCTGCACGGCTTCCTTGGTCGTCACGCGCTTGCCGCGCACGAACCGGCTTTCGATGCCCAGCCGTCCCAGCAGATCATTGATCATGGGGCCGCCGCCGTGGACGACGACCGGGTGGATGCCCACCTGCTTCATCAGGACGATGTCGCGGGCGAAATCGGCCATCGCCTCATCGTCGCCCATCGCGTTGCCGCCGAATTTGACCACCACGACCGCGCCCGCATATCGCTGCATGTACGGCAGCGCCTCGGTCAAGGTATGGGCGGTGGTGGCGAAATCGCGTTCCATGTCCTGCATCTTCATATCATGCCCCTTTGGATCGGCCGCAGGCTAGGACGCACACCGCCCCAGGTCCAGACCAAGGCGGCAGGGTTACTCCAGTTCGGCGATGATCGACCGAAGCGTCGCGATCCCGACGCCTTTTTCCGACGACGTCACGACGATTTCGGGGAACGCGGCGGGGTGCTTTTGCAGCTCTGCCTCGACCTGCTTGACGGTTTCATCCAGGGCGGCGCGGCCGACCTTGTCAGCCTTTGTGACGACGACCTGAAACGGCACGGCAGACCGGTCCAGCAGGGTCAGGATTTCGTGGTCCACGGGCTTCACGCCATGCCGCGCATCGATCAGCGCGAACGCCCGACGCAATGTGGCGCGACCGGCCAGATACTGCTTCAAAAGCGCCTGCCATTTGGCCACCACGGCCACCGGGGCCTGCGCGAAGCCATAGCCCGGCAAATCGACCAGATAGCCATGATCGCCCAGCGTGAAATAGTTGATTTCCTGCGTTCGGCCGGGGGTGTTCGACGCGCGCGCGATGCCCTTGCGCCCGGTCAGCGCATTGATCAGGCTGGATTTCCCCACGTTCGAGCGACCCGCAAAACAGACTTCGGGACGGTTCGATGGGGGCAGGCCGTCCATCTTGACGACGCCCTTGACGAAATCGACCGGCCCGGCAAACAGCAACCGCCCTTTTTCGGCGGCGGCCTCCTCAGGCTCGGGGGCGACGGGAAACGCGACTTTCATAGGACCACCACTTTGTCGTTCACGCCAACCCGGCCGGTGTCGAGCGGTTCCGCATAGATACCGAAGTTCGCGTCTCCCAGAAGCGCCCGCAGATCAGCTGGCATGTCCCCGTCCAACCGTCCGGTGTCGGTGTCGGCACTGGTCGCCGCGCAACGACCGATGTTCTCGCGCACCTTCATCCGCACGCCTCCGATGCTCAGTTCCGCCAGACGCAGGTCACGCTCATGCCAGGCGGGCCAGCCATCGACCCAGATGTTGCCGCGCCAGCGGTCCACGCCCAAGGGGCGGCCCAGCCGCTTCTCCAGCTCAGCCAGCGACGACAGCGACAGGATCGAGATCCAGGGCTTCTTGACGTCAGTCAGGGGCAACGGGCCGGTAACCAGCTGCGCCGCCTCGGCCTTGCCGCTTTCGGCCCAAAGCGGTGACAGCCATTCCACCAGCACCTCACCCCCGCCATCGGGGTCGAATTGCAGGTTGGGCAGATCCGGATGGGTCAGAACCAGCACGTCGCCGTCCCAGCCACCTTTGACTGCCTGCAGCAAGGGCGCGGCCACGCCCCGCACGAAGGCAGATTTCGGTAGCCACTTCTGCAGCGTGCCGTCTTCAAGATGGTGCAGCGCGGCCTTGTGCAGGACCGCGTAATGACGATCGCCGGGCATGGCCTGCCCGGCGATCAGTTCAACGTGGTCCAGCGACTCGCCCCCGATCGATTTGACCGGAAAGCGATGGATCTGGGCGACGCGGGCCGTGACGGACGCCGTCACGACTTGCGCTTTGGTCGCGATGGCATGCTGGCCTTGATGTTGCCGAACAGATCCGGCGGATGGCCGTGGGCACGCATGATCAGGTACTGCTGAATGACCGTGATCGTGTTGTTCGTGATCCAGTACAGCACCAGACCCGAGGCAAAGCCGCCCAGCATGAACATGAACACCCACGGCATCCACGCGAAGATCATCTTCTGCGCCGGATCGGTCGGGGCCGGGTTCATCTTCTGCTGCAGCCACATCGACAGACCCAGCACGATCGCCAGCAGCGGCAGGCTGATCGAATGCAGCATCGTCCCCTGTGCCGGCGGCATGAACGGCAGCAGGCCGAACAGGTTCAGCAGGCTTGACGGGTCAGGCGCGGACAGGTCGCGTATCCAGCCGAACCACGGCGCGTGCCGCAATTCGATGGTCACGAAGATCACCTTGTAAAGCGAGAAGAAGATCGGGATCTGGATCAGCATGGGCAGACAGCCTGCTGCCGGATTGACCTTCTCGCTTTTATAAAGCGCCATAACTTCCTGCTGGTACTTGACCCGGTCGTCGCCGGTCCGCTCCTTGATCGCCTCCATCTGCGGCTGCAATTCGCGCATCCGCGCCATCGAGATGTAGGATTTGCGTGCCAGTGGGAACACGACCAGCTTCAGAACGAAGGTCAGTGCGATGATCGACCAACCCATGTTGCCGATCAGACCGTGCAGCCAGTGCAGGATGCGGAAGATCGGTTTGGTCAGGAAGTAGAACCAGCCCCAGTCGATCGAGTCGACAAAGCGGTCGATATGCAGGTTGTCCTGATAGTTGCGGATGGTTTCCCATTCCTTGGCGCCTGCAAACAGGTACCCGTTGCTTTCGCCCGTGCCACCCGGTCCGATGGTCTGCATCGGCATGCGGGTTTCTGTCTGATAGATGTCGGCCTGGGGCGAGTATTTGACGACTGCCGTATAGGGCGTGCCTGGCTGCGGGATCAGGGTGGTCATCCAGTACTTGTCGGTGAACCCGATCCAGCCGTTTTCGGTGACATTGACGATCTCGGCGGGGCCTTCGGCGCCCTGCGGGTCAAGATCGACCATGTTCTTGTATTTCTCTTCCAGCAGCTTGCCATCGCTCATCCCGACGGCGCCTTCGTGCAGAACAAAGAAGTTCTGCGTGTCGGGTTTGCCGTGACGGGCAAGGATGCCGTAGGGGGCCGCGACGAACGGCGTTTCGGCGGTGTTTTCGACCGACTGGGTCACAGTGAACATGTACCGGTCGTCCAGCGCGAACGTGCGGCGGAAGACCTGTCCCTGACCGTTGTCCCAGACCAGCGTCACGGGCTGGCCGGGGGACAGTGTGCCGCCGCTTTCGACCGTCCAGATAGTCGCGGGGTTCGGGACCAGTTCCGGCCGCGTGCCCGGACCGGGCAGCCAGCCGTAAACGGCGTAATAGGGCTTGGCCACGACCTCGGTCAGCCCGGAATCGGGCGCCAGCGGCGTGGTGACAGAGCGCAGCTCTTCCTTGGCAGTCGGCTGCAGCAGCCGCACATAGGGGGAATTGTCGCTCAGCGTTTCATGATAGCGCGTCAGCAGCAGGTCATCGACCCGGCCCCCGGCCAGCGATATGCTGCCGCTGATCGACGGGGACTGGATTTCGACCCGGCCGGCGGTGGCAACAGGGTCGGTCGCGCCCGTCGGGGTGACATCGCCCGGTGTGGGCGTGGCCGTTCCTGTCGCACCCGTCACGGGTCCGGTGGCCGGTTGTCCGGCTGTGGTCGTCTGGCTGGCGGTGGTCTGCGTGGCGTCAGGCACGGGCTCAGCCGGCGGCGCGAAGAAGGCATACCAACCGATCATGACCAGTGCGGACAGCACCATGGCCAGGATCAAATTGCGGTTATTGTCGTCCATTGGCTATGTGCGCCCCGTGATTTCGTGGATTTCACAGTCGGGCCGCTTCAATCGAAGCGAGGGGCAAAGGTCAAGCGCATTCGGGGATGGGCAGACGTCGCGCACCGTCCCATCTGGCCCGATTCAGTCGCGAAGATCGGGAACATCCGCCGGAAACGCGTTGGCATCATCGCGCATCCCGGGCATCAGCGCGGCGAAGTCGAACAGGCCGGGATCCGCCAGATGGGACGGGCGCGTGTTCATCAGCGCACGGAACATCACCTGCCTTCGGCCCGGCGTGCGGGTTTCCCAATCGTCGAGCAGCCGTTTGACCTGCGCGCGTTGCAGCCCCTCCTGACTGCCGCACAGATCGCAGGGGATGATCGGATAGTTCATTGCGCGTGCAAACCGGTCGCAGTCGGCTTCGGCGACGAACGCCAAGGGGCGAAGAACCAGCAGATCGCCTTCTTCGTTCAACAGCTTGGGCGGCATCGCGGCCAGTCGCCCGCCGTGAAACAGGTTCATGAAGAAGGTTTCCAGAATGTCGTCGCGGTGGTGGCCAAGAACGACCGCGCTGCACCCTTCTTCGCGGGCGATGCGATACAGGTTCCCGCGCCGCAGGCGGGAACACAGCGAACACATCGTGCCGCCGGGCGCGATCTTGTCGACGACGATGGAATAGGTGTCCTGATATTCGATGCGGTGTTCGACCTGCCGTTCGGTCAGGAATTTCGGCAGGACGGTCGCGGGAAATCCCGGCTGACCCTGATCCAGATTGCAGGCCAGCAGATCGACCGGCAGCAACCCGCGCCATTTCAGTTCGTGCAGAACCGCAAGCAAGGTATAGCTGTCCTTGCCGCCCGAAAGGCAGACCAGCCAGCGATCGCCCGGACGCACCATGCCGTATGTGTCCATCGCCGAGCGGACCTCTCGGACCAGACGTTTGCGCAGCTTGCGAAACTCGGTCGAGCTGGGGGCGCCGTCAAACAGCGGATGGATGTCTTGGGATTCGTCCAGCATGTCGTTCGGTCCGGCTTAGGGGTTGCGCTTGGGCGGCACGGGATCATACCCCGATCCGCCCCAGGGATGACAGCGCGCCAGACGCCTGACCGTCAGCCAGCCGCCAACAAGGCCGCCGTGACGCTCCAACGCCTCAAGCGCATAGACCGAACAGGTCGGTTGAAAGCGGCAGGAATGCCCGATCCACGGCGACAGGAACAGACGGTACCCTTTGACCGGCCAAGACAAAACGCGGGCCAGCGGGGTCATTTGCCCCCGCCTTTCGCAGCGCCCTTCCCTTTTCGCGGCTGTCTGGGCCCTGCGATCGGCGCATCATGGATGCGCCCCATCGCCGCCATCAGATCCTCCCGCAGATCGGCAAAGACACGGGTCACGGTGACGTCGGGCTTGCCCACCAGGACATAGTCCCAACCCGGCCGGCCCAGCGCCGGGACAACTTCTGCCGCAAGGGCGCGCAGGCGACGCTTGGCCCGGTTGCGGGTGACCGCGTTCCCGATCTTCTTGGAACAGGTATAGCCGACGCGGACCCCGTCACCGATCCCGTCAGTCGGATCGCGCTGGCGGCCCTGCAGCAGAAAGCCGGCCGCGCTGATCCGGCGGGCCGAGGCCGCACGCAGGAAATCGGCACGCAGGCGCAGGACCGCAGGCATACGCGAAACCGGCCCAAGATCACTCTCGGCCGGTTGCGATTCGTTGGTCTGCCGGTCAGGTGCGCCGGGATCTGGCGCGGCCCTGTCCATCAGGAATGACCCTGCGCGGCAGCTTATGCCGACAGGACCTTACGGCCCTTGGCACGACGAGCGGCCAGCACTCGGCGGCCGCCCTTGGTCGCCATGCGGGAACGGAACCCGTGGCGGCGCGCGCGAACAAGGTTCGACGGCTGGAAAGTGCGTTTCATTGTCTCGGCTCCGAAATTACGACAAGCACGCAGGGTATGGGACGACAGCCCCACGCAAGCGCGCCGGTTATGCGAAGCCCGCCTGATAGGGTGTGCCGCTGGGCGAGTCAACGCCGAATGAAACCTGTCTTTTCCGATCAGAGACTTGCGGGAACCGTCAGGCAATCACATTTGTTTGATCCCAACGACTTGTCAGTGTCTGCCACCTGATGCAAGTCCGCCAAGGGCGTCAGGCCCGCAAAGGGATGCAGGCGCATCAAGAAGGACATGACGATCAAAAGCCTTTCAGGACGATTCGCAGCACTGACGATTGTTTTCGTCGTGCTGGCTGAAATCGCGATCCTGGTGCCCTCGCTATCCTATTTCCGCCGCGACTATCTGGAAAACCGGCTGGAGCGCGCGCAGATTGCGTCGCTGGCCCAGCTTGCCACTGACGAATCGCTGAATTCGAAACTCGAGGCCGAGCTGCTGGAAACGGCAGGGGTCTATAACGTCGTCCTCCGGCGTGACGACATCCGGCAGCTGGTCCTGTCGTCCCCCGTCCCGGCCGAGATTTCGGGTACCTATGACCTCCGAGAGCAGAATTTCTGGGTTCTGGCACGCGATGCTGTGGGGGTCCTTCTCAACCCGCATAACGAAATTATCCGGGTCATTGGTGAACCGGTGCAGCAGGCCGGCCAGTTGATCGAGATCACGACCGATACCCTGCCCCTGCGCCAAAGCATGATCGAATCGGGGATCAGCATCCTGACGGTGTCGGCGGCGTTCTCGATCCTGACGGCACTTCTGCTGAACCTTGCCGCGCAGCGCCTGATCGTCACCCCGATCCGGCGCGTTATCGGGCACATGACCGCCTATGCGACCGCCCCCGAAGACCCCGACAACATCATCGAGCCGTCTGCCGATATCAACGAAGTCCGCGCCGCCGAAACCGCGCTGGCGTCGATGCAGCGGACCGTGACGGCTTCCCTGAAGCAGCGCGAACGTCTGGCGCAGCTGGGTCAAGCCGTGGCCAAGATCAGCCACGACCTGCGCAACATCCTGACCACCAGCCAGATCTTTGCCGACCGTCTGGAAGACAGCGCCGACCCCGCGGTGCGCCGTGCGGCGCCGAAACTCGTCGGCTCGATCTCGCGTGCCGTGAACCTGTGCGAAACGACACTTGCCTTCGGAAAGGCCGAGGAACCGGCGCCGTCGCTCTCGCTCTTCAACCTTTCGGCCTTGGCCGCCGACGTGATCGAGGCAGAAACCCTGGCGGCCGAGGCGACCGGCGAACCTGCGCTGGTTGATTTTGTGACCGACATCCCTGCGTCCATGACCATTCGCGCCGACCGCGATCAGCTTTACCGTGTGCTGTCGAACCTTGCCCGCAACGCCCGGCAGGCGATCGAAGCAACACGCCAGCCCGGCACCATCGAAATGGGTGCCGGCGAGAATGAGACAGAGTGGTGGATCCGTGTCGGCGACACCGGCCCCGGCCTGCCCGAGAAGGCGCGGGAAAACCTTTTCAAGCCATTCGCCGGTGGCATTCGCAAGGGCGGCACGGGGCTTGGTCTGGCCATCGCGGCCGATCTGGTGCGCAACCATCGCGGTCAGGTCAACCTTCTGCGGACCGACGCCGAGGGCACCGAATTCATGATCCGTCTGCCCCGTGATCTGTCCCAGCAGGGCTAGCCGGGATTGTTTCCGAAAATTTGGATTTCCCCCTTGCGCGCGGAAATCCAACCGTCTACCTACCCCCCCTACAACGGACCCGTAGCTCAGCTGGATAGAGCACTAGACTACGAATCTAGGGGTCGGGCGTTCGAATCGCTCCGGGTCCGCCATTTCTCTTTCTTCGATAAACAGGTGGCCCCCGGACGGTCAAACGTCGTTGAGGTCACGCGTCAGAACGTCGTTCGGATATACATCGTCGCCGATACGAAAGACGGTCTGTCCGATCGTGCGAAACCCTTGGCGGGCATAGAACCCCAGCGCAGAAGTGTTCTCGTGGTTGACGGTCAGCCAGACCGAACCGGCGCCGTCGTCTTGTGCAACGTCCATCGCCTGATGCAGCAACGCCTGACCGATCCCCCGCCCATGGTGGCGCGGCCGGACATACAAAGTCGCGATCTCGGTCGTCGAACAGCCGCTGACGGGACCGCAGACATCTTGACTGACCCTGACAAAGCCATCGATCCCGGTATCATTTTGAGAAACGATCATGGTTTCAGTGGGACAGCCGACCAGCTCTGCCATCTTGTCGCGGCTGAATGTGCTAAGGGCATAGTCGGCAAAGAACGGGCTGATGCCCGTCCGCAGATAGGTGCCGGTCCACACCTCAATCGCCAGGACGGCCAGTGCAGACGCGTCGTCAACGGTGGCGTGACGAAACTTCATCCGGGGTGTCTCCACCGCACAGCGGCAAGGAGGTGCAAACCACCGATCATGCCGTGATTTTGTCGGTCACATCGCACAGCTCGATCGGGGGGAACGTGACGGTCGGCGCCGATTGACCCAGACCCGCAATGGCCAGGGCATACTGCTTTTCATAGCGGGCAATCATGTGCTCTGTCGTGAACCTGCGCAGAACCCGTGACCGGGCGACCGTTCTGGGAATCTTGATCGCCTGCAACAGCGCCGTGGCCAGCGCCTCAGCCGTAGGCGAATCAGCGAATGCGCCCGCCTCACCGATCACCTCGCGGGCCGCCCCCATATCGATCGCCGCCACCGGCAGGCCGCAGGACATCGCTTCGACTGCCGTCAGACCAAAGGGCTCGTCCCACAAGGGGGTAAACAGAAGAACGCTGGCCCCGCCGAATTCGACCGCCAGGTCGGGCCCGGCCAGATGACCCCCATAACGGATGTCATGGCCCAGATATGGCCGGATGTGTTCGTCGAAATACGCCTGATCCTCGATCACGCCGAACAGTGTCAGCCGAATGCCTGTCAGGCGTGCGGCGCTGACGGCCAGATGCGCACCCTTGTTCCATGTGATGCGCCCTGCCCAGACGGCTTCACCGTTGCCTCTCGGGGAGAACGGCCACAGCGTGGTGTCGATGCCGTTATAGGCCACGGCTGCCTCGGGCGGGGGGGCATCGCCCCACCAGCTTTCGACCTGACGTCGTGAGGTGACTGTAAAGCGCGACCACGGGGCCGCGCTTTCGCGAACGGCCCGATGCAAGGCATCGAAGGGCGGGATATGCAGGGACGTGACGCACGGGATGCGATGCTGCCTGGCCATCCGCGGCGGGTATCGGTGCAACGAATTGTTGTGCACCACATCGAAATCGCCGCCGAAGATATGCTGGACAGCAGATGCAAAGCCGGCGTCCAGGTACGGGTTCAGTCCGGGGTCACCCTGCACGTAATCACATTGATAACATCGCGGCAGAACAGGCCACAGCTGCGCGTCGGTCCGGCTGTCACCGGCGGCGAACAGAGTGACGTCGTGCCCGCGTCGGGTCAGATCGTTGGCAAGATGCCAGTTATGCGCCTCCATCCCGCCCATGAACGGCGGAGCAATCGCGTGCCGGACATGAGAGATCAGCGCGATGCGCATTATTCAGCCGCCGGGTACAGCATGAACTTCTGCGCCTGATCCACGGCCTTGATACGAGCGGCCAACGTCTCGGGGGTGTCGTCGGGATGAGCGTCGCTGTTGGCGGCACGGGCCTTCAGAATGTCGATGATCCGGCGCGTGTTTGCATAAGGCTGGTCGGATTGCTGGCGGCACAGGGCCATATGCTCCTCCTCGGGCTCGCGCAGGATGCGCAGGCCTTTGGGCGTGTTTTCGATCAGCCCCATCAGCGAAAAGCAGTAAAGCCAGTGTTCCATCGTCCGATGGCCCCACTTCTCGGCAAAGATGTCAGCGTTCCGCATGACTGATTTCATGTGATGCACCGGCGGCATGAAATGAGGGTGATACTGGTGATAGACGCGCGCGCCCTGCATCCAGCTGATCGGAATATCCAGCGCATCAAGCTGGCGACCAAAGTCGGTGTCTTCGCCGCCATACCCGGTGTAGCGTTCATCGAACCCGCCGGATTTGCGGAAATCGGCGGCGTTGATGGCGAAGTTTAACGACCAGAAGCAGCGATAATCGTTGCAGCGCTCCGAACGTTCGGCGGGCGGTCCAGCCCGGTCCGAGTGCCTGACAGCCACCTCGCTGAAACGGTCGAAATCAACCCCGTTTTCGGTCGCGCCACCGGGCAGGTACATGACCTCTCCCATCATCAGGCCCGATCCGGCGGCGCACAGGGCGGCGTAATCCTCGATCAGGCTGGGGGCGGGGATGCAGTCGACGTCAACGAACGCCAGCACGTCACCCACCGCTTCGCGCGCGACCGTGTTGCGTGCCTTGGCCAGCGGCAGCTCATCCCCGGGGATCAGGATCTGGCGGATCGGGAAGTCGGCCTGCGGCAGATCTGGGTAGGGTTCATTGCCCATCACGCCGATCACCAGTTCTGCCGGGACCGACGTCTGCTTGGTCAGACCAATGATCGTGTTGACAAGGTGGTCACGGCGACCACGCGCGATGGTCAGGGCGGAAACGGTGCAGGTCGCGGTGGGTGGCATGGTGATGTCCGTCGGGTTGGTTTGCTGGGATTGCGGCCAAAGATGGCCGCTGAGATGTTCAAGCCAGTCAGCCGCCAGTCGGGCGGCGTTCGGTGCAATCAAGCTGCGCTGACGGTCGGGATCGTGGCGGGACATGACCTCGTCCCATGCGGCGGTCCATGCATGGGCTGAGGCGGGCAGATAGGGGCGGCTGACCGCCACCCCCGCCCGGTCTAGACAGGCAGCCTTGACGACCTGTTCGTCGAAATAACGCCATTCCGGCACAGCCAGCCATGGCTTGCCTGCGGCCAGAATCTGATGGCACGTCGTATTGCCGGTCGATGCAATGATGAAATCTGACGCGGCGATGTAGTCTTCGGGCGTCGTCACCCACCCGAGTGAAATCAGGTTCGCGGGCGGCGTCGCATGCCAGTCGGGTGAGATGTCGCCGATCGTCAGGAACAGCCAATCCGGCCGCGCCCGGGCTGCCACGGCCAACGGCGCCTGTGCAAACCCGTTTCCACCCCCGCCCGTGATCACCAGCGCCACCTTGCTCTGGTCGCTGATCCCCAGCCGCGCCCGACCAGCGGTCTGTTGCGGCGGTGGCGGGGTGCCGACACCGGGTGCAAAGCACGTCTTGTCCAGCATCCATTGCGGCCAGTCATCCTGGGCCAGATCGGACGCAAACGGCGCCAGCAGCCCTGCGGCACCTTCGTAGGCCGCCATGTGACCCTGATCGCTGCGATCACCGTGCTGCAGCACAGCGACGTGGGGGACTGAACAGATGCGCGCAAGCTGCGCCACCTCGGCCGACACGTCGCTGATGATCAGTGCGGGGTTGGCGCGGTCGAACCAGTCCGTCATCAGGGCCATGGCCTTGCGAATGCCCGGCCAACCCAACGGGGCACAGTGCAGCGTCTGCGGGTGGCGCACACCGTCCATCGCGCCCGCCTCATCTCCGCGACGTTCAAACAGCGACGGGATGCGGCAGATGCGCACGTTCGACGACAAAGGGGGGAAAATGTCGTCCCGCGCGCAGAAGATCGTCACGGGCCGATCCTGCGGCAGCGCGTTCACGACCGCGGCGCAGCGTTCGGCGTGACCCCGGCCCTGATGATGCACGAAATAGCCGAAGGGTTGGTTTTTCATGACTACTCCGCAGCGATAAGTTCGGGGGGGCATGACACCGCGTCAGACAGCCCGAACCGGGCCAACCCCTCCATCACGCCGGCTGCGTGGGCGCCCTGGGCACGGTAAAGGCCATCCCGCGTGCGGGGACGCAGCTCCTCCAAGGCATTTCCGACGATGATGGCGCGGCCTGCGCCGTCCAGCATGCAAAGGTCGTTGCCACTGTCACCGGCTGTCACACAATCCCCTGCGCTCAGCCCCAGACGCCGCGCCTCGAAAAGGATCGCGTTCATCTTCCCGGCCCGCGCCGGGACAATATCCACGAACCGCCCGTGAGAGATGATTGCACGCGCGTTCAGCGCCGCCAGATCGATCCGACTGACCACGCGGGCGGCCTCAGCGGCCGTGCCGGACAGGCTCAACTTCCACGCGCGCTGTTCATAGGGGGCCTGCCAGGTCACGTCCGTCCCGGCGATGGCTTGGGTGATCGCCCGCGTAACCCGCGCGGCGTCCCACCCATCGTCCAGCCAGTCGGCAAAGTCGTCACACGGCACGAACGCCCCACGCCGCCCGGCCCGCCAGATTTCGGTGCCGACCGATGTGATCATCACCGACGGCTCCGGCAGGTCCCACGCGGCCAGAACCCGACGAGCTTCCGGCAAAGAGCGGCCGGTGGCCACAAACCAATGCTGACCCCGTGCACCAGTGCCCGCCACCCACCGCCCAAAGTTGGCGGCCGAGGGGCGGCACCCGGTCAGTGTGCCGTCGATGTCAAAGGCCAGCAGCGTCTGCGCCAGCGGCTGGGGGCGCGACGTGGCAAACCGACGCTTGACCCGGTGGCAAACCGTCATCACCTGATCGGCCCAGCTGTTCCAATCGAACGCATGATGGTGGCGGGCGGCGTTGGCCGCGTACCGCTGCCACTGTGCCGGGTCGCTGACGATCCCTGTGCAGGCAGCCGCGATTGCGTCCAGATCAAGCGGATCGATCAGCACGCCATGACCGATGGCGCCGATGATATCGACCGGCCCCCCGTTGCGGGTGGCCACCACCGGCAGACCGAATCGCGCCGCCTCGATCAGGGTCAGGCCGAACGGCTCGTGCAGCGCCGGATTGACGAAAACGCCCCCCTGTGCCGCCGCCTGACGGTAAAGCTGCGGGACAAGTGACGGCGCGTGGCGGGGTGGCAGGCAGATCTTGCCCGGTATCAGGTCGGCCATTTGACGCAACGCCAGACGTACGGCGGTCTGTTCAGCTTCGTCGCCCCCCTGACCGGCCAGAATGACCAGGTTCGCCTTGGCCTGAAGATCAGCGCTTTGACGATAGGCGCGCATCAGACTGATCAGGTTCTTCTTCTGCACCGGCCGAGCAATCGCCAGAATGAATGGCCGCTCTGGGTGGTCTAGCGTGGCCGCCAGAAGCTTCTTTGCCGCCCCGTCATGGGGGGCATCGGGCAGGATGATGCCCGGATTGATCCGCCACACGCGCCCGCTACTGGCCGGATCATACGCCGCAACCTGACGCTCTGCCTCATCTCGCGACGAGGCGATGATGGCATCCGCCCCACGTATGGCGGCACGTTCCTGACGCAGACGCGCGGGTGACACCGGCTCCCCCGCAATGGCAGCCGTCGCCCCCGCATCGCCGCCAACGCTGTCACAGTTCGCCTTGTCCAGCCCCAATGAATGCGGGGTGTAGATCATCGGAATTCCGAACCGTTCACGCGCCGCCAAACCCAGTGCCGCCGCATCTGAAAAATGGCAGTGAGTGACGTCCGGGCGGCGCGGCATCCTGGCCAGCATTTGCAAAAACGCGCCTGTCAGGGACGGCAGCTCATCGGCCAGCGCCTCCTTCGTCAGGTATCGGTTCGATGCGCTGCTCAGTCGGCGGATGCACAGCTTTGGCCCGATCTTCTGGTCAGGGATCGCATATTCCGGGCCTAATGCAGGTTCATCGAACCTGCGTGTCACGATATCGACCCGCGCCACGTCCGGTCGAGACGCCTGTGCCTTGGCTGCCCCCAGGATATAGGCGATATGGCCGCCAGTATCTTGCGTCAGTCCATAAAAGACAGGCGATTGTTTGATGCAACCGCCCAAAGCGACGTGCATGATATGCATGTTCAGTTCCTGATGGTTGCGATCGTCTGGCACATCTGCGCGTCGATCCTCACACCAACGTGAATCCTGGGCGTCGGTTCCCCCCCCCTCCCCCTCCCCCCATGCTTGTGGGGTCAAACGGCACGGGATTGCGCAACAGTTTGGCTGCTGTCACCTTGTGCCAACCTTCGGTTCAGCCGTCGAAAGGGACGAATGGCCAGCGCAGATCACCTTCAGCGACGCCTGCATGCACTGCCTATGCCCTGGCGGCATGGAACGCCGGTGATGGCTGCAATTATGGTCGCGCTCTTGGCATTGACTGTGTTTGGCCAGATCGCGACGCGGCAGGCCTTTCACGCAGCGCAGGGTCGGGCCACGAACGCACTGCGGTTGACCGTCAATGCGCTGGAAGCTGATCTTGCCCGGTACGAGGTCGTCCCGCAGCTGATCGCCGATCTGGACATGATCCGCCGACTGGCGGCCGATCCGCGCAACCATGTGCTGCGGCAACAGACAAATCTGTGGCTGGCGGCCAAGAATGCCGAGGTGCAGGCCAGCGACATCTATCTGATCCGGCCCGATGGTGAGACAATCGCCCATTCCGGATACGAAGGTCCGCAAAGCTTCATCGGACAGAACTTCAGTTTCCGGCCCTACTTCATCGACGCGATGGCGGGCCGACCGGCGCGGTTCTACGGCGTCGGCACGACGTCGGGCGTCAGGGGATACTATTTCTCTGCCCCGGTCCGCGACGGTCGTGGCGAAATCAGCGCCGTCATCGCGGTCAAGATCGGCGTCGACCGCATGGAAGAGGCATGGCACGGCAGCGATTACCGTGTGCTGGTGACAGATCCCGAAGGCATGACGTTCCTCGCCTCTGACCCCGGATGGCTTTATCACGCCATCACCCCCCTGACGGCAGAGCGCCGCGCCAGAACCGCCGCGTCGCGTCGTTATGCGACACAGCCCATGGCCGAATTCGGCGAGGCCGTGCAATCCAAAAGCGGCGTGCCGATGCTGCGGCTGCCTGACCCCGGGCCGGGGCGGGCCGCATCACGTGACTACATCGTGGCCTCTGAGCCGATGCAGGATGCGGGATGGACCGTGCATGTCCTGGTCAATGCCAGCACCGCCCGGGCCGAGGCGCGACTGGCGACGATCAGCCTGGCGCTGCTGATGGCGTTGGGCGGCGTCGGTGCGATGATGTGGCGGCAGCGTCGCGCTCAGGTCGCAGAACGACTTGCGGCGCAGGCCTTTGCCACGGCTGAACTGGAACGCCGCGTCGTTGCCCGCACCGCCGATCTGGCGCGCGTGAATGGCCAGTTGGAGCAGGAAATCCACGAACGCCGCGTGACCGAGGCTGAGCTGCGCACAGCGCAGGCGGGGTTGGTTCAGGTCGGCAAGCTGGCGGCATTGGGGCAGATGTCGGCGTCAGTTTCCCACGAAATCAATCAACCGCTTGCCGCCGCCCGCAACTATGCCGACAGCGCCGCGATCCTGATCGAGCGGGGGGAATATGCGCGCGCCCGCGCCAACATCACCGAAATCATGTCCCTGATCGACCGCATGGCGGCCATCGGGCGCCATCTGCGCAGTGCCGCGCGAAACCCTGACGATCAGCTGGGCGCCGTCGATCTGGCGGCGCTGGTTCCGGAAACCCGCACCATCGTCGCGGCACGTCTGGACAGCGTTGGCGCGACACTTGACGTCGATCTCCCAGCCGACCTGCCCGCCCTGCGCGCAGGACCCACGCGCCTGCAACAGGTGCTGGTGAACCTGATCACCAACGCCGCAGACGCGGTCGAGGGGCTGGAGGATCGGGCGATCACCCTGTCGGCCGTGGTACAGGCCGATCGGGTCGTGCTGACAGTCCGAGACCGCGGCCCGGGGGTCGCGCCACCCATCGCCGCCCGGATTTTCGATCCTTTCTTCACGACCAAGGGCACCGGATTGGGGCTGGGGCTGTCGATCACCGCCAACATCGTGCGCGACCTTGGCGGCACGATCACCGTGGCGGACGCAGGCCCAGGTGTCGCATTCTGCGTCACGCTGCCCACTGCCTCGGGTCGTGCCGCATGACGCCCCGCGTTCTTCTGGTGGATGACGATGACCAGATGCGCAGCTCTACCGCGCAAGCGTTGGAGCTTGCGGGCTTCACCGTCCAGTCCCTTGCCAGTGCCGAAGAGGCTCTGGCACTGACCGGCCCGGGATTCCAAGGCGTGGTCGTCAGCGACATCCGCATGCCGGGGCTGGACGGCATGACCCTGCTGACGCGCATCCACGAAACCGACCCCGACATTCCGGTGATCCTTGTGACCGGCCACGCCGAAGTCCCCCTGGCGGTCGAGGCGATCCGGGGTGGGGCCTACGACTTCATCGAAAAGCCGTTCGTCGTTCAGGATCTCGTCACCGTTTTGCGCCGCGCGGTCGAACATCGCGGGCTGGTTCTGGACAACCGTCGCCTGCGGGCGGTCGCGGGCAAGCGCGACGACGTCGAGGCGCGCCTGCCGGGGCGAACGCAGGTGATGCTGGATCTGCGATACCGGCTGCGCGCGGTCGGGGCAGCGGATACCGACGCGTTGATCATCGGACCGACCGGGGCAGGCAAGGAAGTCGCTGCCCGGACGCTTCACGACATATCCGCCCGGGGTGCCGCGCCCTTCATCGTCATCAACTGCGCCGCCTTACCAGCTGAGCTGATCGAGTCCGAGCTGTTCGGCCATGAGGCCGGGGCATTCCCCGGCGCCATTCGCGCACGATACGGCAAGTTCGAACACGCACGCGGCGGGACGGTTCTTCTGGACGAAATCGGGGCGATGCCGCTGGGGCTGCAGGCCAAGCTGCTGCGGGTGCTGAACGACCGTGTCATCACCCGGCTCGGCTCGAACGACCCGGTGCCGCTGGACGTGCGCTTTATCGCCATCAGCAAGCACGACCTTGGAGCCGCCGTGGAGCAGGGCACCTTTCGCGAAGATCTGTATTGGCGGCTGAATGTCGCGACGATGAACGTCCCGCCTCTTTCGGCCCGTCGAGAGGATATCCCCCTGTTGTTTCTGCAGCTCGTCCGCGAATCCGCGGCGCGGTACGGCAAGCCGGAGCGTGAGGTCCCGCCGTCCTATCTGTCGGCACTGTCCGGTCGGGACTGGCCAGGCAACGTGCGTGAACTGCGCAATCTGTCCGAGCGGTTCGTCATGGGGTTGGATAACCCCGAACCCGCGCCCGCCACCGGGGATCGGTTGCCCGACCGTGTCGCAGATTACGAACGCAGCCTGATCGCCGGGGCCATCGCCGCCCATGGCGGTCGCTTGCGCGCTGTTTACGAGGCGTTGGGGATTTCCAGAAAGACTCTGTACGAAAAGATGCAGAAATACGGTCTGGACCGGCTAAGCCTGTCTGACGACGACTAGCGCCAATCCTGATGGGTGGATTTCCACCCATATTTTACAGCGTAATGTCCCCGTTTCCACCCATTGGACGAACGGATGTAACAGTTTTCCTGACGCGCCTCACTTTTGCGTTTGGTGGACCTCTAGATCCCGACGCAATCTGCCGCCGAAGGACGTGTGGAGGCATGTCCAAGTACAGTCCTTGGGAGGGGATATGGCTTATTCAAAGTTCGTCGCCGCGCTGTGTGCCGTGGCCTTGTCGGCTGGCGCCGCCTTTGCGCAGGATTACCCGACGCGTCAGATCACCATGGTGGTGCCGTTCGCAGCCGGTGGTCCGACCGATACCGTGGCACGTCTGGTCGCCGACAAGATGTCGACTGATCTGGGCAAGCAGATCGTCATCGAAAACGTTGGTGGCGCTGGCGGCACGCTGGGTGCGGGGCAGGTCGCCAAGGCCGATCCCGATGGCTATACCCTGCTGCTGACCCATATCGGCATGGCCACGTCGGCCACGCTTTATCGCAAGCTTGCCTATGATCCCGCGACGGCCTTCAGCTATGTCGGTCTGGTGACCGAAGTGCCGATGGTGTTCGTGTCCCGCAAGGACTTCGAACCCGCCGATTTCCCGGCCTTTGTCGAATATACCAAGGTCAACGCCGACAAGATCACCATGGCGAACGCCGGCATCGGATCGGCCAGCCACCTGTGCGGCATGCTGTATCAATCGGCGATCGGCACGCAGCTGGTGACCGTGCCCTATAAGGGGACCGGCCCAGCGATGACCGATCTTCTGGGCGGTCAGGTCGATATCATGTGCGACCAGACGACCAACACCACCCAGCAGATCAAGGGCGGCACGATCAAGGCGTATGCCGTGACGACGCCGAACCGCGTTCCGGTCTTCCCGGACCTGCCCACCGCCGAAGAAGCAGGCCTCAAGGGCTTCGAGGTCTCGATCTGGCACGGGCTTTACGCCCCCGCCGGCACCCCCGAGGCCGTGACGGACCGGTTGTCAAAATCCCTGCAGGGAGCATTGGCAGACGAAAGCGTCATCAAGGCGATGCAGGATCTGGGGACCGAGCCCTCGCCCGCGGCGGACGCGACGCCCGCGGCGCTGAAGGCCAAGCTGGACGCCGAAATCGCCCGCTGGAAGCCTGTGATCGAGGCCGCTGGCGTCTACGCCGACTGATTTCACGCATCGACGACGCGCGCCTGCCCCGACGGCCGGCGCGCGCATCGCACACGGGGGAGGGAGGGGAGAACCCATGTCCACGAAACCAAGGGACAACACTGATCTGGCGGCCGGCATCCTTCTGATGCTCGCCGCCGCGTTTTTCGGCTGGCAGACCGTCGGGCTGGAAATTGGCACATCGCTGCGCATGGGGCCGGGGTATTTCCCCATGGTCCTGTCGGGGCTGCTGTTCCTGCTAGGGGTCATCATCGCGCTGAAATCGCTGGGCAAGGAGGGCGAGCCGATCGGCCCGATCGCATGGCGGGGAATCCTGTTCATCCTGCCTGCCCCGATCTTTTTCGGCCTGACCGTCCGCGGACTGGGTTTCATCCCCGCGCTGTTCATCTGTTCGCTTTACGCCTCTCAGGCGTCCAGCCGTATGAAGCCGGGACCGGCGCTGCTGCTGGCGGTTCTGGTCACCGTCATCTCCACCCTCATCTTCAGCTATGGCCTTGGCCTGCCGTTCCGGCGCATCGGCCCCTGGCTGGATTGGTAAGACATCATGGAACTCATCCATAACCTCGGCCTTGGCTTTTCGGTCGCCTCGTCGCTGGCCAACATGCTGTTCTGCCTGATCGGTGTGATCCTTGGCACGTTGATCGGCGTTCTGCCCGGCATCGGTGCTACGGCGACCATCGCCATGCTGCTGCCGATTACGTTCCAGCTGGAACCGGTCAGCTCACTGATCATGCTGGCGGGGATCTATTACGGGGCGCAGTATGGCGGCTCGACCACCGCGATCCTGATCAACATGCCCGGCGAAAGCTCGTCCGCCGTGACCGCGATCGACGGCTATCAGATGGCCCGCAAGGGCCGTGCGGGCACCGCCCTTGCCACCGCCGCCATTGGGTCGTTTTTCGCCGGCACCGTCGCCACCTTCCTCGTGGCGATCTTTGCGCCGCCCTTGACCGAGGTGGCGCTGAAATTCGGTGCGGCCGAATATTTCAGCCTGATGGTTCTGGGTCTGGTGATGTCCGTGGCACTTGCCCACGGGTCCGTCCTGAAGGCGCTGGCGATGGTGGTTCTGGGGCTGCTTCTCGGGATCGTCGGCACCGACGTCTATACCGGGACGCCGCGTTTCACGCTGGGGATCACCCAGTTCGCGGACGGGCTGAACTTCGTTGCCGTGGCCATCGGCGTCTTCGGCATCGCCGAGATCCTGCGCAACCTCGAAAACGAAACCGACCGCGAGGTGATGACCAAGAACATCAACCGTCTGTTCCCCACCAAGGAAGAGTTCAAGCAGATGGTCGGCCCCGTCCTGCGCGGCACGGTCGTCGGCTCGGTTCTGGGGATCCTGCCCGGTGGTGGCGCGATCCTGGCCAGCTTTGCCAGCTATACCGTCGAAAAGAAACTCTCGAAGCACCCGGAGGAGTTCGGCAAGGGCGCGCTGGCCGGTGTCGCCGGTCCCGAAAGCGCCAACAACGCGGGCGCGCAGACCAGCTTCATCCCGCTGCTGACGCTGGGCATCCCCGCAAACCCGGTGATGGCGCTGATGATCGGCGCGATGATCATTCAGGGGATCGTTCCCGGCCCCGATGTCGTCTCGACCCAGCCCGAACTGTTCTGGGGCATCATCGCCAGCATGTGGATCGGCAACCTGATGCTGATCGTCCTGAACCTGCCGCTGATCGGGATGTGGGTCAAACTGCTGAGCGTGCCCTATTTCGTGCTGTTCCCCATCATCATGGCGATGTGCGCGATCGGGGTCTATTCGGTGAACTCGAACACCTACGACCTGTACGCCGTCGCGTTCTTCGGTCTGCTTGGATACATCATGTCCAAGCTGCGGTGCGAACCGGCGCCCCTGCTGCTGGGGTTCGTCCTTGGCCCGCTGCTGGAGGAAAACCTGCGGCGCGCCATGATCTTGTCGCGCGGCGATCCCACGACATTCGTGTCCCGCCCCATCAGCGCCGGTCTTCTGCTGATGGCGCTGGCGGTGCTGGTGCTGGTGTTTCTGCCGCAGATCCGCAAACGTCGGGATGAAGTGTTCACCGAATCCGACGGATAAGACATTCGACCGCGGTGCCGTGACGGCGCCGCGTTTCCAACTCTGGGAGGAGACAACACCATGAAAACCTCGATCACACGCCGCCTGTTGCTGGGTGCTGCGTTGGCGGTGGGGCTGGCGGGTTCTGCCGCAGCCGCATTCCCCGACCGTCCCATCACGCTGGTCATCCCCTTCGCGGCTGGCGGCTCGACCGACGTGGTCGGCCGTATCGTTGCCGAAAAGATGTCCAATGAGCTGGGCCAGCAGGTCATCGTCCAGAACGTCGGCGGCGCCGGCGGCAGTCTGGGCGCCCAGCAGGTCGCCAAGGCAGACGCCGATGGCTATACGATCCTGATGGGGACGGTCGCCACGCACGCGCTTAACCCGCTGATCCTGAAACAGAAGCCCTATGACCCGGTGACCGACTTTGCGCCGATCTCGCTTCTGGTGCTCGTGCCGAACGTCATGGCGGTGAACCCGCAGCTGCCGGTCAACACCGTTCAGGAGCTGATCGATCTGGCCAAGAAAGAACCGGGACAGCTGGCCTATGCCTCGTCGGGAAACGGCACGCCGCTGCACCTGTCAGGTGCGCTGTTCAATTCGATGGCCGGGACCGATATCACCCATATCCCCTACAAAGGCTCTGGCCCTGCGCTGACCGATGTTCTGGGCAACCAGGTGCCGATCATCTTCGACAACCTGCCCTCAGCCTCCAGCCACATCAAAAGCGGCAAGCTGAAGGCGCTTGGTGTCACGACGGCCAAGCGCGCGCCGTCCTTCCCGGACGTGCCGGCCATCGCGGAAACGCTGCCCGGCTATGAAACCTACAGCTGGAACGCGCTGTTTGCCCCAGCCGGCACCCCGCCCGAGGCGATTGCCGCGCTGAACAAGGCCGCCGTCGACGCGATGAAGGACCCCGCCGTCATCGAACGCATGGGCGAATTCTCGGCCGAGATCGTGGGGTCGACCCCCGAGGCACTGGGCGAACACGTGAAGGCCGAAATGGCCAAGTGGGAACCGGTCGTCAAGGAAGCGAACGTCACGCTCGACTAAGCACTGACCAGAACGGCCGCGGGGAAACCTGCGGCCGTTTCTTCATGGAAACCCGCGATGCCCGATCCGAAACGCCCTGCCCTGACGATCCTGGTCGTGATCCTGTTCGGTTTGGTCGCGTCGATCGTGTCGGCACTGATCTGGTGGGGCATCGGGGTTATTCCCTGACGACAGCCCCGACCACGTCATCGACCAGCACCATAAGCCGCCCCTTCGAACACCCCTCGACCCGCGCATGCACGCCGTAGACCTGCGCCAGCATCGCAGGGGTCACGACTTCCGACGGCGTGCCTGAGCTGTGCATGCCGCCGTCATGCAGAACGACGATCCGGTCGGCCCACTGCGCAGCCAGCCCAAGGTCGTGCAGGACGGCGACGACCACGCGACCCTCTTGGGCCAATCGCCGCAGTTCGGACAACAGCCGCATCTGACGCGCCAGATCCAGCGCGCTGGTCGGTTCATCCAGAAGCAGCAGTCGCGGATCGCGGACGATGGCCTGCGCCAGACTGACCATCTGGCGCTGCCCACCCGAAAGCTGATCCAGCGGACGCATCGCCAGCGGTGCGATGTCCAGTCTTTCCAGCACAGCCATTGCGCGCAGGTCGGCTTGCGACCCGGGCGTGCCTGTGGCCCGCAGCGCCGTGATCACGCTTTCCAGAACTGACAGCGACGACGCCGACGGCAGGTTCTGGGGCATGAAACCGACGATCTTCGCCCGCTCGGCCGCACCCATCCGTCCCAGATCCTGACCGTCCAGCGCAATTTCACCGCGGTAAGCCGTCAGATGGGCAATCGCCCGCAGCAACGTCGATTTTCCTGCCGCGTTTGGTCCTGCAAGCACCGTCAGTTCGCCAGGCCGCAACGGCGGCAGCATCAGCCCCGACAGAACCGGACGGCTGCCATAGCGGACCGCAACATCCCGAACCGTCAGGCCAACCGTTCCGCCGTGGACGTCGCCTGTCATCACCGCGCCCGCCTGCGCAGGATCAGCGCAAAGAAGATCGGCAGACCGATCATCGACGTGACCAGCCCGACCGGCAGCACAACGCCGGTGACCAGCACCTTGGACAGCGTCGAGGCGAGCGACATCAGCAGCGCGCCCGTCAACAGACTTGTCGGCAGCAAAAAGCGGTGATCTTCGCCCACCAGCATCCGGGCGATATGGGGTCCGGCGAGCCCGACGAAGGCCACGACGCCCACCAGCGACACAGACGTGGCCGCCAGAAGGCTGACGCGCAGCAGCGCCCAGCGGCGCAGCGCCTCGACGTTGACGCCAAAGCTGCGGGCCTGATCATCGCCCATGCGCAAGGCCGTCAGCTGCCACGCGGACTTCAGGGAAAATGGCACGGTGACCACCAGAATGACGGCCAGCAGCCCGGCCCCCGGCCACGACGCCGACGACAGACTGCCCAACGTCCAGAAGACCAGCTGTTGCAGCGCATCGGGCGACGCCACGAATTGCAGAAGCGACAGACATGCCTGCGCCGAAAAGTTCAGCGCGATCCCGAACAGGATCAGCACCTCGGGCCCCCCTGCCCGCAAGCGACCCAGCAGTTGCAGCAGCATCAGGGACCCGATGGCAAAGACGAACGCGCTGGCCGACACGCTCCACCCCGGGGGGATGTGCGGAATCGTGATCCCAAGGATGATGACCACCGCCGCACCCAGTGCGGCCGAGGCTGACACGCCCAGCGTGAACGGCTCGGCCAGCGGGTTTTCCAGCACGGTCTGCATCTCGGCGCCCGCCAGCGCCAGCGCGGCACCGACCAGCAACGCCAGCACGGCGACCGGCAGACGCACCTGCCAGATGATGACATCGGTCGAGCGTTCGACCTGGCCCAATCCCAGCAGGCTGTTCACCGTCTGCGACAGGGGCAGCCCCGCAGGGCCGGTCGTCAGGTCCAGAATGACCCCCACCAGCGCCATCACCGCCATGACGGCGACCAGAACGGTGCGACGGCGGTTCTGCTGGTGGTAACGCGCCAGATAACCGGTCACGGCGTCCCGCCCACCCACCATGTGCCATCGACCGCCACGGGTGCAAAGTCGTGCTGGATCGACAGCATCGTGGCGTCCGGGTCCAGATCGGCGAACAGCTCGGGGTGAAACAGCTTGGCCAGATATTCGACCAGCGCGATGTGGGACGGGCTGTCGTTGAAAAGATGCCAGACCCCCGCGACGCGCCTGTCTTCGACCGCGCGCAGCGACGACAGGCCGGGCGCGGCGATCAGGGTATCAAAGCTTTTCCGTGCGGTGGCGGCATCGACACCGGAACCCAGCACCAGCCCGCCCCGCGACGCCATATGCGTGCCGCCGGTGGCGACATAGACGTCGGGGTCCGCGGCAATCACGGATTCCAGACTGACATCGCCCATGACGCCTTTCAGGATGTCGGCCCCCACGTTGTGCCCCCCCGCGACATCAATCAGGTCGTTGAAAATGCCGGTCCCGGCCGTCGAACAGCACCCCTTGGGCGCCGCGTGAACATGGAAGAACACGCGCGGCTTGTCCGGGTCGGCGGACGCCAGACGGTCGCGGACGCGGGCCAGATGTTCATCATAGAACGCCGCGAACGCCTCGGCGCGGTCGGACGTGCCAGTCAGCGTCCCTAGGATGCGCAGGCTGGGGAGGGAATTCGCCAGCGGCTGGGTGAAGAAATCGACATAGACGATGGGGATACCCGCAGCTTCGACCAACTCGCGCGCGCGCGCGGTGCCGCTGTCGTTCAGGTCGGACAGTGACAGAACCAGCAGGTCGGGTTCCAGCGCGATCACCGCTTCGGACGACAGGCCGCGATTGCCGGCGCCGACCGATCCGATGGCGTCGATTGCGGGGAACTTCGTGCGATAGGCGGCCATTGTCGGGGCGTCCAGCGACTTGTCCTGACGCCAGCCGACGACGCGCGAAACCGGGTCGGGCATCAGCATCCCCAGGACGGCCATGTGCCGCCCGTCCCCCAGAACGATCCGCTGTGCAGGCTGGGGCAGCGTGACGGTGCGACCGGCAATGTCGGTCACGGTCACCGGCGCAGCAGCGGCGGCCCAGCCGGTCAGCAGTAAAACCAGGGTCGTCAGAACACGCAGGAACGGCATCCAGCCCCCTCCAATCCGGGACAAAGCGGGCGGCGGGTGCTGGCCCAAGGTTGCGATCCTCAGTATAAACCTGACAACGATTGTCAACCATAGCCGATGGGGGAAACCGGATGACCGACACGGGTCGCACCACGCCCGACCATGCGACGCGCACCGCGCGGCTTGGCCTGTTCGACACCGGCGTGCCGTCACATGACCTGCGCCAGATGCGCGTCGATTGCGGGCCGGGGCATCGGCTGTTCATCGCCACGCCCAAGTCGCCCGCACCAGACGCAGGCTGGCCCGTCATCTATCTGCTGGACGGAAATGCGGCGTTTGACTTCCTGACGGCCGAACATCTGGCGTTGGCCCCGAAACTTGCGGTCGTCGGCGTGGGTTACGACACGGACCGCCAGTTTTCGCGCGAGCGGCGGACGCTGGATTTCACCGCGCCCGACGGACCGGGCGACGGCATCCGGCCCGACCCGGTCCATCCGGGCCGCATGGCCGGTGGCGCCGCGCAGTTTCTGGACCTTCTGACCGGCCCCCTTCGTGACACGGCAGAGGGGGGGGTGCCGATCGATCCGGCGCGCCGCACGTTGTGGGGGCATAGCTTCGGCGGGCTGTTCACGCTGTATGCGCTGCTGTCGCGCCCTGACGCATTTGCGCGGTTTGCCGCGATCAGCCCGTCGATCTGGTGGGATGAGGGGTTGATCCGCCGCGTGGCCGCCACCGCGCGGCTGCCCGCTGATCCGCCCCGCCTGCTCGTGGCGCTGGGGGACCGCGAAAAGCGGTCGGGGGCTGGGGGGCCGCCGCCCGACGGGCCGGCCCCGGCGACAATGGATTTCGTCCGCGATCTGCGTGACCAGCCCGGGATCGTGGCCGACCTACATGTGCTACCGGGTCTTGCGCATATCGAAACGCTGCCCGGATCGTTGCCACTGGCGCTGCCCTTCGCGGCGGCCTAGCCCATCCGCGCATCCAGCATCGGCGCAATGATCGCCGATGCCTGGGCTGAGGTCATGTCGGCATGCAGGAACGGGACCGTCAGCGCGTCGACCACGCTGACATAGGGGGCCCACAACGCCGCGGTCAGGTCGCGGTCAGCGTGGTCCAGCCCGGCGCGGATGTGGGTCAGTTGCCCCGCCATGATCTGGTGATGATGGCCTCTGACCAGCCGGTTCGTGTCGGTGACCAGCCTGACGACGCCGTCCAGCACCCGCTCCGGCAGGGACCCGAGCGCGGTATCGCTGTCCTTCAGGAACGCCACGACCTTGTCGCGGCTGTCCAGATCAAGGTGTCGGTCGGGGTCAAAGCCCGCAATCGCCAGCAACGCACGCAGCGCCGCGGCAGGGTCGGGCGATGCTTCATCGCGCCACATGTCGGCGGGATAGGCGTCCATGGCCGCGACCATGCCGACTTCGCGCCCCATTGCCGTCAGTTCGACCGCGATGCCCTGGGCCAGAATGCCGCCGACCGACCAGCCCGCCAGATGCACGGGACCGTCCGGCACCAGCCCCGCGATGATCGACGCGTAATCCGCAGCCAGCGCCTGCAGCGTCGACGGCATCTCGGCGTCGGGATCGAGCCCCGGATGCTGCAGGCCCCAGATGCGCCGCTTTGGTGCCAGCCTGCGGGCAAGGTGACGGTAGCCCCATGCGAGCCCCCCCGCAGGATGGATCAGGAACAAGGGTACCGCATCCGCGTCGCCATCGGCCAGAAGGATCGTCCGCCCCAGACCGTCATCGCTGGCCGCGCCAGCATCCAACCGACTGGCCAACGCGCCCAGCGTCGGCGTTTCAAACAACGTGCCCAGGCCGGGATCGCGTCCGGTTTCCTGTTCCAGCGCCAGCGCCAGCCTGACCGCCGATAGCGAATCCCCGCCCAATGCAAAAAAGTCGGCGTCGGTGGGCACGGGCTGGGGCAGGTGCAGGATGTCGCCATAAAGCCGTGACAGCAGAAGTTCCGTCGCTGTTTCTGGTGCCGTGCCGACGGCGTGGAACTGCGGTGCGGGCAGGGCTTTGCGGTCCAGCTTGCCATTCGCGGTCAGTGGCATGGCGTCCAGCACGACCTCGGCCCCCGGCACCATATAGCTGGGCAGGCTGCGCCCCAGCGCCACGGCGAGTTTCCCGGGCGCATAGCTGTCCGACGTAACCAGATAGGCCACAAGCCGCTTTTCCCCGGCATGGTCTTCGCGGGCGATCACCACGGCTTCGCGCGCGAGGCCGGTTGCCATGATCGCGGCCTCGATCTCTCCCAACTCGATCCGCAGACCGCGGATCTTGACCTGATGATCCAGCCGGCCAAGAAATTCGACAGCGCCATCGTGACGCCTGCGCGCCAGATCACCGGTGTCGTAAAGCAGGGCGTCCGGGTTTCGCGCATCTGGCACGAACCGCGCCGCCGTCAGGTCGTCCCGACCCAGATAGCCGCGCGCGAGTTGCACGCCGCCCAGATAAAGCCGCCCAGCCAGACCCGGCGGTTGCGGACGGCCCCGCTCATCCAGGATCAGCAGCTGGGTATTCCAGACCGGCCAGCCGATCGGGACCGGGTCGCTGGTATCGTCGGAGGTCGCTGCCCAGTGGCTGACATCGACCGCAGCCTCGGTCGGGCCGTAAAGGTTGTGCAGTTCCGACGTGATGCGGGCGTGGAAGCGGTCGCGTTGGTCGGCCGTAAGTTCTTCGCCCGAACAGAAGACACGGCGCAGGCGCAGGCCATCCGACGCAGGCGCGGCCAGAAAGGCCGACAGCATGGACGGCACGAAATGCAGCGTGGTGATCCCGGCATCGCGGATCAGGGCGGCAATCCGGCTGGGGTCGCGATGGGCACCGGGCGGCGCCATGACCAGCGTGGCGCCGGTCAGCATGGGCAGGAAGAACTCCCACACGGACACATCGAACGTCGCCGGGGTCTTTTGCAGGATGCGATCATCGGGCCGAATCCCGTAGGCATCAGCCATCCACAAAAGCCGATTCACGATGGCCCGGTGTTCGACGACGACGCCCTTCGGCTCTCCGGTGGAACCCGACGTATAGATGACATAGGCGGCATCGTCGGGCGCTGGTGGTGGCACGTCGCCGCCCTTCTGTGCCCAGTTGTCCGGCATCAGCAGGTCGGTCCCTGCCGGAAACAGCCCTTCCAGATCGGCCGAGGTCAGGACAGCGACAGGCGCCGACAGCGACAGGATCCGCGCGATGCGGTCGGCCGGGTGGTCGGGGTCGAGCGGCAGGTATGCCGCCCCCGCCCGCAGGATCCCCAGCAGCGCGACCGGCAGATCCATGCCACGGTTCAGCATGACGGCGACGATGGCACCCGGCCCCGCCCCCCTGGCGCGCAACTGCGCCGCCAGCGCGCGACTGCGGCGGTCAAGATCGGCGAAGGTCAGTTGCGCGCCGTCGGCCTCGATCGCGATGGCATCGGGCGTGGCCGCGATCTGCGCGGTGATCAGCGAAACAAGCGTGTCGTCGGGAAACTGACGCCGGACCGACGCGTGGAGCCGGTCCACCGCCGCGATTTCATCCGGGGATGCAGTCGGCACCGCGGCGAGCGTCCCCGCGCCGAGGGCTGCGTTCAGAAACGCGGGCAGCCGGTCCGCGTGGCCGGCGACATCGGCGTGGCTGTAAAGGGCGGGGTTCGCGTCCACCTCGAACAGAAGACCGGCGTCTGGGTCGCCGCGGAAGGTCAGGGTCAGATCATCGACTGCGCCCGCACCAAGAATGTTCAGCGCGACCTTCAGCCCCGCAAAGATCGGCGGACGGTCGAATGGCTGGACGTTGATCAAAGGGCCGAACAGCCTGCGGTCGCCACCGATCCGGCCCAGTTCGCGGCGCAGATATTCGCTGCGATAATGTCCAAAGCGCCGCGCGTCACGCATTTCGGCGCCCAGCACGCGCAGCCATTCGGCCAATGGTGCGTCCTCATCCGGCGTCATGCGTTGCGGCAGGACATTCATCACCATTCCGGGCACGCGGGCAATCGGTCGCCCCATCCGCGCCATGAAGGGCAGCCCCACGACAATATCGCCCCCGGTCCACCGGGACAGATACGCGCCTGTCAGACCGGTCAGCACATCAGGCCACGACAGATCATGGGTTTCGGCGAACGCGGCCAACCGGTTCAGCAGATCGCCCGGCAGCCAACGGCTTTCCCGGATAAAGCTCTGCCCGGTGACGGCACGACCCTGCGCGGGTCCTGTCACCTCTGGCAGGTCGGCCAGACGGGTGTGCCACCAATCCCGCGACTGCTTGCGCCGGTCGGATGCGCGCCACGCGGCGTCATCCTGAAACAGCCGCTCCACCCCCGGGAGAGGTTGGGGTAGGGCTGCTTCGGTGGTCAGCGCCGTGTAATTCTCGCCCATCCGATTGGTCACAAGCACCATGCCATAGCCGTCGATGGCCAGATGGTGGATGCGTTCGTAGATCAGACACCGCTTCGGCCCCAGAACGAACAGCGTGACCGCCGCCAAGGGGTCGCGCGCGAGATCAAGCGAGCGGTTGGTGTCAGCAGCCATTGCGGCCAGCGCCGTGTCCAAGGCATCCGGATCGTCGCTCAGATCAACCAGCCTGTGCGTGAGCGGCGCCGGATCAAGCCACTGGCGCGGACCGTCCGGCGTATCCTTCAGCCGCAAGCGCAGCGCACCCGCCTCGGCCAATGCCCTGTCAACCGCCTGTCTTAATGCAGGCAGGTCAATCGGTCCTTGCAGGTCCAGATACTGCCCCGTGTTCAGAATTGGGTTTTGGGGGTCCAGCGCCTGCGCGAACCACAAGCCTTCCTGCGCCTCGGTCAAGGGCAGAAGGGCGGCGTCGGGTCGTGCAGAGCCGTCCATCGCTCAGCCGTTCGTCCGGGCCGAAAGCTCGCGCCACCAGTCGCCGAGCGTTGCATATTCCGCAAACACGGCGAAATCGGCCGTCAGTCCCTTGGCCTCCCATGCTGAGACGAGCGCCATCAGGCGCAGGGAATCAAGGCCAAGGTCGGGCAGATGGTCGTCGTCGCGGATATCGGCCGGGTCCATGTGAACGGCCTTGGCGATATCGGCGCGCATTTCGTCCAGCGTCAGGGTCATGCCGGTTTGTCCTTGTTCAGAAAGCTGTCACGCAGGCGGGCGCGCAACACATTGCGGCTGACCTTGCCGACGGCAGTGGTGTCAAAGCTGTCCACGAACACGACCTGATCGGGGACCTTGAATTCGGCGATGCCGCGCTTGCGGATGAACGCCTTGATGTCGGGAATGCGGGGGCGTTCGCCGGGCGCGGCGATGACAAAGGCGCAGCTACGTTCGCCCAGCACCTCATCGGGGATCGACACGACGGCGGCGTCGAAGATGCCGGGATGGGCCAGCAGATGATCCTCGATCTCTTCGGCCGATATCTTTTCGCCAGCGCGGTTGATGTGATCGCCGGCCCTGCCCTGCACGACCAGATACCCGCCGGGAAGACGCCGCACGATGTCGCCAGTGCGGTAAAAACCGTCATCCGTAAAGCTGCGCGCGTTCGCGGCCGGATCGTTGTGATAGGCCCGGATCGTATAGGGACCCCGCGTCAGCAGATGCCCGGATTCGCCATCCGGGACGGGCTGGCCGTCGTCATCTAGGATCAGCACCTCGTCATCGGGGCTGATCGCGCGGCCCTGCGTGCCGGTGATGATGTCTTCGGGGTCATCCAGCCGGGTATAGTTCACCAAACCTTCGGCCATACCGAACACCTGCTGCAGCGTGCAGCCCAGCGCTGGGCGAACCCGCACCGCGGCTTCGGGGATGAACTTTGCCCCGCCGACCTGCAGCACCTGCAGGCTGGACAGATCGTGCGATGTATCCTTCGCCGCCTGCATCCACAGCAGGGCAAGTGGCGGGACCACACCGGTGATGGTGACCCCTTCCTGCCCGATCAAGCGAAATGCGGTTTCGGCATGCGGGTTCGGGGCCATCACCACGCGCCCGCCCGCGTGAAGAACACCGAACACACCCGGCGAGCTCATCGGGAAGTTATGCGCGACCGGCAGGGCCGCCAGATAGACACTGTCCGGCCCCAGCCCACAGATCGGGCCACTGGCCGCAAAGCTGTAGATATAGTCGTCATGCGTGCGCGGGATCAGCTTCGAAAGCCCGGTCGATCCACCGGAAATCTGCAGGAACGCCACGCTGGACGGATCCACCTGCGGCAGCGTGCCCCCGGCGCGAAAGTCGTCGAAGGCCACCAGCCCGCCCGCGTCACCTGCCACGATGATATGGCGCAACGTGGGCACCTGCGCCTGAACCTGTCGGGTAAGCTCGCGGTAGTCGAACCCTTCGTGACGGTCGGTGACGACGATGGCCTTGGCGCCAGACTTGCGGGCGAAGTGGGCAAGCTCTGTCTGACGGTGCGCCGGCAGGGCATAGACCGGGATCAGACCCGACAGGAACAGACCGAAGACAGCCGGGAAGAACGCCGCGACGTTCGGCATCTGGACGATCACCCGATCTCCGGGCTTAAGCCCCAGTGCCAGATAGCCCCCAGCCGCCGCGATCGAGCGGTCCAGCAAGTCACCATAAGTCCAGCGGGTATCCCCATCTACGACGGCCACCCGATCAGGGTGTTCCGCGGCGCGCGCGCGCAGGAAATCCCCGAACGTCTCACCCCGCCAGTATCCCTTTTCGCGATAGTGTTGGGCCAATTCCGGCGGCCAGACCTGCTGGGGGCGGGCGTCGGACGTTGGTTCGATCGGGTCAGTCACGGATGCCTCGTGTCGGTCATGTGGGCACCGATTAAAGCGCCAAAGTGTTTCAGTCAACTTTTTGCCAAGCCGGTTTGCAGACCCGTGGTTTGCCCGTAAAGTCATCGCAGACCGTTTCCCAAAGGTGTCACCCATGACGACCCCCCCCGCCCGGTTGCCCTTGCGCGACACACCCCGAACCTATGGGCTGATCACCCGCACCCTGCACTGGACTATCGCACTGCTTCTGTTGTGGCAGTTTCTGGGGATGGGGTTGCGCATCATCTTCGGTCGCCAGCCGTTCGTGTCGTTCTTTGTTCAGTGGCATCAGCCCGTCGGCACGATCCTGTTCGTGCTGATCGTGCTGCGCGTGATCTGGGCGCTGAGCAACGTCTCGAACCGGCCGCCGCATGGAACCGGGATTCGCGGATTGGCGGTCCGCGTGGGGCACGGGCTTCTGTATCTGGCGATGCTGGTGATCCCGTCGGTCGCGCTGCTGCGTGCCTGGGGGTCCGACCGCGTCTTTGCGCCCTTCGGGTTCCAGATCTTTGACGCCAAGGTGCCGCCGATCGACTGGACGGCATCGCTTGCCGGTGCGCTGCACGGCGAACTGGCCTGGGTGCTGGGCGTGATGATCATCGGTCATGTCGTCATGGTCGCCGTTCATGAAGGCATGTGGCGTGATGGCACGTTTGCACGAATGGCGGGCCGCGTCCGGGGTCGCACCGCCACACATTAAGGACGCATTGCGCGCCCCGGCTCGCTTGCGCGGGACAGTCCGTTTTGGCATGGTGGCGGGGACGATCCGATGCGCGGTCCGCGCTCCGATCCAGCAAGGGCCGGGTTTCGGCATGCGCGGCGGGGACAACTGTTCCGGGGCCAGATCGTCCAGCTGCATTTCCCATTTTCTGCCAGTTTCCCGAGGTCATCATGAACCCCCTTCGCCGCGCTATCGTGGGTGCCGCCTGCCTGCTTGCCACCGCCCTGCCCTTTGCCTCTGCGGCAACCGCGGCGGAAACCCTGTATTTTTCGGCCATCCCGGATGAGGATGCGACCGCACTGTCCGAACGTTTCGACAAGGTGGCGGCGTACCTGTCGGACAAGCTGGGCGTCGATGTGAAATTCGTGCCGGTGAAAACCTATCCAGCTGCGGTGACTGCTTTCACCAACGATCAGGTGCAATTGGCATGGTTCGGCGGTCTGACGTCGGTTCAGGCCCGGCTGGCCAACCCGGGCGCGCAAAGCATCGCGCAGGGCAAGGAAGACACTCAGTTCATCAGCTATTTCATCGCCAACAAATCGACGGGCCTCGCGAAATCGGACAGCTTCCCGGCGGACGCCAAGGGGAAAAGCTTTACCTTCGGCGCCAAGACATCGACCTCGGGACGCCTGATGCCCGAGTTCTATATCCGCAAGGAAACCGGCGAGGCGCCGGAAGCCTTCTTTTCCAAGGTCGGTTTTTCGGGTGACCATAGCCAGACCCTGCGTCTGGTGTCGTCGGGGGCCTATGACATCGGCGCGCTGAACTTTGCCGTGTATGACAAGGCCGTCGCCGACAAGCTGCCGGAACTGGATACCGTCGACGTGATCTGGCAGACGCCGCCCTACCCGGACTACAACTGGGTCATTCGCGGCGACGTCGATCAGCGCTTTGGCGAAGGCTTCACCAAGAAGGTGCAGGACGCGCTGGTCGGGATGACCGATCCCGATCTGCTGGCATCCTTCCCGCGCGAGGCGTTCATCCCCGCCACGAACGCCGAATTCGACGCCATCGAACAGACCGGCAAGGAACTTGGCCTGCTGGAATAACTCTCAGTGACACTGGCCGAGTTTCAGGGCGAGTCGCTGGGATACGGCCGGGGCGTGGTGTTGGAAGACGTCACGCTGCGGCTGTCCGCTGGCGAACGCGTCGTGCTGCTGGGCCGGTCCGGGGCAGGCAAGACGACGCTTCTGAATGCACTGTACGACCGGATGACGGCCAGCGGCGTGCGTGTGGCCCTGGCGCCGCAGGATCACGCGCTGGTCCCGCAACTGTCGGTGCTGCGCAACGCGCTGATGGGGCGGCTGGATGACCACGGCTGGGCCTATAATCTGGTGACGCTGATCCGTCCGCGACGGACCGAACGTGCCGCGATCGCCGATGTGCTGGCGCAGGTCGGACTTGGCGATCAGATCGACCGGGCCGTCGGCACGCTGTCAGGTGGGCAGAAGCAACGCACGGCCTTGGCCCGGGCGCTTTATCGCAACGGTCAGGTGCTGATCGCGGACGAACCTGTTTCCGCCGTCGACGAAACCCGCGCGGCGGCGCTCCTGCAACTGATGCGCGACAGCGTCGGCACAAGCGTTCTGGCGCTGCATGACGTGGGTCTGGCACGCGCCTTTGCCACGCGGCTGATCGGCATCCGCGCCGGTCGGATCGTCCTGGACGCCGCCCCGGATCAGATCACCCCCGAACAGATTGCCGCCCTTTATGCGGTCTGAGCGGGCCGGCCGGATGCGCCTGACGCGGTCCACCGTCGCGCTGGGGTTTCTGGCACTGGCCGTGCTGATGCTGCCCTTCGCGGATCTTGGCTTCGGGGGACACGATCCGTGGTCGGCCTTGCTGCGCATGGGCCAAGGCTTCCTGCGGCCTGACTTTTCCGCGGTCGAGGATATCGCAAGCGCGCTGTTGTCCACCATAGCCTTTGCCATCTGCGGTGTGACGCTGGGGGCGACGGCGGGGTTCGTGCTGGCCCCGTTCTGGTCCAGCCCGTGGGTGCGCGGCCTGTCGGTCTGCCTGCGCTCGGTCCATGAACTCTTTTGGGCGCTGTTCCTGATGCAGGTGCTGGGGATCAGCCCTGCCGCGGGTGTCTTGGCCATCGCGCTGCCTTATGCCGGGATCTTCGCCAAGGTCTTTGCCGAACAGATCGAAGAAGCCGACCCCCGCCCGTCCGAGCTGCTGCCGCCCAGAACCGATGCGCTCAGCCGATTCCTGTGGGCGCGGCTGCCGCTGGTCGCCCCGTCGATGCGGTCATATTTCCTGTATCGGATCGAATGCGGACTGCGATCGTCAGCGGTTCTGGGCTTTATCGGGCTGCCGACGCTGGGGTTCCAGCTGGATACGTTCTTCCGGCAGGGCGAATATGGCGCGGCCAGCGCGATCATGATCGTCTATGTCGTTCTGATCGCCTCGATCCGGTTGTGGATGCGGTTCAAGGCGCTAGGTCTGTGGCTGATCGCCAGCGTGGTGTGGCTGGCCTTTCTGGATCACCCCCCGATGGGGTCGGGCGCGCTGTGGCGGTTTCTGTCGCGCGACATCATCCCCGCTCCGTTGCGCAACGGCGACGGGTTCGGGGCGTTTGCATCATGGCTGTGGACGCTGATCCGCGATCAGGCCCTGACGGGTGCCTGGGCCACGATCGTCGTGGGCCAGATCGCGCTGGCCTTGACGGGGATCATCGCCTTCTTCGGGTTCGGGCTGATCGTGCGCGGCGTGGCGGGACGCTTCCGTTATGTCGGGTATCTGGGACTGGTGATCCTGCGGTCGTTTCCCGAATACATGCTGGCCTATCTGTTCCTGCAGGTGTTCGGGCCGTCCATGTTGCCAGCCGTTCTGGCCTTGGCGATCCACAACGGCGCGATCATCGCCCATCTGCTGGGCCGAGAGGCGGAACATATCCCCCTTCGCCCCGACGCACCGCGCGGCATCACCCTGTGGGGATGGGAACTGGCGCCGCGCATGTTCGGCCGCTTCGTCGCGCTGTGCCTGTATCGGTGGGAGATCATCCTGCGCGAGACCGCCGTCATGGGGATTCTGGGCGTCATGACGCTGGGGTTCTTTATCGACGACGCGGTGGCCGAACTGCGTCTGGACCGGGCGCTGGTTCTGCTGATCGTTACGGGCGCGATCACGGCAGGCGCGGATCGGATATCCCGGGCTGTCCGCCGTCAGATCGGGTTCGACCGGGACGTGATGGCGCGGCCACAAGGGGACGGCGCCATCACGCAAGCTGCGAGTTAGGCCGTTACAGGCCCAACCCTTCATCCACACCCAGCATCAGATTCAGGTTCTGCACAGCCGCGCCAGATGCGCCCTTGCCCAGATTGTCCAGAACCGCGACCAGAACGGCGCGGGTGTCATCGTCGCTGCCAAAGACCGACAGCTCCATCTGGTTGGTGTCGTTCAGCGCGGTCGGCACCACGCGCGGCGCGGCATCGACGACCGAGACGAACTGCTGATCGGCATAGTGATCCTGCAAGGCGGCGCGCAGCTCTGCCGGGGTGACGCCATCCAGATGCAACGGCACCTGGACGATCATGCCTTGGGCAAAACGTCCGACAGCCGGGGCAAAGATCGGGCGTACCGTCAGACCCGTCTGCGCCACGATTTCCGGCAAATGCTTGTGCGACTGATCCAGCTTGTAGGCGAAATGATCAGGCGCATCGCCCGCCTCATATTCGGCGATCAGTTCCTTGCCGCCCCCGGTATAGCCGCTGACCGCGTTGATCGTCAGCGCGGTGTCGGGCGCAATCAGACCCGCATCGACCAGCGGGGCAATCAGCCCGATGGCACCGGTGGGATAGCAGCCGGGGTTCGAGACATACTGCGCGCCGACGATCGCCGCGCGCGTGTCGTCGTTGCGTTCGGCAAAGCCGTAGGCCCAGCCATCCGCCACCCGGTGCGCGGTCGAAGCGTCAATGAAGCGTACGTCCAGACCATCGGCCAGCGCCACGGCCTCGCGCGCGGCGGCATCGGGCAGACACAGGATCGCGACATCGGCGGCGGCCATCGCGGCGCGACGGGCTTCGGCATCCTTGCGCTTGGCCGGGTCGATCTGAACCAGCTCGATATCGTCGCGACGCAGCAGGCGATCGCGGATTTGCAGACCCGTTGTTCCGGCCTCGCCGTCGATAAAGACCTTGTGCGCCATCTGATGCCTCATTCATGCGGGAATCTGGTGCGTCCCGTTTAACGAATTGATCCCTGAAATGGAAAGACCCCAGCGGGGAGGCGCCGGGGTCCATCACAACAGAGAGAGAGAGATTGTGGCCGCGTCCCCGACCACTGGGCTTCGGGCGGTCAACGGCGCACAACCCTGAGTGGTTCCCGCGCGCCGCACCGATTTTCCGTGACGTTACGCCACCAGCCGATAACCGCCACTTTCCGTCACCAGCAGCCGCGCGCTTGAGGGATCGGGCTCGATCTTCTGGCGCAGACGATAGATGTGGGTTTCCAGCGTATGTGTGGTCACACCAGCGTTGTATCCCCAGACCTCGTGCAGCAAGACGTCACGCGGCACGACACCATCCTGCGCGCGATACAGGAACTTCAGGATGTTCGTTTCCTTCTCGGTCAGGCGGATCTTGCGATCGCGCGCGTCGATCAGCATCTTCATCGCCGGTTTGAAGGTGTACGGCCCCAGCTGGAAGATCGCGTCCTCGGACTGCTCATGGGTACGCAGCTGCGCCCGCAGACGCGCCAGCAGCACCGGGAACTTGAACGGCTTGGTGATATAGTCGTTGGCGCCGGAATCGAGCCCAAGGATCGTGTCGGCGTCGGTATCGTGGCCCGTCAGCATGACGATGGGGCATTTGACGCCCTGCTTGCGCAGACGCTTGCACAGCTCGCGCCCGTCAGTGTCGGGCAGACCGACGTCCAGCACCACCAGATCAAAGATGTTGCCCTTGGTCTTTTCGACCGCTTCCGCGCCCGAGCCAGCCTCGAACACGTCGAAATCTTCGGTCGCGACCAGTTGTTCGGCCAACGCCTCGCGCAGGTCCTCTTCGTCGTCCACCAGCAGAATTTTTTTCAGCCCGGCCATATCGTTATCCTCCGTCATCATGGGTTGCGGGGTTGGCGCAAAGCTAGCGTCGGGGCCCGGGCGGTCCAGCGGGTTGTCACGATCCTCACATGCTGTTGTCCGTGGGCGGGGTTATGTTACGGAATGTTTCAGAAAACCCGGTGAATTGCCCCATGTCCGTCCCTTCTGTTTCATCCCTGCTGCCGACCGTGGCGGAACTGGTGTCGCGTGCGCGGGTCGATCTGCGCATGGGCTTGCCGGTGGTGATCGGCGGTCAGCTGGCGGTGGCGGCGGAAACGCTGACCCCTGCCCGGTTGGCCGCGCTCAAGGACCAGGGCGACGTGGTGATGGCGATCACCGACTGGCGCGCGGTCACGCTGAAGGCCCATGCCTATGACGGGGACGTGGCGCGGATCATCGTCCCCAAGGACGCCGACGCCGCGTGGTTGCGGGCGGTCGCCGACCCGTCGCTGGATCTGGGCACCCCGCTGAAAGGGCCGATCTTCACCGCGCGCGGCGGGGATGCGGCACCCCACCGCGCCGCGATCGGTCTGGCGAAGTCGGCGCAACTCCTGCCCGCGGTGGTCATGGCGCCGCTGTCGGGTGACATGCCCGCCGGGCTGACCGCGGTGCCGACCGGGCCGGTTCTGGCGCAGCTGGCCGCCGAAAGCGCGCTGGCCCCGGTGGCCGCCGCCCGTCTGCCGCTGCTGGCGGCCGAAAACTCCAGACTGCACATCTTTCGCCCCGATGACGGTGGGACCGAGCATTATGCGGTCGAAATCGGCACCCCCGACCGGCACCAGCCGGTGCTGGCCCGACTGCATTCGGCATGCTTCACCGGCGACGTGCTGGGTAGTCTGAAATGCGACTGCGGGCCGCAGCTGCACGCGGCGCTGGCCGCCATGGGGGGCAACGGGTCTGGCGTTCTGCTGTATCTGAACCAGGAAGGCCGCGGCATCGGTCTGGCCAACAAGATGCGCGCCTATGACCTGCAGAACCAGGGCTTCGACACGGTCGAGGCGAACCACCGTCTGGGGTTCGAGGATGACGAGCGGGACTTCCGCATCGGAGCGTCGATCTTGCGGGAACTGGGCTTCGATGCCGTGCGCCTGCTGACTAACAATCCAAAGAAGGTCGCCATGATGCAAAGCCACGGGGTCGATGTGGTGGAACGCGTGCCGCTGATCGTGGGGCGCAACCGCTGGAACGATGCCTATCTGGACGTGAAGGCCGCCAAGTCGGGGCACCTGCTATGAGCGGCGCAGGCATGATCCTGACACCGACCGGGCTGCTGTTTCAGGGGCGCCGCATTCCAATCAGCGTTGGCCGCGGCGGCGTTCGGGCCGAGAAGCACGAAGGTGACGGCGCAACGCCAGTTGGTCGCCACAGGATCGTGGGCGCCCTTTATCGTCCCGACCGGATCGCCCAGCCGGCCCCTTGGGCCGTGCCCATCCTGCCGGGCGATCTGTGGTGCGACGCGGCCGATGATCCCGCCTATAACCACCTGGTCCGCGCGCCATTCGCCCCCAGCCATGAAACCCTGCGCCGCAGCGATCCGCTGTATGACATCGTGCTGCTGACGGATTGGAACTGGCCCGACGCCGTGGCGGGTGCGGGATCGGCGATATTCCTGCACCAATGGCGGCGTCCGGGGTTTCCGACGGCCGGATGCATCGCAATGGCGCGCGCGGACCTTATCTGGCTGACGGCCAACGCCCCGCCCGGCACGACACTGACCGTTCCGGCGACGCTGAGCGGGCGGATGGCGCGGCGCAGCGTCGCCACACAGGTCTGACCCCGGTGGGGGGCTGCCCTGCCCCGGAAACCGGTTTATGTTAGGCCCCATGAGCGATCCGCATTCCCAGTCCGACAAGCACAGTGATTCCCTGCCGCGCAGGCGGTTCGGCAGCCTGCCGGGCGTCCCGCTGTCGTTCTGGACGATCATCATCCTGTGCGTGGCGGTCTTTGCCTATGGGCTGACGTCGCCCGAAAACGACCGCTGGCTTTTGCTGCACGGCGCCTTGTGGCCGCAGCTGTTTCACCATTCCCTGCTGCCCGTGTTCGAGGCGCAGCCTTACACGATGTTCCTGACCTACGGCTTTCTGCATGGCGGACCGCTGCATCTGGCGATGAACATGTTCGCCCTTTACGCGCTGGCCCGGTCCCTGGCCGCGGCCGTGCCGGGTCTGGTGATGATCGCCATCTACTTCGTGTCGCAACTGGTCGCGGGCTGGGTCCAGCTTCTGATGTCGGACAGCGAGCTGCCCGTGGTCGGGGCGTCTGGTGCCATCTTCGGCTTAGCTGGGGCCGAGCTGGCGATTGCCGCGGTCCTGATCCTGCGCAAGCGGGGAAACCTGCGCCCGCTGGCAGGGCCGTTCCTGCAATTCGTGATCCTGAACGTCGCGCTGACGCTGGCGGTGCCGAACATCGCATGGCAGGCGCATGTCGGCGGCGCGATTGCGGGCGTCGTTCTGGGCGTCCTGTGGGCCGTGCTGCGGATGCCCCACAGGCCGATCTAAGCGGCGGGGCCGGTGTCCTTGTCGAGCGTCTTGTCGTCGTCCGGCGTGTCCGTGACGGGCTGATCCGCATCCGCCGGGACATCGTCGGCGAGGGTGTCTTCCACCTCTACGTCCTCGACCTCGGACCCGGACAGGCGGCGCATCGCGGGGCGGAACTGTTCGGCGGCCACGGTGGCCAGCGTCACGGCAGTCGCGTCGGGGTTCCGGGCGATGTGTTCGGCGATCAGCCGATGCCCCAGTCCGTAGCCCGCCCATTTGCGGATGTTGCCCTTGCCGAAGAACCACAGCGCGTGGTCGTAATCGAGCCATGCCCATTCGGTGATCGCGCGCTTGGCCAGCCCCGATGTCGGCACGGTCGCGTCCCACGGGTCCGGCGTCCCGCCCAGCACCTGCTGAACGAACTGCCCGGCCAGACCCTCACTGACCAGCGCCTCACCGAGTGAGCGGCCATAGCCCGGGCCGTCCCAGCGGATCAGATGGTGCAGTTCGTGGACGATCGTCCGCCCGATCAGCCTTGCGTCAAAACGCGCTGGGTTCACGGTCAGCTCGATGATGCCGGGTGCCGGTGCCATGCCGCCAACGCCCCATTCGGGAATGCCGTCGCCTGACCGCACGATCAGGTCGAAACTGGGGATGTCGGCATATTCCGACGCCGCCTGAACGGCATCCCGCACGGCGGCGCGTGTTTCGGGCATGACGGCATTCAGCGTCTTGCGGGCGTTCAGGAAATGCGCGCTCCAGATGGTCATGGCGTTTCCTTGCAGCCGCAGACGCGCCGCGCAACCCTTTGTGCGTGGCTCACCCTAAACCTCGGGGACCAGCACTTCGCGCTTGCCGACATGGTTCGCGGCGCTGACGATGCCCTGATCTTCCATCTGTTCGACCAGACGCGCGGCCTTGTTATAGCCGATCGCCAGCTTGCGCTGAATATAGCTGGTCGAGCATTTGCGGTCCTTGGCGACGATCTGAACGGCCAGATCATATAGCTCGGCGTCGCCGCCCTCACCTGAGCCAAGGCCCAGAACCGCGTCGATGTCGGATGCGACATCGTCTTCCGGCCCCTCGACCACGCCCGCCTTGTAGCTGGGCGGACCGAACGATTTCAGGTGGTTCACGACCTCTTCGACCTCTTCGTCGCTGACGAAGGGGCCGTGGACGCGGGTGATCTTCGATCCGCCCGCCATGTACAGCATGTCGCCCATCCCCAGCAGCTGTTCGGCGCCCATTTCCCCCAGAATCGTGCGGCTGTCGATTTTCGACGTGACCTGGAAACTGATCCGGGTCGGGAAGTTCGCCTTGATCGTGCCTGTGATCACATCGACCGACGGGCGCTGGGTGGCCATGATGATATGGATACCGGACGCACGCGCCATCTGCGCCAGACGCTGGATGCAGGCTTCGATTTCCTTGCCCGCGACCATCATCAGATCGGCCATCTCGTCGACGATGACGACGATATAGGGGACGGCCTCGGGCTGGAATTCCTCGGTCTCGAACACGGGCTCGCCCGTATCTTCGTCAAAGCCGGTCTGCATGGTGCGCTTGAAGGTTTCGCCCTTGGCCAGCGCCTCGCGGACGCGGCCGTTATAGCCTTCGATGTTGCGCACGCCCATCTTGGACATGCGGCGATACCGCTCCTCCATCTCGCCCACGACCCATTTCAGCGCGACGACGGCTTTCTTGGGATCGGTGACGACCGGAGACAGAAGATGCGGGATGCCGTCATAGACCGACAGTTCCAGCATCTTGGGGTCGATCATGATCAACCGACATTCGTCTGGCGTCAGCTTGTAAAGCAGCGACAGGATCATGGTGTTGATCGCCACCGACTTGCCCGACCCCGTGGTCCCTGCGATCAGCAGGTGGGGCATCTTGGCAAGGTTTGCGACGATCGGTTCACCACCGATGTCCTTGCCCAGTGCCAAGGGCAGCGGCATCGAGCTGTCGCCAAAGGCGCGCGCGGACAGGATTTCCCGCAGCACGACCTTTTCGCGGCGGTGGTTGGGAAGCTCGATCCCGATCACGGTGCGGCCCGGCACGGTCGAAACCCGCGCCGCAAGCGCCGACATCGACCGTGCGATATCGTCGGCCAGACCGATGACGCGGCTGGCCTTCAGCCCCGGTGCGGGTTCAAGTTCGTAAAGCGTGACGACCGGGCCCGGATGGACCGCCGTGATCTGACCCTTGACGCCATAGTCGTCCAGAACCGCCTCAAGCATGCGGGCGTTTTCGGTCAGTGCCTCTTGGCTCGGGGTGTGACGCTCGACTGCGGACGGGGGGGCCAGCAACGAAAGCGCAGGGCGTTCATAGGTACTGACGCGGCTTTCAAACGTCAGGTCCGGCTGCGCCTCGGCCCGGGCCTGACGCGAGGGCGCCACCGGACGGCGGGACGGTGCCACGATCAGCGCAGGATCGGCTGGCGGTGGCGCGATGGTCACCGGCGCGTCCGGACGCGCGGCGCTGAGCCGGTCGGTCAGGGCCGACAGTGCCGAACGGCTGTTGACCGCATCCGTGATCCGCGCGTTCAGGGCCACCTGATCGGGGGCGGGAATGTCATCGTCGTAATGGGTTTCGGGTTCGACCAGTTCGGATTCGACGGGACGATCCTCGGGTTCATCCGACATTTCGGGCGCTTGACGGCGCAAGCGCACGGGCAACGACAGCATCCGCCGCGCACGGGGTTGGTCGTCGCCATCGCCGAAATCGTCCAGGTTCGGGCTGGCCTGCCCGCTGATACGGGCGCGCCGCGCTTCGGCCTTGCGGCGCAGGGACCGCGCCCCGGCAACCGATGCGGTGGCACCGCGTCCGGCGGCCGTCATGGCCAGATCATACGCAGTCGCAAGCCCGGTCACGAGGAACCGGCCAAGCGACATCGCCTCGGACCGCGAAACGCCAAGGACAAAGCCGGTCAGCCCGATGGCCGCAACAGCGGCGATCAGCGCCAGCGGACGAATGGCGATCGACGCCTTGACCGGCATCATGTTCAGAAGCCCGCCCATCATCATGTCGCCCATGTGGCCGCCCAAACCGAAGCTTTCGGACCATCCCTCGGGCGGGACCATCGAGGTCGCATAGATCGACGCGGCGACCATCGCGAACGGCAGGAACAGCGCCCGCATGAAACGGTCTTCGCCCCGGTGCAGCATCAGGCGCAGGCCCCAGACGACCGCCCCGAGCGACAGCACCCACGCGCCGTAGCCCGCAATCATGAAGATCGCGGACGAGATATAGGCACCGATCTGGCCAAAGATGTTCTGCGCCGGTTCATCCGTCGCAGACTGGAAGCTGGGATCGTCGGGCGAATAGCTGGACATCATCAGGAAGAACAGAACACCGATCGCGATCAGCGCGGCACCCAGAATTTCCTTGCCGCGCCGTTCCAGCGCAGCCTGGGTCGATTGATCGAAAAGGGGGTCGCGGTGCTTGGCCTGCCAGCTCGCCATCGCTTAAGCCTCCTGATAAAGGCACGCCCGGATCCGGGACAGCGCCTCGATTGTTTCCGCAGCGGGCCCGACCAGCGCGACGCGGATGTATGCCTTGCCCGGGTTGATGCCGCCCACGTCGCGCGACAGGTATTCGCCGGGCAGAACTTGCACGCCCGCCTCGGCCCAAAGCTTGCGGGTTGCGGCTTCGCCGTCATCCACCGGCAGCCACAGGAAAAAGCCACCTTCAGGCGGCAGATATCCTGCGACGTTGCCAAAGATCCGATCGGCGATGGCGAATTTTTCCTGATAAACGGCGCGGTTGGCATCAGCATGCGCATCGTCCGACCATGCAGCCTCGCTGACGCGCTGATTGGGCAGCGGGATTGGTGCCCCGGAATAGCTGCGAAGCTGGCGCAGACGCGCGATGGCGTCACGACCGCCAGCGGCGAACCCCGACCGCAGCCCCGGCAGGTTCGACCGCTTGGACAGCGAATTGAACATCACGACCCGTTCGGGAAGGCCCATCGCGACCGCCACCGCCAGCGCGCCCGGCGGTGGGGTGTCGCGCCAGATTTCGGAATAGCACTCATCCGCAAAGACGATGAAATCGTGCTTGTCGGCCAGCGCGATCAGCGTCGCCAGATAATCGCGGTCAGCGACCGCCCCCTGCGGATTGGCCGGGGAACACAGATAGGCAATCCCCACCCGGTCCAAGACGGTCGGCGGAAGGCCCGCGAAATCAGGCAGATGTCCGGTTTCCCGCGTGGCCGGCACGAACACCGCCTCGGCCCCGACGGCGGCGGCGGCCACGGCATAGACCTGATAGAACGGGTTGGGGATCAGGATGATCGGCGTCTGCCCGTCCTTGGTGTCGGGGCAAAGCGCCAGCGCCGCGTTGAACAGACCTTCGCGCGTGCCGTTCAGGGCGGTGATCTGGTCGGGGGGAATGTCGATCCCGTGGCGACGCTGGATCCAGCCCGAAATCGCCTCAAGCAGGCCGGGCGTGCCTTCGTTCGGCGGGTATTTGCCAAACTCATCGACCGTCGCGGCCAGGATCGGTGCCACGAAATCGGGGATGCCGTGGCGCGGTTCACCGATCGTCATGACGATCGGAGCCACTCCCGCAGGCGGGGTCACATCGGCCAGAAGCCGGCGCAGACGCGGGAATGCGTAATCGGGCAGGTTCGAAAACCGCTCGGGGGATGCCATATGACTGCCTCGCACGCGGGGTCGTGTCGCCCCGTTTCCGTGGCAGGTTACCGACAAATCAGGGGTGCGTCCAGCAAAAGGGCCGCCTTAGGCCACGCCAAGCGCCGCCTCGACCGCCGCCGCCGTCACCAGAAGCGACAGATCCGCGCCGGGCCGCCCGATCAGCATCAGACCGCAGGCCGGCCGGCCCGTGGGCAGCGAGATCGACGGGCAGCCCAGCACGTTGCCGATGCGCGTATTGCGCAAGGACAGCATGTTGCGGTCGGTGAAATAGCCATCATCCGATGCCGCACGCGCCGCGTCAGGTGGCAGGATCGGCGATGTGGGCAGGATCGCGGCGTCAAACGTGGTGATCTCCTCCAGCCACTGTGACCGGGCGCGGCGCAGCGCGACCCAGCCCGCGACGAAGTCTGGCGCGCTCATTTCCTGACCGCGGCGGAACCGGGCCAGCGTGGCCTGATGCATCAGTTCGGGCGCGTCTTCGATCTGCGCGCGCCAGATGCCGTACGCTTCGGGCGAATAAAGCGGGGTGCCTTCCTGCATCGCCAAGTCAGCCGCGGCTGACCGGGCGTGAGTGATGTGGATGCCGCCTTGCGCCAGACGGTCGACGGCTTCCTCGAACGCGTGGACAGGCGCGCTGTCGGCGCCGTCGAAAGGCAAGCCGTCCAGCACGACAAACCGCAGCCCCCGGGGCCGGTCGCCCCGCAGATCGGGGGCGGGGTGGCCGGTCAGCAGGGCCGTCAGTTCGGCGCAATCTTCGACGTTGCGCGCGATGGGTCCCGCGACATCGAAGCTTTCGCAAAGGGGCACGACGCCGTCCATGTTGATGCGTCCATGGGTGGGCTTGAACCCCACAAGGTCGTTCCATGCCGCCGGCAGACGGATCGAGCCCCCGGTATCGGTGCCGATGGCCGCCGCGGCCAATCCCAGCGCGACCGCGACCGCCGACCCCGACGACGACCCGCCAGGTGCCAGCGCCGGATCGATGGAGTTCGGCGGCGTCGCGGTCGAGGGGTTCACCCCCAAACCCGAAAACGCCAGTTCGGTCATGTGCGTCTTGCCCAGACAGACCGCGCCTTGCATCGTCGCGATCCGCAGGATGGCGGCGTCCCGCACGGGCGTGCGCCCCTCTAGCAGGCGCGACCCCGCCTCGGTCGCGATGTTGGCGCTGTCGATGTTGTCCTTCCACGCCAGTGCCACACCGTCCAACAGACCGCGTCGCTGGCCGGCACGGGCGCGGTCGTGGGCGGCCATCGCTTCACCCCGCGCGCGGATGGGGGTCTGGCGGGCGAAGATGCGCGCCTCATCCGGATTGGCGGCGATGGCGTCCAGATAGCCTTCGGTCAGATCGACCGGGCTGACCAGACCCGCCAGAATCGCGCGGCCCTGTTCGGTCGCGGGTTTTGTCAGCCAATCCATCGCGTCACCTTTGTGCTGGGTCATCCCGACGCTAGCGTTGCGCGCCGGACCCGGCAACAGGGCGCGCATCGCCAGATGGACAAAGAACCGCGCACGGGTATGGTGCGGGCATGAAAACCGATCATGACGTCATCATCGCCGGCGGTGGCCTGAACGGGCCGGCGCTGGCCATCGCGCTGGCGCAGGCGGGGCTGTCGGTCGCGGTGGTCGATGCCCAACCTGCCCGGTCACGCACGGCACCGGGGTTTGACGGACGCGCCTATTCGCTGGCGCTGACGTCGCGGCGTCTGCTGACGGCATTGGGGCTGTGGGCCGAACTGGCGACGAACGCCCAACCGATCCGCAAGGTCGTGGCGACCCAGGGTCAGGTCGGCGAGGGCGCAGGGCCGTTCGGCCTTTATTTCGACAGCGCCGAGATCGAGGAAGGCCCGGTCGGGCACATGCTGGAAGATCGGTTCCTGTATACCGCGCTGCTGGGCGCGATGGATGGTCGTGTCGACCATATCACCGGCACGCGGGTCGTGGGAGAAGCGGCCAGCGAAGGTGCCATCACCGCGACGCTGTCGGACGGCCGCCAGATCACGGCACGCCTGCTGGTCGCAGCGGACGGTCGCAATTCGGGGGTGGCGTCCCGCGCCGGGATCGCCCGGCGCGGTTGGGGCTACGGTCAGACCTCACTGGTCGCCGCCGTCGAACACGAACGCCCCCATGACGGCATCGCGCATCAGTTCTTCATGCCAACGGGCCCGCTTGCGATCCTGCCCCTGCCCGGCAACCGCAGTTCAATCGTCTGGTCCGAGGCGGACGGCGATGCCGCGGCGGTCCTTGGTCTGGATGACGCGGCATTCATGGACGTGCTGCGCCCCCGCTTCGGCGATTTTCTGGGCGAGATTTCGTTGGTCGGGACGCGGTTTTCCTATCCCCTCAGCCTCAGCCTGGCCGATTCCTATGTGGCTGCCCGAGTAGCTTTGGTGGGTGATGCGGCGCACGGGGTCCATCCCGTCGCGGGTCAGGGGCTGAACCTTGGACTGCGCGATGTGGCTGCGTTGGCCGAGGTCATCGTCGATGCCGCCCGCCGTGGCGAAGATATCGGCGCCATCGACGTTCTGAACCGGTTCCAGCGCTGGCGGCGCTTTGACGCGACCGCGATGGGGCTGGGGATGGATGTCGTCAACCGCGCGTTTTCCAGCGGCAGCGCCCTGATCCGCGGCGCGATGGAGGTCGGGATGGGCGCCGTCAGCGCGGTCGCCCCGTTGCGTCGACGTTTCATGCGGCAAGCGGCAGGGCTGTCCATCGATCCCATGCCAAGGCTGCTTCTGGGCCAATCGCTGTAGACCCGACCGCCCCCGCTCACCGGAACGATCACCGCGACGCGAGCGTTCTGGCCTGTCCGTTGCCCGCTTCGTGATGGGCAATGCATTGGAATAGCTGATAGAAACGAGACCATGAAACTTCGCACCCTCGCGCTTGCGCCCGCCCTCACCCTTGGTCTTGTCGTGTCGGCATCCATGCCCGCGGCGGCCGATCCCATCCCCCTTAACGAGATCTCGCGTTACCTGAACAGCCAGAAGACCGTTGCCGCCGACTTCACGCAGGTGAACCCCAACGGCAAGACCACGGCGGGCAAGGTGTATATCCACCGCCCCGGACGCGTTCGGTTCGAATACACCGGCGACAACACGCTGGTTCTGGCATCTGGCGGCCAGGTCGCGATCTTCGATAAGAAGTCGAACACCGGTGCCCAGCAGTATCCGTTGTCACGCACACCGTTGAACCTGATTCTGGCTGACAACATCAACCTTGGCCGCGCAAAGATGGTCACCGGCTATAGCGAGCGCAAAAACACCACCGTTGTTCGCGCCCAAGACCCGGCGCATCCGGAATACGGCAACATCGAGATGGTGTTCACCGCGAACCCGACGCAGCTGCGCCAGTGGGTCGTGACCGACGATGCCGGCAAGAAGACCACCGTGATTCTGGGCGCGACCCAGACCGGCGTAACGCTGAAACCCTCGGCCTTTTCGATCCAGAACGAGATTGCGCGCCGGAAGTGATCCCGGCGACGAAGTAAGGAAAAGGGCCGGTCATTGCGACCGGCCCTTTTTCGTTTGTGCGGGACCGCTGGCCTACATCACCAGCGGCTTGTCATTCTGAGCGTGGCGCACGGCCAGCTTGCGACCCAGACGACCGGACACCAGCTGACGCACGCCCGTCCGCACCGCATCGTCCTGCTGCAGTTCTGGGAACAGCGCAAAGATTTCGGCGCGCGCCTTGTGGCCCACTGACTTCATCGCCTCGGACCCGGTGTGCAGCGATTCCGTTTCCGCCCCGTTCGACCAGACGATCTGGTGCGTATCCAGCAGGAAGTGGACATACGTCACCTCGGCCAGATCGGTTGCGACGTCGATGCCCTCGATCTGGCACAGCTGTTTGGCGGCAACCAGGACCTCGGGTGCGCCGAACATCTTCATCGCGATCTTCGAGCGCACCAAAACCCGGTGTTGAGGCGACACGATCAGATCAGAAGTCGGCAAGCCGGCCCCCAGCGCGCCCGCACGAATGCGGATCGGCTGCATGTTGGGCGCGGATTCCAGCTGATCGGGCGACAGCCGACGCTTGCCGATCCACCGGATCACCTGCTGACCCGCGTCCTTGGTGATGACGGTATCGCCAAGCGCCAGATCGCCCGCCGGAACCTGACCGCGCGCGGTCAGGATCAACGCGTCGGACCCGAAGCACACCACGTTGGTGTTGTCGAAGTTCAGGTGCTGTGACCCACCGATATCGTTGAACTTCAGGCTCAGCCCCTGCGGGCCGTTCAGGATACCGTCATCCTTCAGATCGGCGCGCAACCACTGCAGCGGATTTCGATAGTCGGTCCCATGCTCGGAGTTATACTTCTCCAGGTTGGCCGTATTGTAGTAACCGGCGAGGTCGACAAAGTCGTTGTTCGTCTGGTCGCCGTCGTCGAACCTGTCGTCGGTCTGAATTTCGAAGTCGATGATCGAGTCTTCGCCCGGACCTGCGACGAACACGTCGTTTCCGGTCCCGCCGCTGAGCAGGTCGTTGCCCGCACCGCCATCGATGGTATCAGCGCCTTCGCCACCGTAGAGGCTGTCGTCACCCGAACCGCCGAAAAGCTGGTCGTTGCCGGCCCCACCCACCAGGCTGTCCCGGCCCGTCCCGCCATTCAGCACGTCGTCGCCATCGCCGCCGTTCAGGGTGTCATTGCCTGCGCCGCCGAACAGGGAATCGTTCCCCGCGTCTCCGTTCAGCGAGTCGTCACCATCCCCGCCGGACAGGGTGTCGTTCCCCTCGCCGCCCGAGATGATGTCGTTCCCGCTGTCGCCGCTCAGCCAGTCATTGCCGGCCCCGCCCAGCAGGGTGTCGTTTCCGTCACCGCCGCTGATCGTGTCGTTGCCCGCGTCGCCCGAAATCGAATCGTCACCGATCCCACCCAGAAGCGAGTCGTTCCCATCGCCCCCGCTGATCGTGTCGTTGCCCGCGTCACCGCTGACGGTGTCATCGCCCAGACCACCGGACAACGAGTCGTTTCCATCACCCCCGCTGATCACGTCGTTCCCGGCGTCGCCACTGATCGTGTCGTTGCCGGTGCCGCCGGACAGGTTGTCGTTGCCGTCCCCGCCAAAGATCAGGTCGTTGCCGGCATCGCCCAGAATAGTGTCGTTGCCGATCCCACCGGACAGCGTGTCGTTGCCATCACCGCCAGACAGGCTGTCGTCGCCGTCACCACCCGAGATCGAATCGTTTCCGATGCCGCCATCGAGCGTATCGTTGCCTGCATCGCCGGACAGGGTGTCAGCCCCGTCCCCGCCCAAGATCCGGTCATCGCCAGAGCCGCCAGAGATCGCATCGTTGCCGACGCCACCCGACAGGTAATCGTTGCCCGCGCCGCCAAAGATGGAGTCGTCGCCGAACCCGCCATAGACGGTGTCGTCGCCGTCGCCCGCGTCGATGGTGTCCGCACCACCCGCGGTGTCGGTCCCAAGGCTGTCATCGCCATAGATGATGTCGTTGCCGGCATCGCCGTTCAGGACGTCCGCACCCAGGCCGCCGATGACGGTGTCCGCGCCCGCCCCGGCCCGGACCGTGTCGTTGCCGTCGCCCGCGTCGATATAATCC
>QFNE01000005.1 GCA_003240735.1 Paracoccus denitrificans | reverse complement strand
AAACGCTGAAGGCATCTAAGCGTGAAGCCCCCCTCAAAACAAGGTATCCCTTGAGAGCCGTGGAAGACCACCACGTCGATAGGCCGGAGATGTAAGCGCGGTAACGCGTTCAGTTGACCGGTACTAATGGCTCGATTGGCTTGATCCGATCCGGTAGAAGGCAGACCCTTCAACTAGATCCGATAGCAACACAAAAACTTGGACAAACGAGCAAAACACCCGATCCCATCCCGAACTCGGCCGTTAAGTGCCGTCGCGCCAATGGTACTGCGTCTCAAGACGTGGGAGAGTAGGTCACCGCCAGACCTGGAAAGAAACGACACATCCCTCGAACGATCAAACAAACACTCCAGGACAAAATTGGCGCGGGGTAGAGCAGCCCGGTAGCTCGTCAGGCTCATAACCTGAAGGTCATAGGTTCAAATCCTATCCCCGCAACCAAAATAATACGTAATATCAAAGACCTAAGCCCCACAGAAACGCGGGGCTTTCTGCTGTATTCCCGACCGGTCAACAATCAGGTCAAAACTCGTGTGGATTTGGCGAGATAGCGGGCAGGTAGGATGCAGACCGCGCGAAAGCCGCAGTCTGCAGCGCTCACTCGGGATTTAACCCGAACTTTCCGGACAGCAGAGCCGTTCCCAACCGTTCTTGACTTAGTCAATTATCTCTTGACTGCTTTCGTAGGCTCTCAACCGCAGCCTCGAGCATCGCTTCATCTGGAGCCAAGTTGCCCCATTCTTTCCAGAAGTCTCGAGCGCGTTGTCCGGTTTCACTCGAGGCTGATCCAGTCTGATCCGCGTAGGCAGCAGGACCGCATCGCCAAGAGGCAGTGCTTCTCCGGGACCCAGCAATCGAAGCAGCGCGGTGAGGCCGACGAGCGAGTCCGGGATCAATCTCTTAATTACATTTTTATCACTGTCGTTGGTTAAACTCAGAGCGAGAAAGTTATTGCACTGGGAGAGAATAGTCCCCCTCACGTTGGACGGCCTTTGGCTTTGCGGCAGGCGCCGTCGAGTGGCCCGACAGGACCAGAGGCTGGTAGAACCCAGCCCGCCTGGTTGCACGATCGATCACGAAGGCATCGAAGAAGCGAAGCCGTTGAGCGACACCTTCAGCATCATGTCGTCCGATCCAAACAGCCCGAACAGCGCCCGCGCCGGAAACCCTGTCTTCACGGCAAGGTTGGCATCATTCCCCGCCGTAGCTTTGTTGATCGTCGCCTCATGCAACCCGCTCGCATTGTTCAGGAACGTCGCAGGGGCGATGACACTTAGCGGGTTCGTGGCATCGGGCGATGCATCACCAAGGCCCAAGGCCAGAGCAGTGATGTTTGCCGCGGCGACCGCGATCGAGTTGACACTTGCCTAGAGGTCACCGTGGGCGTGTTGATAAGTGTCGTGCCCAGCGCACTGGTTGTGGCCAGATCGGTCGTCGGCTTCACCGCCAGGATCGGCCCTAGGGCGGGGTGGTGCCATGGCCCGCTCCGGTTGTTCCCGGCCTTGCTTGCCCGAACCTAGCCCGATTTCATAAACGCCACCCGCTGAACCGGATTGTTGATCGACAGGGCTTCCATGATCGCCTAGAGGTAGGGCGTCCGGTTGGCGCGATAGGGCCCGGACTCCGACGCCACCCGCGACGACAGGATGCGGTGCCGGTCGGCCTATTCGGCTACGGTCTGGGCGGGATCGGGCGCCGGACGCCGCGCCTAGGCGACGGCGATATCCTTGGCCCCCTCGAAGTTACCGAAGTTCCGATTTGGCCTCCGACATTTCCGCCAGATGACGGCGCAGGTAGCGCATCAGCACCTGCTTCACGGCATGCGGCTCGGCCCCGAGTTCTCCGGCAATGTCGGCCGCTAGCTGAGCTAGGCGTCGCGTTCCCGTCGGGCCAGATCGAATACCATTGCGGTGGCCCGGGCGCGATCCACGACATCGCCCTTCATCTTCTGCAACCGCACCCGCCGTCTTCGCCTTCGGCACCTCGTTCGCCATTCATGCCTTGGCGAAGGATACCTCGCCGCCGTCACCCGCCGCCGCGCCCGGGTCTGCTCCGGCCTCGGTCAAGGTTTCCGCCGCGGCCGCGAAGGCCTGCCGCGGGACCGCTTTGGTGCCCGCCACGGCCCGCGTCACCGCTGTCATTCCGCACCCTGGATCCCTTGCTTAGTGATCTGCCCCCGGAACGTCCCTCGGCTTGATGTAGAGTTTTCGTTACTACGAAGGAGCAGAAGACATGAGGACAAGCCAACCCACCGAAGCGCAGAGCATCGGAATGATCAAGGAACACGAAGTTGGAATGGTGACGGCGGAGGTGTGTCGTCGCCATCGCTCAGCCCGGCGACGTTCTACAAGCTCAAGGCTAAGCATGGCGGCATGGACGTGTCCGATGCACAAAGGCTAAAGGCTCTGGAGACGAGAATGGCAAGCTGAAGCGCTTGCTGGCGGATGCGATGCTCGACAACATCTTGCTGAAGGATCTGCTTGGAAAGCCCTGACGGCACCGAAGGTGCGGCGGGACGCGGTGCTGAGGGCGATGCGGGATCACGACATCTCGCAACGCCGGGCCTGCGTTCTGGTCGGTGTCGATCCGAAGACGGTGCGGCGCGAGCGGCCGCCCGAGCGAGCCATTGAAGGCACCACTGGTCTGAGCACAATGCCGAGTCCGGAGATCCGCAAGGCCATGCAGGAGATTGCCGCGCTGCGCCGCCGGTTCAGCTATCGGCGGATCGGTCTGATGCTGGAGCGCAGGGGCATGCTGATGAAACCGAAGAAGCTGTATCGTCTTTACCGCGAAGAAGGGTTGTCGGTCCGACGCAGGCGGGGCCGCAAACGCGCTGAGGCACACGCACGCCGATGCCATCGGCCTTGATGCCGAACCAGCGCTGGTCGCGGGACTTTGTTGCCGACACGTTCTGGGCATCATGCAAGTTCCGCATCCTAGCGGTAATCGACGATTGCTGCTGAGAGAACCTGTGCCTGATCGCCGACACCAGTATCTCCGACGCCAGAGTGGCGCGCGGGTCGGACGCGCTGGTGCGGGGCTATGCCAAGCCCACCTGCATCGTCAGCGACAACGGCACCGAGTTCACCAGCAGGGCCATCCTGAAGTGGGCAGACCAGAACAACGTCGCCTGGCATTACATCGATCCCGGCAAGCCCCAGCATCGAGCCATGTGTCCGTCATTGGTCCGAGGACCATGGCGAGGGCCCTCATCGAAAGCTTCAACGGCAGCCTGCGCGAAAAGCTGTTGAACGAAGAGATCTTCGACACCCTTGAGGAAGCCCGCGGCAAGATCGCCCTTTGGCGCTACGACTACAACGCATTCAGGCCGCATTCCTCGCTCGGCAACATGACGCCCCTCAAAGCGCGCCGGTCACTTGCGCTGCGTCATGGCTCCGCGTCCAGCGCGCTTGACATGAACGGTCACCCTGACTCTCGTTCTGATCGAGGGACCCACAGGGGGTAGGTCAGAAGCGCTGCACTGGCTTGCTCAACGGCGCATTCGGAGATCACGAAATAACAGCCATCGCCGAGTTGAAAGATATTAGTGAGATCGGCACGTCAGATTAACGTGACACACTGCGATTGTTAGATTTGTGCTGCTTATACAACTGCGGTCATCGACGCGGGCCTGCAATCGCTGTTTGGCAAGAGATGCGAAGCGCTCATTCTAGGCTGTGGAAAGCTGGTAACGGTTGATTATCAGTCAGACCTCCTCGGGAAGCATCACTCACGTAAAGGCAATTGGTTCTGTTTTTGAAGCAGGGTCGCAAACTCACCCGGCCAAATGCGCGATCAACGGCCCGGCCAGCACGTTCAAAAGCCCCACCAGCACCATCACCAAGCCAGCGACCGCTCCTTCGGTCGCGCCGATCTGGTGGGCGCGGGCCGTGCCGGCCCCGTGGGCACCCAGTCCGAACAGCGACCCTCGCGCCAGCGCGGTCCCGACGCGGAAACGTGCAAGGATCAGGTCACCCAGAACGGCACCCGCGATTCCGGTGATGACGACGAAAACCGCTGTCAGATCGGGAATGCCGCCGATTTCGCCCGAAACCTCCATCGCAAACGGCGTGCTGACCGACCGCGGCAAAAGGCTCAGCCGGATCGCGCCGTCCAGACCGACCAGCGTGGCAAGACCCCAGCTGGACAGGATGGAAACGAGACTGCCGATGACCATCCCGGCCAGCAGCACCGGCCAGAACTTGCGGATCAGGCCGCGCTGTTCATAGATAGGTATGGCAAACGCCACGGTCGCCGGGCCCAGCAGCAGCACCAGCCAGTGTGTCCCCTGGATATAGTCGCGATAGCTTTCGTGGAAGGAAACCACGACCAGCATCAGCAGAAGCGGCGTCACTGCCAGCGGCATCAACCACCAGCGCGGCCAGCGGCGGTAAATCTGTTTCGACAGCCAGTAGAAGCCGATGGTCAGGGTGGACCACAGCAGGATATGGGTGACGGCCTCAGGCATGACGGGCCTCCTGGAAACGTCCGAGGTATTTCCAGCAACGATCCACGGTGATCGCGGTGGCGATCATCACCAGCGCGGTGCTGGTCAGGATCACGAACAGGATCTTCAGGCCGGTCAGACCGAACAGTTCCGGGTGGTCCAAGACGGCCAGAACCGCGGGAACAAAGAACAGCAGCATGTCCGATAGAAACCACCCCGCGCCCCGGCGCATGCTGAGGGTGCTGATGCGGCGCATGATCAGCAGCATCAGAAGCAGCCCCAGCCCGATGATCCCTCCCGGCAGGGGAATGCCACCGATGCGGGTGAGCGCTTCGCCCAAGAGCCAGAAGCCGAAGACGGTCAGGGCCTGCGCGGCGGGATGGTGGTGAAGAAAGCGAGTCGTCCGGTGATGTGCGGTCATGGTGAAATCCTTTGGACCGAACATAGCGTCTCGCTTGTCATTCTAAAAATGAATTGATTGAATGATGTTCATTCCAAGGGGGAATTCGGATGGATTTTCGACCATTGCGCGCGTTCGTCGAGGTGGTGCGGCAGGGTGGTTTTTCAAACGCTGCCAAGACCGTCTTCGCCACTCAGTCGACCGTCAGCAAGGCGGTCAAACAGCTGGAGGATGAAATCGGCATGCCGCTGCTGGACCGGATCGGCCATCGCAGCGTGATGACCCCCGCGGGTGAGGTCGTCTATCGCCGGGGGTTGAAGCTCTTGGCCGACCGAGAGGATCTGCTGGCCGAACTCGACGACATCCGGGGGGTGCGGCGCGGATCACTGCGTCTCGGCTTGCCGCCCGTGGGCAGCAGCACGCTGTTTGCGCCGCTGTTCGCGATCTATCGCCAGCGCTATCCGGGCGTCGAGGTGCGTCTGACAGAATATGGCAGCGATCAATTGGGCGCGGTCCTGCGCGCGGGCGAGATCGACTTCGCCGGGGCCCTGTTGCCAGTCCCGGACGAATTCGCGTTCCAACCGGTGCGGCGCGAACCCATCGTGGCGCTGTTGCCGCCGGATCATCCGCTGGCAAGTGCCACTTCGGTGTCCATGCTGGATTTGAAAGATACGCCCTTCATCCTGTTCGAACCCGGCTTTACGCTGCACCGGTTAGTGCTGGACGCCTGCGCGCGGTCGGGGTTTGATCCAGATGTGGTGGCCCAAAGCGGTCAGACCGATTTCATGGTGGAACTGGTGGGCGCGGGACTGGGGGTGGCCTTTCTGCCCCGGATGATTGCTGCCCAGTATCGGCCGCGGGGGTTGCGTGCCGTCACGTTGAGCGAACCTGACACCGACTGGAACATGGCGATGGTCTGGCGTCAGGGGGCCTGGTTGTCGCCTGCAGCTCTGGCGTGGCTGGACCTTGTCCGAGAGGTCCATGGCGCGCATGATGGCCGATGAGCGCCGCCTTTGGCGGTCCGACATCAAGAAGGAACATGACATGGCAACGATCCCGGACCTGCGTCTGAGCGACGGCACTGACGTGCCCGCCATCGGTTTCGGCGCGTGGAGCCTGAACGGATCGGCGGGGGTCGAGGCGACCACCTCGGCCTTGGAACAAGGCTATCGGCTGATCGATTCCGCATTCAACTATGAAAACGAAGGCGCCGTGGGTGAGGCGGTCCGCCGGTCCGGTCTGCCCCGCGAAAGCCTGCGGATCACCTCCAAGCTACCGGGTCGGCACCACCGCTATGACGAGGCGCTGGCCACCGTTGAGGAATCCTTGTGGCGCGCCGGTCTGGACTATTACGATCTGTATCTGATCCACTGGCCGAACCCCAAACAGGACCTATACGTCGAGGCATGGCGGGCCCTGATCGAGGCGCGAGAGCGTGGCTTGGTTCGATCCATCGGCGTCAGCAATTTCCTGCCTGCTCACCTGGAACGTATCCTGAGCGAGACCGGCGTGGCGCCGGTGGTCAATCAGGTGGAAATGCATCCGCGCTTTCCGCAGGTGGAACAGCGCGCCTTCGACAAGGCCCATGGCATCGTGACCGAAGCGTGGAGCCCGCTGGGCCGGGGCGCGCTGCTGGAAGACCCTGTCCTGACGACGATTGCCGACCGGGTCGGCCGGTCTGTCGGACAGGTCGTGCTGCGCTGGCACCATCAGCTGGGCTCGCTGCCGCTGCCGCGATCGGCGTCGCCCGAACGTCAGGCAGAAAACCTTGCGATCTTTGATTTCACGCTTTCGGCCGACGACATGGCGCAGATCGCGACGCTGGCCCGCCCCGATGGCCGGCTGAAGGATCAGGACCCCGCGCATTATGAAGAATTCTGATCATACCGGAGCAGCACCATGACCACTTTGAACGTCGCGATCCTTGTCGGCAGCCTGCGCAAGGGATCCTTCAGTCGGCAGATCGCCAAGGCGCTGGCAAATCTGGCGCCCGACAACCTGAAGGCCGGCATCGTCGAGATCGCCGATCTGCCGCTTTACAACCCTGATCTGGACGAAGGCACGCCGCCGGCCGCGTGGACTGCGTTCCGTGACCAGATCCGACCGGTCGATGGGGTGCTGTTCGTCACGCCCGAATACAACCGTTCGGTTCCCGGCGCGCTGAAAAACGCAATCGACGTGGGTTCACGCCCGTATGGCAGCAGCGTCTGGTCTGGCAAGCCGGGGGCGGTGGTCAGCTGTTCCCCCGGTGCAATGGGCGGTTTCGGTGCCAACCATCACCTGCGCCAGTCGCTGGTGTTTCTGGACATCCCGACGCTGCAGCAGCCGGAAATGTATCTGGGTCATGTCGACAAGATGCTGAACGCGGATGGCGGGATCGCAAGCCCCGAGTCCGAAAAGTTTCTGCGCGACTTCATGGATAAGTTCGCCCGCTGGATCGAGCGCAATCACAGCTGACCAGTTTACGATGGACCCACCCACCAGCCGTGTCCGGCAGTTGGGTGGGTCCGGCCATATCAGGCGGCCACAGCCTTCCCGCCTTGGCGTTGATGGGCAAGCCACACCAGACCAAGGCCAGCGACTGCTGCCAGCGCGCCGATCAGCGGCACGGCGGCGTAGCCAAGCCCCGACGCAATCACCGCGCCGCCCAGACCCGCACCCAGTGCGTTGCCGAGGTTGAACGCCCCGATGTTGACCGACGACGCCAGCCCCGGCGCATCAGCCGCCGCTTGCATCACACGCATCTGCATTGGCGGGACGACGGCGAATGCGGCCGCACCCCACAGAAACAACGTGATGGCCGCACCCGTATGGCTGCCCAGCAGCAGGGGGGAAATCGCCATGATCACAGCCAGCGCCCCCAGCGCGATGGCGGCCGCCCCGTCAAGTGACCAGTCGGCCACGCGTCCGCCAAGCCAGTTGCCGACCGTGAACCCCGCGCCGATCAGGACCAGACACAGTGTGACGAACCCGTCCGATGCGCCCGCAAGTGTGGTCAGAACCGGCGCGATATAGGTATAAAGCGTAAACATCGCGCTGGCGCCCAGCACTGTCGTGGTCAGCGCAATCAGCACGTTTGATTGCGTCAGCACGCCAAGTTCGCGCCTCACGTTCGGGCGGGTGCCCGCAGCGCCCTGAGGCAGGGCCTTCCACAACGCGAGCATCGTCACCAGACCTAGCACGGCGGTTCCAGAAAATGCCTGCCGCCAGCCGATGTTCTGACCGATCCATGTGGCCAGCGGCACGCCACCGATATTGGCGATGGTCAGCCCCATGAACATTGTGGCGACCGCACTGGCCTGCTTTTCCCGCGGCACAAGGCTTGCCGCGACGACCGAGCCTAGCCCGAAGAACGCCCCATGGTTCAGGCTGGTCACCACCCGCGACGCCAGCAGCGTCCAGTAATCGGGCGCACAGGCCGAGAGGATGTTGCCGATGGTAAAGATCGCCATCAGCGACATCAGCGCGGTGCGCTTGCCAAAGCGGGTGAAGATCAGCGTCATGATCGGCGCCCCGACCATCACCCCGATGGCATAGGCGCTGACCAAAAGCCCGGCCGACGGGATCGAGACATCGACCCCCGCCGCGATGACCGGCAGCATGCCCATCGGCGAAAACTCGGTTACGCCGATGGCAAACGCGCCCACGGCCAGTGCCAACAAGGGCCAATTTGATTTCCGGGTATCCATGGCGTCCCTCATGCGGTCCAGTCGGGGGCAAGCCCCGACGGGTTCACGATGCGCCCGTCCGCACGCGCCAGTGCCGCAATCGCGGTCATGTCGGTGTCGGTCAGGGTGAAATCGAAGATGTCGAAGTTTTCGGCCAGACGTTCGACCTTGGCGGTCTTGGACAGCACGATGAACCCCTGCTGCAATAACCAGCGCAGACCCACCTGCGCCGCGGATTTTCCATGTTCGCGGGCGATACGACCGATCACGGGATCCTGCGGCACGGCACCGTCGGCCATGGCGTAATACGCGGTCAGTGCCGTTCCCGTTTCACGGGAAAGTGCGGCCATCGCGGACTGGTCCAGATAGGGGTGCATCTCGATCTGGTTGGTCGTGATCGGCTGCTTGCTGTCGGCAATCGCCTGACGCAGCTGGGTGCGGTTGTAGTTGCTGACCCCGATCAGGCGGGTCTTGCCGGCGGCCTGCGCTTCGTTCAGCCATTCGACCTGCTGCGCCACGGGGACGCTGTCGCCCGGCCAGTGGGCCAGCAGAAGATCGACCTGATCGACGCCCAGCCGTTCGAGGCTTTCGTCGACGGATGCCGCAAAGCGGTCGGCGCTGTAATTGCTGACCCAGACCTTGGTGGTCAGGAACAGATCGTTCCGACGCGCGCCGGACGCGGCCAGCGCACGCCCCAGCGCCGCTTCGTTGTCATAGATCTGCGCGGTGTCGAAATGACGAAATCCGGTTTCCAGCGCGGCGGGGACCAGTGCCGCGACCTCGTCATCCGACAAACGGAAGACGCCCAGACCCAAAGCCGGGATGTCCGCGCCGTGTGCGTTCACAAACTGCATGGTGATGCTTCCTTGCTAATCCAAGGCCATCAGATAATCCCCAAAGTGCCGCTTGATAATCCGCACGTTCCGCACATAATCTGTGAACCGATTTCACAGATGACAGGGCCCACGCCATGGACAACCGCGCCGGAGAGATGGAGGTCTTTCGTCGCGTGGTCGAAGCGGGCAGCTTTTCGGATGCCGCCCGGCAACTGGCCATGACACCATCGACCGTGTCGAAGCTGATCGGTCGGGTCGAAACGCGGCTGGGGGTGCGGCTTCTGGAACGCTCGACCCGGCGTCTGTCGATGACCGAAGAGGGGCGCATCTATTACCGGCGCAGCCAGAACCTGCTGGCCGAACTGGACGCCATCGAACACGACCTGTCCCAAGGGGCCGCCAGTATCACCGGCACCGTCCGGGTGTCCGCGTCCGTCGGCCTTGGCATCGTCGCGATCGAGCCGCTGTTGCCCGCGTTCTGGCGTGAATACCCACGGATCATGGTAGATCTGTCGATATCCGACGAAATCGTCGATCTGTATCTGGACCGCACGGATGTGGCGTTTCGGGTGGGAAGGCTATCCAGTTCCGGCCTGACTGCGATCCGGCTGGGGCATGCGCCCCGAAAGATAGTCGGCTCTCCCGATTATCTGGCGCGGCGGGGCGTGCCGCAGCGGGCGGCCGATCTGGTGGATCACGCCTGCCTTGGGGTGAACTTTCGCCGGTCGTCGCCCAACTGGTTGCTACGCGAGAACGGGCAGGTCACCGATCACCGCGTGACCGGCCCGATGGTGGCCAACAACGGCGAAACCCTTCGGCGCATGGCCGTCGCCGGCATGGGCCTTGCCCGGATGGGAGAGTTTCACGTGCGCGATGATCTGGCACGCGGCACGCTGGTCGAGGTTCTGCCCGATGCGACCCTTAGCGAAGGCGAGGATATCCACGCCGTCTTTCTGGGAGGAGAGCATGTCCCCCGCCGTGTCCGGGCGTTTCTGGACTTCATGACGCCACGGCTGCGGGCGCATCTGGACCTGTCGAATGGCTGACTTGCATTGACGATATGGTCAAAACGTCAGGAAATGCCCGATTTCCGTTGCACCCAATCGCCAGACCGCGCATCTAAATGCCGTGAATCGGGGGAGGTCGTATCATGAAGATCGGACGCATCAGCGCGGCAGCTTTGGCATTGGCGGGCGCGTTTTGGGCTGGGACTGCTGCGGCAGAAACGCAAGTCAACGTGGGCGCGCTGCGCCTGACCAGTCAGGCGCCGACCTTCATCGCCTTCGAAAAAGGCTATTTCAAGGACGAAGGTCTGGACGTCGATCTGAAGTTCTTTGACGCCGCCAACGCGCTGTCGGTTGCGGTCGCGGGTGGCGATGTCGGCTATGGCACGACCGCCATCACTGGCAGCCTCTTCAATCTGGCCCAGAAGGGCGTGGTCAAGGTCATCGCGGGCGGTCTGTCCGAAGACCCGACCATTCCGGGCGCCGTCATCCTTGCGTCCAAGAAAGCCTATGACGCGGGCCTGACCGAGCCTGCCAAGATCACCGGCCACAGCTTTGGCGCGACGACGGCCGGGTCGTCCTTCCACTACATGCTGGCCGAAATCGCCCAGAAGGACGGCTTCGCAATGGACACCGTCCAGTTGAAGCCGCTGCAGAAGGTGGGTGCCATCGTGGGCGCGCTGTCCACCGGTCAGATCGATGCGTGGGTGATCCAGCCGAGCATCGCCAACAAGCTGATTGCTGATGGCGGCGCGGTGAAGATCGGCGATTACAACGCATATGACCCGGACTATCAGGTGACGGCGGTCTTCACCTCGACCAAGACGGCCGAGGATGATCGTGAGCAGACCGAGGCGTTCCTGCGCGCTTTGTCGAAGGGCGTGGATGACTACAACGCCGCATTCGTGGACAAGACCGCGCCCGAAGCCGACGTCGCCGCGATGGTCGACATGGTCCACAAGTACGTCAGCACCGACGTGCCGGCCGCCGAATTCACCCCGCAGATGACCGAAGGGTCGATGCGGGTGAACAAGGGGCTGGCGCTGTCGACGACATCGGTGGGCAAACAGCTGAAGTTCCTGCAGGACAACAAGCTGGTCCCCGATGCGATCACCGTCGATATGCTGGTCGACCCCAGCTATGTCGAAACGCGCTAAGCGCAGGGGTCGCACGGCATCAGGGCGGCGAAAAAGGATGGTGGACTAGGACAGGGCATGGACATCAAGCTTGACGATATCAGCCATTCCTATGGCCCGGTTGAAGTCGTGCGGAACATCTCGCTCGACATCAAGCAAGGTCAGATCGTGTGTCTGGTCGGACCGTCGGGCTGCGGCAAGTCCACGCTGCTGCGTTTCATCGGCGGGTTGGAGCGGCCGGACCGGGGGCAGGTCCTGCAGATCGGATCGCCGCCCGCGACATCGCTCAATCCGCTGACCTATATCTTCCAGCACTTCGCGCTGCTGCCGTGGCGCACGGTGGAAGGCAACGTTCGTCTGGTGCTGGAAGATCACAAGCTGCCCAAGGCGGAAACCGACGCCATCGTCCGGGACGTTCTGGCCCGGACCCGCCTGACCGATTTCGCCAAGGCGCTGCCCGAGCAACTCTCGGGCGGCATGAAACAGCGTGTGGCCATTGCACGCGCGCTGGCGGTGCGGCCTGCGGTGATGCTGATGGATGAACCCTTGTCCGCGCTGGACAGCCAGACGCGCGAACTGCTGATGGACGACCTGATCGATCTGTGGACGCGCCAGCCCTTTACCGCCGTTTATGTGACGCACAACCTGAACGAGGCCGTGCGTCTGGGTCACCGCATCGTCGTGCTGTCGCGTCGCCCCGGCCGCATCCACAAGGAAGTGCAGATCGACATGCCGCTGGCTGACCGTCACATGGGAGAGCCGTTGTTGAAGGCCAAACAGACCGAGCTGTGGGACCTTATGCGCGAAGAGGCCAGGGCCGCCGATCAGGAACTGGTCGATGGCTGACGCCACTGCCACCCCCGGCGCGCCGCGCGCGACACACCGCACCGAAGCACGGGAAACGGTGCGTCCTGTACCGTTTCGGGGCGGCGGCTTTGCGCCCAAGAACATGCGCGGCGTGGCGCCGGTGGTGTTCGTCGTCCTGATCCTTGTTCTGGAAATCGGGACGCGAACCGGGGTGATTTCCAGCCTGACGATGCCGCGCCCGTCCGAGGTGGCCAAGACCCTGTGGGGCCTGATCACCAGCGGTCAACTGTGGCTGCATCTTGTGCCCTCGCTGCAGCGCCTGTTCGTGGGCGGCCTGATCGGCGCGCTTGCGGGTGTCGCGCTCGGCACGGCCATCGGTCTTTTCACGTTGGTGCGGGCCGGATTCCTGCCGTTGATCTCGGCGCTGTTTCCGATTCCCAAGATCGCGCTGCTGCCACTGTTCGTGATCTGGTTCGGCATCGATGAGGCGTCCAAATACGCACTGATCGCATTCGGCGTCTTTACCCCCACGGTCGTGTCCACCTTCGGCGCGGTCGACAACGTCGACCGGTCGCTGATCCGCATGGGCCAAAGCTTTGGCCTGTCCTGGTGGGCCATCGTCAGCAAGATTGTCCTGCCGGGCGCGTTTCCGGGCATCCTGTCGGGCCTGCGGGTGTCGCTGGCCATCGGGATCATCCTGCTGGTCGCGGCCGAAATGCTGGGCGCGCAGTTCGGAATCGGCGCCTATATCCTAGAGGCCGGATCGCTTTACGATCTGAACCGGCTGTTTGCCGGTGTGACCGTCCTGTCGGTGCTGGGCCTGATCCTGAGTGCGGTCATCGGCTGGATCGAGAAACGCTTTCTGAACTGGCGGGACTAGCCGCCTGTCGCGGGCGACGGTTTGACCACACCCAGCATGAACTGTTCTGCCAAGGGCAGGGCTGCCGCCCCGATCGCTCGTGCCGACCGGCCTAGGCTGCCCGACAGCACGCGGGGCAGGCCGACACCTGCGCCGGGCAGGTCCCGCAGCGCCGCATTCACCGCCGCCACCAGATCATCGCGCAAATCCGCAGACATGGCACCGTCGATGACGACGGCCTCCAGGTCCAGAATGGTCGTGGCCGACAGGCTGGCGAAGGCAATCGCGGCACCTGCCGTGCGCAGCCACTCGGCGCGGACTGTCGCGGGAATGGTGTGTTCGTCATCGTCGTGCAGGGCATTGACGGGAAGCTGTTCGCCGACCGCATCCTCCAAGGGCGCAAGCGACGCCTGCTCCAGCAACTGGACCACCCGCCCGTCGGGGCGCGGCACGGGGGTTGAGCCGATGGCCGCTGCGTTCCCGTGCGGCCCCAGCCACAACTGACCGCCCAGCACCAACCCGCCCCCGGCGTAGTAGCCGACATAGACATGCAGGAAATCGCCCGGCAGGTCCTTGCGACCAAAGATCAGTTCGGCCCCGCAAGCGGCAGAAGCGTCGTTTTCCACCCAGGCGGGCAGGCCGGTCAGCTGGCCAAGCTCGGGCGCCAGATGCCGGTTGCGCCATGGTGCGAAGCCCGCACCCCAGTCCCACATGCGAAACGGCATCGCGACCCCGATCCCCGCGACGCGCGCGCGTTCGTCCGCCGTCAATGCCCCGTCTGTCGGGTCGGTCAGCTCTGCCGCCGCGTCGACGGCAAAGGCGATGACCGCATCGGGGTGGGGTTCGGGCGTGGCATAGCTGATCGTTCGGCTGCCCAGGACCTTGCCCGCGAAATCGACCAGCACCATTCCCGCGCTGCGTCGCCCGACCTGCAAACCCAGCGAAAACGCCCCGCGCGGCGCCAGCGCCAACGGCACGGTCGGTTGGCCGATCCGTCCCCGGACCCGGTCTTCCGACGCAATCAGTCCGCGTGCCAGCAGGTCGCGGACGATGTCGGTGACGGCCTGTGCCGACAGCCCGCTTGCCTGCGCCAGCTTGCTGCGGGGCATCGCCCCCTCTCGGCGCAGCAGCGTCAGGACAAGCCGCGCGTTGTGGCGGCGCATGGATTCAGGGCGATGAGCAAGCATGATGGCCCGCATGCTGCCCAACTAAATCTTTAAATCAAGAAGATTGATTTATTGACAGGCCGTGTCGTTGCGTGCTGGATTGCGTTCATTCGCGACCTGCAGTGTCGCTTCCTGGGGAGGAATACGAACAATGACGACGAAGACCGTCACCATCGCACGCACGCTTATGGCCGGCGCGGCCGCACTGGCATTTTCCAGCTTTGGCGCAGCGGCGCAGGAACCTGTCAGCGCTTGTCTGATCACCAAGACGGACATCAACCCCTTCTTCGTGAAGATGAAGGAAGGTGCGACGGCCAAGGCCAAGGAACTGGGCGTTGATCTGAAAACCTTTGCCGGCAAGGTCGACGGCGACCATCAGGCCCAGCAGGACGCCATGGAAAGCTGCATGGCATCCGGCGTGAAGGGGATCCTGATCGTGGCCTCGGACACCAAGGCCATCACCGAAAGCGTCAAGCAGGCGCGTGATGCGGGCATTCTGGTCATCGCGCTGGATACGCCGCTGGACCCGATCGATGCCGCCGACGCCACCTTTGCGACCGACAACTTCGAAGCGGGTCGTCTGGTTGGCGCATGGGCCAAAGGCAAGATGGGCGCAGATGCCGCCAATGCCAAGATCGCCGCGCTGAACCTGACCGAAGTGCAGCCGTCGGTTGACGTCCTGCGCAACCAGGGCTTCTTCACCGGCTTTGGCATCGATGTCGGCGACAAGACCAAATGGGGCGACGAAACCGACCCGCGCATCGTCGGTCAGGAACTGACCAGCGGCAACGAAGAGGGTGGCCGCACGGCGATGGAAACGCTGCTGCAGCGCGATCCCGGCATCAATCTGGTCTATACCATCAACGAACCGGCTGCGGCGGGTGCGTATGACGCGCTGAAGTCGATGGGCAAGGACAAGGACGTCATCATCGTGTCGATCGATGGCGGCTGCCCCGGCGTCCAGAACGTCAAGGAAGGCGTGATTGCCGCCACCTCGCAGCAATATCCGCTGCTGATGGCATCCAAGGGGATCGAGGCGATTGCCGCGTTCGCCAAGGACGGGACCAAGCCTGCGACGTCCGAAGGCCTCGATTTCTTCAACACCGGCGTCAATCTGGTCACTGACCAGCCGGTTGAAGGCGTGCCGTCGATCACGGCCGACGAAGGCCTGGCGCAGTGCTGGGGCTGATCGCCCTGATCTGAAATGACGGATGGGCGGCGCGTCATGTCGTGTCGCCCATTTTCAAATTGACCTGAATTCAAAGGACCGTCGATGTCCGACAGCTCTGATACCTCCGGCACGCGCGCAACGACTGCCAGCGACGCCGTGGCGTCATTCGACCAGCCCCATCCGGGCGGGGCGCTGCATCATCTGCAGAAGTTCCTGCACCGCAATCCGACGATGGTCCCGGTCATCGTGCTGGCAATCTCGCTTGCCGGGTTCGGAGCGCTGGCGCCGAACTTCTTTTCCGCATTCAACCTGTCGCTGATCATGCAGCAGGTTGCCGTAGTGGGCATTCTGGCCGCCGCGCAAAGTCTGGTCATCCTGACCGCCGGGATCGATCTGTCGGTCGGCGCGGTGATGGTTCTGACCAGCGTCATCATGGGCAAGCTGGCCATCGGGCTGGGCTTGCCGGTTCCGCTTGCCATCATCGGCGGCATGCTGGGCGGGGCGCTGACCGGCGCGATCAACGGGCTGCTGATCACCCGGCTGCGCCTGCCCCCGTTCATCACGACGCTTGGCACGTGGAACGTCTTTCTGGCGCTGAACTACTACATCAGCGACCGCGCAACCATTCGCAGCCAGACGCTGGATGCCGACGCGCCGCTGCTGAAGCTGTTCGGGGAACGCTTCAGCATCGGCGGCGCCGTCTTCACCTGGGGCACTGTCCTGATGGTGGTGATCTTCGCCGTCCTCTGGTTTGCGCTTTACCGCACCGCATGGGGCCGGCGCGTCTATGCCGTCGGCGACGACAAAGAGGCCGCGAACCTTGCCGGTATCCGCACCGACCGCACGCTGATAAGCGTCTATGTCGTCGCGGGCGTCATCTGTGCGCTGGCAGGCTGGGTCTCGATCGGACGCGTCGGGTCGCTGTCGCCGACCTCGTTCCAGGAAGCCAACCTTGAAAGCATCACCGCCGTGGTGATCGGTGGCATCAGCCTGTTCGGTGGCCGTGGATCGATCCTTGGACCGCTGATCGGCGCGCTGATCGTGGGCGTCTTCAATTCGGGCCTGAAAATGATGGGCGTGGACGTTCTGTGGCAACTTTTCGCAACCGGCTGGCTGATCATCATCGCCGTGGCGGTTGACCAGTGGATCAGGAAACTGACGGCATGAGCATCGAAACCGCAACCGCACCTGCCACCGCGCGGGCCCCTTTGACCCCCACGCAGGATCGTCAGCCGATCCTGACCGGGCGTGGATTGATCAAGCGTTATGGCCGCGTGACGGCCATCAACGGCGCCGATTTCGACCTTTACCCCGGCGAGATTCTGGCCGTCATTGGCGACAACGGCGCCGGCAAGTCCTCGATGATCAAGGCGCTGTCCGGCGCGGTGCAGCCCGACGAAGGGGAAATCCGTCTGGACGGCCAACCCGTGCGCTTCGGCTCTCCGCTCGAGGCGCGTCGCGCGGGGATCGAGACGGTCTATCAGACGCTGGCGTTGTCGCCCGCGCTGTCGATTGCCGACAACATGTTCATGGGGCGCGAGATCAAGACCGCCGGTCCCTTGGGCCGTTGGTTCGGGATGCTGGACCGCCCCGCGATGGCGCAGTTCAGCCGCCAGAAACTGTCCGAGTTGGGCCTGATGACGATCCAGTCGATCGACCAGCCCGTCGAAACGCTGTCGGGTGGTCAGCGTCAGGGCATCGCGGTGGCACGCGCTGCCGCCTTTGGCAGCCGCGTGATTTTCCTGGATGAGCCGACTGCCGCGCTGGGCGTCAAGGAAAGCCGTCGCGTGCTGGACCTGATCCAGGACGTGCGGTCAAAGGGCGTGCCGATCGTCCTTATTTCGCACAACATGCCTCATGTGTTTGAAATCGCAGACCGGATTCACATCCACCGTCTGGGCAAGCGGCTTTGCGTGATCAATCCCAAGGATCACAGCATGTCGGACGCCGTCGCCTATATGACCGGCGCCAAGCAGCCCGAGGATGTGATGGCGTGACACGCCGTCTGATTGCGCTGGCCGGTCCGCCGGGGGCGGGGAAATCGACCCTCGCCCCGGTGCTGGCGCAGGCTTTAGGGGCGCGGGTGGTGCCGATGGACGGGTTCCATCTGGACAACATCCTTCTGGACGCAGCGGGACTGCGCCCGCGCAAGGGTGCGCCAGAGACGTTCGACACTGCCGGTCTGGCCCACGCGCTGCGCCGTCTGAAAGCGGGTGAGGATGAGGTGATCCTGCCCGCATTCGACCGCGACCGCGATGCGGCGATTGCCGGTGCGATTTGGATCGGTCCTGAAGACCGCGTGCTGATCGTCGAAGGGAATTACCTTCTGGCCGACCTGCCCGGCTGGGCCGAGATGCAGGACATCTGGGATGCGACGGTGTTTCTGGACGTCCCAGAGGCGAGGTTGCAGACCCGATTTGCGACGCGGTGGCGCGATCAGGGACTGACCGGGGACGCTGCGCAGGCACGGGTGGACAATGACATGCGCAATGTCCGCGCAGTTCTGACCACCGCCCGCCCGGCTGACGTTCGGCTTGCCGACGACGGCGCCACACCGGGTGAACTGGCCGCGCAGGCCATGGCGCTGCTGCAGACTGTCTGAAGCGCGGGGCCGTGCTGGCCCCGCCACGTCAAGATTTCGGTTGCAGCAGCCCCGCCGTAGACAGCGCCAGCGAAATCGCTTCATTGCTGTAAGGCTTGCGCAACAGCGGCACGTCCCGGAATGCGGGTTCGTCCCCGGCGCCAGCGTCGTATCCGGTGGCCAGCAGGAACGGGATCCCCGCCGCACGCAGGGCCTCGGCCACGGGGGTGGAAAGAACGCCCCCGAGGTCAAGATCGAGGATGGCAAAGTCGAAATTTCCTTTGGCCACGCGCTCCAACGCCGCACTGACCGATCCGACGATCACCACATCGGTCACGCCCAGAGCGCGCAAGGAATCCGACGCGTTCATTGCGATCAGCAGATTGTCTTCGACGACGAGGGCGCGCGCCAGCGCGCGGCCATCGGACGTCGCAACCAGCCCGTCAATCTCTGCCGCGGTGACAACTGCCGGTTCGCCGACACGCGGCGCGTCCTGAAACCGTTCCACCTGTTCGGGCGGGATGCAGAATTCTGCCACCACCCCGGTCGGGTCGAAGTTGATGTTGGCCGTTCCGTCCAGTTCGTGCGGGATCGCACGCGCCAGCAGAGTGCTGCCGAAACCACTTCGCGAAGGGGCGGTGACCGGCGGCCCGTTACGCTCGGTCCAGACCAGATGCAGCGCGTTGCGTGCCCCCGAAAAGACACGGACATCCACTTCACCTTCGGGCACAGACAGCGCGCCGTATTTTGCGGCGTTCGTGACCAGTTCGTGCAGGACCAACGCGACCGTGCTGCGCGCCGAAGGTTTGACGACAGCATCTCCACCAGAAAACCGCAGCTGGTGCGTGCTGTTTCCGGCAAACGCGCTGACTTCGTCAGAGATCACCTCGCAGACCGTCTGCACGGCCTTGGTGATATCGGTCAGCCCGTCATGCGCACGCGCCAACGCCCCGACACGGGCGCGCATTTCGTCAGCAAAGACTTCGGTCGTAACGTCTTCGTTTTCGGCACCGCGCCCAATCAATCCGTTGATCAGGCCAAAGACGTTGCGCATTCGGTGGTTCAGTTCGGCAATCAGCACTTCCTGTTGCTGACTGCGGCGCTGGTCGCGGCTGCTGGTGTCCGAGGTTTGTTTCAGCACCAATTTAAGCAATGTTACGCGCAGCACTTCGGCGGCCCGCAGGTCGCCCACGCTCCAGGCTTGCGAATGTCCGCGGACCTCTTCGCGCCAGGTCGAAAAGCTTTGCCGTGGCGACAGGCGTCCATCAGGCGTGATCTGCTTTTCCGGCGGTCCGGCCCAGTCCACGGTCCGCGTGACTTCGCGCCGCAGCAGCAGGACATATTCGGCCGGCTGGCGTCGGATCGGAACCGCAAGAAGCCCGCCGATATCGCGATCATCGGCAATCACGCCCGGGAAGGCCGCCGCGACATGTTCGGTGGCATAAACCTGACCCGCGCCGGACCGGGCCAGATGGCGCACCAGAACCTGAAACTCCGCCTCTGTCGGGGAAAGGCCGTCTGACCGGTAAAGCCCGTCGCTGATCATCGCCACGCCATCGACCGGGATCACCCCGTTGATGCCGTTGGCCAGATCCGACAGGTCTGACGCCGGGTCCGAGCCGCTGGCACCCAGCATCGACAGCCGTTCATGCAGATCATACGCGCGGTTCGTCTGGTCCTGCTGCTGATGGTTTTCGGCCAGCGCAAGTTCGTACGACAGAAGACGGCAGAACATTTCTATCGCCGAACGGATTTCGTAGTCGACGTAATGCGGTCTGGGGTGATGGCACGCCACCATGCCCCACAGCTTTCCATCGCGCAGGATGGAAACAGACATAGACGCGCCGACCCCCATGTTGCGCAGGTATTGCAGGTGAATGGGTGATACGGCGCGTGTTACGGACAAGGACAGGTCCACCGGGCGACCGTCGCGCGCGTGATCTGGGATCAGTGGATAGACGGGCGCGTCCACATCCGCGATGATCCGCTGCAGGCTGCGGGTGTAAAGCGCGCGCGCCTGCGGTGGAATGTCAGCCGCCGGGAAGCGATGCCCGATATAGCTTTCGGCACCGGCGCCCAAGGCCTCGGCAATGACGACACCGCTGAAATCGGGTTCAAACCGGTACAGCATCACGCGGTCAAAGCCGGTCATTGCCCAGATGCCGTTGACGGCGATGTCACACATTGCGGTGACGTCGCCTGCCTGCTGCACCCGCGTCAAAAGCGCCGCCGTGATGGACGGATCGTGCCGGCCCCGGTTCGCGTGGGCACGTTCGAAATCGAACAGGAACAGACCGTCGCATCTGTGGACGGCCACGTCGAACAAGCGCCCGTCATCGAACAGGTCGGCGCCGAAAATCTGCACGCCGTTATCGCCGCGTCCCAACATCTGAACCTTGCCGCGCAGCAGATGCATCGCGTCGGGCGGCAGATGTTCGATCAGGCGGGTTGCGACAATAGCCGCCGGATCCAGCCCAAGGACATCGGCGGTGTTGGCCGAAGCGTTCTGGACGATCCAGTCATTGGACAGAACCAACAGGCAGCCGAATGACTGGACGCTGCCAAGAAACTGGATCGGCTCTCGGGCACAATTATCCAGCGCGGTCTGGTCGACGGTTTGGCTGGGCACCGGACCGGGCGCAAAGGTGGCGGTCGGCCCCGGGGTTCTGGAATCAGCCATTGGCAGAGCGCAGATGCACGGGCGCGGTGCGCGCTGTCGTATCAGACAACACCGTAAGATAATGATCAAAGATCGCGATGGCATCAGCCACGACCAGGTCCGCCTTGACGCCACGGGATGGCGTGTCGCCCGTGCGCGCGCAGAACCCGCGCCATGCATCCTTGCGCGAATCAAGGGTCAGGTATCGACCCGCATTCAGCGCCGCCCCGGTCGCGGTGCGCGTCCACGTGCGCGCCAGGACCTGCGTTCCAAGCCGCGACCCAAGAAGGATATACAGAACTGCCGTCGGGTCAGCCTTCAGTGTGGATCGGGTCGACGACAGGCCCGTGGGACGCCCCAGCGCCTCAAGGTCCGCCGCCAGTGCGGCCATCAATTCAGCCCGGATATCCTCTGCCTCGGCCCGGTCATCGCCGTCGGCGGACGCCAGCGTGGCAAGCGCATCATATTGAACTGACAGAAAATCGCCCAAGCCGTCTTCGGTGCCGATATCAAGCGCCGACATCGCCGAATCGAAGCGTTCATGTTGGGTCCGCGTGTCATGACGGAGCCGCTCACGCAGGGTGGAGGGCTGGTTGACTTGAAACTCGTTCACAATTTGTCCCGTCAGACTACGACTGGTTCAGATACACAGGCCTTTGTCTGACGGAACCCTGCCAGCCGCAACCAAAACTTTGTTAATACGGGGGAAATGCGCGACCCCCCGCCTGCTTGCGGCAGGCGGGGGCGCACCGCTTCAGCTTGCGTCGGGGGCCTTTGCCGATGCCGTCCACGCGTCGATCCCGGCCTGCGCGACCGCCTGATCCTGTGCGGGCGATCCTGACGACACACCGATCCCGCCCACGACCTGCCCGTCCCACCGGATCGGCAGCCCACCAGCCACGACCATCAGCCGACCGCCGATGGCCGAGTTGATGCCATGCGCAGGCGATCCGGGCTGGCTGGCCGCGCCGTATTCGTGCGTGGCCTTCTTGGCGGCGGATGCGGTAAAGGATTTGTCGATCGCGATGGTGGTCGAGGTGACCTTGCCCCCTTCCATGCGTTCGAACGCGATCAGCTGACCGGACTCGTCGGTGATGGCGATGCACATCGGCACCCCGATTTCGGTCGCGTGCGCGCTGGCGCCGGCAATCAGCTGGCGCGCGTCGTCAAGGTCAAGGCGAGTGATGGTTTTCATGGTTGATCCCTGCGTTTACTGTGCTTTGGCCACGCGACGCCATGCGTGCAGCAATGGCTCGGTATAGCCCGAGGGTTGTTCGGCGCCCTTCACGATCAGATCGCGCGCCGCGTTGAAGGCCGGCCCGTCATATGCCGGAGCCATCGGGCGATAGAGGGGGTCGCCCGCGTTCTGGCGGTCCACCTCGATCGCCATGCGGCGCAGACTTTCGTCGACCTGCGCTTTGGTGATGATACCGTGCTTCAGCCAGTTGGCCAGAAACTGGGCCGAGATCCGCAGCGTGGCGCGATCTTCCATCAGCGGGACGTTGTCGATGTCTGGCACCTTGGAACAACCGACGCCCTGATCGACCCAGCGCACCACATAGCCCAGGATCGACTGGGTGTTCAGGTCGATCTCGCGCTTGATCTGGGCGTCCGACAGGTTGCGCTTGCCCATCAGGGGTGGGGTCATCAGCTTGTCCTGGCTGGCGCGGGTGCGTGATTTCAGCTCCGCCTGACGATCTGTCACGTTCACCTGATGGTAATGCGTCGCGTGCAGCGTGGCCGCCGTGGGCGAGGGGACCCATGCGGTGTTGGCGCCCGATTTCGGGTGGCCGATCTTCACGCTCAGCATCTCGGCCATGGCGTCGGGCTTGGCCCACATGCCTTTGCCGATCTGGCCCTTGCCGTTCAGCCCGGTGGCCAGACCTGCATCCACGTTGCCGTCCTCATACGCGGACAGCCAGTCGGCGTCCTTCATCTCGGCCTTGGGCAGGACGGGACCGCCCCGCATCACGGTGTGGATCTCGTCGCCCGTGCGGTCCAGGAACCCGGTATTGATGAACGCGATGCGGTCCTTCAGCGCGCGGATCGCCTCGCGCAGGTTGACCGAGGTGCGGCGTTCTTCGTCCATCAGCCCCAGCTTGACGGTGCCGCGCGCAAGGCCCAGCAGGTCTTCCACGGCGGCATAGGTGCGGTTGGCGAACGCTGCCTCATCCGGGCCGTGCATCTTGGGTTTCACGACATAGACCGAACCTGCCCGAGAGTTGCGCGGCCCGTCGGTCTTAATCAGGTCGTGGACGGCGGCGGTGACCGTCATCACGGCGTCAAGGATGCCCTCGGGCGTTTCCTGCCCGTCCAGCAAGACCGCATCGGTCGTCATCAGGTGGCCGACGTTGCGGACCAGCAGGACCGCGCGTCCCGGCAGCGTGAAGCTTGTGCCATCGGGTGCGGTAAAGTCGCGGTCGGCGTTCAGGCGGCGGGTCTGGGATTTGCCGCCCTTGTCAAAGGTGTCGACCAGATCGCCCTTCATCAGGCCCAGCCAGTTGCGATAGACGACGACCTTGTCGTCCGCATCGACCGCGGCGATCGAATCTTCGCAGTCCTGAATGGCTGTCAGGGCGGATTCCAGCACCACGTCGCGCAGACCGGACGGGCTGGCCGCGCCAACCGGGTGATCGGGGTCGAACACCAGTTCGATGTGCAGGCCGTTGTGGCGGAACAGAAGCGACTGTTTCGGGCCTTCGCCTGCGTGGCCAACAAAGGCGGAAGGATCGGCCAGTTCGACATCCTTCCCGTCGATCGTGGCCACGGCGCGACCGTCAACAACCCGCCACGCGGTCACGTCGGCGTGGTGGCCGGATGCCAGCGGGATCGCCTGATCCAGAAACTCGGCGGCCTTCGCCACGGCCGCCGCGCCCCGCTTGGCGTCGTAGCCCGTGCCTTCGGGTGCGCCCGGCAGCGCGTCGGTGCCGTAAAGCGCGTCGTAAAGCGAACCCCAGCGGGCGTTCGCCGCATTCAGAGCAAACCGCGCATTCATAACCGGGACGACCAGCTGCGGCCCGGCGACGGTTGCAATCTCGGCGTCAGCCGGGCCGGTCTCGACCGTGAAATCCGTGCCTTCGGGCACGATATAGCCGATCTCTTTCAGGAAAGTGACCCAGGCTGCATTGTCCCAGTCCTGCGTCTTGTGGGCGCTGAGCCATTCATCGATCTTCGTCTGGAAATCATCCCGGATCGACAGCAGTTTGCGGTTTTCCGGCGCAAAGTCGCGCAGGATCTGGGCATATCCCTGCCAGAACTGATCCGCGGTGATCGAAAGACCCGGCAACAGCTCGGATTCGACGAAATCGGCAAGGACGGTGGCGACCTGAAGGCCTGCGCGTTCGACGTAGTCGGTCATCTTTCCCCTCCTGAGAGAATGTTTGATCCGAAGATAGGGGATTTGCCGGCGATCTCACCACATGTTAGCGGCTGTTTTCCACGATATGGAAAATGCGGCGTGAAAATGGAAAAGCAGGGCGATACGGTCCAGTCGGTTGATCGGGCGTTGGGACTTCTGGAACTGCTGGCTGCCCATCCGGAAGGTGCGCGACTGACGCAACTGGCGGGACTGGCGGGGCTGGCGCCGTCGACTGCGCATCGGTTGCTGACGACACTGGAACGGCGCGGCTTCGCTCAGTTCGACGGGGGCAATTCGCACTGGGTTGTGGGGCGCAAGGCCTTTGCGGTGGGGATCGCGTTCACCCGCTGGCAAAGCTTCATCGCCGCAGCCATGCCGTTTCTGCGTCGACTGCGTGACTTCAGCCATGAAACCGCCAACCTGGGGATTCTTGAGGATGGCGAGGTGATCACCGTGGCCCAGGTCGAAAGCCGGGAAATCATCCGCGCCATCGCCCCGCCCGGTGGTCGGGCGCCGGTCCTGAATTCAGGCATGGGCAAGGCAATCCTTGCGACGTGGCCCGACGACGCGATCGAGGCGTTCGTGGCCCGCCACGGTCTGCGGCCCGCCACGCGGCACAGTCTTATCGATCTGGCCGCCGTCCGGGCCGATATCGCGGCGATCCGGCAGAACGGGTTCGCGTATGACAATCAGGAATTCACACCCGGCATGCGCTGCGTCGCGGCGGTCGTCTGGGATGCCTACGGCGATCCGATGGGCGCCATCTCGATCTCGGCCCTGGCCACCCGCTTGCCGCAGGACGGCATGGCCCGGATGGGCGAAACCGTTCGGGCGGCTGCGCAGGAACTGACCTCAGTGCTGGGCGGGACCGTGCCGGATGGTCAGGCGACGTCCTGACGCACCGCGTCCAACGCGCGCGGCTTCGGCCCGCCGGTTGCCCAGTCGAGCAACTCGGCAGTGTGTACGACCGGAACGCCGATCCCTGACCCGATCTGCATCATGCAGCCGATGTTGCCGGCACTGATGATGTCGGGACGCGTCGCCTCCAGCGTGGCGACCTTGCGGGATTTCAACTGGGCCGAGATTTCGGGCTGCATCAGGTTGTATGTCCCGGCGGACCCGCAGCAGATATGCGCGTCCTTCGGTTCGACGACGACGAACCCGGCCGCCTTCAGCAGGTCCTTGGGCGCTGACCTGACCTGCTGGCCGTGCTGCAACGAACACGCCGCGTGATAGGCCACGCGCAGCGGGGGGGCGTGGGTGGCGTCCGTCAGGCCCAGATCGACCATCACCTCGGATATGTCGCGGGCGAGTGCCGCGACCCGTGCCGCGTCCTCGGCCAAGGGGTCGTTGCGGAACATGTGTCCGTAATCCTTGACCGTGGTGCCGCAGCCCGAGGTGTTGATGACGATCGCATCCAACCCCTTGCCGTCGATTTCCGGCATCAATGCGCGGATGTTGGCTGCGGCCATGGCGTGGCTTTCGCTCGTCTTGCCCATGTGGTGGGTCAGTGCACCGCAGCAGCCGACGCCTTTCGGGATCACCACCTCACAGCCGTGACGCTGCAGCAGGCGGATGGTCGCGTCGTTGATGTCGGTGTTCAGCGCCCGCTGCGCGCAACCGATGAGCAGTGCGACCCGCTTGGCCCGGGCGGCCTTCGGGGCAAAGCTTTGAGGGCGGTCCTGCGGGCTGCGCGGCGGGATCTGCGCCGGGGCCATGTCCAGCATCGCGCGCAGCCGCGCGTCCGGCATCAGCTTGCGGAAAGGCCGCGCCAACTTTGCCCCCCACAGCGCCAGCCGGAACCGGCTCGGATAGGGAAGGACCTTTGCCAAGACCCAACGCAGGGCGCGTTCGTCCCACGGGCGGCGATACCGTTCTTCGATATATTCGCGGGCGTGGTCGACCAGATGCATGTAATGCACCCCGGACGGACAGGTGGTCATGCAGCTGAGACAGGACAGACAGCGGTCGATATGCTTGACCGTGTTGGCATCCGGCGCGCGGTCGTTTTCCAGCATGTCCTTGATCAGATAGATCCGGCCACGCGGGCTGTCCAATTCGTCGCCCAGAATCTTGTAGGTCGGGCAGGTCGCCGTGCAGAACCCGCAATGGACGCAGGACCGAAGGATTTCGTTGGACCGCGCGGTTGACGGATCGGCCAATTGGGCCGGGGAAAACTGGGTCTGCATCTCAGGTGCCGTTCGGGTCGGGGTTAAGGATGCCTGCCGGATCAAACGTGCGGCGCATGGCAGCGGCCAGCGCGGCGACACCGCGCAGGGCAGGCGGAAACGATTGCGAATGGCCGCTGGCACCGGGGCGCACAAGGATCGCGGTGCCATTGGCCGCGGCGTGACGAACGGCGTCCGCGGGCGCCGGACCCGCGTACCAGATCAGCCCACCACCCCAGTCAAGGGACGCCTGCCCACCTTGCGCGGTCAGTGCCGCGACAATCCCGGGGGCATCCGACGGGCGCGCGGCAATGCGCCAGACGGGCTGTTCGCTGTCTGCCAGATGGCTGAGATCGCGCAGACCACGCCAGATTTCGGCGCTGTCCGCATCCTCGACGACGTCGATCCGCTGGCCCGGAAACAGCGCCGCGATGCGGTCGAGACGATAGGCGACCTGCGGCCCCAGCCCTTCGATTCGAAGCCACGCCGTGCCGTCGTGAAAGGCGGCACCTGTCACCTCGAACGGCGTGGCGAGCGTTGTTGAAAAAAGGCGCACTGCGTCGGCGGCCGTCACACCGGGAAACGCCAGCGTCGACTGCGCCTCGGCCACGGGCAGGGTTTTCAATGACACCTCGGTCAGAACGCCCAGCGTGCCATGTGCCCCGGACATGAGCTTGCCCAGATCCATGCCGGTCACGTTCTTCATCACGCGACCGCCATTCTTGATGATGCGTCCGCGCCCATCGACGAACCGCACGCCCAGCACATGGTCACGGCACGCGCCGGCCTGCAGGCGGCGGGGGCCGGACACGTTCGCCGCCACCATGCCGCCGATGGTCGGGGTGCCGTTTGAGCCCAGAAGGACGCGGTGGTCCATCGGCTCGAACGCCAAGGCCTGTCCTTCGGAGGCAAGCAACCGCGTGACCTCGTCAAGCGGGGTGCCGGTGCGCACGATAAGGGTCAGCGCGCCGGGTTCGTAATCAACGACGCCCGAAAGGCCGGCTGTCGACAGCGTGGCGTCGGCCTGAACGGGGGTTCCGCCGCGCGTGCCGCCACCCTGAATGCGCAGGCGACGCCGTGACGCCGCACTATCGGCGACAAACGTCGCCAGTTCAGCCTCGGACGCTGGTGTGATGGTGTCGGTCGTCATCAGCATCGGGCGGCCGCCTCTCGGTGGGGGCGGCTTGCCTCCAAGGGGAACACCTTTGCCGGGTTCAAAAGCCATTTCGGGTCGAACGCGTCCTTGATCTCCATCTGGATGGACATGTCATCGGGGGCATACTGTTCACCCATCAGGTCGCGCTTTTCGATGCCGACGCCGTGCTCGCCGGTCAGACAGCCGCCGACCTCGACGCAGACGCGCAGGATATCAGCGCCAAACGCCTCGGCCCGTTCCAGATCGCCGGGCTGGTTGGCGTTGAACAGGATCAGCGGGTGCATGTTGCCGTCGCCCGCGTGAAACACGTTCGCGACCTCAAGCCCGTGTTCCTTGGACAGCTCTCCGATGCGTTTCAGGGTGTAGGGCAGTTTCGATACCGGGACTGTGCCATCAAGACACAGATAGTCGCCCAGACGCCCCATCGCACCGAATGCCGACTTGCGGCCCTTCCAGATGGCGACGGCTTCATCGGCGCTGCGGCAGGTGCGGAACTCGATCGGGTTCAGTTGATCGGCGATGGCCTTGATGCGGGTGGTCTGGTCGGTGATCTCGGCCTCCGATCCCTCAACCTCGACGATCAGGACGGCGGGGCAATCGGGATAGCCTGCCTTGGCGAAAGATTCGACCGCGCGCAGGCAGACGTCGTCCATATATTCGATGGCCACCGGCAAGAGGCCCGAGCGGATGATCCGGGCCACGCATTCGCCCGCGGTTTCCGCGCAGTCAAAGCCGATCAGCATGGGTCGCGCGCCTTCGGGCCGGGGCAGGATGCGCAGCGTGGCCTCGGTCACGATGCCAAGCTGGCCTTCGGACCCGCAGATCAGGCCCAGCAGGTCCAGATCGCCGCCAGAGAGATATGGGCCACCCAAATCGACGATTTCGCCATCGGGCAGGACCATGCGGACGCCCAGCAGGTTGTTGGTGGTGACGCCGTATTTCAGGCAATGCGCGCCGCCGGAATTCATGCCGATATTGCCGGCGATGGTGCAGGCCAGTTGCGATGACGGGTCCGGCGCGTAGAAGAAGCCCTCAGGCTCCAGTTCGGCGCTGACGGACAGGTTGGTGACGCCGGTTTGAACCCGGATGAAGCGGTTCTGGGTGTCGATTTCCAGAAACTCACGCAGGCGCATCGTGCCGATGACGACACTGTCCGCGGTCGGCAGGGCGCCGCCGGCCAGCGATGTGCCCGCACCGCGCGGGATGACCGGCACGCCCATCTGGTAACAGATCCGCATCGCGGCGGCGACTTCCTCGGTCGAGCGGGGCAGCACCACGGCCAAGGGCGCACAGCGGTATGCAGTCAGGGCGTCGCATTCATAGGCGCGCGTTTCCTCGGGGTCGGAAATCACGCCATCAGGCGGAAGGGCGGCCGTCAGGGCCGCGATGATCTCGAACTTGCGGGAAAGGATCCCTTGATCTGGCTTCGGCATCGCAATTGTCGACACGCGTAGCTCCTTCTCAACAAGAGTACGACCGGGGGAATAGCAATGTCGCCCCCGGTCGAGATGGTATCAGAACGGGGTCAGCGGATCGCCAAGACCAAGCACGAAGAACCCGATCAAAAGCAGCAGACCCGACAGCGCCAGGTAATAGATCGTGGGCAGGATCGTGATCCGCAGCGTGGCGCCTTCCCGTCCCAGAAGACCCACAGTCGCGGACGCAGCCACGACGTTGTGGATGGCGATCATGTTGCCCGCGGCTGCGCCGACCGACTGGCCCGCAACCATCAGTGCGGTGGACAGGCCAAGGTTCTGCGCGACCGAGAACTGGAACTGGCTCAGCATCAGGTTGCTGACCGTGTTCGACCCGGCAAGGAACGCCCCGAGCGAGCCGATCGTCGGCGCAAAGAACGGATAGATGTGACCCACCTGAACCGAGACCCAGTCAGCCATCAGCACCGGCATGCTTTGCAGGTCGTTCGCGTTGACGCCCGAGTTGATCATGACCCGCACCATCGGCACGGTGAAAATCAGAACGAACCCCGCCCCAAGGATGGTGGCACTGCTTTCGTTGATCGCACGACCAAAGCCCGACCACGACATGCGGTGCAACAGAACGGTGATCAGGCAGATGACGGCCAGAATACCTCCAGGATTGAACAGCAGGGAAAAGTCGCCGGTGATACCCTGTTCGCCAAGGATATTGTTGACCTTGATGTCGAACGCTTTCAGCGCGTCGCCGAAAGGCTTGATGGTACGGCTGAGGACCAGCACGATTGCCAGCAGGATATAAGGGAACCACGCCAGCGCCAACGGGATCTTGCGGGTGGCAAGATCGTCCAGCTTGATGTCGACGGAGCCGAACCACTCTTTCGACCACTCGGCGACCGGGGGGAAGTCCCACGTTTGCTTGGGCAACAGGATGCCGCGTTTGGCCAGAAAGGTCATCAGTCCGAGACCGAACAGACCGCCGATGATCGACGGGAACTCTGCCCCAAGGAAGACGGCTGCCAGCACGTAGGGAACAGTCATCGCGAAAGCTGCGACCAAGGCAAACGGCGCGGCGGCCAGTCCTTCGGTCCAGCTTTTGTTGCGCCCGAAGAAACGGGTCATGACCATGACCAGCATCAGCGGCAGAAGCGTGCCGCAGATCGCATGCAGGACCGCGACCTCGCTGGTGATTACATGGAAGAACTGCTGCCAGCTGGAACCTGCCGCCACCAGTTCGCCCGTGATGGTGGATTGGTCAAGGCCGGTCTGAACCCCCACGATCAACGGTGTGCCGACGGCGCCGAATGACACCGGCGTCGACTGGATCATCAGACCAAAGACGACAGCCGCCATTGCAGGAAAGCCCACGGCAACCAAAAGCGGTGCGGCGACCGCGGCGGGCGTGCCAAAGCCGGACGCGCCTTCGATGAACGATCCGAAAAGCCACGCGATCAGGATGACCTGAATCCGGCGGTCAGGCGTGATCGCCGTGAAACCCGAACGGATTGTGGCGATGGCGCCCGAATGTTTCAGTGTGTTGAGCAGCAGCAAAGCGCCGAAAATGATCCAGAGAAGTCCCCCGGTTTGCATCAGCCCCTGTAGGGTGGACGCAATCACGCGGTTTGCGCTGACCCCCCATGCACCCAAGGCCACAACCACGGCGATGACGTAGGTCAACGGCATGACGATGCGCGCAGGCATCCTGAAACCGATCAACAGCACGCCGGCTGTGATGATCGGCAGAAACGCCAACAGCGCCAATAAGCCAGTGGACATCCAGTTCTCTCCCCCCCTGTGCATCTTGCGCCCCGCGATATTGGATCGCGTTCGGCGTCAGCAATGCAGATCAAAGATGCGCAGATCCTCCCAGATCCGCGGCTAAGGTTTGGTAAAATGTCTTTACCAAACGTGTCAAGCGATGCCGTTGTCCAAAACAACTTGACCACTGCTGCACGGGCAGCAGAGATGACGATCTCACTGGAATAGCGTTTCGCCACACAGGACGGCACATGGATCACGACCCAATTCGCGCGGGACGCACGGCTGAAACGGTGACGCGACGGATCGAGGGGCTGATCCTGGAAGGGGCCCTTCGTCCCGGAGAGGCGCTGCTGCCGGAACGCGAGATGGCGCTGCGGCTGAACGTGTCGCGCCCGACGTTGCGCGACGCGCTGAAGGCGCTGGAGGGTCGGGGGCTGCTGGTCAAGCGGGGGCGCGCACTGGTGGTCGCAGCCTTGGGGCAAGGCAGCATCCGCGATCCGCTGATCGCGTTGATGGCCGATCATTCCGGGGTGGCCGACGACTATCTGGAATTCCGCGATATCGTCGAGACATCGGCAGCCGGAATGGCCGCCGAGCGTGCAACGGCACCCGAAATCGAAACAATTCGCCAGTGCGTCAACCGGATCGATGCCGCCCACCTGTCCCGCGATCCCGCCGAAGAAGCGGCCGCAGACGCCGATCTGCACATCGCGATTTACGAGGCGAGCCAGAATCTGGTCCTGCTTCAGATCATGCGCGCTTTGACTGGCATTCTGCGCAGCGACGTTCTGCGCAACCGGCAGCGGATGTTCACGGTGCCCGATATCCGCGACCTTCTGCATGCACAGCACCTGACGATTGCACAGGCGATCATCGACCGCCGGCCGGATGCGGCGCGCGCGGCGTCGCACGATCATCTGGCGTTCGTGCGCCGTGCCATGCGCGACATCGACGCGCAGGCGGCCAATCTGGACCGGTCGCTCAGGCGGCTGGACAGTGGCGGGTTGGGCGTCGGGCCCGCTTCTCGGGATTGACCTTCCCCGCCCTGCACTGTTGCGTGGCGACAAAGTGAAGGGAGAGCTTCGATGGATCTTGGGATCAAGGGCAAGCGGGCGCTGGTCTGCGCCGCGTCAAAGGGGTTGGGCCGTGGCTGCGCCGAGGCGCTGGCCGCCGAAGGCGTCAATCTGGTGATCAACGCGCGCAGCGAAGGACCGCTGACGCAGACTGCGTGGGAAATCGCTGACCGCTACAAGGTTACCGTCGAACCGGTGGCCGCCGACATCACGACCGACGAAGGCCGCGCCGCGGTGCTGAAAGCCGCGGGCGACGTGGATATCCTTGTGACGAATGCGGGCGGCCCGCCGCCGGGCCAGTGGACGGATTGGAGTCGCGACGACTTCATCCGCGCCATCGACGCCAACATGCTGTCGGCCGTGGCCCTGATGCAGGCGCTGGTGCCCGCGATGATGGAACAGGGCTGGGGGCGGGTCGTGAATATCACTTCGCAGTCCGTCCGCTCACCCATTGCCGAACTCGGGCTGTCCAACAGCGCCCGTGCGGGGCTGACCGGGTTCGTGGCCGGCATGTCGCGTCAGGTCGCGCCGTTCGGGGTCTGCGTGAACAACATTCTTCCGGGAATCCACGACACCGACCGCGCCACTTCGATTGATGCCGGCGTGGCCAAGAAAAAAGACATCTCGCCCGCCCAAGCACGGGAACAGCGCGAGGCGTCCATCCCCACGCGGCATTACGGTCGGGCCGAAGATTTCGGTGCGGCCTGCGCGTTCCTGTGTTCGGATCACGCGCGGTTCATCGTAGGGCAGAACCTGCTGTTGGATGGCGGGATCGGCAACGCGACGATCTAGACGACTACTGCGCGCCCTGCCGGACCCAATCGACCAGTTGGGCGGCGGGGCGTGCGCCCGCAAGTCGCGCCTTTTCCTTGCCTGACTGGAACATGATGAAGGCCGGGATGCCCCGGATGTTCCATTTGGTCGACGCTTGCGGCTCTTTTTCTGTGTCGATCTTGGCGAGGCGCACCTGCCCGGCCAACGTCGCCGCGGCTTTTTCGAATTCGGGCGCCATCTGGCGGCAGGGGCCACACCACGGGGCCCAGAAATCGACGACCAGCGGGACCTGATCGGTCCGGGCGGCTTTCTGAAGGAACTGGAAATCGACCGGCACGGGCTTTTTTGGCATCATGTCCGCGCCGCAAGTGCCGCATTTGGGTGATTGTCCCAAACGGTCAACGGGCAGCCGATTTGACTGCCCGCAGTGAAGACACGTCAGGATGCGCGTGTCTGCCATGATCCTAGAAGATCCCCGTCACATACAGCAGAATGATGACAACGATCGGCACGCCCAAAAACCAAGCGATCAGTCCCTTCATGGGATTCCCCTTCCTTATTAAAGACCTGCACCCGAACGCGGACGCTTGGGTGCAGTTCCGGGGACGCGCATCTATTCCGCGGCCTGCGCGTAGGATTCGACGGGCGGGCAGGTGCAGATCAGGTTCCGGTCGCCATGGACGTTGTCCACGCGGCCCACCGGCGGCCAGTATTTGTCGGTGCGGAACGACCCCGGAGGGAAGCAGCCTTCTTCGCGGGTGTATGGCCGGTCCCATTCCCCGATCAGATCCTCGACCGTGTGGGGGGCGTGGCGCAGCGGGCTGTTCGTCGCCTCATAGGTGCCGTCGGCGACCTTGGTGATTTCGTCGCGGATCGCCAGCATCGCGGTGATGAAGCGGTCGATCTCGGCTTTGGTCTCAGACTCGGTCGGCTCGACCATCAGGGTGCCGGCGACGGGCCAGCTCATCGTGGGCGCGTGGAAGCCGTTGTCGACCAGACGCTTGGCAACGTCATCGACGGTGACGCCGATCTCGGCAAAGGGACGGGTGTCGATGATGCATTCATGCGCGACGCGGCCGCGGTTGCCCATGAACAGGATCGCGTAGGCACCGGCCAGCCGGCTGGCGATGTAATTCGCGTTCAGGATTGCGACCCGTGTCGCCTGCGTCAGACCCGCACCGCCCATCATCAGGATATATGCCCAAGAGATCAGCAGGATCGAGGCTGACCCCCACGGCGCCGCCGAAACGGCCCCGATATCCCCGGTCGACGGGTCAGTGGGAAGGTAAGGCGCCAGATGCGTCTTGACCCCGATCGGGCCCATGCCGGGACCACCGCCGCCATGCGGGATAGCGAAAGTCTTGTGCAGATTCAGGTGGCTGACATCGCCGCCGATCTCACCGGGTTTCACCAGCCCGACCAGCGCATTCATGTTGGCCCCGTCGATATAGACCTGACCGCCGTGTTCATGCGTGATGCGGCAGACGTCGCGCACGGTATCTTCGAACACGCCGTGGGTGCTGGGATAGGTGATCATGACCGCCGCCAGCTTGTCGCCCGCCTTGGCCGCCTTGTCGGCGAAATCTTCCAGATCGATGTCGCCGTTCGGTGCGGATTTCACGACCACGACCTTCATGCCGGCCATCTGGGCGCTGGCGGGGTTGGTGCCATGCGCGCTGGTCGGAATCAGGCAGATGTCGCGATCCTCGCCCCGCGCCTTGTGATAGGCGGCAATCGTCAGCAGCCCCGCATATTCCCCCTGCGCGCCCGAGTTCGGTTGCAGCGAAAACGCGTCATACCCGGTGATCGTGCACAGCTTTTCCGTCAGGTCGGCAAACACGTGGTGATACCCCGCCGCCTGATCCTTGGGCGCGAATGGGTGCAGCGCGCCAAACTCGGGCCATGTCAGCGGCATCATTTCGGCTGCCGCGTTCAGCTTCATGGTACAAGACCCCAGCGGGATCATCGCGCGGTCCAGCGCCAGATCGCGGTCGGACAGGCGACGCATGTAGCGCATCATCTCGGACTCGGCGCGGTTCATGTGAAACACGGGATGGGTCAGATACGCGCTATCGCGCAGCAGGTCGTCGGGGATTGCGGGGCGCATGGCGGTGTCTTGCGGCTCGGTGATGCCAAAGACATCCAAGACCCGCGCGATGACGTCTGCATCCGTGGTCTCGTCGACGCTGATCCCGACGCGGTCGCGCCCGACGGCGCGCAGGTTGATCCCGCGCTGCCGGGCGGCGGCGAGAATTCCCTGCTGTCCTACGCCGACGCGCACGGTGATGGTGTCAAAGAACGCCTCGGGCTGGACGTCCGCGCCCGCACTGCGCAACGCGCGTGCCAGCGTGGCGGCGTGCAGGTGCACACGTTCGGCAATGGCCCGAAGGCCGACGGGGCCGTGGAACACGGCATAGAACGACGCCATCACCGCCAGCAGCGCCTGAGCGGTGCAGACGTTCGACGTGGCCTTTTCGCGCCGGATATGCTGTTCGCGGGTTTGCAGCGACAGGCGATAGGCGCGGTTTCCCCGCGCGTCGATGCTGACGCCGACGATGCGGCCGGGCATGGCGCGCTTCATATCCTCGCGGCAGGACATGAAGCCTGCATGCGGGCCGCCATAGCCCATCGGAACGCCGAACCGCTGGGCTGAACCCACGCAGATATCGGCGCCCATCGCGCCCGGTTCTTTCAGCAGGCACAAGGCCAGCAGATCGCTGGCCACGATCGCCACGGCCCCAGCGCCGTGCAGCGCCGCGCAATCTTCGGTCAGGTCGCGGATATGGCCGTGGGTGCCGGGATACTGGAAGATCGCGCCAAAGACGGACGCGGGGTCCAGATCACCCGGCTTACCCTTGATGATCTTGATGCCCAGCGGCTCGGCCCGGGTTTCGATGACGGAAATCGTCTGCGGGTGCAGGTCGTCACCGACGAAGAACGCGGTCGCCTTGGATTTCGCCACCCGCTGCGCCATGGCCATCGCCTCGGCCGCGGCGGTCGCTTCGTCCAGAAGGCTGGCGTTGGCGACGGGCAGACCGGTCAGATCGGCCACCATCGTCTGGAAATTCAACAGCGCCTCAAGCCGGCCTTGGGCGATTTCGGGCTGATAGGGGGTATAGGCCGTGTACCACGCCGGGTTTTCCAGAATGTTGCGCTGGATCGCAGGGGGTGTGACCGTTCCGTAATAGCCCTGACCGATCAGGCTGGTCATGACGGTGTTCTGATCCGCGACCTGACGCATCCGCGCCAACAGCTCGCGCTCGGACAGCGCCGGCCAGTCCAGCGGCTGATCCTGCCTGATCGAGGCGGGGACGGTCTGCCCGATCAGATCGTCCAGCGACGTCGCCCCGACCGCGGCCAGCATCTCGACCATCTCGGCCGGGCTGGGGCCGATATGGCGGCGGTTCGCGAAATCGTCGGGGTTGTAGTCGGTCGGAGTCCAGCGGGTCATCGGATCAGCTTTCGGATTGTCGTTTCGGGACCGCCCCGCTTCGGGACGGCCAGGGGTTGTGGATGATCAGCCGATCAGCTCGTCATAGGCGGCCTGATCCATGAACGACGACAGGTCGGTGCCGTCGGCGGGCTTGATGCGGAAGAACCACGCGGCCAACGGGTCGGCGTTCACGTCGCCGGGCGCGTCGGCCAGGGCGTCGTTCACCGCGGTGATGGTGCCGGCCAAGGGGGCCACGATGTCCGATGCGGCCTTTACGGACTCGATAACGACGATCTCTTCGCCAGCCGTCACTTCGCGCCCGACTTCGGGCAGTTCGATGAAGACGACATCGCCCAGCTGTTCGCTAGCATGCGCGGTGATGCCCACGACGACGTCATCGCCGTCAGCCTTCAGCCATTCGTGGTCTTCGGTAAATTTCAGCATGTCGCGCACCTTTAGCGTTTGTAGGTTGGCTTGATGAAGGGAATGGGAACGATCTTGGCCGGAACGCGCTTGCCGCGCAATTCCGCATAGACCACGGCGCCGTCGGTCAGATCGGCGGGCAGGGTCGCCATCGCGACAGGGCCACGGACCGACGGCCCGAACCCGCCCGACGTGACGCGGCCAATCGGTTGGCTGGCGGTTTCATCGGCGAACAGCTCGACCCCTTCGCGGATCGGCGCACGACCTTCGGGGCGCAGGCCGCGACGGGTGATCTGGGCGTGGCCGAGTTCCGGCAGAATGCGGTCGGCACCCGGAAAGCCGCCGGCGCGGGGACCGTCAGTCCGGCGCGACTTCGGGATCGACCAGCCAAGTGCGGCCGCAGCCGGGGTTACGCCTTGGTCCATGTCATGGCCGTAAAGCGGCAGCCCGGCCTCCAGCCGCAGGCTGTCGCGGGCGCCAAGGCCGATCGGCGCGACGTCGGGGTTGCCCAGCAGCGCGCGCGCAAGATCAACCGCGCGCGACGCGGGAACCGAGATTTCATAGCCGTCTTCACCGGTATAGCCCGAGCGTGAAATCCACAGCTGCGCGCCGTCCCAGTCTGCGTCGATCACGTCCATGAAACGCATGTCACGCGCGGCAGGCACCAGCGCGGACAGCACGGCCTCGGCCCCCGGACCCTGCAGGGCCAGCAGGCCGCGATCGGTCACCGGGGTCACCGTGATGCCGCGGGTGGAAAGAGTTTCCAGATTGGCGATGTCCTGATCGGCGCAGGCGGCGTTCACCACCAGAAACAGGTGGTCGCCCTTGTTGGCGATCATCAGATCGTCAAGGATTCCGCCCGCATCGTTGGTAAACAGCCCGTAACGCTGACGCCCTGCGGCCAGACCGACGATATCGGCGGGCACCAGTGTTTCCAGCGCGGCGGCGGCATCGTCGCCCTGCAGGATCACCTGTCCCATGTGCGACACGTCGAACAGCCCGGCCTTTTCGCGGGTGTGCAGGTGTTCGGTCATGACCCCGGCCGGATACTGGACGGGCATTTCCCACCCGGCGAAGGGCACCATCTTGCCCCCCAGTTCGACGTGCAGATCGTAAAGCGGTGTGCGGCGCAAATCGGCCATGGGCATCCTCCGGGCGGCATGGGGCCGCGATCAAGATGCCCCCTCTGTCCCTGCCCACGGATGGGCGCCTGAGATCGTTATCCCTTCGGCGGGCCGGATGGCCACTCTCCAGAGTTTTCGGCGAACGACGGTCTTTTTGCCTGAGAGTTTACCGGGGCGGTTGCTCCTTCGGCCCTGGCTTGCGCCAGCGTCTCCCGACGTTCGGGGGTGACCTAGCCGCAAGGCGGGGCGACTGGCAAGTGATTTCAGGGACTGCACTACATGAAAAAAGGGCGCCGCTCGGGCGCCCTCTCAGATGGTCAATCGATAGGCAGGATCAGAACTTGCCGGTCAGCCCCAGCCACAGACGGCGGCCTTCCAGAACGGTGTTGGCGTCTTCGACTTCGACGCGTTTGTCGAAGGCGTTGTAGACGGCAAAATTCAGCACCGCGTTTTCGTTCAGTTCGTAGTTCAGGCCCAGATCGACGGTGGTGTAGGCGTCATACTTGCGACCCTCGACACCGTTGATGGTGATCGGACGGCCGTTGGGGCCGACCCGCATGCCCGCATTGATCTCGGTCCCGTGGTAGTTGGCGGCACCCCAGAGGTCCAACCCTTCGACCGGCGTCGTCCAGTCTGCACGCAGGCTGGCCATGTGCTTGGGCGTCCGCGACAGTGGGAAGCCCTTGTAGTCGCCGGTTTCCTGCTCTGACTTGGTATAGGTATAGTTTCCGCGCACCCGCAGATCGTCATTGACGTCATAGCTGGCGGTCAGCTCGACCCCGCGGATGCGGGCGCTGGACACGTTGCGGTTATACCAGACGAAGTAGCGGTGCGGCTGTCCGTCTGAACCGATGTATTGCGGGCCGTCCCACAGTTGATCCGTGCGATAGTTTTCGATCTTGTCCTTGAACTTGGTCTGGAACGCGGTTGCACTGAACTGCAACGGACCCTGATCGTACATCGCAGAGAGCTCGATGCTGGTCGACTTTTCGGCCTTCAGGTCGGGATCGGCCAGAATGACGCCGCAGGTGTTCGTGACGCTGCACCGTCCGCCGCCCGTGGTATAGGCATAGTTCGGTGTGATCGAACGGATGTCCGGCGCACGGAAACCGGTCGACACGCCGCCCTTGACGGTCCACGCGTCGGTCGCGCTCCACACACCATACAGGCGGGGCGTGAAGTTGCCTTTGTAGTTTTCGTGGTCGTTGTAACGCAGGCCCGTCGTCAGTGCGAAGTCGTCGCGCAGCTGCCATTCGTCTTCGATGAACAGCGACCACTGATCGACGCTGAATTTTTCATCCAGCCCGGTGCGATAGCCGGGATTCTGGTCGGTCAGCTGCGCGTTCAGATATTGGCCGCCGATGCTGATCTTGTGTTCGTTGTTGGCGCCGGCTTGCAGGGTCGCCTTGGCGTCCAGCACCGTGTTGCGGATTTCCGGCGAGCGGGGGTTTTCACCCTCGGCGTCGGTGAAGTTGGTGCGTTCCGCCCATTCGCGCTGCAGCGACACCTCGGTCGTGCCCCATGCCCATTGGCCGTCATGTGACAGCGACAGATGATCACGGTTGTTCTTGCTGTAGCTTTCCTGCGCATAAGGCTCGCGTTCGATGCGGGTGCTGCCCCCTTCGAAGCGGATCGTCTGCGCATCGTCCGGCGTCCAGGTCAGGCGGGCGGTCAGGTCTTTCTCGTCGGCGGAGTTCAGGCCGTCTTCGGTGCCGGCGCGGTCCTGACGCAGGACGCGGCCCCAAAGTTGCAGGCCAAGTTTGTCGGCGACCAGCGGACCCGAGCTGTAGAACGACAGCTGGCGCGAATTGCCGAAGTCGTCGTCTTCCTGCAGCGTGGTCGAGGCCGTGGCCTCGCCACTCCAGACATCGGCGACCTTCTTGGTGATGATGTTGATCACGCCACCCATCGCGTCGGACCCGTAAAGGGACGACATCGGACCGCGCACGACCTCGATCCGCTCGATGGCAGACACCGGGGGGATCAGGCTTTGTTCATAGCCGCCCGACCCGTTGGTGCGCGAATCGCGGGTGTTCTGGCGTTTGCCGTCGACCAGGATCAGCGTGTACTGCCCCGGCATCCCGCGGATCTGGATATCCTGTTCGTTCGGGTTGCCTGTGGCAGTGACGCCTTGGACGTCCTTCAGCATGTCGGTCAGGCTGGTTGCATTTCCCTTTTCCAGCTCGTCAGCCGTGACGACGGTGACGCTGGCAGGTGCGTCTTTCAACAGCTGCTCAAAACCGGCGGCGGTGATGACGACCGTGTCCAGAACGATGTTCTGGGCGGCACTCGGGTCTTCGACGTTCTGCGCCAGCAGCGCAGTCGGGGCCGTGCTGAAGGCCAGTGCGGATGCCAGCGCGATGCGGGCCGTGGAATTGGCAAACGCGCGGCGGCGCTGCGGCGTGTTCTGGGGCATGGAAACTCTCCGATAAGCCAGATGATGGGCGGCGTGCGGAACACGCGCCCTGACGACGATGTGGCTGGCTGACAGAGGCTGGCGATGTGATGGCCCGTCCCGCGCGGGGGCGCGCCCTTGCCATCGCGTGTGGCGCAAAGTGTCGGGCCGGGTCAACAGATCGTGACAGCCGACTTTCAGAAGTGATTAAATTGCAACAAATTCAATGGTTTGATAAATATGCGCACGCGCAGGCGACGCGCGGCCTGTGGCTGCGCGTCGCCTGATTGTTGCCGGTTAGGGCGAAGTTAGTTTGCTTTGGGGATGATCCGCGTCAGCCGGTCGCCTGCATCGTCATCCTGTCCGCGCGACTTGTTGACCGCCCAGATGTTGCCCTTGCCATCGGCGCGCAGCTGGTTCGGATAGGTGCCGACTTCCAGGTTGCCGACGATTTCACCGTCCGGGTTCACGACCGTGATAGTTCCGGCGCCGCGATTGGCGATGTAAGCCAGCCGGCTTGCCGGATCGAAGGTGACATTCAGCGGGCCTGCGCCGGTTTCGACGTCGTGCAGAACCGTCCCGTCTTCCGCGTTCACGATCAGAAGGTTGTCGGTCGCCTGCGACACGACATAGGCGCGCTTGTCCTTGGCATCATAGGCCACACCGGACGCGACCTTGGCACCTGGCAGCGGGAAGACGTTGGATTCGCCCGTTGCCACATCGACGACCGCCAGTTCATTGGTGTCCATCGACACGGTCACCAGCGTGCCGGAGGCGGAATCAATGTCCAGCGCCATGGTCGAAAACTGACCGCCGCGCTGGCCCGACTTGATGACGATGGGGTCCAGCTGTTCCAGCGATGCGGTGTCAAACACCTCGATATTGCCGGTGCCGGTGGCGGACGCATAGGCGCGCCCGTTCGCCTCGTCGATGACGACATCGCGGGAATGGGTCACGGCGCCGGGTTCGAACTGTTTGACGAGCGACAGGTCGGACTGCTTGTAGACGGCGATGGTGTCCTGACGCGTGTTCGTGACCCAGACGTTGTCATGGGCGTCGTCGACGCCGACACCGTATGCCGCAAACAGGGCGGGTCGGCCGTCGTCGGGCTTGCCGCCCGCTGCAGGGGCAGGGGCAGGGGCGCCGGGACGCGCCGGGGCTTCGGGCGGCGTGGCTTGGGCCACGACTTTCAGCGTCGCAGGGTCGACCTTGGACACGGCAGATTCCTTGACCGGCGGGCGACCCACGGCCGATGTCACGAACAGCGCGTCCGATTTGGGCGAATAGATGACCTGATAAAGGCCATTTGCGATCTTCTCGCTGGTCAGATCGAAGCGATCGGTACCGGTCACGGGGACGTCAGGGGAAATCTTCAATTCGACCACCTCGGCCGCGGCGGGGTTTTCAGCCAGAACCACGATCGGTTGCAGCCCGATGGCAGCATCCGTGTCCAGCGTCAGATCGAAGCTGAAGGCGCCATCGGCGTCAACGGTGATCGGCTCGTCGTTCAGTTTTGTCGTGCCGCGCATCAAGGTGATCTGCTGGCCGGGGATCAGCTTTTCGCCGCTGATCTTGACCGCGCCACCTTGCAGGATCGGCATGCCCTGTTCGACAGATGCCGCCCGCACCGACCCCGGAAAGCCATCGTTCGATGGGGTGAAGATGGTTTCAGCGCTGGCTGGCAGGGTCAGGGCCAGACTGATTGCGGATGCGCCCAGAAGGGTGCGCAAGGAAAGGGTACGCATGCGGATACTCCCGATGGATGGATTTTCGGCTCAACCGCGCGGCGATCTGGCTGCTTGGGCGCATGACTAGAGCGTGGGTGACGATTGTCAACCAAAACGGTCGGATTTTCGCCTTGGTCTCTTGATCGGAAACCTGTGGGCGATGGCGGTGGTTATCCTTGAACATGAACGACAGGGGGTCACCATGGCCGAGATCAATGTCACGCGTGAAGATGCAAGCAACGGAGGGCGCTATGTCGCCCATGTCGACGGGGGCGACGCCGAGCTCGCCTATACCAAGGAAGGCTCGGGCGTCGTCAGCGCTGATCACACCTTTGTCCCCAATGAGGCGCGGGGTCAGGGTGTCGCCGAGGCGCTGTTGGACAAGCTGCTGTCGGACGCCCGGTCTGAAGGGTTCAGGATTGTTCCGCGTTGCCAGTTCGTCGCGCGTCAATATGCGCACCATCCCGAATGGGCCGACCTGTTCACGACCCGGCCCGGGCAGGCCGCTGACTGAAGTCTGGTTCGATCCGGCCGACCCGACGCCAGAAGTAGGAGGATGCCGATGCCCGTGAACCGCCGCGTTTTCGCGACAGCAGGTATGGCTTTGCTTTGCATGCCAACAGTGCTGCGGGCGCAGTCCGACCCTGCGATTGCGATCCGCACTGCGGCGCGGGGGTTGGACCAGTTGCAGACGATCATGGTGCAGCGCGGGACCGAGGTGATCGTTGCCGAAGCCTATCGCGGCGCTAGCCTGAAGCGGGCAGCGAACATCAAGTCATGCTCCAAAAGCTTGCTGGCACTTCTTCTTGGCGCGGCGATTGCGCGCGGGGATATCAAGGATCTGTCCCAGACCTTGGCCGAGGTTGCGCCCAGGCTGATTCCTCAGGATGCGACCGAAGGGGCGGCCGGGTTGACGATGGAGAACCTTGTCACGCTTCGGGGTGGTCTGGGCAGCACGTCAGGGCCCAATTACGGGTCGTGGATATCGTCGCGGAACTGGGTTGCCTACGCCCTGCGGCAACCGCGGCTGGGTCCGAATGGCGGGCCAATGATCTATTCGACCGGGACGACGCATGTGCTGGGCGCCGCGCTGGCGGTGGCGACCGGGCAGACGCTGCTGCAGCAGGCGCGTCAGACGCTGGGGCAGGGGCTTGGGATCGATGTGCCCGCGTGGACGCGCGATCCGCAGGGATACTATTTCGGGGGCAACGAAATGGCCCTGACGCCCGAAGCGATGCTGCGCGTGGCCGTCATGATGCGCGACGGCGGACAGTTCGACGGCCGGCAGGTGGTCCCCGCAGATTGGGTTCGCGCATCGCAACAGGGGCGCACGCGGTCACCGTTTTCGGGGCTTGCCTACGGGTATGGCTGGTTTCTCAGCCGAGACGGTTGGACGATCGCGCGGGGATATGGCGGTCAGATCATCGCGTCGAACACGCGCCGCAATCTGGCCGTGGCGATCACCTCGGACCCGACGCGTCCCGCCCGCTCGGACGGGCATTTCGGTGATCTGATGCGGCTGATCGATGGCCCGATCATGGCAGCGGCCTGAACCGCGCCACGACCGGGCCTGGCGACAGCCTTACTTGCCGTAGACCGCGAAACGGTCATCGTCGTTGATGAAGGTCTTGTCGCCGGGGGCGGATTCGTTCGACCCGAACGGCATCTGCGCAATCAGCTTCCAGCTGCTTGGGACGTCGAACGCCTTGGCCAGCGCTTCATCGGCGATGGGGCTGTAATGCTGCAGGCTGGCGCCGATGCCTTCTTCGGCCAGCGCGGTCCAGACGGCCAGCTGCGCCATTCCCGCCGAGTTCGCCGAGAAGCCCGGGAATGCGTCTGCATACAGCGCAAAGTCCTGCTGCAGCTTTTCGATGGTGGCCTGATCTTCATAGAACAGGATGGTGCCGGCGCCAGACGCAAACCCCTGCATCTTGGCTTCGGTCGACGCAAAGTTTTCGGCAGGAACGATCTTGCGCAGCTCGCCCTCGATCAGCGACCAGACCTTTTTACTTTCCGCACCAAACAGGATCACCGCCCTCGAGCTTTGCGAGTTGAAGGACGACGGCGCAAGGCGGATCGCCTCTTTGACCAGTGCTTCGATCTGGTCGTGCGACAACGGCAGCTTGTCGCCCAGTGCGTATTGGGTGCGGCGGTTGGCCAACAGTTCAAGGGTCTTGTTCGACATTGTCTTCAACCTTTCAGTCCCGTTGGCGGATATGTCCGTGCGGGGTTTCGATGTGACGCCGGACGCGTCCATGCGTTCGGGCCGCCGTAATCGGCGATGGGCCTTGATCTAGTCCAATGCGCCGGACCATCAAGTCCCTGCTGTGGCATACCTCAGTTGTGCTGACAGCGCCGTGACACCGCGCCGTCATGTCACGTTCCAGTATGCAAAACCCTTGGGTGTGATCGATTTGGCGATCTGCGCGTTGTCTGCCCGAACCCCATTTGGCGGGGATGCAACGACACGAGGCCATCATGACCATTCATTTCAGTATCGGCGGACAGGACACCCCGGCCGCCAGCGGCAAGACCTTTGTCCGCAAAGACCCTGTGACGGGTAAGGATGCCACGACTGCGGCCGCCATGGGACAGGACGACATCGCACCCTTGATGAAAGCTGCCGTCGAGGGGGCCGGCGCATGGGGCAAGATGGGGCCGAACGACCGCCGCCGCATACTGAACAAGGCCGCCGAACTGATGGAGGCGCGCGCTGACGACTTCATCGCCGCGATGATCACGGAAACCGGGGCGACAAAGCCTTGGGCGGGGTTCAACGTTGGTCTGGGCGCGGGTCATATCCGCGAGGCGGCGGCGCTGACCACGCAGGTGGGCGGGCGCACGATCCCGTCGGACAAGCCGGGCACGCTGGCAATGTCGGTGCGCGTGCCGAAAGGAGTCTGTCTGGCCATCGCGCCGTGGAACGCGCCGGTCATTCTGGCCGCCCGGGCGGTCGCGTCGCCCTTGGCCTGCGGCAATGCGGTGATCCTCAAGGCATCCGAGATGTGCCCTGCCGTTCATCGTCTGTTGATAGACTGCTTTGTTGACGCCGGTGTCCCTGCCGGTGCCGTCAACTATGTCTCCAACGCGCCCGAGGATGCGGCAGATGTCGTCAAGGCGCTGATCGAGGCACCCGAGGTGCGGCACGTGAACTTCACCGGCTCCAGCAAGGTGGGGCGTGTGATCGGTCGGCTGGCGGGTGAAAACCTGAAGCCTGCCTTGCTGGAACTGGGCGGCAAAGCCCCCTTGGTCATTCTGGACGACGCCGATCTGGACGGCGCGGTGAACGCGGCAATCTTTGGTGCGTTCATGAACCAGGGCCAGATCTGCATGTCGACCGAGAGGATCATCGTGGACGATCGCATCGCCGACGATTTCGCGAAAAGACTGGCTGACCGGGCATCGGCGTTGCCGTGGGGTGATCCCCGCGATCAGGTCGTGCTGGGGTCGCTGGTGACGCCCGATGCGGGCGAAAAGATGGATGCGCTGATCAAGGATGCGACCCAAAAGGGCGCCAAGGTCATCGCCGGGGGCGACCGCAAAGGCGCCATGGTGGCCGCGACGCTGCTAGACGGTGTGACGGCGGACATGCGCGTCTACGCCGAGGAAAGCTTCGGCCCGGTCAAGCCGATCATCCGCGTGTCTGGCGATGACGCCGCCGTCGCCGTGGCCAACGACACGGAATACGGGCTGTCAGCCGCAGTCTTTTCCCAAGATATCAGCCGCGCACTGTCAGTGGCCAATCGCATCCACAGCGGGATCGTCCATATCAACGGACCGACCCTGAACGACGAGCCGCAGATGCCGTTCGGGGGCGTCGGCGCGTCTGGCTTTGGCCGGTTCGGCGGGACCGAGGTGATCCACGAATTCACCGACCTGCGCTGGATCACGATCGAGGACCCGAACCAGCACTATCCGTTCTGAAGTTTGGCGACAGACCCGGGGGGCGGCATCAGGCCGCTGCCCCCATCGCGGACAGACGATTGCGCAAGGCGTCCTTTGATACGTCGTCGCGGGTTCCCGACAGAACTGCGCGACCCCGTTCCAGCACCAGAAACCGGTCGCCAAGATCATAGGCAAAGTCGAAATACTGTTCGACCAGCACGATGGCCATGTCGCCGCGGGTGCGCAGGCTGTCGATCACGCGTCCGATCTGTTGGATGATGTTGGGCTGAATGCCTTCGGTCGGTTCATCCAACAGAAGCACCTTGGGCCGCATGATCAGCGCCCGGGCGATGGCGAGTTGCTGTTGCTGACCGCCCGACAGATCGCCGCCGCGCCGGCCCGCCATGTCGGCCAGCACGGGGAATGCGTCAAAGATTTCGTCCGGAATGGTGCGTTCCGCGCGCGGCAGGACCGTGAACCCGGTTTCCAGGTTTTCCCGGACCGTCAGGCGCGGAAAGATCATCCGGCCCTGCGGCACATAGGCCACGCCCTTGCGGGCCATGGTCTGCGCGTTCACCCGGCCCAGATACTCTCCGTCCAGCGAAATGGTGCCGCCGGCACGCGGGTGGCTACCTGACAGGACCTTGAGCAGGCTGGTCTTGCCGACCCCGTTGTTGCCCATGACGCAGGTGACCTGGCCAGCGTTCGCGACCAGGTCGATCCCGTAAAGGATCTGGCTGCCTGCATATTTCAGCGTGATATCGCGTGCGTCCAGCATCAGCCCCGCCCCAGATAGACTTCGATGACCCGTTGGTTGGCCGTGACGTGGTCAAGGCTGCCCTCGGCCAGAACAGACCCTTCGTGCAGGACCGTGACACGGCAGTTCAGGCGGCGGACGAACTCCATGTCGTGTTCCACGACGACGACCGCGTGCTTCTCCGCCAGCCTGCAAAGCAGCGCGGTGGTCTGTTCGCGTTCTGCCAGCGTCATCCCGGCAGCCGGCTCATCGACAAGCAGTAGGCGCGGGTCCTGCGCCAGCAGCATCCCGATTTCCAGCCATTGCTTTTGCCCGTGGCTCAACTCTCCGGCCTTGCGGTTTAGCTGACCGCCAAGGCCCACTTCGGCCGCAAGCTCGCCCACCCGCGCGGCGCTGGACCCCGACGGGCGCCAGCGCAGCACACTGAAGGGGCCGCGCGCGGCTTTCAGCGCCATGGTCAGGTTGTCGCCGACGCTTTGGTCTTCGAACACGGTCGGGCGCTGGAACTTGCGACCGACGCCCGCACGGGCAATCTGCGCCTCGTTCATCTTGAGCAGGTTGACCGAGGTTTCGCCCCAAAGGACCTTGCCTTGGCCGGGCCGCGTCTTTCCGGTGACGATGTCCATGAAGGTCGTCTTGCCTGCGCCGTTTGGCCCGATGATGGCGCGCAATTCGCGGGCGCCGATTTCGAAGGACAGATTGTTGATCGCGCGAAACCCGTCAAAGCTGACAGAGACGCCGGACACTTCCAGAAGGGCGGTCATTCTGCGGCCTCCGTCGAGGTGCGTGTGGGGCGACGGCGCGGCGTCAGAACATCGAACAGCCCCGCCAGACCCTTGGGTGCGAACAGCGTCACCAGAACGAAGGTCAGCCCAAGGATGACCTGCCACCAGTTGACCGCCTGCAGCGTGACAAACCCCAGGTCGAGATTGGGCGCTCGCCCGCCGGTGAACCAGCTGGACAGCAACGACACGACGATTGCCCCGATTGCGGCGCCGTACAGCCGGCCGCGCCCACCGATCGCGACCCAGACCGCCAGATAGACCGACGCGATGGGGGCCAGTTCGGCGGGGTTGATGATCCCAGCCTGCGGATAATACAGCGCCCCCGCGATGCCGGTCACGATTGCCGCCAGAACAAAGATCACCAGCTTATAGCTTTCGACCGAATAGCCCAGAAATCGCACCCGCGCCTCGTCGTCGCGGATGGCACGGATCACGCTGCCGAACTTGCCCGACACCAGCCATGCCATCAGCAGATAGCCCAGCCCCAGCGCCAGCGCGGATGCCCACAAGAACCACAGTGACAACGTGGCCTGCCCCACCCCGTCCAGACCGGGGATGTTCTGCAGACCCGACAGCCCATTGTTGCCGCGCAACCCGGAGTCGTTCTGGAACAGGTAAAGCGCCAGTGCCAATGTCATCGCCTGTGTCAGGATCGACAGATAAACCCCGTTCACGCGCGACCGGAACGCCAGCCACCCGAACACCAGCGCCAGAAGACCCGGCACCAGCACCACCAACAGAAGCTGTGCCGTCAGTGAATTCGAAAAATACCAGATCAGCGGCATCTGGTCGGAGCCTACGACACCGAAGATCTGGGTGGCCACGGCCTGCGACACCTCGGCCTCTGTCGGGGGAATCGGCAGGTTCGCCATCGACGCGGCGATGATGTCATGCGTCCGCGCCGTCATCAGCCACATGCCGACCATGTAGCCGCCAAGCGCGAAGAACGCCATTTGCCCAAGGCTGAGGATCCCCGCATAGCCCCAGACAAGGTCCATGGCGACGGCTGCCAGTGCCAGACACAGCGTCTTGCCCAGCGTCTTGACCATGCTGGTGGAGACCAGACCCATCCCCGCCATGATCGTGACGATGATGGTGAATGCGGCCAGCACCGAAAGAAACACCAAGGTCGAGGGGTTGCGCAGTATGAACGGCTTTCGCATCTCAGGCCCCCACGGCGGCGCGGCCCTTGGCGGCGATGATGCCGCGCGGCCGGAACTGGATGAAGATGATGATGAAAAGGATCATGAAGGTCTGTGCGGCCAGCGTGTTCGCCGGGTTCAACCACTCGATCCATTTCTGCAGGAAGCCGATCAGCGTGGCCCCGGCCAGCGTGCCCCAGATGTTGCCGACGCCGCCGACGACGACCGTCATGAAGCTTTGCACGATGTAGTCGGTGCCAAGTTCGGACGTGACCTTGGCGAACAGCCCGATGGCCACACCCGCAATGCCCGCGATCCCTGACCCAAGGCCGAAGGTCAGCATGTTGATGCGGTCCGGGCTGATGCCCATGCTGGCGGCCATGGCCGGGTTCTGGGTCACGGCCCGCACCTCCAGCCCCAGCCGGGTGCGGTTCATGATGAAAAGGTAAAGTCCCAGAAACACCAGCGCGAGCACGAAGATCGCCACGCGGATATAGCTGATCGAGACGACGTCGTTGAAGGTCAGCGCCCCGTCCAGCCAGCCCGGCGCGGTCAGCGGGCGCGCCTGCGTGCCGAAGATGTTCTTGGCCAGCTGCTGCAGGGCGATGGACACGCCGAACGTGGCCAGCAACGTTTCCAGCGGGCGTTTATACAGATGCCGGATGACCAGCCGCTCCAGCAACACGCCCGCCGCGAATGTCACGATGAATGCCGCCGGAAGCGCGAGGATCAGCGACACGGTCCGGTCGGGCACGAATTGCTGGACGACATAGCCGGTATAGGCCCCCATCATGATGAATTCGCCATGCGCCATGTTGATGACGCCCATGACGCCAAAGGTGATGGCAAGACCGATGGCCGCCAGAAAATAGATCGACGCCAGCGACAGCGCGTCCAGCGACAGATCAGCGGCCTCCATCGCGCCCAGTGCCAGCCCGGTCTGGCGCAGCGCGGCGCGGGCGGCGTCCGTCACGCCGCTGTCGGGTTCGTTATAGACGTCGGCAAAGGTGAACCGGTCGAGGGCCTGCGTCACCTCGGCGTCGCTGGCAGCGGGGGACACGAGTCCCTGGCTTTCAAGCGCCGACCATGCGCGGTCGCGGGCGGCATCGGACCCGAGTTCGGACACCGGCACACCGCCGACCTGACCGTTGACGATGTGCTGCGCCAGTGTCGCGCGTTCGGCCTGCGGGGTCAGCAGGGGCGGCGCGCTGCCGGCATCGACCAGCATCGCATAGGCAGCCTCTCGGCTGATGTCGGACCCGACGGTCAGCGTGCGCGCGACGTTCGCGCCCAGCGGGATCGCCTCCAGCGCGACGCGCTTGGTCGACAGGATCGGGTTCAGCGCGCCCCGGAAATCGATGGATGTGTCGCCGCCGAAGCTTTGGATCGCGGCGATGCGCGCGGCGGGGTCGGGGTCGAACTGGATCGTCAGCAAACGTTCCAATCTGGCCTTGCGGGCGGCAAGTGCGGGGTCCGGATCGTCCATGGCCTGCCGCAGCAGCGCCAGCTGCGCCGCGTCACCCTTGCGCGAAAGCGCGGTCAGCGCGGCAGCCCGACGTTTCGGGTCCGGGTCCGACAGCGCGTTTCCCGCCATCGCAGCAGAGATGACGCCGCGCACGCCCGAATTGGGGCGCAGGATCGTCACCGCATCGCTGGCCGCGGCACCCAGATCAGCGCCCGTGACCGCGTCCGTCAGCGCCAGATCGTCGCCATCCTTGCGGGTGATGACCAGAAGATCGTCGCTTTTGCGCAGACCAAGCTCGCGTGCTTCCCATGCCCGCAACAGGGCGCCGCCCTGGGGTCCCGCTGCGGCAATCGCCTCGACCACGGGGCCGACGGTCTGGCGCGACGGCTTTTCGATCAGATCGCGGTTCTGGGTCACGACCGCCGACAGGTCTGTCGTCTGCGCGACGGCACCGGTCACGAACGTGAACATCAACGCGAGAAGCGCGCAAAGAAGGGGCAAAAGGCGCATGAACGGTCCTTTGGGAATAAAGTCGGGCGGCGCGGACGCCGCCCGGATCAGGCATCAGTAGTTCGACTTGACCTGCACGCAGCTGTTGGTTTCGGTGTTCCACATGCCGCATTTCTTGCCGGGCCAGTCCGAGTCGAGCTTGGCGCTGGCGGGCAGATAGTCGGTCCACGCGTCGCCCGGCACTTCCGGGGTCTGGCTGACGATGTCGAACTGGCCGTCATCGCGGATTTCACCGATCAGCACGGGCTTCGTCAGGTGGTGGTTCGGCAGAACCTTGGCCGTGCCGCCGGTCAGGTTCGGGACCTCGACGCCGACGATCGCGTCCAGCACCGGGTCGGTGTCGGTCGTGCCGGCCTTTTCAACGGCCTTCACCCATGCGTTGAAGCCGATCATGGTGGCTTCCATCGGGTCGTTGGTCACCCGTTTGTCGTCGCCGGTGAATTTGTGCCATTCCTCGATGAACGCCTTGTTGGCGGGCGTATCGGCGCTTTCGAAATAGTTCCAGGCGGCCAGATGGCCGACAAGATTCTTGGTATCCAGACCGGCCAGTTCCTCTTCCCCGACCGAGAATGCCATCACAGGAATGTCTTCAGCCGAGATGCCGGCGGCAGCGAGTTCCTTGTAGAACCCGATGTTGGCGTCACCGTTGATCGTCGACACGACGCCAACCTTCTTGCCGTCCGCACCCAGCGCCACGACGTCCTGGACGATCTTGGACCAGTCCGAATGACCGAACGGGGTGTAGTTGATGAAGATGTCATCCTTGGCGACGCCGCGGCCCGCCAGATACTGCTCCAGAATGTTGTTCGTGGTGCGCGGATAGACATAGTCCGTCCCAAGCAGCGCCCATTTTTCGACGCCGAGTTCATCGGCCATGTAATCGACCGCCGGGATTGCCTGCTGGTTCGGCGCGGCGCCGGTATAGATCACGTTCTTGGACGATTCCTCGCCTTCATACTGGACGGGATAGAACAGCAGGCCGTTCAGTTCCTCGACCACCGGCAGGACGGACTTGCGGCTGACGCTGGTCCAGCAGCCGAAGATGGCATCGACGCCGTTCACGGAAATCAGCTCGCGCGCTTTTTCGGCGAACAGCGGCCAATCGGATGCGGGGTCGACCACGACCGCCTCGATCTTCTTGCCCAGCAGACCGCCTTTGGCGTTCTGCTGATCGACCATCATCAGGACGGTGTCCTTCAGCGTGGTTTCCGAAATCGCCATCGTGCCCGACAGCGAATGCAGCACGCCGATCTTGATGGTGTCTTCCTGCGCAATCGCTGCGCTGCAAAGGCCAAGCCCGATGGCCGCCGATGCCGCAAGCGATGCAAATGTCGTCTTAAATCCCCGCATCCCCGTCTCCTGTTGGTGCGCGTGTGTCCGCGTTTGACGGATGGATTGCGCATTCAAGGGTGCGCCGAGACAAGCAAATGGGTGCGGAAAACTTGTGCAGATTGCGGCTGCACGAATTCGGGCAGCAAGTCTGTGCAGTTGCAGCATTGTGCGGCAGAATTCGGATTTGACGTGGCGGGCGCGGGACGAAAAACCCCGCCCTCGGATTCGGGGCGGGGTCATCGCAACAGGCCATGATCGGGCGGCGTGATTCAGGCAGGCAGGCCGCCCAGACGACGGATTTCTGACACGACGTCGGCCACACCCTCTCCGCTACGCAGCGAACAGAAGCGGACGGGCCGTTCGCCCCGTTGATGGGCCGCGTCGCGCGCCATGCGGTCCCGGTCGCAGCCGACCGCGTCTGCTATGTCGATCTTGTTGATGACCAGCAGGTCGGACCGCGTCACCCCCGGGCCGCCTTTGCGGGGGATGTCGTCGCCCATCCCGCAATCGATCTGATAGACGGTCAGATCGGCCAGTTCGGGTGAAAACGTGGCCGACAGGTTGTCGCCGCCGGATTCGATCAGGATCACATCCAGATCGGGAAAGCTGGCGGTCAGATCGTCGACCGCCGCCAGATTGATCGAGCAGTCTTCGCGGATGGCGGTATGCGGGCAGCCACCGGTTTCCACGCCCCGGATGCGGTCCAGTGGCAGCGCCTGAACGCGCATCAGGTATTCCGCATCTTCGCGGGTATAGATGTCGTTGGTGATCGCCGCGACCGACAGGTCCTGGGACAGCGCGCGGCACAGCGCCTCGGTCAGGCGGGTCTTTCCGGCGCCGACGGGACCGCCGATCCCGATGCGAAGGGGGCCGTTGGGGCTGGTCATGTCCGGTAAATCCTTGGTTCCAGAGTTTCATGGCGCATGGCGCACATATCGCTGCGAAAGGCGCAACCGCCGATGTCATCCAGCGTCGCGGTTTCCGCGTCGTGCGCGATGTCGCTGATAACGGGCATCAGCGCGGACAGGACCCGCTGCCCGTCGGTCGGGCCGATGGGCACCGACTTGACGCAGGCGGTGATCAGGTTCGACGCGAACGCCTGCAGAAAGATCACCAGAGTTTCCGGCAGTGGGACACCCGCACGCGCGGCGGCCTGACCGACGATGACCGGATAGGGTGCGGCCGAAAGGGCGCCGTCCACGGCCGTCGCCACGCGCGCAAAGCTTGCGCCCTGTTCCAGTGTTTCGCGCAACCGCTCGGCCGATCCGGCCAGCGCGGTGGCAAGATCGGCCACATCATCGCCCCGCCATGCATGAGCCAGAATGATGGCGTCGTTCCGACCGGCGCCGTGGGTCAGAAGATCGGCGATCCAGCGTTCCACATCGGCGGGCGAGGTCAGCCAGCCATCTGCAATCGCCTGCTCCACCCCGTGTGAATAGGCAAAGCTGCCAACCGGATAGGCAGGCGAAAGCCACGCAAACAGGCGCTGGATTGCCCCGATGTCAGTCATGCGGGTGATGGTGGTGTCCATGAGCGTGCGCGTGGGAGTGCCCGTGATCATGCCCCATCACCTGAGCCGCGCCGTAAGCGCCGCCTTCGGGGGTAAAGGGGCGAGTCGCGTCCGTGATCTGCGCGCCAAGGCCGACCAGCATTGTGCGCAGCACGTGGTCGGCGCGGATCACCAGATGAAACGGCTCGATCTGACACGGCGTGTGGCGGTTTCCGATGTGCCAGGCCAGCCGGGGCAGATCGCCGGTGATGATCAGGACGGGTTCTGCCGCGGCCACGATCTGGACCAGACCCGCGTCGGTTTCCAGCGCGTCGCCGTCAGCCAGCGCGGTGACCTTGGGCAGGTCGACCATCACCTCGGCGCCCGAGACGGTGCGCAGCAGTTTGCGCCGCAGAAACCGCGCGTCGTAGTCCAGCGCGATCTGGTCGATGGGCTGGGCGGGAAGGGGCGCGTGGCGCAGGGTAGTGGCTTTCATCGGTCTCTCAGAACAGGAAGTAACGCTGGGCCATCGGCAGGCTTTCGGCGGGCTGGCAGGTCAGCAACTCGCCATCCGCCCGCACCTCATAGGTTTCGGGGTTCACGGTGATGTCGGGGGTGGCGTCGTTCAGCACCATGTCGGCCTTGCCGATATCGCGGGTGCCGCGAGCGACGACTGTATCCTTGGCCAGCCCCAGGTGCCCCACAGCGGCATCGCGGCTGACGAATGTCACCGCGCTGCGTTCCACGGAACGACCGAACGCACCAAACATGGGACGCGAATGAACCGGCTGCGGGGTCGGGATCGAGGCGTTCGGATCACCCATCTGGGCCATGACGATCGTCCCGCCCAGCAGCACCATTTCGGGCTTTACCCCGAAGAAGGCCGGGTTCCACAGCACCAGATCGGCCCGCTTGCCAACCGTGATCGACCCGATTTCATGGGACAGGCCATGCGCAATCGCCGGGTTGATGGTGTATTTCGCGATGTAGCGGCGAACGCGTTCGTTATCCGCCGGGCCGCTGCCCAGTTTGCCGCGCTGGACCCGCATCTTGTGTGCGGTCTGCCATGTGCGGATCAGTACCTCGCCCACACGGCCCATGGCCTGACTGTCGGACGAGATGATCGACATCGCGCCCATGTCGTGCAGGATATCCTCGGCCGCGATGGTTTCGCGGCGGATACGCGATTCCGCAAAGGCGATGTCTTCGGGGATCGAACGGTCTAGGTGGTGACACACCATCAGCATGTCCAGATGCTCTTCCATCGTGTTCACGGTGAAAGGGCGCGTGGGATTTGTCGACGACGGAATGACGTTCGGTAGACCCGCCACGCGAATGATGTCGGGGGCGTGGCCGCCACCAGCGCCTTCGGTGTGGAAGGCGTGGATCGTGCGGCCGCCGATGGCCGCGATGGTGTCCTCGACGAAGCCGGACTCGTTCAGCGTGTCTGTGTGGATCATCACCTGAACGTCCATGCGGTCGGCGACCGACAGACAGCAATCGATGGCGGCGGGGGTCGTGCCCCAATCCTCGTGCAGTTTCAGCGCGCAGACCCCGGCGCGGACCTGTTCCTCCAGCGCGGCGGGCAGGGACGCGTTCCCCTTGCCCGCGAACGCAAGATTCATGGGGAAGGCGTCGGCGGCTTGCAACATCCGCCCGATGTGCCAAGGCCCCGGCGTGCAGGTGGTGGCCAGCGTGCCGTGCGCAGGACCGGTCCCCCCGCCCAGCATCGTCGTGATGCCCGAATGCAGCGCATCGTCGATCTGCTGGGGGCAGATGAAGTGGATATGCGCGTCCATCGCGCCGGCGGTCAGGATCCGGCCCTCGCCCGCTATGATTTCTGTCCCCGGTCCGATCAGCACGTCGACCGCCGGCTGGGTGTCGGGGTTTCCTGCCTTGCCGATCACGGCGATCCGGCCGTCACGCAGACCCACATCCGCCTTGTAGATGCCGGACGCGTCCACGATCAGCGCATTGGTGATGACCGTATCCATCGCCCCTTCGGCGCGGGATTTCTGCGACTGGCCCATGCCGTCGCGAATGACCTTGCCGCCGCCGAACTTGACCTCTTCGCCATAGGTGGTCAGGTCGCGCTCGACCTCAATGATCAGGTCGGTGTCGGCCAGACGCACCCGGTCGCCCGTCGTCGGGCCGTAGATCGCGGCATAATCGGCGCGGGACAGCGTTGCGGGCATTTACAGGTCCCCCATGATTTCAGCGCGAAAGCCAAATACCCGGCGCACCCCGGCAAACGGGATCAGCGCGACATCGCGGGTCTGGCCGGGTTCGAACCGGATCGCCGTGCCGGACGGAATGTCCAGCCGGCGTCCACGCGCGGCCACACGGTCGAAATCCAGTGCCGGGTTGGTTTCGGCAAAGTGGTAATGGCTGCCCACCTGAACCGGGCGGTCGCCGGTGTTGGCGACCGTCAGGATGATCGGATCGCGCCTTTGGTTCAGCGTGATGTCAGCGTCAGGCGTGATGATTTCGCCGGGGATCATGTCAGGCCACCGCCAGCATCAGGCCGGCGGCCGCCGTCGCGGCCCCCAACCAGCGCACAAGCGGCAGACGACCCAGCGCGATACCCGCCAGATGCAGCCCCGCGGTCGCCACGGCAAACCCCACGGCATAGGCCAGCAATCCATGTGCCGGTCCTTCGACACCGTGGGCGTGCCCGTGCATTACACCAAATAGCGCGACCACCGGCAGCGTCGCGGCCAAACCGGGCCGCAAAGCCAGGGCAATCGCTGCGCCGATCATGATCGACGATGCCAGAATCATCGGCTCGACCAGCGGCAGGGCGACATGCGCCGCCCCCAGCGCGCCGCCGGCGATCATCGCGACCACGAAGGTCAGGGGCAGCGCCCAGACCGCACGTCCGCCGATGGACGCCGCCCACAGGCCGACAGCCACCATCGCCAGCAGATGGTCCAGACCGCCCAGCGGATGCGATAGTCCGGCGGCAAAGGGCGAGCCTTCGACGTGACCCGGATGCGCCAGCGCGGCGGTCGGCAACAGCATGGCGGCGGCAACGAGTTTCTTCAGCATGGGCATGTTCCTTCAGCGGATTGGGTGATGGACGGTGACCAGCTTGGTGCCGTCGGGAAAGGTCGCCTCGACCTGAATCTCGGGGATCATCGCGGGGATGCCGTCCATGCAGTCCTCAGCCCGCAGAATCTCGGCGCCAAAGGACATCAGGTCCGCCACCGTGCGCCCGTCGCGGGCGCCTTCGACGACGGCGTCGGTGATGATGGCGATGGCTTCGGGGTGGTTCAGCTTGACGCCACGGTCGCGGCGACTGCGGGCAACGATGGCGGCCATCGCGACCAGCAACTTGTCCTTTTCGCGGGGGGTCAGGTTCATCTCGTCCTCAAAGTTGCCAGACGCGCGGGGGAGGCCCTGCGCGGAAATGTCGGATCAGGGGAATGATCGCCGTGCGCAGCGCCTGCGCGCTGGGGGCCATCAGGCGCGCCAGCACCATCCCGGGCAGCGCCGTGACGGCAGCCTCAACGCCGTCAGGGATCAGGGCGCGCGCCGCATCGCGGGCGGTCTCTGCCCCCCGCGCGGCGAAGACCAGCGTGGCGATGGCCCGCGCGCCTTCCAGTGTTGCGGGGCTGGTCGCCATATCGTCCATGCGCACGGCCTCGGCGTGGGTCAGGCGACCATCGCGCCAGATGCGCCAGTGGTCGCGCAGATGCAGCCGTCGGATCGTTTCGCCATGTGCTGCGCGGCCAAACACAAGACTTTCCAGCGCCAGAAGCGTCGCATCCCCTGCCATGCGGACCGTCAGCCGCCGTTCCAGCGCGGCCCCGTCGAACAGGATCGTTTCCTGTGGCAGCCAGTCGATCCGCGCTCCGGCCTCGATCGTCAGATCATTCAGGACCTGCCCGAAGCCACCTGCGCTGCGGTAGATCCGTTCTGCGGCCTGCGTGGTCACGGTCAGCGCCTCTGCCGCACCCGCATCGATCGCAACTTGCAGGCGATCCCCGCCGGTGATGCCGCCCGAGGTGTTGACGATCACGGCCTCTGACCCGCCGCGGGGCAGCAGAATCTTCATGCATCCCTGTTGGTCCAGCCGCTGGATCCGCCCGCCTGCGCGCGCGAACCGCGTCGCGCCGACACTGCGGGGAAGAGGCGGTTTCAAGGGTAACTGGTCAAAGGCCATGAGACGGGAAAACACACTGACGCTTGGGCTTCGCCACTGAAACCAGCAGGGAGCAAGCAAATGACGGGATTTTTGAACAATATTTGCGCATAATCGCAATGATCTGCCTGATAAAAAGTCAGTGTGGTAAATCGTTGAGCAACTCGTTGATTCAGCGCTACGGCCCGCGCGCAGTCCCACGACGCCAATAACTGGCCGTCAATGTTCCAGCACATGAGGCATAATTTTCGCTCCTAGTTTTTTTCGTTTGGTTGTCCAGCAGGCGTGTGGACCTCAGATCAGCTTAGATTCAAGGCAGCCGGCTCTTTGTCGCGCAGATTACCGCCATGCCTAAGAATTTTGTTTGTACACATTCAATAACGCGCTAGCGTTTCCAGATGTCACGAGTGATGGAGGCGACGGCGGTGACCCTTTTTGTCCAGTGCATCGTCAATGGCGCCGCGACCTCGATGCAGGTCAACCGCCACTCAATGCTGCTGGACGTCCTGCGTGAAGATCTGGGGCTGAATGGCCCGAAATACGGCTGTGGCATGGCGCAGTGCGGGGCTTGTACCGTGCTGGTCGACGGGCTGCCTGCGCGATCCTGCGTTCTGCGCGCAGCACGGGTCAACGGCCGATCGGTCACCACCCTTGAAGGTCTTGCGGATCAGCGAACGGGTCGCCTGCACCCCGTGCAACAAGGGTTCGTCGATTGTCAGGGGGCGCAGTGCGGCTATTGCCTGAATGGCATGGTCATGAGCGCGGTTGCTCTGCTTGGCGCCAATCCCGATCCTGACGACGCGCAAATCAGCGCTGCATTGCGGGACAATCTGTGCCGCTGCGGCACGCATCAAGAGATCATTGCTTCGGTCCGTCGCGCCGCCAAGCTGATGCAGGAGGCCAGCCATGACGCCTGAGGGTATTGCGGGTGTCATATCGGTCTTCGACGATCTTCCCGCCGGACGGGCGACTTTCCTGCAAATTGACGAACAGGGTATGGCGACCGGCTTTAACGGCCATGTCGATTTGGGAACCGGTATCGGGACCGCGCTGGCCCAGATCGTTGCTGAAGAGCTTGATCTGCCGTTAACGCGGGTGCGGATCGTTCTTGGTGATACGGCACAGACCCCCGATCAAGGTGCGACTATCGCCTCGGAAACCATACAGGTCGCGGCCGTTCCGCTGCGCCACGCGGCCGCGCAATTGCGTCATTTCCTTCTGGGTCGGGCGGCGCTGCGACTGAATGCCCCGGTCGAAGATCTGCGGCTAGATGCTGGCCTGGTTCTGTGGCGCGACCACAAGATTGAGTTGGCAGACCTTGTTGCGGGCTGTGACATCGCCATGCGACTGGACCGTGACGTTCCGCTGAAACCACCAGCCGACTATCGGCTCGTCGGCCAGCCAGTGGGTCGTGTGGACCTGCCCGCGAAGGTGACCGGCGATTTTACCTATATTCAGGACTTCCGGCTGGGCGGCATGCTGCACGGCCATGTGGTTCGTCCGCCCTATGCCGGGCGCGATAGTGGCGAATGCGTCGGGCGCAGCCTTATTGATGTCGATGAATCCTCGGTTGCCGGGATGGACGGGTTTGTCGCCCTGGTGCGCGAGGGTGATTTTCTGGGGGTCGTGGCGCAAAGCCCGAAACAGGCACAGGCAATCGCCAATGCGTTGATCGCACATTGGCGCATACCGCCGCCGATCCCTGATCTGGGCGGCGATCTTGCCGGAAGCCTGAAAGACGCGCCGTCGACACCTCGCCTGCTCGACAGTTCGGGCGATTTTGATCGCGCGATCGCCGAATGCGGCATCCGCCTCGAGCGGCGGTATGTGTGGCCTTATCATCTTCACGGCTCGATCGGGCCTTCATGTGCCGTGGCTGACTGGAACGACGGCGCCCCTGTTGTCTGGAGCGGTAGCCAGAACCCACATATGCTGCGCAGTGATCTGGCGCTGCTGATCGGAGTGCCTGACGAAGCGGTTGAGATCCGCAGGCTTCAGGCCGCGGGATGCTATGGACGCAACTGCGCCGATGACGTCTGCGGTGACGCCTTGCTGATGTCGCGTGCGGTCGGTTGCCCGGTGCGGGTGCAGTTGACGCGCGAACAAGAGCATCTGTGGGAGCCGAAGGGCGCCGGACAGCTGATGGAGGTCGAAGGGGGCATCGGTGCGGATCGCGACATCGCCGCCTACTCCATGGACAGCTGGTACCCCTCGAACCGCGGTCCCAATCTGGCGCTGCTGCTGACAGGGCGCGTCCCTGCAGAGCCACACCACGCAAAGATGGGCGACCGTACCATCATCCCACCCTATCGCATTCCCAACAAACGCATCGTTTGCCACGACATCGCCCCCATTGTGCGGGCAGCGTGGATGCGGGGAGTGTCGGCGCTGCCCAACACCTTTGCGCATGAAAGCTTCGTCGACGAGCTGGCGTTTGAAGCGGGTGAGGACCCGGTTGAGTTCCGGCTGCGACATCTGGATGATCCGCGTCAGGCCGATCTCGTGCGGCGAACCGCCGAAACGGGCGGCTGGATCGCCCGCAGTGGCCCGCAAATGCGCCGGACGGGGCGGATGGCCTATGGGCAAGGGTTCGCGTTTGCAACCTATGTTCACGGCACATTTCCAGGGACCGCCGCTGCGTCCGCGGCGTGGGTCTGTGATGTGGCGGTCGATACCGAAACGGGCGAAGTCACGCTGACCCGTGTCTTTGTCGGACAGGATCAAGGTCTGGTCATCAATCCGGATGGCGTTCGCGCACAGATCCACGGCAATGTTATTCAGACCGCCAGCCGCACGCTTGTCGAAGAGGTCTCATTCGACGCCATCACGCCGACCCCGAAAACATGGGCCAATTATCCGATCCAGACGTTTGATCAGGTGCCCCGCATTGAAACGATGCTGGTGGCGCGCCCGGGTGATCCGGCCCTTGGGGTTGGCGAAAGCGCGGCGGTCCCGGCCGCCGCTGCGATCGCGAACGCGATATTCGACGCAACTGGGGTACGGCTGCGTGAAGTGCCATTCACCCCTGAGAAACTGCGCCGAGAGCTTGCCATCGCGGGGTATCAGACCACAGCGCTGCCTGCGCCGCAGCGGCCAAAACTGCGCGACAGGCTGACGCGTCGCCCTTTGGCTGCAATGGTCGGCGTGATGGGGACACTGACGTTCGGTGCCATCGCACTGCCCATTCATTCAGCCATTCCTCCGGTGCCGGCCCCGGCGGCCAGCAGCTTTTCGTCGGCCCTTCTGGAACAGGGGCGTCAGGTGTTTGCTGCGGGTGACTGCGCGGTGTGCCATACGTCAGAGGGTGGATTGCCCAATGCCGGAGGGCGCGCCATGCAGACACCTTTCGGCACCGTCAACACCACCAACCTTACGCCTGATCCGGAAACAGGTCTGGGTCTATGGTCGTTCGAAGCCTTTGACCGCGCCATGCGTCGGGGGATCAGCCGTGACGGCAAAAACCTTTACCCTGCCTTCCCTTATACAGCGTTCGCGAAGATCACGCCGGACGATATGTTCGCGTTATACGCCTATTTGCAGACCTTACCGGCGGTCAGGTCCGAAACTGCACCGGCACAGATGCTGGCCGGGGTTAACCTGCGGCCTGTCAACGCCGTCTGGAACGCGTTCTATCTGGATCCGCAGCCGCTGACACCCGACCCGACCCAGTCGGATATCTGGAACCGGGGGCGCTATCTGGTCGAGGGGGCAGGGCATTGCAGCGCCTGTCACAGCCCGCGAGACGTGCTTGGGGGTGAAAAACCACAAATGTCGGGGGCCTTCGTCGACGGCTGGTTTGCCCCTGCACTCGCCGGAACGGCACCGACACAACGCGGCTGGTCCGAGGATCAGCTGTTTGCCTATCTGCGCGGCGGTCACGCGCCGGGCATCGCCGTGGCTTCGGGCCCGATGGGCGAGGTGGTCGAAAGCCTGACGGCGTTGCCCGACGCCGATATCCGGGCGATGGCGCATTATCTGGACACCCTTTCCACACCGGCTGCGGTGGTATCCCCGGTGGAGCAGGCCACGCCTGCCCCAGGGCCGGGTGCGCGTCTTTTCCGGTCTGCCTGCGCCAGCTGCCACGAGCCGGGACTGCCGGGGGCGCTTACGGCAGCCCAAGTATCGCTGTCGACGTCGGCGGCGATTCGGGCCCCGCATCCCCAAGCGCTTCACACGGTGATTCGGGACGGGATCGAGGCGCCGCTCGATCTTTCGTTGCGCGACATGCCCCCGTTCAGCGGACAACTGTCCGAATCAGAGTTGGCAGAGCTGACCACCTATTTGCGCGCCCGCTATGCGCCAGACCTGCCGGCTTGGCGCGATGTCGACACCTCAAATCGTTAGTACACAAATGATCAATGCTTGGGCAAACATGAACGATCTGCACAAATTCACACGCCGGACGCATGTTCTGCCACCACTTCGGTGCCAAAAACCAAAAAAATATTTTGCGTCATATCGTTTGTGTGCAAACAATATGACGATGTGACGCAAGAAGGATTGTCAGCCCATGAGCGACATCGAAACTATCGACATTGCCGTGATCGGTGCCGGGCTGGGCGGCGCAGCTGCAGCAGCATTGTTGATCAACGCAGGTTTTTCCGTTCACAGCTTTGAACAGGCACCCGAATTCACGCGGTTGGGCGCTGGTATCCATATCGGTCCGAACGTGATGAAGATCTTTCGCGAAATCGGGCTGGAGGATCGTCTGTCGTCGATTGGTGCGCATCCCGATTACTGGTATTCGCGTGACGGCCGTACCGGCGACTATCTTTCGCGGATCGAGCTGGGCGATTTTGCGCTGCGTGAATACGGTGCCCCATACATCACGATCCATCGCGGCGACATGCACGCCGAACAGATCGAGGCGCTGCCGCCGGAAAGTCTGCATTTCGATCACCGCCTGACCGATCTAGAGGAGCGTGAGAGCGACGTCCTTCTGACATTTGCAAATGGCCGGCAGGTGGCTGCGCGGCTGGTGATCGGGGCTGACGGAATCAACTCGATGATTCGCGAAAAGCTGCTTGGCGTTGAAAAGCCGCGCTTTTCCGGATGGATCGGGCATCGGGCCCTGGTCGATATGGACAAACTGCGCGCGACCGGGCTCGAATACGAGCGCTGTGTGAAGTGGTGGTGGGAGCAGTCGCGCCATATCATGGCATATGCGACCAAGGCTGACGGCAGTGAATATTATTATGTCACAGGCGTGCCGGTCGATGGCTGGAACCACGACGCGGGCTTTGTCGACAGTTCGCGCGAGGAAATGGAAGCGATCTTCGGTGACAACGCCCATCCCATGGTGCGCGGCCTGATCGACGCCACGACGGAAGTCACGAAATGGCCGTTCTGGAACCGGGATCCGATGAGCTTGTGGAGCCGAGGCCGGCTGTGCCTTCTGGGCGATGCTTGCCATCCGATGCGGCCCCATATGGCGCAGGGTGCGTGCATGGCAATCGAGGATGCTGCCATCCTTTCCCGCTGCCTGACGCAAACTGGCCTTGGCGATTATCGCACTGCGTTTGATATCTATGAGAACACCCGTCGTGATCGTGCGACCAAGGTGCAGACGATTTCGAACGCCAATACCTGGCTGAAACAGCCCGAAGATCCGGCATGGGTTTACGCCTACGACCCGATCCACGCGCCGTTGGCCGGCTGACGGGGTATCCGCCCCTACTACTCCGGGCCATGTCGGCCCCCATTCTTGAAAAGACGGTAACGCCGCCCAGTCACGCGGGCGGCGGCAGAGGCTTGCATCCTGTGTGGACGCGCAGGGCCCGACCGCAGGATGGGACACAGATCTGGCCCGGACGCTTTCACCTTCAACAGGGAACGAAACGATGAACCCAACCGCCGTAACTGTCGAACAGGGTATCCAAGCTGCCGGTGTCGGCCGCTTTCAATACCGACTGTTCGTGATATTTGGCCTCGTCTGGCTGGCTGACGCCATGCAGGTGTTGTCCATCGGCTTCAGCGCTCCGTCGATCGCCAAGACCTTCGGCATCACCGTGCCACAGGCCTTGCAGACCGGAACGCTTTTTTTCGTAGGCATGCTCATCGGCGCTTTTGCCTTTGGCCGACTGGCAGACCGCATCGGTCGCCGCCCGGTGCTGATGATGGCAGTCGTGCTGGACGCGATCTGTGGCGTCGCCTCGGCCTTCGCGCCGGACCTGCAATGGCTCTTGGTGCTTCGCTTCCTGACCGGCGTCGGCGTTGGCGGCACGTTGCCGGTCGATTACACCATGATGGCCGAATTCCTGCCTGCCACGCGCCGTGGCCGGTGGTTGGTGCTTCTGGAATCCTTCTGGGCGGTGGGGACGATCCTGCTGGCCGTTCTTGCGCTGATTGCCGCGACGCATGGCGACATCGCATGGCGCATCATTTTCTTTGTGACCGGCATCCCGGCGCTGGCGGGTGTCGTGTTGCGTTTGTATATCCCGGAATCTCCGCTGTTTCTGAACAAGTCCGGAAAGTCAGAACAGGCGCGCGAAGTGTTGCAGCGGGTGGCGCGGGTCAACGGATCGACGGCCGAGATCCCGCCACTGGTCCCGGATCAAATGGAGAAGACGTCGTTCTTTGCGCTGTTTGACGCAGACGTGCGCCGCCGGTCGATCAGCCTGTTTCTTGCCTGGATGCTGATCTCGATCGCTTATTACGGCGTGTTCGTCTATCTGCCGATCAAGATGGCAGGCGAAGGCTTTGCCTTCATGCGGGGGCAGGTCTTCCTGATCATCCTGGCGCTTGTTCAGTTGCCCGGTTTTGCGCTGTCCGCCTATGGCGTCGAAAAATGGGGTCGGCGTCCGACATTGATCGGCTTCTTGCTGCTGAGCGCCGTAGGCTGCCTTTTCTACAGCCTCGGAACATCTCCGGTGGTGGTGATCGGCTCGACCATGCTGCTGAGCTTTGCCCTGCTGGGCACGTGGGGCGCACTTTATGCCTTCACGCCCGAGGTCTACCCGACCGGTCTTCGCGCCAGCGGAATGGGCACCGCCGGTGCCGTGGCGCGCTTGGGCGGATTGTTCGCGCCCTCACTGGTGGCGCCTGTGATGGCCAGCCATTTCACCATGTCGCTGGTGATGCTGGCGGCGATCCTGCTGCTGGCAGCCGTTGCCATCTGGAACGTGGATGTCGAATCGCGCAATCGCGCCCTCGACTGACCCTGGGTCGTGACAATCAGAACAGGCGGCACTGCGGTGCCGCCTGTTTCCGTGACTGGATGTCTGAATTGGCGTGTTTCAGGCTTGATCCCCGGGAACAGGGCAGGTCAATAGACCTGATACCTAACACGGGACGCGCGTGAGCGCGGGGGGCGATGGACGCAGGTCAAAACGAATACCGGCTGGACGATCAGGTCGGCTTTCTGCTGCGCAAGGCCTATCAGCGCCATATCGCCATTTGCAGCGAACACGATGTGGGATCGCTGACGCCTGTGCAGTTCTCGACCCTTTACAGGTTGGCCAAAGAGCCGGGGCCGATTTCGCAGAACGCTTTGGGCCGCATGGTGGCGATGGACGCGGCCACGACGAAGGGCGTCGTCACCCGCCTGAAGGAACGTGGGATGATCCAAAGCCGCCCTGATGACGACGACAAGCGACGTTATATTCTGTCGACCACCGCGGCTGGGCGTCAGGCGCTGGAAGACGCGTTGCCGGTCATGCGCCAGATCACGCGCGAAACGCTGGCGCCTTTGACTGCAGCCGAACAGAAGACCCTTCTTCGGCTTTTGCGGAAGCTGACCTAGGTCCAGCCGTCGCCTTCGGATGCTGCACGGGCCGGTCAGGTGTCGATGCATCCTATGCAGGATTACCCATCAAATCCGATGCCCCGTTCGACAGGGCCGACCACGCCTGCTTGCGATCTAGGCAGTTGCGCCCAATTCGGCATCGGCGCGGTAACCCAGCTCATAAAGTCGTATGCATACAAACATTTTTCTTGATATCGTTCTGCCAAGTAAATTAGCCGTAGAACAACGACGCACAAAAAGAACGCCAGATGAAAGGTAGCGCCATGACCCCCATCCGCATCGGCCAGATCGTTCCCAGCTCGAACATCACCATGGAAACCGAAATTCCGGCGTTGCTGCGCGCCCGCGAAATGATCGCGCCCGAACGGTTCACGTTCCACTCCTCTCGGATGCGGATGAAGCATGTGACCAAGGATGAGCTGACCAAGATGGATGCCGACAGCGACCGCTGTGCGCTGGAACTGTCCGACGCCAAGGTCGATGTCATGGGTTATGCATGCCTGGTTGCGATCATGTCGATGGGGCTGGGCTATCATACCGCCTCGCAGGAGCGTCTGAGCAAGGTGGTGCGCAGCAATGACAGCACGGGCTCGGTCGTGAACTCGGCCGGCGCGCTGATCGCCGGGTTGAAGGAGCTTGGCGCGAAAAAGGTCGCAGTCGTGACCCCTTACATGAAGCCGCTGACTGAACTGGTCGTCGATTATATCCGCAACGAAGGTTTCGAGGTCGTGGATTATCGGGGGCTGGAGATTCAGGACAATCTTGCGGTCGCGGCGCATGACCCGATGAATCTGCCCGGCATTGTTGCAGGCATGAATACGGCCGACGCTGACGTGATCGTACTGTCGGCCTGTGTGCAGATGCCTTCGCTTCCTGCCGTCTCAGTGGTTGAAGCGCAGAGCGGCAAGCCTGTGCTGACGGCCGCCATTGCAACGACATGGTCGATGCTGCGCGCGTTGAATCTTCCGACCAGAGTGCCCGGCGGCGGCGCGCTGCTTTCGGGCGCGTACTGAGGAGAGACATCATGACCACCGGCTATAACGTCCACGCCAACGGCATCCGCCAACATCTTCTGCACTATCCCGGCCCCGGCCCGGACCTGCTTCTGGTGCCGGGCATCACGTCCCCTGCGATCACCTGGGGCTTTGTCGCTGAACGTCTGGCCGAGCGGTACAACACCCATGTCCTTGACGTGCGGGGCAGAGGGCTAAGCGAGGCGGGCGATCTGGATTACACGCTGGACGCCATGGCCGATGACGCCATCGCGCTGGTCGAGGCGTGTGGACTGAACGATCCGATTCTGATGGGTCATTCGATGGGCGCACGCACCGCTATCCGCGCCGCCCGCAAGAACCCTGCCGCCTTTTCAGGGCTGATCCTTGTTGATCCGCCCGTCAGTGGACCGGGGCGACGAGCATATCCCAGCGCATGGCCGTGGTACGGCGATTCCATCCGTCTGGCGCAGCGGGGGTGTTCAGCTGCCGAGATGAAGCAGTTCTGCCCGACCTGGACTGATGAACAGGTCGCGCTGCGCGCCGAATGGCTGCACACCTGCCAGTATACCGCGATCAGGACCGCCTATGATGGGTTTCACACAGACGACATCCATAACGATCTGCCACATCTGAAACTGCCCGTGCGCCTGGTCAAGGCCGGTGACGCCCCCGTTATCAGCGCCGAAGACCTGACCGAGTTTCAGTCGCTGGTGCCACATCTTGAAACCCGTGTCGTCGAGGGTGCCGGCCACATGATCCCTTGGGACGATCTTGAAGGGTTTCTCGCTGCCACCATGGATTTCCAATCATAACCTTCAACAGGGAGACGAACATGGACCATACGAGCTTTACCGAGATCTGCCTGCATCAGCTGAAAATGTCGGGCGTGCGCCCGGACGAGCGCCTGATCGTGCTGACCCAAGGCAATGACCGCCTCGACTATGCCGATGCATTCATGGCCGCGGGCCAGCGGTTGGGGGCCAATATGTATCACATGCGTCTGCCTGCACCGTTGCCGACGGATGGCTGGGCCGTGGGTCAGACCGGACTTGCCGCGATGCCCGAGGCGGTCGAGGCGCTGAAGAATTGTGATATGCTGATCGATTGCATCTTTCTGCTGTTCAGCCCTGAGCAATTCGCGATTCAAGCGGCCGGCACCCGCATCCTGACTGCGGTCGAGCCACCCGAACTGTTGGCGCGCATGCTGCCGTATCCCGAACTGCGCGAAAAGGTTGAAATCGCGGCAAGCATCCTTGAGCGCGCAAAAGTCATGCGGATCACTTCGGCTCATGGCACCGATGTGACTTACAAGCTCAATACTTATCCGACCGTGCCCGAATACGCCTGTACGGATACGCCTGGTCGTTGGGACCACTGGCCGTCTGGCTTCGTGTTCACCGGTGGCGACGATGACGGCGTCGATGGCACCATCGTCGTGGCACCGGGCGATATTCTTCTGCCGCAGAACCTGATGGTCAGAGATCCGATCACCTACACCATCGAAAAAGGCTGGATCACTGATATTCGTGGCGGGCTCGAGGCGCAGATCGTCAAAGCCTACATGGAAAGCTTCAATGACAAGCGCGGCTACGGGATGAGCCATGTCGGCTGGGGCATGAACCCGCAGGCGAAATGGCACAACTTCGTACCTGGAACCTTCGAAGGTGGCATGGGTATGGAGCCGCGGAGCTTCTACGGCAACGTCATGTTCTCGACGGGACCGAACAATGAGCTGGGGGGGCCGAATGACACGCACTGTCATCTGGATATCCCGATGCGCGGCTGTTCGCTGTTCCTTGATGACGAAGCCATCGTCGTCGACGGCGATATCGTGGTCAAAGAAATTCAGCTGGCACGGGCCTGACCCGAACCGGGCGGTGGTGCGTCGCACGCCGCCCGGCCCCTTCTCCACAGGAAAGAGCGCGTCGTGTCACAGGAACATGTTTACGATCAGGCGGGCTTCGGTCGCGCCGTAACTCGCGGAACGAAGCCTGCGGTTGTGGTTGTCGATTTCAGTTATGGCTTTACCGATACCCAATATCCGACCGCCGCTGATATGGTTGGTCCAATCAGCGCCACCCGAAAACTGACCGACTTTGCCCGAGAGGCGGGCTTTCCGGTCATTTACAGCACGATCGCATATCACCCCGGTGAAATAGGTAAGCTGCCTTGGCTGAGGAAGGCGACCGGGATGGCGGCGCTGATCGAGGGAACGCGTCTAGTCGAAATCGACGCCGCAACCGGCATTCAGCCCGGCGACCCCGTTGTGACGAAGAAAGGCGCCTCGTCGTTCTTTGGTTCGACCTTGGCGGCACTTTTGACCGGAGCACAGGTCGATACGGTAATCGTGACCGGCGCCACCACGTCGGGTTGCGTGCGCGCCACCGTCGTCGATGCGGTGCAAAGCGGTTTCAACGTTCTGGTCCCGGCAGATTGTTGCGGTGATCGGGCCAAAGGACCGCATGATGCGAATCTGTACGACATGCAGCAGAAATATGCAGATGTGACTGATTCAGACGAACTGCTGATATGGCTTCAAGGGTTGGCTGCGGATTAGGTTGCCATCCCCGTCGCGGGGAGGCACAGCGAGGCAGTCATCCAGAACACATAAAAGTGAGTCGCCATGTCCTATTTCCCGCGCTGGCCGATCACGCGTTCGGCCACGGTCCTGCCGGATGAGCGTCTGCCATGGCCCGTCGCGTTTCCCATGGGGCTGCAGCATCTGTTGGCCATGTCGGGGTCAACGATCCTCGCGCCCCTGCTGATGGGGTTCGATCCGAATCTCGCCATTCTCTTTTCAGGTATCGGCACGCTGATCTTTTTCGTGCTGACCGCGGGGCGTGTGCCAAGCTATCTCGGGTCGTCGTTTTCGTTCATTGCCGTGGTGATCGCGGTCACCGCCTATTCCGGCACAGGGGTCAACGGCAATATCGGTCCGGCACTTGGCGGCATCATTGCCGCCGGGGCGCTTTATGCGCTGATCGGTTTGATTGTCATGGCTACGGGGACTGGCTGGGTAGAACGGTTGATGCCCCCAGCCGTCACCGGTGCAGTCGGGGCGGCGATCGGGCTAAACCTCGCACCGGTCGGTGTGCAGGGGATGCAGGGCAGCGGCCTGCATATGACGATCGCCCTTCTGACGCTGCTCGCGGTGGCGCTGTTTTCGACCTACGGTTCTGTCGCGATGAGGCGGGTGTCGATCCTTCTGGGGATCGTCGTCGGCTATCTGGCCGTGTGGGTTCTTGGAAATGGCATGGGCCTGCTGCCGGGCATCGATTTCAGTGCACTGGCGGCAGCACCGTGGTTCGGCGTGCCGACGTTTCATGCGCCCGAGTTCCATGTGTCCGCCATGGCGCTGATTGCGCCGGTCGCGCTGATTTTGGTGGCCGAGAACCTGGGCCACATCAAGGCCATCAGCGCGATGAGCGGACAGAACATGGACCGCTATATCGGCAGGGGGTTTCTGGGCGACGGCATTGCCACGATGGTGTCTGGCGCAGGTGGCGGCACTGGTGTCACGACCTATGTCGAAAACATGGGGGTGATGGCGGTGACGCGGGTGTTTTCGACGCTGGTCTTTGTCATTGCCGCGTTCGTAGCCATAGCTTTGGGCTTTTCGCCAAAGTTCGGCGCGCTTCTGCGTACGATCCCGGCTCCGGTTCTGGCGGGTCTTGCGGTGGCCGTGTTCGGGTTGATCGCCGCTGCGATGATCCGGCTGTGGGTTGATAACAAGGTCGATTTTTCCGACCCGCGGAACCTGTTCACGGTGGGCACAACGCTGATCTTCGGGGCTGGGAACTTCTCATTCTCAGTCGGCGAATTTGCTATTGGCGGTATCGGCACGGCGACACTGGCGGCACTGATCCTGTATCAGCTGCTTGGTATCGGCAGGCGAGCCTGACGGCGGACCCCGTCAGCGCAGGTGGTCAGAAATTGGCGGTGTCAGAATTGGTGGAGCCGAGGGGAATCGAACCCCTGGCCTCATCATTGCGAACGATGCGCTCTACCAACTGAGCTACGGCCCCACGTGGGTGATGTGTGAACCCGCCGCTGCGTGGTTGTCAAGCCGGTGGCGGGGACTGTTTTTCGGCGTGAAAACGTCATCCAGACTTCGCATGAATGTCACACATTCATTCGACAAGCGTCGTCGCAAACGCTAAGGCGCAGAAAATGATGGATGCAAGGAGCACGGGCATGCGGATCGCGGTACTGGGCGGAGACGGATTCGTGGGTTGGCCCACATCGTTGCATCTGTCTGATCTGGGTCACGAGGTTCACATCCTCGACAACCTGTCGCGCCGGTGGATCGACACCGAACTGGGTGTCCAGTCGCTGACGCCGATGGATTCGATTCAGGAACGCTGTCGCATCTGGAAGCAGGAAACCGGCAACACGATCAATTTCCACCTGATGAACCTTGCCACTGAATTCGAGCGGTTGAAGCAGTGGCTATCGGAAAATCGCCCCGATGCGGTGATCCATTTCGCGGAACAGCGGGCCGCGCCCTATTCGATGAAAACCGACCGCCACAAGGTCTATACCGTCGACAACAACGTCAGCGCGACGCACAACCTGTTGGCCGCGCTGGTGGAAACCGGCATCGACGCGCATCTGGTGCATCTGGGGACGATGGGTGTCTATGGATACTCGACCGTCGGCGCGCCGATCCCGGAAGGCTATCTGGACGTCGAAATCAACACGCCGAACGGCAGGAAAGAGCAGGAGATCCTGTATCCGACCCGTCCGGGCAGTGTCTATCACATGACCAAGTCGCTGGATCAGATCATGTTCCAGTTCTATGCCCAAAACGATAATTTGCGGATCACCGACCTGCATCAGGGCATCGTCTGGGGCACGCATACCGATCAGACGCGCCGGCATGAGCAGTTGATCAACCGCTTCGACTATGACGGCGATTACGGCACGGTCCTGAACCGCTTTCTGATTCAGGCGGCGATCGGGTATCCGCTGACCGTCCACGGCACCGGCGGTCAGACCCGCGCCTTCATCCATATTCAGGACTGCGTGCGTTGCATCGAACTGGCGCTTTCGGATGCGCCGAAGGCCGGCGAGCGCGTGCGCATCTTCAACCAGATGACCGAGACGCACCGCGTCCGCGATCTGGCCAAGCTGGTCGCCTCCATGACCGGGGCAGAGGTCAAGTTCCTGCCGAACCCGCGCAAGGAAGCCGACGAAAACGAGTTGGTCGTCAAGAACGACAAGTTCCTGGCACTGGGTCTGAAGCCGATCACGCTGGCCGAAGGGCTTTTGTCCGAGGTGGTCGACATCGCCAAGAAATACGCCCACCGGATCGACCGGACGCGCGTTCCGGCCGTCAGCGCATGGACCAAGGACATCGCGCAGCGGGTTGAGCATGATCCTGAAGGCAAGCGGCTGAAGTCGGTTTCGTGACCGAGGGGCTTGTCTGGCACGGCGACGATGTCGCGCGATCGGATCGCGCGTATGTCACGCTGGTCACCAATTCGGACTATGCCAGAGGGGCGGAGGCGCTGGTCCGGTCACTGAAGCGGACTGGAACGACTGCCGACATCGTGGTCATGCATAGTGACGGTGATGGGGCAGGGGTGGCGCGACTGGCGGCGCTTGGCGCGCGCACGCCGCTGGTCGATCTGCTGCCGACATCGGACGAGTTCAACTTTGCCCATGCGCGCGACCGCCTGCACGGTGCGGCGCCCTTTACCAAGGGGGAAAAGCCTTCCTTCCACTCCCCCCTCAGCAATTTCGCCAAGCTGCGTTTGTGGCAGTTGGCGGATTACGACCGGGTCGTGTTCATCGACGCCGATGCGCTGGTCTTGCAGAACGTGGACCGGCTGTTCGAGTATCCGGAATTCTGCGCCGCACCGAACGTCTATGAAAGCGTGGCCGATTTTCACCGGCTGAATTCTGGCGTGTTCACCGCCCAGCCGTCGCAGGCGACGTTCGATGACATGCTGGCGCGGCTGGATCAGCCGGGCGCCTTCTGGCGTCGGACCGACCAGACGTTTCTGGAAAGCTATTTCCCCGATTGGCACGGGCTGCCGGTTTTCTACAACATGCTGCAATATGTCTGGTTCAACATGCCCGATCTGTGGCGTTGGGAAGACGTGAAGATCCTGCACTACCAGTACGAAAAGCCGTGGGAGGATCACGCCAAGGCTGATCGTCTTCGTCCGCTGATCGATCTGTGGCATCAGTTCGCGGAAGGCGCGGACGTGCCTGACACGCGACTGCTGCCGAACCCGGGATGAGGATTGCGCTGACCGGAGCCACCGGGCTGGTCGGGCGCTTTCTGCAAGCGGCGATCACCCGCGCGGGACATCGCTGCGTGCCCCTGACTGGCTGGCGCCTGGGTCGGCCTGCCGAGCTGGCTGGATGTGACGCGCTGATCCATGCGGCATTTGCCCATGTGCCGGGGCGGTACCGCGGCGGGGAAGGTGACGACCCGCAAGGATTCTGGGCGACCAATGTCGAGGGGTCGATCGATCTGTTCGAGAACGCGCGTGCGCAGGGTGTGCGGCGCGTTCAGTTTCTGTCCTCGCGGGCGGTCTATGACGGCCATCCCCCGGGCGCGCCGCTGCCCGATGGAACGCCCGTGCGACCCGCGTCTCTTTACGGCGAGGCCAAGGTGGCTGTTGAAGAGCACCTGGCGCGCATGAACTCGGCCGGCTTCCGCGCGTCGTGGCTGCGCGCAACCGGCGTCTATGGTCCTGGTCGGGGGCATAAATGGTGCGGTCTGTTCGCCGACTTTCAGGCCGGGCGTCCTATCGCACCGCGCGTCGCGACAGAGGTGCATGGCGATGATCTGGCCGATGCCGCCACGCGGGTCATCGACGCCGGGGCAAGCGGGGCGTTCAACGTATCGGACCTGATTCTTGATCGTCGTGACCTGCTGGCAGCGGTTGGCGACGTGACGGGGCAGGTCCACCCACTGCCAGTCGCGGCGGACGCATCGGGCCTTTCGGTGATGACTTGCCACAGGCTTCACGATCTCGGCTGGCGGCCGGGTGGAATGGCATTGCTGCGCAAAACATTGCCACATATGGTCCTTTCCAACTGTTCCTGACCGTTCGGCGCTTGCCGCAGTTGTCGGGGCTGGTGGTCTGGGCTAATCAGCCCATTGTCTTTGGACGGAGTGATCGGATGAACCGCCGGCGTTTTCTGTATGGATCGACCGCTACGGCTATCGCCGGGCCGATCGCGGCTTCTTTGCTGCCGTCGCTTGCGCTGGCGCAGGACGCTGCGGCACCAGCACCGGCCGAGCCTGCACCGCAGCCGTTTACATTCGAAGACGTGATCCGGATCGCCGCTGACATTGCAAGTCGCGACTATGCCGCGCCGAACTCGACCCTTGTCGGCACATTTGAAAAGCTGGGGTACGACCAGTACCGGGGCATCCGCTTCCGTCGTGACCGCGATCCGTGGAAGGACAACGGGGTCTTCGGACTGGACCTTCTGCCGCCGGGCATGTTGTTCAAGGAAGCCGTCGCCATCAATCTGGTGAAGGACGGCGTCGTGACGCCGCTCCCGTTCGATCCTCTGGTCTTCGACTATCATTCCGACGGGTTTCCCAACGGCGTTGATTCCCAGAACATCGGCCAGATGGGATGGTCAGGTTTCCGCCTGCGGACGCCGCTGAACCGCCCCGATTATCTGGACGAATTCGCGGTGTTCCAGGGCGCCAGCTATTTCCGGGCCGTGGCGCGCAACACGATCTATGGCCAGTCCGCCCGCGGTCTTGCGATCGGCACCGGCAGCGCCCAAGGCGAGGAATTCCCGATCTTCCGCGAATTCTGGATTCACGAGCCGCGCGCCCGTGACCGTGGAATACTGGTTCAGGCGCTGCTCGACAGCCCGTCCGTGTCGGGCGCCTATGAATTCTATATCATGCCGGGCAACAGCACGGTGATTTCGACCCGCGTGGCACTGTTCCCGCGCAAGGAACTGGCAGATGTGGGCATTGCGCCCCTGACGTCGATGTACTGGTTCGGCCCCGCTGACCGGACGCGCGTGGATGATTATCGCCCGGCTGTTCACGATACCGACGGTCTGCAGATGATGACGGGGTCGGGAAACCAACTGTGGCGCGTCCTGTCCAGCCATTCGGCGCTGCAACTGTCGTCCTTCATGGACGAAAATCCGCAGGGCTTCGGTCTGATCCAGCGGGACCGCCGGTTCGCGTCCTATGAGGATGCTGAGGCGCATTACGAAATGCGCCCGTCCGCTTGGATCGCGCCCAATGGCCTTTGGGGTCGCGGCAGCGTCGGTTTGGTTGAAATTCCGGTGCAGAACGAATTCAACGACAACATCGTCTCGTTCTGGCGCCCCGGAACTCCGTTGGCAGCCGGCCAACGATACGACTTTTCCTATGACCTGACCTTCGCCCCTCTGGCGCCTGAACAGGAACCGGTGGCCCGCGTTCGTCGCACGATGAGCGGGGCGTCCATCAACACCCCAAAGAACCGCGTCTACATGATCGACTTTGATCTGGGTGTCTTTGGCGAAGATGAGCCGGTTGCGGCCATCACCGCATCGGCGGGTAAGGTGCTGCATCCCTATATCGTCAAACTGCGCGAGGAAGGCGTCATGCGCCTTGCATTCGAATTTGCCGCCGAAGGCGCCACGCTGTCGGAGCTGACTGCCGTGTTGAACGGCCCGAACGGCAAGCTGAGCGAAACCTGGCTTAGCCGCTGGACCGAAGACTGACACCCGTGCAGGCAGGCATCCCCGACCCCCGCGAACCGTCCCACGGCACGACCGAGATCGTCGGGCCCTTGACCGGCCCGACCCCGCCCGAGGCGCCGCTGGACATGCCCGTCCAGGATTTTCGCGCGCGCCCGCCACGCGGCCCGCGGCGTGTGCGCCCGACAGGCGATGTCATTCAGGCGCGGCTCGTCGCGTTCGGTGGGACCGCGCTGATCACGGCGGTCGGGTTCCAGCAGATGCTGCTGGTGTTCGGCGAACGGATCACGCCGTTGCAGATCGTCCTGCTGGTCCTTTTCACACTGACATTCGCGTGGGTGGGCTTCAGCTTCTGTTCGATGCTGGCCGGTTTGCTGGCCCGTCAGCCGCACACGCCCGAGGATCCGGGCACCGCCCGCATCGCCGTCATCATGCCCGTCTATCACGAAGATGTTGCGGAAAGTCTTGGCCTGCTGGCCGGTCTTGCGCATGAGCTGGATGAGCTGGGACTGGGCGACAGGGCCGAGATCTTCATCCTGTCCGACAGCCGAGAGCCTCGTTTTTTTCCCGCAGAGACACTGGCCGTCAGCCGTCTGCGTGAAATGACCCGGCTGCCGGTCTGGTATCGTCGGCGCACCGACAATACCGGTCGCAAGGCAGGCAACGTGGGCGAATTCGTCCGTCGCTGGGGCGGACGCTATGACCAGATGGTCGTTTTGGACGCGGACTCGATCGTGTCCGGTGCCGTCGTCAAGGCGATGAGCGCGCGGATGTCTGCCGACCCCGCCATGGCGCTGATCCAGACGATCCCGATGCTGGTCGGTGGACAGACGATGTTCGCGCGCGTGGTCCAGTTCGCGGGCCGCGTCTATGGCCCGCCGATTGCGCGCGGCGTCGCGGCATGGTCTGGAAACAACGGGAACTTCTGGGGTCACAACGCCCTGATCCGGGTTGAGGCATTTGCCAAGTGCTGCGGCCTGCCGGAGTTGCCGGGCAAGCCGCCCTTCGGTGGCACCGTCATGTCCCACGACTTCGTCGAGGCGGCGCTTCTGTGCCGCGCGGGGTGGAAGGTGCGTCTGGATTGGGACCTTCGCGCCAGTTATGAGGGGTGCCCGCCCACGCTTCTGGACATGGCCGTTCGGGAACGCCGGTGGGCGCAGGGGAACCTGCAGCATATCCGTGTGATGTTCGGACGGGGATTCACCGCCATCAGCCGTGCGCATTTCGCCATCGGGATCCTTGGCTTTGTGATGAGCCCGATCTGGCTGGGCATGATCCTTGTCGGCCTGATCCTGACCGCCAGCGTTCTGCTGTCCAAGCCGGAATACTTCCCGCAGACTTATCAGCTGTTCCCCGACTGGCCGACATTCGACCCGACCCGGATGAAATGGCTGTTCGTTGCAGCGATGTGTTTCCTGCTGATCCCCAAGTTCATCGCCATCGGACGTTCTTGGAACCGGCCCGTGGCCGTGGCCGTCGGTGGCAAGCGCCGGATCCTGACCAGTGCGCTGTTCGAAATCATCATGTCGGCCCTGATCGCCCCGGTCCAGATGCTGATCCAGACACGCCAGATATTCGAGATCCTGCGTGGTAAGAACTCGGGCTGGGAAAGCCAGGTGCGCAAAGGCTCGATGCCGCCATGGGGCGTGGTGCTGCGCCATCACGCGGTCCACATGGCGCTTGGCGTGCTGACGTTGGCGGTGCTGTGGTATTTCGCGCCCGAGCAGCTGATCTGGCTGTCGCCGATTCTGGCGGGTCTGATCCTGTCGCCGCTGATCTCTCGCTGGTCGGCCAGTTCCGTCCTTGGTCGCCGCGCCCGGACCATGGGCCTTCTGGCGACCCCGGAAGAACGTGAGACACCTCCCGTCATTGCGTCGGCCATCGGTTATACCCGCAGGCTGCGCCGGGACGCGGATGCGGTCGACAGCATCGGTCGCAGTGAAAAGGCGATGGCCCGACACATCGCGATGCTGCCGACGGTGGATCTGGACACGGTGCCGGTCAAGTCCCGACTGGCGCACATCTCGGCCGCCGCCAAGATCGGGGCGGCCGCCACCCGGCGCGAAGCGTTGGAGTTTCTGGACCGACCTGAAACCGCTGCCTTGATGTCCGATCCGGGCCTTCTTCATCAATGGGCCGACCTGCCCGAATGAAGCGCATCGGCTATCTCGACTCGTTGCGCGGCTACGCGCTGATCTGCATCATGCTGGATCACATGCCGGTCGGCACGGTGCGCCAGCTGACGCTGGTCAACTTTGCCATCTTCGACGCGGCCGAACTGTTCGTTCTGCTGTCCGGGTTTCTGGTCGGGATGGTGTGGGTCAAGATCGAAGCGCGCGAAGGTCTTTCTGCGGCGCAATGGCGGTTTGCCAAAAGATCGTTTCAGGTCTGGCGCGCACTGATCATCGGCGGGATCATGATTGCGCTGTTGTCGCGGTTCCTGTGGTCGTTCGACATGGAACACACCGCCGTCTGGTATGAATACTCGAACTGGATCGTCGCGCATCCGTTCGGATACATCGTGACGCTGGCGGTACTGTGGATGCAGCCGAACCTGCTGGATGTGCTGGCGCTGTACGTGATCCTGCTGGCCAGCGCGCCGATCTTCGTGCCGTTGCTGATCCGCAGCCCGGCGCTGTTCGCCGCGGGGTCGGTCATGCTGTGGTGGTTTGCGCCTCCTCTGAACGCCCTGATCCCGAACCAGCGGCCGGACCCCGGATTTCTGTTCAACCCGTTCGGCTGGCAGATGCTGTTCTATGCCGGGGTGGGGATCGGCATCTTTCGGCGTCAGATCTACGCCGCGCTGGCACCGTGGGCCAAGTGGATCACTATTTTCGCGACGTTTATCGTCATCTACAGCCTGCTGATGGCGACGCTGTGGAAGTTCGGCGGCGTCTGGAAAGACATCTGCGACGCGATGTGGCGCATGGTCGGTACCGTCAATAAATGGCGGATGGACGGATTCCGCTTTCTGGCGATCATGTGCGCGACGTGGCTGGTGGCCGTTCCTCTATCACGACCCATCAACTGGCTGGCCAACACGCGCCTTGGCCGTGGTGCAGCGGATATCGGGCGAGGCGGGCTTTTTTCGTTCATCCTGTGCGTGATGCTTTCGATCATCGGTGACGCGATGGTGGTGAACACACCCGACGCCAGCAAATGGACCAAGATCTCGATGGAGACCTGGACCGTGCTGGTCTTGTGGCTCGGCTCCCATATGTGGCTGCACCGTCAGGTATTCTGGGACTGGGTCGCGGCACGCCGGTCCAAGGGGCAGGGCTGACGCCTAGCCCCGGTCGCGCCAGCGGTTCACCAGGGGATAGCGCCGGTCAAGCCAGAACGCCCGCGACGTCACCCGCGGACCCGGCGCCGCCTGATACCGTTTCCATTCACTGGTCAGCAGCAGGTGTTCGACCTTGATGACGGTTTCGCGGTCAAACCCCTCGGCCACCAGATCACTGACCGACAAGTCACGCTCGACCAGACCTTCCAGAATGGCGTCAAGCACCTCATAGGGCGGCAGGCTGTCCTGATCCTTCTGATCGGGACGCAGCTCGGCCGAAGGCGGTTTGTCGATGATGACCGGGGGGATGACCTCGCCCGCCGGGGCCTTCATCCAGTCGCGGTGGGTGTCGTTCCGCCACCGGCAGGTTTCAAAGACGCGCGTCTTGTAGAGGTCCTTCAGTGGGTTATAGCTGCCCGCCATGTCGCCGTAGATGGTCGAATACCCGACGCCGACCTCTGACTTGTTGCCTGTCGTCAGCAGCATTTCCCCGAACTTGTTCGAAATTGCCATCAGCAACAGGCCGCGAAGGCGCGACTGCACGTTTTCTTCGGTCGTGTCGGGCGTGGTGCCTGCCATGACGTCTGCCAATGCCGCAGTCACCGCGTCGCGCGGCCCCTCAATCGGGATCGTGTCCAGTCGAATGCCCAGACGTTGCGCCAGATCAGCCGCGTCATCCAGTGACCCTGACGACGAGTAGCTGGAGGGCAGCCGGACCCCCCGCACGTTCTCCGGACCGATGGCGTCGGCCGCAATCGTGGCAACAAGGGCCGAGTCGATGCCCCCCGACAGGCCCAGCACGACCTTCTTGAAGCCCGACTTCTTCATATAGTCCGACAGGCCCAGACAGATCGCGCGGTAGTCCTGCTCCCATTCGTCCGGCTGCGGCGCCAACTCACCCGGCTCGGCGCGCCAGCCATCGGGCGTGCGGGTGAAGTCGATGTGGGTCACCACCTCTTCGAACGCGGGAAGCTGGACGACCTTGTGGCCGCCGGGGTTCAGGACGAACGACGCGCCGTCGTAGATCTGGTCGTCCTGCCCGCCGACCATGTTCAGATAGACCAGTGGCAGACCGGACTCGACGACACGCGCGACCATGTGGCCCATGCGCACGTCCAGCTTGCCCCGGTGATAGGGGCTGCCGTTCGGGACCAGCAGAATCTCGGCCCCGGTTTCTGTCAACGTCTCGGTCACCGGCTGCCACCAGGCGTCTTCGCAGATGGGCGATCCGACGCGCACGCCGTCGACCACGTAGGGCCCGCTGATCGGACCCGGGGTGAACAGCCGCAGTTCGTCGAACAGATCCTTGTGGGGCAGTTCGTGCTTGAAGACCTTTGCCACGATCTTGCCGCCCGACAGGATCAGATACGCGTTGTAAAGCGTGCCATCCTGAACCCACGGCGCGCCGATCCCGACCGTCGGCCCGTCCGCGCAATCGCGGGCAAGCTGTTCGACCGCGCTGCGACAATCACGCTGGAACGCGGGTTTCAGGACCAGATCCTGCGTCTGGTATCCGGTCAGAAACATCTCGGGCAGGGCGACCATGTCGGCGCCCGCGCGCTTGCCCGCATCCCATGCCTGACGCGCAAGGGCACAGTTCCCGGCCAGATCGCCAACGGTGGCGTTCAACTGCCCAAGCGTCAGGCGGAAACGGTCTGTCATGGGGCGCTCCTTCAGGTTCGGGCGAAAGATAGTCCTGCAGCGCGCGGGTGTGAAGCGGCGGCGGACGTTCCCGCTTGGCCATCCCGTGGCGCATGGTCTAGAACCGGGACAAACCGGCGGCAGCCTAAGGGAAGGGCCAGCAATGAAGGCAGCAATCACCACATGTCTGATTCTTGCGGCATCGACCCAGTTCGCGCTGGCGGATGCGATCATCAAGAAGCAGTACGACAATGGCGGCGTCTATGAAGGGACGTTCCGCAACGGCCTTCAGCACGGACGCGGCAGCTATATCCTGCCGTCAGGATACAAGTACGACGGTGACTGGATCGACGGGCAGATCGTGGGTCAGGGAACGGCGACGTTCCCCGATGGTGCGGTCTATGTCGGCCAGTTCGAATCCGGCAAGCCGAACGGCAAGGGCAAGATCACCTATGCCGATGGCGGCACGTACGAAGGCGATTGGGTCAATGGCCAGCTCAGCGGCGAGGGCGTCGCCCACTATGTCAACGGCTCGATCTATACCGGGACGTTTGCCGACAACCTTCATCAGGGCAAGGGCACGCTGACCCAGCCCAACGGCTACCGCTATGAAGGGGATTGGGTCAAAGGCGCCAAGGAAGGGCAGGGCAAGATCACCTTCCCGGACGGATCGGTCTATGAGGGGGCGATGCTGGCCGGTCTGCGGGCGGGCAAGGGCAAGCTGACCATGCCGGACGGTCTGGTCTATGACGGCGTATGGAACGCAGGTCAGATGTCGGGTCTGGGATCGCTGGTTCAGCCATCGGGCGATCGTTACGATGGCGCGATGAAGAACGGCAAGCGCGAGGGCGAAGGCCGCGCGACCTATGCCAACGGCGACGTCTATGAAGGCGGGTTCGCCGCGGACCGGCACAACGGACACGGCGTGTTCACGGGCACCGATGGATATGTCTATGACGGCGCGTGGGTCGATGGTCGGATGGAGGGGCAGGGCAAGATCACCTATCCCGACAGATCGACCTATGAAGGCTCACTGAAGGCCGACCAGCCGGACGGCAAGGGCAAGATTACCTATGCCGACGGCTCAAGCTATGACGGTGACTGGGTCGCCGGTGCGATGTCGGGTCAGGGGACAGCGGTTTACGCCAATGGAAACAGCTATGTCGGGGCGTTCAAGGATGCCAAGTTCGATGGCGCCGGCAAGATGACCTATTCAGACGGTTCGATCTATGAAGGCGACTGGAAGGCCGGGCTGCGCAGCGGTCAGGGGCGGTTCACCTATGCCGATGGCACGGTCTACGAAGGCGGGTTTGCCGAAGGCCAGCGCGAGGGCAAGGGCAAGCTGACCCAGCCCGACGGGTTCATCTATGAAGGTGGATGGAAGGCCGGACAGATCGACGGAGAAGGGGTCGCGACCTATAAGAACGGCGATGTCTATACCGGCAGTTTTGCCGAAGGAAAGTTGCAGGGGCAGGGCGTCATGCGCTTTGCCACCGGTCAGGTGGCGTCTGGCGAGTGGGCGCAAAACGATCTGGTGAACCCAGCGCCGGGTGGGGAAGACGTCGTCAAGGACACCGACCCGAACATCCCCGGAATCCAACCCCCAGAAGCGCCCTGAGAGGGGCGCTTTCGCCGGATCAGGCGGCCAGCCCTTGGGGCGCGCACAGGACGGCGTGCAGCGCGACCGGGTCGTCATTGGCCCGCAGCTTTGCCCGCAATTCCGGGTCGCGCAGTGTCCGGCTGACCAGTGCCAGCGCCTTCAGGTGATCCACGCCCGAATTCTTGGACGCGAGCAGCGCGAACACCAGGTCGACCGGCTGGCGGTCGACCGCGTCAAAATCCATCGGCTTGTCCAGTCGGATGAACAGACCCACGACCCGGTCCAGCCCGTGCAGACGCGCATGGGGCAAGGCCACGCCGTGGCCAACGCCCGTGGCCCCCAGCGCCTCTCGCTCGGCCAGCGCGTCCAGCGTTTCGTTCGCATCCAGCCCATAGGCAGAACTGGCAAGCTCGGCCAGGTCCTGGAACAGCCGTTTCTTGCTGGCAATGTTTGCAACCGAACGCACGGCGGCTGTGGAGAGAATGTCGCTGATCTGCATGGTCGCCTTCTGATGTGACGCGCCCGCCGGATGACGACGGCGGGCGGCAGGTTATCCTTTATGCGACGACCGAGCGGTCGTCATGTAAGACTGCGCGGGTCAACCCAGCCGACATTGCCATCTTCGCGGCGATAGACGACATTGACGCCCCCGTGCTTTTCATTGCGGAAGACCAGTAACGGCGCACCCGCAAGTTCCATCTGCATGACCGCATCACCGACCGACAGGGTCGAGACGCGGGCTTCCATCTCGGCGATGATCATGGGTTGAATACCGGCGTCGCCGCTTTCTTCCCACACATCTTCGTCAGCGTTCAGCACATACATGGGTGCATCCGCGTATTCAACAGGAGCGGTCCTGTCCTTGTAATGATCCTTCAGCCGGCGCTTGTAGCGACGAAGCTGCTTGTCCATCTTCTCGCGCGAATCCTCGAACGCGGCATAGACTTCGGTCGCGCGGCCCTTGGCCTGGACCGTCAGGCCGCTGGACAGGTGGACGACGCCGTCGCACAGATATTCATGCGCATCGCGCGAAAAGATCACGGTGGCGTCGGTCGGACGTTGCGAATATTTCGCAAGGGTTGCCCCCAGTTCCGTTTCGACGTGCCCTGACAGGGCATCGCCCACATCAAGCTGCTTACCGCTGATCTGATAGCGCATGTTTGCGTCCTTTCATCAGCGTCCTGCGACTGTGCGCGCCCTGCTCGGGGCAGGCACAACGTGCCGCAAGACGTTCGTCCTTGCGCGGCGCACCCGCCGGTTGCGGGATGCTACCCACATCCGAACATTTGGTAACGGGATCGGGTTTCTGTCAACGGTGGCGAATTGGCTGCGGCATCGGATCGCGGGGCCGGCGGCCTGCGCCTCAGGCCATCGAGAAGTTGTCGCCCAGATAAACCCGGCGCACTTCGGGGTCTGCCACGATCTGTTCCGTGGTGCCTGATTTCAGGACGTGGCCGTCATGCAGGATATAGGCGCGATCGACGATGCCCAGCGTTTCGCGCACGTTGTGATCGGTGATCAGGACACCAATGCCGCGCGTCTTCAGATCATGGACCAGCGACCGGATTTCGCCCACGGCAATCGGGTCGACGCCGGCAAAGGGTTCATCCAGCAGCAGATAGGAGGGGTTTGACGCGAGACACCGCGCAATTTCGACCCGCCGACGTTCGCCACCCGAAAGCGCCAGTGCTGGGGCGTTGCGGATATGCCCGATGGAAAAATCACCCAGCAACTCTTCCAGCCGGTCGCGGCGGCGCCGGGGATCAGGTTCGGCGACCTGCAGGACGGCGATGATGTTCTGTTCAACTGTCAGGCCGCGAAAGATCGACATTTCCTGCGGCAGATAGCCGATGCCCATCCGCGCACGGCGATACATCGGCAAGGCGGTGGCATCGCGCCCGTCAATGCGGACCCGCCCCGCATCTGGCAGGATCAGCCCGGCGATGCAGTAAAAGCAGGTGGTCTTGCCCGACCCGTTGGGCCCCAGCAGCGCCACGACCTCGCCCTGATTCAGCCGAAGACCCACGTCCCGGATGACTGGGCGGTTGCGATAGGATTTGCGCAGGTTGGATACGTCCAGCCCACTTGGGGCGTCGGCCGGCACGGTCGAGGCCATCAGTTGCTGCCGGGTTGCAGGATGGTGCGGACGCGGCCCGAGACCTGCGCCGTGCCCGATTTCAGGTTCAGGTTCATTGTTTCACCCGACATCACGTTCGTCCCCTGGGTGATGATGACATCTCCCGACAGCTTCACGTTGCCTGATTCGACGTCATAGACCGCGTCCTGCGCCTCGGCTGCGTCCTGACCGCTGACGAGCGCGACCTTGCCGGTGGCGTGCAAGGATTTGATCTTGCGCTGATCGCCCTGGGCATAGGTGACGGCGACCTTGTCGGCGGCCAGTCGCATCTGTCCCTGACCGATCACGACGTTGCCTGTGAATGTGGCGGCCCCGGTGCCCTGATCGACCGACAGTGCGTCTGCGCCGATCTCGACCGGGGCGCTCGTGTCGGCCTGCATGCCGCCGAACGCCACGTCCTGCGCCATGGCGGGCAAGGCAAGGGCTGCGGGTGCCGCAAGGGTCGCAATCAGGGTCAGGGCACGCAGCATTGGACGCCTCATACTGGATGTCAGGGGCGGTATATCAGACGGACCCGGCCATTCAAATCAAGAACGTGGCTGCCGGTGGCGCTGCGGGTGACGGTCATCTGATCGGCGCTGAGATCACCGAACGGCGCGGTGGTTGTGATGCCGCCGGTGGCGGTCAGGCGGTCGGCGTTCGTGTCTGCCGACATCTGCGGGGCGGCAAAGCGCCACCCGGTCGATGTTGACATCGTCACCCCGTCACCCAGCGTGATCTGCCCGTCACCCATCGCGCCGGTCTTGGCGGTCAGCTGCGCGGAAAGACCGTCGCGCGCGACCCAGTCGACCCGCATCTCCTCGGCCGATCCGTTGTCGGTCGGCACGGCGTGGGCTGCCGACATGGTTATCCGCGTACCATCCGTCGTGACCCCCGCGTATTCCGCACCGGTGATGCCGGTGCCACGCGCCAGATCATCGGGATTGCCGGTGACATAGGGAATTGCCCCATCCGAATCGCTGCGCTTGCCGACCAGAAACAGCGTCGAAAGAAGCGCCAGCGCAATCAGGGGCAGGATCACCCGCAAGCTGCGGATGATGTGCGTGCGCCGCATCAGGCAACCCCGGCGCGCAGGCAGTCGTGGATATGCAGGATGCCTTCGGGGCGCCCGTCAGGGGCCAGCGCGAACAGGCTGGTGATCTTCTTGTCCTGCATGATCGCCAGCGCGCTTTCAGCCAAAGCGGTCGGGTCGACCGTCCGCGGATTCGGCGTCATCACCTGCCCAGCGTCAAGGTCCAGCAGCCCCTGCATGTGACGGCGAAGGTCACCATCGGTGACGATGCCGACCAGATGCCCCCCGGTATCGGTGACACCCGTCACGCCAAAGCCAAGGCGGCTGATGGTCAGCAACGCCTCAGTCATCGGGGTGTCGGTCGCCACGAGCGGCATGTCGCGGTGCATCAGATCCCCGACCTTCGAGAGCCGCGCGCCCAGCTTGCCGCCCGGATGAAAGGCGCGGAAATGCTCGGGCGTAAACTGGCGATGCTCCATCAACGCCACGGCCAACGCATCACCCAAGGCCAAAGTCATGGTGGTCGAAGTGGTGGGCACGATGCCTGACCCGCACGCCTCGGGGACGGCAGGCAGCACCAACGCCACATCGGACTGACGCAGCAGGGTCGACCCTTCTCGGCTGGCCACGCCGATCAATGGAATGGAGAAGCGCCGTGTGTGCGCCACGATGTCCGCGATTTCAGGCGTCTCACCCGAGTTCGAAAGGACCAGCACCACGTCGCCTTGCGTGACCATCCCCAGATCACCGTGGGACGCCTCGGCCGGGTGGACGAACTGGGCGGGCGTGCCGGTCGAAGCGAAGGTCGCCGCAATCTTGCGCGCGATATGGCCGGACTTGCCCATGCCCGACACAATGACACGGCCCGTCGCGTTCAGGATCAGATCGATGGCCGCGGCAAACGGCTGCTGCAGCCCGTCATCCAGTGCCGCACGCAGCGCGACCAGGCCGTTCGTTTCGACGTCGATCACCCGGCGGGCTGTGGTCAGATATGCGTTCATGTCGCTGACCTAGTGATGGAAGATGTCCCTGTCATCCCCCCAGCCCAGCAGGTCAAGCTTTGCACGGGTGGGCAGGAAGTCGAAACAGGCCTGCGCCAGCTGCGTACGCCCCTCACGCTCCAGTCGCTTTTCCAGCGCGGCTTTCAGGGCATGCAGGTAAAGGACGTCTGACGCGGCGTATTCCAGTTGCGCGTCAGTCAGCGTTTCCGAGCCCCAATCGCTCGTCTGTTGCTGTTTCGAGATATCGACGCCGACCAGTTCGGACAGCAGGTATTTGAGACCCTGCCGGTCCGTGAACGTGCGCGTCATCTTGGATGCGATCTTGGTGCACCAGACCGGGCGCGTGGTGACGCCGAAGGCCTGCTCCAGCGCCGCGATGTCGAACCGGCCAAAGTGGAACAGCTTCAGCACATCTGGATTGGACAGCATGCGGGTCAGGTTCGGCGCCTCGCGCTGGCCCTTGGCGATCTGGACCAGATGCGCGTTTCCGTCGCCTGATGACAGTTGGACGAGGCACAACCGGTCCCGGCGTGGGTCAAGCCCCATGGTTTCGGTGTCGATGGCGACGACCGGTCCCAGATCCAGATTGTTGGGCAGGTCGCGCTGATAAAGCTCAATCGTCATGACGGTCCTTTTCCGATCCTGTCTGGGCTTGGGCGCGGTTTGCCCGGAAACAACCGCTGCCGTCAATCCGGCGGCCTGCGTCCCGCCAGGCACCCAGAAAGCGCGCCCGGCGGAAAGCGTGATCAGAAACCGGAGCCGCCGGTCGCGGCATAGACTTCGCCGGTGATGTAGCTGGCGTCGTCGCTGGCCAGCAGAACATAGATCGGCGCGATTTCCACTGGCTGACCCGCGCGGCCCATCGGCGTGTCCGAGCCGAACTCGGGCAGCTTGTCCTTGGGCTGACCGCCCGACACCTGCAAAGCCGACCAGAACGGGCCGGGCGCCACCGCGTTCACGCGGATCCCCTTGGGAGCCAGTTGCTTGGCCAACGACTTGGCGAACGCGGCATTGGCCGCCTTCGTCTGCGAATAATCGAAAAGATGCGCCGAAGGTGAGGACGCCTGAACCGACGATGTGATGATGATCGACGCACCGACCTTCAGATGCGGCAGCACCTGCTGCGCGATCCAGAAGGGCGCATAGATGTTGGTCTTGATCGTCTTGTCAAAATCATCGGAGGTGATGTCGAGGATCGTCTCCTTGGTCTGCTGACGACCCGCATTCAGAACCAGAATGTCGATCCCCCCCAATGCCGCCACGGCGTCATCGACGACCTTCCGCGCGGCCGCTTCGTCCAGAAGATCGGCGGGCAGGTCGGCGCTGTTGCGGCCAGCATCTTTGATCAGTTGAATCACGGTTGCCGCGTCAGACGCCTCGTCTGGATGATAGTTGATGGCGACGTCGGCCCCTTCGCGCGCGAAGGCAATGGCTGCCGCCCGACCGATACCGCTGTCTGCGCCAGTCACCAGCGCACGCTTGCCCGCCAGACGGTCACTGCCGTGATAGCTGGTCTCGCCGTGGTCAGGTTCGGGCTCCATCTTTTCGGCAAGGCCCGGCCATGGCTGGGTCTGATCGGAATAGGGGTTCACCGGGATGCGGGGATCGCGGATTGCACCCGCGCGGTGGGGCATCTGGACGGGGTCGGTCTTGTCGTCGGACATGGCACAAAATCCTTAACTCGTGTGCCGATCAAACGTCCCGTTCGTCGTGATGTTCCGTGCCGGGTAGGGATGCGGATGCGGGGTGGACATATTCCGTCATCCATCGCCGGTCATAATGGCGTGCCACCACCCCGAGTGCTGCCGCCACGGGAACGGCAATCAGTAGCCCCGCAAACCCCATTAACGTCCCACCGATCGCAAGCGACATCATCAGGATCACCGGGTGCAGCTTGACGGAATCTCCCACGATGTTCGGCGTGACGACGTTGCCTTCGAACACCTGCCCGAAGACGAAGACGAACGACACCAGTGCCACCATCCACCAATCGCCCCAGAATTGCAGCAAGGCGACCCCGGTCGCGATGAAGAAGCCGGAAAACGACCCCACCCACGGGATAAAGTTCAGCAACCCCGAAATGATCCCGATGACCAGCGCGTAATTCAGCCCCAGCGCCATCAATGCGATCGAGTAAAACGTCGCCAACAGCGCCCCGACGATGATCTGTCCTTTCACGAAGCCGCCCAGCACGTCGTCGATTTCCGCCGCGAGGCGACGGATGATCGTTGCGTTTTCGGGGGGCAGGCGGCGGTTGACCGCCGCGACAAGCTTGCCCCAGTCGTGCAGCAGATAGATTGCGACCGTCGGGGTGACGATCATGACGAAGATCAAACCGACGATGTTGACGACAGACCGGACTGTGCCGCCCAGCAGCTGCAGCGCGGCCTGTCGGAACCGCTCGGAAAAGTCGGTCATCGTCTGGGCGATGAAGCCGCCATCTTCCATCATTTCGGGAAAACGCTCATCCAGAAAGCTGAAGATGGACCGGACCAACGCAGGTGCGCCTTCGACCATCTGCGTCAGCTGTCGGATGACCGTCGGAAGCAGGATCAGGATCATCGCGATCAGGACCGAAAAGACGACCGAGGCGATCAGTGCCGTGGCCCACGCCCGGGACATCCCCAGTCGTTGCAGCCTGCCCGCGACCGGGTCCAGAAAATACGCGATCGCGGCGCCCAGCAGGAACGGCATCAGCACGCCGCGCAGTTTGAACAGCAAGATGACCGTGATCAGCGTGCCAACGACCCACAGCAGGGTCTTACGATTCAGAACAACCAGCATCGGGGCCCCTGTCAGGTCTGTGCGCCATGGTGGCGTGATGGCCCCCAAGGCGCAAGCAGCGCCCGTCGCGTCTGCGCAACTTGTGATGAGACAGGCGGCTGCAGAACCACATGATTGCAAACGAAAAGCCCCCGACCAGCGATGCTGATCGGGGGCTTTTCAGTAATGGTGCCCAGAAGAGGACTCGAACCTCCACGCCTTGCGGCACACGGACCTGAACCGTGCGCGTCTACCAATTCCGCCACCTGGGCCGGTGATGTGAGGCGGGTATCTAGAGGTGGTCGCGAAGGGTGTCAACGCCGATTCCACACAAAATGAACCGACGCTAGATGCAGCTTCGCAGGCGGCGTCAGCGCAGGCAGGGGCGCTTGCCCCGAACCGGCGCGTTGACTATCAGGAGAGCAAGCAGGGACAGGTGCTTGTCCGCGCAATGTGGGGTTTGATCCATGGCGAAACTGGTCACGATCTATGGTGGTTCGGGCTTTCTGGGCCGACAGATCGCGCGGCTGATGGCGGCGCAGGGCTGGCGTGTCCGCGTGGCGTGCCGCCGTCCCAACCAGGCGGGCGAGGTGCGCATCTATGGCGCTGTCGGGCAGGTCGAACCCGTGCCGTGCAACGTGCGTGACGATTTTTCGGTGACTGCCGCGATGATGGAGGCTGATGCCGTCATCAACTGCGTGGGGCTTTTGAATAACTCGGGTCGCAACACCTTTGATGCGGTCAACGACGAAGCGGCTGGCCGCATCGCGCGAATCGCAGCTGAGCTCGGCGTGGCGAACTTCGTACAGGTCTCGGCCATCGGCGCGGATCCGGACGGCGATTCGGAATATGCCCGCTCCAAGGGGCGTGGCGAGGCGGCGGTTCTGAAATCTCGGCCGGACGCCGTGATCCTGCGTCCATCTGTGATTTTTGGTCCAAGCGACCAGTTCTATAACCGTCTGGGCGGTATGGCGGCAAAGCTGCCGGTTCTCGTCGTGCCCGGTCTCTCGGCGCGATTCCAGCCGGTCTATGTCGATGATGTGGCGCAAGCAGCGATGCTGGCCGCGGACGGCAAGGCGCCCCCCGGCGTCTATGAACTGGGCGGACCGGATGTCATGACCATGCGCGAGATTGTCCATCAGGTGCTGCGGGTGACCGACCGGCGCCGTCTGGTTCTGCCGCTGCCGGGTTTTGCCGCAGGCATCCTGGGCGGGGTGTTCGATACCGTTCAGTGGGTGACGGGTGGACTGGTCACCAACCGCGTCCTAACCCGCGATCAGGTCCGCCAGCTGCGCGGCCACGCCGTCGTGGGTGAGCCTGCCGGACGTGACGCCATCATGGGCTTTGCCGATCTTGGCATCGCGCCGACGGCGGCGGGTGCGGTAATCCCCGAATATCTGTGGCGCTTCCGTTCCAGCGGCCAGTACGAGGCGATGAAGGATTCCGCCAAGAACCTGCGCTCGAACTGATGGGGTCCGACACGATCGTCGCCGGCCTTCTTGGCCTGCTGGAAGGTCTGACCGAGTTCATCCCGGTGTCGTCCACGGGACACCTTTTGCTGGCGGGGCACTTTCTGGGCTTTGATTCCCCCGGACGCGCGTTCGAAGTGATGATCCAGCTTGGTGCGGTTCTGGCCGTGTTGGGCGTCTATGCCGGGCGGCTGTGGCAGATTTTCTCCAGCGCCCCCCATGATCCGCGGGCGCGGCGATTCATCCTCGCCGTGCTTCTGGCTTTCCTGCCTGCGGTTGTCGTTGGTGTTCTGGCGCATGATTTCATCAAGACGGTTCTATTCGAAAGCCCACGACTCATTGCGGTCATGCTGATCGTCGGCGGGGTCATCCTGCTGTTCGCGGATCGTCTGGCGCAGCACCCGAAATACACCGAAGCCGAGGAGTTTCCCCTGCCGATGGCCTTCAAGATCGGCGTGGTCCAGTGTCTTGCCATGATCCCCGGCGTATCCCGTTCGGGTGCCACCATTGTTGGTGCGTTGGCGCTGGGTGCCAGCAAGCGCGCGGCGGCCGAATTCAGCTTTTTCCTGTCGATGCCGACGATGGCGGGGGCATTCGCGTTTGATCTGATAAAGAACCGCGATGTGCTGCATTCGGCGGCGCTGTCGAATATTGTTGTCGGCTTCGTCTTTGCGTTTTTGTCGGCTGTCATCGTTGTGAAATGGCTGCTCGGCTATGTCTCAGCCCACGGATATGCGTTGTTCGCGTGGTGGCGGATTGTCGTTGGATGCGCGGCTTTGATGGGCCTTTGGGCCGTTGGGTAAGTTACGCTGACCTAAATTTATCGCGGATTGGCAAAAGATTAGGCGATCCGCCGCATAAAATCGCATATAGGTCAACATTACTGACTTTTATAGCATAAGCCCCGGTTTTATAAGACTTCGACAGTCGATTGCCGGAGACGCAGCCTATGGCCACGCAGAAGATGCTCAAATTCGTGACCTTGTCGCGCCAGATGCCGGAAAAGCGGCAGGCGGATGAGCGGGCGACCGACTTCCATGAGATCTATCGTGAGTTCGCGGCGATCAAGGCGACCGAACAGGCAAGCCGGTGTTCGCAGTGTGGCGTGCCCTACTGCCAGTCGCATTGTCCGTTGCACAACGACATCCCCGACTGGCTGCGTCTGACCGCCGAAGGCCGCACGCGCGAGGCGTATCTGCGGTCGCAAAGCACCAACACGTTCCCCGAAATCTGCGGCCGTATCTGCCCGCAGGATCGTCTGTGCGAAGGCAATTGCGTCATCGAACAGTCGGGGCACGGCACCGTCACCATCGGCGCGATCGAGAAATACGTGACCGACACTGCATGGGAAGAAGGCTGGGTCGAGCCGATCCGTCCGGCGGTCGAGCGGCGCGAATCCGTTGGCATCATCGGCGCGGGTCCGGGCGGACTGGCTGCCGCCGACCGCCTGCGCCGGATGGGGTTTCAGGTCACCGTCTATGACCGCCACGACCGGGCGGGCGGGCTGATGATCTATGGCATCCCCGGCTTCAAGCTGGAAAAGCACGTGGTTGAGCGTCGCAATGCGCAACTGGCCGATGGCGGGGTCGAGTTCGTGTTGGACGCCGAGGTGGGCCGCACGATCAGCTTTGACGACATTCGCGCCCGTCACGATGCGATCGTGATTGCGACCGGCGTCTACAAGACCCGCGATCTGGACATCGACAACGTGCCCGAAAAGGGCGTCGTCCGCGCGATCGATTATCTGACCGCGTCGAACCGGGTCGATCTGGGCGATGAGGTGCCTGATTTCCTTGATGGAGAGCTGGACGCGAACGGCAAGCGTGTCGTCGTGATCGGCGGCGGTGACACGGCGATGGACTGCGTGCGCACGGCAATCCGGCAGGGTGCGACGTCCGTCAAATGCCTGTACCGCCGCGACCGTGCCAACATGCCGGGATCGCAACGCGAAGTTCAGAACGCCGAGGAAGAGGGCGTTGAATTCGTATGGCTGTCCGCGCCGACCGCGTTCGAAGGCCACGCCCCGGGTGCCGCACGGGCGGATCAGGAAGCGGACGTCGACAACATGGGCGGCGATGTGGATGGGGACGGGGTTGGCGACAACCCGACCCTGGCCGGCACCCAAGACGGCCCCCGCATTTCCACCGTGCGCATTCAGCAGATGCGTCTGGGGGCGCCCGATGTCAGCGGCCGCCAGTCTCCCGAACCGATCGAGGGTGGCGTCCACGACGAACAGGTCGATCTGGTGATCAAGGCGCTGGGGTTCGAACCCGAAGACCTGCCGCGCCTGTGGGACACCCCCGGGCTGGAGGTCACGCGCTGGGGCACGATCCGGGCCGATCACAGCACGCACCGCACCAGCCTGCCCGGCGTCTATGCCGTGGGTGACATCGTGCGCGGGGCATCGTTGGTGGTCTGGGCGATCCGCGACGGTCGCGAGGCCGCCGACAGCATCGCCGATTTCCTGACCGGCGCGAGCCAGGTCGCGGCCGAATAGGGGGCGTGGAAACCATGCACGGATCATGCACAGTTCATGCACCGTTCCTGCACAGCCTTTGCGCGTCCGACAGAACCCTGCGGACCGGCGGTCTGAGCGTGCCCTGCTTTGCGGCAGCATTGCTGACCCTTCTGAGTGCGCCGTCGCATGCCCAGACCTATACCCCGCCCGAGGGATGCCGGTTGGAGATGACGGTTCAGGAGCGGTCCTGCACCGTCACGCAGCATTACAAATGCAGCGCGGACGCCCCCGGCGATCAGCGGGTAAGCGTGTTTGACCGAGACGGCGAAACCTATCGTTCGCGGATCGACAAAGAGACCCGGTGGATGGAGTCGATCTCGGTCGCCAGCGACATCAACGACCGCCTGATCGAGGAGGCTAAGGACCACGCGAGCCTGTCGACGCTGCTGTCCACGGGGCGGGATGATTTCGATTTCTGGACCGAATCCGACACCGGCGAAAAGCTGCACCATATCGGGCATGACGAGCTGACCGGCGAGACGAAGACGATCAGCGGGGTGGAACTGCTGGTGACGCGGTTCGATCTGAAAACCTATTCCGAATCCGGCGACCTGCTGATCCACCGCGTCGGCGGGCAGTATGTCAGCAAGGTCCACGGCCGATTCTATGGCGGCGAGGAAACCGACACCGACTGGACCGGCGCCGAGGAAAAGGCGAACAACTCGCCCGCGCGGTTCATCTTTCCGGGCCAGCCGGGGTTCGGGTCAACGACGCCGGAATACGACTGCAACGCCCAGATGGTCAGTCTCGGGGGCGACGGCCATGCCGGGTAGTTTGCCGTATCGGCTGGACGGGCTGGCGCGGTGGAACAAATGGGCGCTGGTCGCAGCGGCATGTGCCAAGATATTGTCCGCGTGGGCCATCATCAGATTTCGCCAAAGCGGAGCGTTGCAGGTCCCAGTAGCACTTCAGCCTGATGGTTCGACTGTGGACATGTCCATCCGACAGTTTTGGGTCGCAAACACAGCTTTTCAATTTTTGACCGCTGTCTGCATTGTGCTGGGGATCATCTGGATTTGGCGGGCAATTGCAAACGCCGGAGCGATTCACGGCGAAAGCGGTTTTCGAGGCTCTTATCGGGCATTTATATCGGATTTCAGAGCATTACCGCGCCTTTTAACGGGCGCTTGGAAGGTTTCTCTGCTGCTGATGCTGTTCCTGCCGACCCTGACTTTTCTGCTGTTTTCATCGTCAGACTTCGACGCGCTACGCAATACGGTGCTGAACACTGCAGTTGTCCATATTCCGATCTCATTGGCCGCCTTCTGGCTGTGGAACGAGATCGTCCAACGCATCACGGCAGCGCAGGCAGGCCAGACGCCCCTTGCCGCCACCCAGATTTCAGGAGGCCATCATGACCCAGTTTAACGCCGAATGGCTTGCCGCCGAGGAAGCCCGCCGCGCTTTCATGGACCATAACTCGCTGTACCGGGCCGAGGATGAGCATTCGTCCTGCGGCGTGGGGCTGGTGGTCAGCATCGACGGCACGAAAAGCCGCAAGGTCGTGGAAAGCGGGATCACCGCGCTGAAGGCGATCTGGCACCGCGGCGCGGTCGATGCCGATGGCAAGACCGGCGACGGGGCGGGCATCCACGTCCAGATCCCGGTCCCGTTCTTTTACGATCAGGTCCGCCGCACGGGCCACGAACCCGATCAGGACAAGCTGATCGCGGTCGGCCAGATCTTCCTGCCGCGCACCGATTTCGGCGCGCAGGAACGCGGTCGGACCATCGTGGAAACCGAAGTTCTGCGGATGGGCCATTACATCTATGGCTGGCGGCACGTGCCGGTGAATACCGCCGTTCTGGGCGAAAAGGCGAACGCCACCCGCCCGGAAATCGAACAGATCCTGATCCGCTGCGACAAGGAAATCGACGAAGAGACGTTTGAACGCGAGCTGTATATCATCCGCCGCCGGATCGAGCGTGCGGTTGTCGCGGCGCAGGTCAACGGGATGTATGTCTGCACGCTGTCCTGCCGCTCGATCATCTACAAGGGCATGATGCTGGCCGAACAGGTTGCGGTGTTCTATCCCGACCTGATGGACGCGCGGTTCGAATCCGCGTTTGCGATTTATCACCAGCGCTATTCCACCAACACCTTCCCGCAATGGTGGCTGGCCCAGCCATTCCGGATGCTGGCCCATAACGGCGAAATCAACACGCTGAAGGGGAACCTCAACTGGCTGAAAAGCCACGAGATTCGCATGGCGTCATCGACGTTCGGCGACATGGCCGAGGACATCAAGCCGATCGTGGCGGGCGGCTCGTCCGACAGTGCCGCGCTGGATGCGGTGTTCGAGGTGATGGTGCGGTCAGGTCGGACGGCGCCGATGGTCAAGACCATCATGATCCCCGAGGCGTGGTCCAAGGCCACGACTGACATGCCGAAGGCCTGGGCGGACATGTACGCCTATTGCAATTCGATCATGGAGCCCTGGGACGGTCCTGCGGCGTTGGCCATGACCGACGGGCGTTGGGTCTGTGGCGGGCTCGACCGTAACGGTCTGCGCCCGATGCGCTATGTCGTGACGGGGGACAACCTGCTGATCGCGGGGTCCGAAGTCGGCATGGTTCCGATCGACGAGGTGTCGGTGCGCGAAAAAGGCGCGCTGGGGCCGGGGCAGATGATCGCCGTCGATATCGCTGAGGGGCGTCTGTTCCACGACCGCGAGCTGAAAGACCTGCTGGCGGGCAGCCAGCCCTTTGGCGACTGGGTGGAAAAGGTCGTCCAGCCCGGCGAGACGATGCTGAACCTGCCCGAAACCGCGACCTATCAGGGCGAGGAACTGCGCCGCCGTCAGGTCGCCGCGGGCTTCACCGTCGAGGAAATCGAATCGATCCTTGCGCCGATGGCCGAGGACGGCAAGGAAACGCTGGCCTCGATGGGCGACGACACGCCGCCTGCGGTCCTGTCGGGCAAGTACCGCCCGCTGAGCCATTTCTTCCGCCAGAACTTTTCGCAGGTCACCAACCCGCCCATCGATTCGCTGCGCGAAACCCGGGTGATGTCGCTGAAGACGCGGTTCGGCAACCTCAAGAACGTCTTGGACGAGGGCAGCGCCCATACCGAGATCACGCTGCTGGAAACGCCGTTTCTGGCGAATGGCGAGCTGACGGAAATGGCGCGGCTGTTCGGCGATTCCGTCACGCTGATCGACTGCTGCTTTGACGACGGGGCGGGGCCGAACGCGCTGAGCGAAGGTCTGGCCCGCATCCGCGCCGAGGCCGAGGATGCCGTGCGCTCCGGCGCCGGCCACATCGTTCTAAGCGATGAAGGGCAGGGGCCGGACCGTATCGGCATGCCGATGATCCTGGCGACCAGTGCGGTTCATTCGTGGCTGACGCGCAAGGGTCTGCGCACGTTCTGTTCGCTGAACGTGCGGTCGGCCGAATGCATCGACCCCCATTACTTCGCCGTGCTGATCGGCTGCGGGGCGACCACGGTGAACCCGTATCTGGCCCAGGACACCATCGCCGAACGGATCGAGCGGGGGCTGCTGCCCGGAACGCTGGTCGAAAACATGCGCCGCTACCGCGATGCGGTGGATGCGGGGCTGTTGAAGATCATGGCCAAGATGGGGATTTCGGTCCTGTCATCCAATCGCGGCGGCCTGAACTTCGAGGCCGTGGGCCTGTCCCGCGCGATGGTCGCCGAATATTTCCCCGGCATGCAGTCGCGGATATCGGGCATCGGTCTGCACGGGTTGCAGGACAAGTTGGAAGGCATCCACCATGCCGGGTGGCATGCGGCGGCTGTTGATCTGCTGCCGGTCGGCGGGTTCTACAAGGCGCGTCGCTCGGGCGAAAAGCACGCCTGGGAAGCCAACACCATGCGGCTGTTGCAGCTGGCTTGCGAAAAGGCGTCCTATGAGATTTGGAAGCAGTATTCGGCGCAGATGCGGGCGAACCCGCCCATCCAGCTGCGCGATCTGCTGGACATCAAGCCGATGGGCAACGCCGTCCCGATCGAAGAGGTCGAAAGCATCACCTCGATCCGGAAGCGCTTCGTGACGCCGGGGATGAGCCTGGGCGCGCTGTCGCCCGAGGCGCATATGACGCTGAACATCGCGATGAACCGGATCGGCGCGAAATCCGACAGCGGCGAAGGTGGGGAAGACCCCGCGCACAGCCATCCGTTGCCCAATGGCGACAACCCCTGCGCCAAGATCAAGCAGGTCGCCAGCGGCCGGTTCGGTGTCACCGCCGAATACCTGAATGCCTGCGAAGAGCTGGAGATCAAGGTCGCCCAAGGCGCCAAGCCCGGCGAAGGTGGCCAGCTGCCTGGCATGAAGGTGACCGAGCTGATAGCCCGACTGCGCCATTCGACCAAGGGCGTCACGCTGATTTCGCCGCCGCCGCACCACGATATCTATAGCATCGAGGATCTGGCGCAGCTGATCTATGACCTGAAACAGATCAACCCGCGCGCCAAGATCACCGTGAAACTGGTGGCCGGGTCGGGCGTCGGCACGATTGCGGCGGGTGTGGCCAAGGCGAAGGCCGACATCATCCTGATTTCGGGCCATAACGGCGGTACCGGGGCGAGCCCCGCGACCTCGATCAAGTTTGCGGGTCTGCCGTGGGAGATGGGCCTGACCGAGGCGCATCAGGTGCTGGCGATGAACCGCCTGCGCGACCGCGTCACGCTGCGTACTGACGGTGGCCTGCGCACGGGTCGCGATATCGTCATGGCGGCGATGATGGGGGCCGAGGAATACGGCATCGGCACAGCCGCGTTGATCGCCATGGGCTGCATCATGGTGCGTCAGTGCCAGTCAAACACCTGCCCGGTGGGTGTCTGCACGCAGGATGAAAAGCTGCGTGCGATGTTCAACGGCAGCGCTGACAAGGTGGTGAACCTGATCACCTTCTATGCGCAGGAAGTGCGCGAGGTGCTGGCATCGATCGGGGCGCGGTCACTGGACGAGGTGATCGGCCGCGCGGACCTGCTGACGCAGGTCAGCCGCGGGTCGGCCACGCTGGACGATCTGGACCTGAACCCCATGCTGATCACGGTCGATGGGGCCGACAAGATCGTCTATGACCGCAGCAAGCCGCGCAACGCCGTGCTGGACACGCTGGACAGTGAAATCGTCAAGGACGCCGCGCGCTTCTTTGAGGATGGCGAAAAGATGCAGCTGTCCTATGCCGTCCGGAACACTCAGCGGACCGTGGGCACGCGCACCTCGTCGCTGATCGTGCAGAAGTTCGGGATGCGCAACACGCTGCAATCGGACCATCTGACGATCCGGCTGGCCGGGTCGGCGGGTCAGTCGCTGGGCGCGTTCGCCGCGCCGGGCCTGAAGATCGAGGTCACGGGCGACGCCAACGACTATGTCGGCAAGGGCCTGTCGGGCGGGATCATCGTGGTGAAACCCGCGATGGGGTCGCCACTGGTCGCGGCTGACAACGTCATCATCGGCAACACCGTCCTTTACGGCGCGACCGATGGCTGGCTGCTTGCGGCGGGCCGTGCGGGCGAACGCTTTGGCGTGCGCAACTCGGGGGCGAAGGTCGTGATCGAGGGCTGCGGCAGCAACGGGTGCGAATACATGACCGGCGGCGTCGCCGTCATCCTGGGCCGGATCGGCGCGAATTTTGGCGCGGGCATGACCGGGGGGATGGCGTATCTCTATGACCCCGACGGTCTGGCGATGGATTACGTCAACACCGAGACGCTGGTGAACTGTGCCGTGACGCATCCCCACTGGGACGCGGAACTGCGTGGCATGATCGAACGTCACGCGGCGGAAACCGACAGCCGTCTGGCCCGCGACATCCTGCAGAACTGGAGCGTCGAGCGTCAGAACTTTGTCCAGCTGTGCCCCCGAGAGATGCTGCCACACCTGAAGTTCCCGCTGGCCGAAACCGGCGATCTGTCGGCGATCCCGGCGGAATAAGCGCGGCATCAGACGAAAACAGGGCCGGGGCAGCAATCGCTGCCCCGGCCTTTTTCATGGCGGAACCGCCTGCGCCGGTCCCGTGTTTTTCCCACGAAATCACATCATTTCTGGAAAGGACCGAACATGGCCGATCTGATTGTTGTCGGGTTCGACAATGCCGAAGACGCCTTCAAGCTGCGCGACGAGCTGGTGCAGGCGCAGAAGGAGTATCTGGTCGAACTGGCCGATGCGGTGGTCGTCACCCGGCCAAGCGAGGGTGAATACCAGCTGCATCAGGGGGTGAACCTGACGGCGGCGGGCGCGCTGGGCGGCACGTTCTGGGGCGGTCTGGTCGGGCTGATCTTCCTCAACCCGCTGCTGGGTGCGGCGGTCGGCGCGGCATCGGGTGCGTTGGCGGGAAGCCTGACGGACTACGGCATCGACGACGATTTTATCCGTGGCATCGGCAAGACACTGCCCCAAGGTGGCGCGGCGGTGTTCCTGTTGGCGCGCAAACTGAACCTCGACAAGCTGGACGAACGCATCGGCGGCTTCAGCGGTGGGGCGCGGATCATCCAGACATCGCTGTCTGACGCAGACGAGGCGCGGCTGCGCGATGCGCTGGCCGAGCAGGCGCAGAGCGTGATCCGCACCGCACCCGCAGCAGGGGCGTCTGCGACCAAGGGCGCCGGTATGAAGGCCCACCAGATCCACCATGGTGAGGTCGAGCCGGACAGCGACGTTGAGCCCGCCGTGCCGACGAGCCCGCCCAGACTGTAACCCCCGCATATCCTGTAAGGGCGGCGCATTTGCCGCCCTTTTTGCATTTTGACTCTTGCTTGGGTTGCAATGGCGGTGCGTGCGCGGAATGTTCGGGGTGATTGAGACTGCAGGCAGATTTTTCATGCAAAAGACATTTTCGACACTCGCCCTCGTGGCACTGGCCGCACTTGCCGGCGGCAAGGGAGAGACCGGCCCGATGGAGCCGGGGATTTATTCGACGACGACGCCGGACGGGGTGCAGTATCGCGCGGTCTTCAACAAGGACGGCACCTATGCCGGGATGGAGGACAACATCCCGCAGCCGACCTCGACCGGGAAGTGGTATCGCAAGGACGGGCAGCTGTGCCTGCATGAGACCGGCGAAGCCGAACCGCTTTGCGCGACCGAGGCCGCTGTCGGAACGGATGGCAGTTTCAGCATCAGCGCGAACGGAATTGTTCAGGAATTCAAATTGGTGGCCAAATAATGTCCGATGTTGTCGTTTTTCTGGTGATCGTGATCGTCGCGGTCGTCCTGTGTGCCGCTGCACTGGCCGCCGCATTCCGCGCGCCGAACGTGCGGCGCGTCTATGCCGAGCGGCAGGCGAAGTTTGCCCGTGGCGAACTGCCGCGCGACCCGTCCAAGGGGTTTCTGGGCGCACAGCACAGCTTTGGGACGAACTTCATCCGCGTCGTGATCCTGCTGGCGATCGTGGCCGGTGTGGCAACTGCGGTTCTGTCCTTCGCGGGCTGATCCGATTGGCGTTGACGTGGGCTGGGCGGGCGTGACACTGGCCGTGTCATGCCCGCACGCGCCGCGCCCGTTCCAGATGATCCTGACGCCCCCCTGATCGAGGAGGAGGGGCGCCGTCCTGCCGGTCCGTTGCGCCGTCTTCTGGGCTGGGTCTTGCGCTGGGTCCGGTGGATCGTCCTGCGCGTGTTGGCGGTCATGGCCGTGCTGGTGCTGATCTTTTCGGTCTTCAACCCGCCGACCACATGGACCATCCTGCGGCAGGCCACAGAGCCGCGCGGCTGGACCAGCCTGTCCGAGATGGCCCCCGTCGTGCCCCGTGCCGTGGTCGCCGCCGAGGACGCCAATTTCTGCAGTCACTGGGGTTTCGACATGATCGAAATCCGCCGCGTGATCGCGTCGGGATCGAACCGCGGCGCGTCCACCATCACCCAGCAGACCGCCAAGAACGTGTTTCTGTGGCAGGGCCGCAGCTGGACCCGCAAGCTGTTGGAGACGACCTATACTCCGATGATCGAGGCGCTTTGGTCCAAAAGCCACATCCTTGAGGTGTATCTGAACGTCGCGGAATTCGGGCCGGGTGTGTTCGGGATCCGCGCGGCGGCGGCGCATCATTTCAAGACCACGCCCGACAAGCTGACCGCGCGTCAGGCAGCGGCGTTGGCGATGGTGCTGCCGAACCCCAAGGAACGCGTGCCGCGCACCGGCTCGGCCCGGGCACGGGCGATTGCCGACGGGGCGGCGACCATCGCCGCGGACGGTCGGGCGCAATGTTTTCAGGTCGTGCGGCCCAACAGCCCGTGATCGGGCCGGCGCGGGGGCGGTGTTGCGGTTGTCACCCGGGGCGCTGACGCGTATCAGAACCCTCATCCCCGACGGCCCCTGCCAGACAGGCGGGCAACGACAACCAACAAGATTTCGGACGAATCATGAGCGCGACCCCCAGGCTTTACCACATCCCGCTGTCCCCGTTCTGCCGCAAGGTGCGGCTGGTTCTGGGCGAAAAGAAGATCGAGGTGGAGCTGGTCGAGGAACGCTATTGGGAAAGCGGGTCGGAGATCTTCAAGCGCAACCCGGCGGGCAAGATCCCGGTGCTGCGCATGGACGGGCGGCTGTTGGCCGAAAGTCAGGCGATCTGCGAATATCTGGACGAAGCCTATCCGACGCCGCCCCTGATGCCGTCCCAGCCGCTGGAGCGGTATGAGGTGCGCCGTCTGTGCGCGTGGTTCGACGACAAGTTCCACGAGGAAGTCACCCGTCCGATCATGTCGGAGCGCGTGTGGAAAAAGGTGATGAAGGCCGGTCACCCGGACTCCAAGCTGGTGAAGTCGGGTTTGCGCGCGGTCAAGGACCACATGGCCTATATGACCGGGCTGTTGGAGACGCGGAAATGGCTGGCTGGCAACAGCCTGTCCTTGGCCGATTTCACCGCCGCCGCGCATCTGAGCTGTCTGGACTACATCTCGGACGTGGACTGGGACGCCAGCCCGACGCTGCGCGACTGGTACGCGACGGTCAAATCGCGCCCGGCGTTCCGCAGCGTGCTGGCCGATCAGGTCCCGGGGCTGACCCCGGCTGCGCATTATGCGCAACTCGACTTCTGAGCCGGAGATCATCAAGGCCGAGGTGATGGCCCGTGCGCTGACCGAAGGGTTCAGTGCCGCGCGTGTCACCACACCGGGCAGCGTGCCCGAAATCGCCGAACGCCTGCAGCAGTTCGTGGCCAAAGGGCGCCACGGCCAGATGGCGTGGATGGCCGAACGCATGGGCTGGCGCGGCGATCCGGCCGCGCTGTGGCCGCACGCGAAATCGGTCATCATGCTGGCCGAAGCCTATACCCCCGCCCACGACCCGCTGGACGATCTGGCGCTGCGCGACCGGGGCGCGGTCAGCGTCTATGCGCAGGGCAAGGACTACCACGACATCGTCAAGGCGCGGCTGAAACGTCTGGGCCGCTGGCTGATCGAGCGGTTCGGCGGTGAGATCAAGGTGTTCGTCGACACCGCCCCGGTCATGGAAAAGCCGTTGGCGGCGGCGGCGGGTCTGGGGTGGCAGGGCAAGCATACCAATCTGCTCAGCCGCGAGCTGGGCAACTGGTTCTTTCTGGGGTCGATCTTCACCACGCTGGAAATGCCGCCCGACACGGCCGAGGTCGACCACTGCGGCAGCTGCCGCAAATGTCTGGACATCTGCCCGACAAATGCCTTTCCCGCGCCGCGTCAGCTGGATGCGCGGCGGTGCGTGTCGTATCTGACGATCGAACACAAAGGGCCGGTGGACCACGAATTCCGCGCGGCGCTGGGCAACCGCATCTATGGCTGCGACGATTGTCTGGCGATCTGCCCGTGGAACAAGTTCGCCACGGCCGCGCGGGAAATCCGCTATCACGGGCCACACCGCGCGCCCGATCTGGCGATGCTGGCAGGGATGGATGACGCGGGCTTTCGCGCCCATTTCGCGGGCAGCCCGATCAAGCGGATCGGGCGTGACCGGATGGTACGAAATGCGCTTTACGCGATTGGCAACAGCGCCGACCCTTCACTTCGACCGGTTGCGCAGGGATTGACCGAAGACCCCGACGCCGCCGTCGCCGACGCCGCGCGCTGGGCTGTGGAGCGTCTGACATGAGCCATCAACCTGCCCAGCCCCCGCGGCTTGGCCCCCGCCAGCCCCACCCGCTGAAAGGGATCATGCTGAAGCTGATCAGCGTGCTGGTCTTTACGATCATGGCCGCGCTTCTGAAGGCGACGGCCGCCGAGGTTCCGGCCGGCCAGCAGGTCTTCTTTCGGTCGTTCTTTGCCCTGCCGGTCATTCTGGCGTGGGTCATCTGGCGGGGTGAATTGCGCGTCGGTCTGCGGGTGGCCGATCCCCTCAGCCATGTGTGGCGGGGCGTCGCGGGATCGATCGCGATGGGCTGCAGCTTTGCCGGGCTTGGCCTGCTGCCCTTTCCCGAAGCGACCGCCTTGGGCTACGCGATGCCCCTGTTGACGGTCGTCTTTGCCGCGATGTTTCTGGGCGAGCGGGTCGGCTGGTTTCGTCTGTCCATGGTGATGATGGGGATGGGGGGCGTGATGCTGGTTTTGTCGCCGCGCTTTGGCGTGTCGGCGGAAACGGTCACCGTCTATCAGACGCTGGGCGCGGTGCTGACGCTGGCGGGCGCGACCTTCGGCGCACTGGCACAGGTGTTCATCCGCAAGATGGTCGATGACGAACGCACCTCGGCTATCGTGTTCTGGTTTTCGGTGACGGCGACGATCCTGTCGCTGGCCACGCTGCCCTTTGGATGGGTCATCCCGGATGCGGGGACGACCGCGGTTCTGGTGCTGATCGGGCTGCTGGGCGGGGTCGGGCAGATTCTGCTGACCTCATCCTATCGCTTTGCCGACGCGTCGGTCGTGGCACCATTCGAATACAGCTCGATGGTGATGGCGCTGCTGATCGGGTGGTTCGTCTTCGGCGAAGGGATGTCGGGGCTGATGGCATTCGGTGCCGCGATCATCATGGCGGCCGGGATCGCCATCATCCTGCGGGAACGCCGCCTGGGGCTGGAACGCGCGCGCGCCCGCAAGGCGGCCCCGCCCCGCACGCTCTAGGGTCCGGCGTTCAAGGCTCGGCGCACTTACGGCACGTCGTCGAACCCGAACGCCACATAGTCGCGCAGGTAAGCGGCCTTGGCCGCGCGGCGCAACGCTGGGTCGTCCAGTTCAGGTGGCAACGGCTCGGGCTCGGGCGGCACGATTCCCTCGGCGCCCAGCGTCGAGAGCAGAAACCCAAGATCGCCTGCCAGCCTGTCTTCGCGAACGATCATGTCGGGTGCGCCGAAACGGGCGAACCCGGAAACGGTTTCCGTTTGCGTGGCCCAGCCCGGGTGGGTTTCCAGCGTCGTCTGGCCGTTCAGATTGCGGCGCAGGAAATCAAGAAACGCCGCGAAAAGCGTGATCCGGCTGTCCGGTGCGATGTCGTCCCAGCCCTGCTGGGGATCCACCGGCACGCGATGAACCTGCGCCAGCGTGGTTTTCAGCGGCGTATTGTTCCCGCCGATCAGCGTCTGGAACGCGGCCCAGGCGCGGGGCAGGGGATGGCGCAGGACGGTCACGCTGCGATGACCGGGATGGGCACGCTTCCACTGACGCAGCGTGTTCTGGGTCAGGCTGTCGTTGACGGCGCCAGACTGCCGCATCCACGGCGTCAGGTCGGGCGCCCCCCGCACGGGCATGAAGACCAGACCTGCGCCGATGTCGCCCGTGGCATAGGACGGAACAGCCGGCCCCCGCCGTGGTTCGAACGACGGCAGGCTGTGCAGGCGGAACGGGTCAAGCGCCAGCAGATCAGTCTGCATGGCGTCAAAGCCCAGAACCTTGTCGGCCATGACGCGGGGATTTTGGGGCACCTGATCGGTCGCCGGTTCAACCCGGGTCAGATCGGACCGCCCCAGCCAGTGAAACAGCCCCGTCATGACATCGGCATCGCGCAGATCGTCATAGTTCAGCCAGAAGCCGGTCTGCCCCCGACGCTGCAACCCGTGCAGGATGCGGTTGAGGAACGCTTCGGTCTGGGACAGGGCCTCGCGAAAGCTTTCGGGGTCATAGGGGGTGCGGGCGTCGATCGGACGTTCGGATTCGTTCAGCTTCCATTGGTCGGTTTCCTGCGCCAGCCGGGTCGACACCCAGCTGTCCACCGGGTTGCGGGTCAGGATGATCTTTGCGCAGGTCGGGTCATCCATCAGCGGGTCGAAGACACGCGGATCGTGGTCGTGGAAGTAGCGAAACCCCTTGACCTTGCGCGCTGCTGCCATGTGCCGCCACAGCGCCAGCGGGTCCGCCTCACGGTCGGCCATGGTCATGCCGTAAAGCGACTCCTGCCCCGGCCAGCCCATGAAGTAGGGGTTATACGCCTCGCCGAAACAGGCGATGTCGTTGGCGTTCAGCGTCGCTTCCAAAAGGTTTGAGCCGGTGCGCATCCCGGCAAAAAGGACAAAGCTGCGGAAGGGCCCGGTCATGCCGTCCCCCTGACGACGGGGTCGGCGGTGGCCAGTTCGGGGTGGGCGAAGTCGCCCATGCGGCGCAGCCGCAATCCGGCGCTGGACAGGCGGTCCAGGAATGCGGGCAGTCCGGTCAGGTCGGGCAGGTTGACTCCGGGAAAAGGCGTATTGCCGGGGCTGCCGCCCATCTCTGCCACGATGCGGTTCAGAACAGCGTCAGGCCGCAGTGTCGCTTGGGCCAGATCCCAGATCTGAACCCGCGCCCGTACCCAGACTGAATCGAGCACGTTGAGGAATTGCAGTTCAGTCCACTGAAGATAAGCAGAAATGCGGCGCATGTCGTCAAAAGGCATGCCGGACAGATACACCGGCACGATCCACGCGCCGGTGACCGCCAGAATGCGCGCATTTCGGTCGGTCGCCATGAACCAGGTCAGGTCCTGACTGTCACGCGGGCTGAACATGAACGCCTGCCGCCGCGGCGCCATCCGGATGAGCGAGGTCAGAAACCCGTTCGGATCCAGATCGCGCAGGCCGGCGCTGTCGCAGATCGACCCCGGGCCGATCGTCCGTCCGTCCGAAAACTGCACGCGGTCACGCGCGAACAGATGCCCGTGCACATCGGTCGCCAACATCGCCGAAAGCTGGGTCGCGATGTCGGGAAAGACATCGCTTACCCCGTAAAGCACGCTGTAGGGCGCGGCGGTCTTGCCGTTTTCCCTGTCCTTCGCGGGATAGCGGCTTTGCATGTAAAGCCCCGGCCGCCCCAGCGTGTGACGCTGAACGTTGCGTTCGATCACGCGATCGACCTGAGAGCTGTCTGGTTCGCGGATTTCGGTGGTTGTCGGGTCCCCGGATGACGGAAACTGCGCGTAAAGACCGGTGGCCCGCGGCCAGATCTTGCGGGCGATGAAGCACTGTGACTGGTCCAGCATCTGCGCGTGATCGTCATAGAAGATGTAGGGTTTTCCCTGCGAATCGAATTTTGACAACGTCAAAGAGCGGTTGGCGATGCGGTTCGACTGCCGCCGCACCAGCGTCTGGAAATAGCTTTCGTCCGGAATCCACACCCGGTGGAAGTACCGGTCGAACTCGGCCCGGCGTGGGTCGTTCAGGATGCCGTCCAGCGTCGCGCGTGTCAGGCACCACCACTGAGAGCCGAGATGGCCGACGACCCCTTCGGGGATACGCCGTTGGAACCCCAGACGACGTTGCAGGTCAACGTAATGGTCGAACGCGCGCCGCTGGCGGCGAAACGAGAACGGAAAGCGCAGCGTGAACCGCTCTTCGTTCAGCCCGCCCACAGTCCAGCCCACATCCAGCGCGTTGACGCTTTCGATGAACTCAACCCCGGGGTTCTGACGCAGATATTCGCGCAGCTCGGCGATCGGGCGCAGGGGCAGGCACGCGCCCGAAACCAGAAGAACATGCGTCAATGTCGGAAAGTCGTCGAGCAGGATGCCTGCACCTGCCTGCGTTGCGGCCACCAGCCCGAACGTGCCCCATTCGCATCGATGCCGCTTGACCCAGCGAACATTGGGACAATCCTGCAACGTCTGCTGCATCGTCACCATTTCTGCAGCACTCACCGCGCTGTCGACATGGATGGCCACCGCCGCGTCGTTTTCGTGCCACGTCCGCGCCATGCGCGACGCGACATCCAGCGCGTCGTGGCACAAAAGGACGACGCCCAGCCGGACGTCATCATCTGCGGCAGCGGCGCGTTTTGCGGGATCGGCGGCGGTGTCCTTCAAATCCAATGCCCCCGCGAAATCAGGCCCAGGCGTTCCAGCTGGCGCCAATCCTCATAGGCTACGGATTCTTCGGTCCACATATCGTGGTCGCGGCTGATCACCGAGTGGTAGGCCTTGTATTCGACGCTGTTGTTGTAGTGCTGGCGGCGGTCCAGTTCCTCAACCGCCTTTTCGGCGAAGGTGGACAGGAACTTGGCATGCAGAAGAATGCCCGAAATCCGCTCTCCACCGTTGCGGTCATAGACCAGATTGACTGCCCGAGGCAGCAGCATGTGGGTCGAACTGACATAGACGTAGGACCGTTCCCACTTGACCAGCGGGATCTTGTTCAGTGATGGCGCGCGTTCGGGTGCGTTGGGAAAGAACATCCGCGCGCGGGGGCCGCCCTGGATCCACAGGTTGCCGTGCTCGTTGTCCAGCCGGATCGCGTAATTCGCAGCATCGAACCAGCGCAGGATGCCGAACGGATCTTCGCCCGCGATATAGCGCCGCTCGGTCACGCCGCCGCGGGGGTACATGTCCAGAAGCATGGCCGGCAGCGCCCGCATGCCCGAGGCGTCCATCCAGTCGGTCAGCGCGCGCAGGGGGCGGGTGTCATCATGGGGAAAGACCAGAAATTCGTCCGGGTCGACGGTCAAGCACCAATGATCCGGGCCATAGCGGAACAGCAGATAGCTGAGCCAGTCCATGCCGAAGCGCGACGCCTTGTACCCTGCGCAGGTCGTCCAGAGCGACACATCGTCCTGCGCCAGCAGATATTCCCGGCTGCCGTCATCGCTGTCGTTATCCACGATCAGAAAATGGGTGATGCCCATCGCCCGGTAGTAATCCAGAAAATACGGCAGCCGCACCGCCTCGTTGCGCAGCGCCACGAACGCCAGCAGACTGTCGGGCCGGATCTGGTCGGTGCGGTCCATGACCGGGTTCAAACGCCCGCTGCGCCGGATTGCGCGGCCCAGAAGATACTGACGGCGCGTGCGCAGGCGAATCCTGCGGCGCATAAGCCGCCACCATTTGGGCGCGCGCATCAGTCGTCCCCCCGCATCACGTCATCGACAATCTCGAAATGTGTCTCCCATGTCGGCACGATGGCGGGAGGCAGGCGGCGGGGCGTCCGGCCAGACAGGTCGGCCACGGCATCCGCCCAGGCGGCCGGGTGATCCCAGGGCACGATCATCGCGTGATCCGGCAGAAACTCGGCCGCCGTGGGCAGGGGGCTTGCAAGAACGGGCAGGCCGCGCGCGGCGGCCTCGCTCATCGGCAGGCCGAAGCCTTCGGCGAAGGACGGCATCAAAAGCGCGTGGGCGTGGTCCATCAACCACGCGATGTCGGCGTCGGACAGGTCCGCACGCTCGATCACCGGGCTGTTCCGGGGCAGCCGGTCAAGCCGCGCAAACGTCGCGGCGTTTTCCCAGCCCCGACGCCCGGCGATGATCAGGCGCGGCACGCGCGTTGCCGGCATCGACCGGGCCAGACGGTCCCAGGCATCCAGCAAAAGCGCGTGGTTCTTGCGCGGTTCAATGGTGCCGACGGTCAGGAAGAACGGGCGGTCGGTGGGGATGCCCATAGGTTCATCGCCCGCCTGCGTCAGGGTGGTGCCGATCGGGGCCACGGTGATGGGCGGGGTCCGCGGCAGGGACAGGCGGCTGACCCAATCTGCGACGCGGTCGGCGGTATGGTCCGAAATGGCGATCACGTGATCGGCGCCCGACAGGCGCATGGACAGCCGGTCGCGAAAGACCTGGGACTGGCCTTTGCGGGTGAATTCGGGGTGATCCAACGGGATCGTGTCGTGGATCATGACCGCGCGCCGCGTCCCCGCAAGCGCGCGCCACGCGTCATCCGCGATCGCGCCGTGGCCCACATTCAGATAAACCCACGACGCCCGGGAATCGTGTCGAGTGATCGCTGCCCGGAAGTCGCGCGGACGGCGCGTCATGGCCATCCCACGCAACGCCCGACCGGCGCGCGCCGTCAATTCGGGCCGACGGCGCAGGCGGTCCTGCAAGCGAAGGGGCGGCAGATGGGCGGTATCGCCGTTGATCCAGCCTGACAATGACAACCCGGCTTCGGGCGGAAGCAGCAGCGTGTCCCGACCGACGCGGGCCAACAGCAGGTGTGGCAGCGGAGCGAGGCGTTGCAGCCATGCCGCTTCGACGCGGTCAATGCCGGTTAAAGCCCCCTTGCCAAGGCGCGACAGAAGTCGGCTGACATCAAGGATATAGGCCGGATCACGCCCCATACCCACCCGTCTGATACCAGCGCCACGCATCGCCGATCATCTGCGGCAGGTCTGACCGTTTCGCGCGCCACCCCAGAACGTCTTCAGCCTTGCGGCTGCCCGACACAAGCTTGACCGCATCGCCGCCACGGCGGGGGCCAACCGTGACCGGCACCTCGCGGTTCGTTGCGCGGCGGGACTGGTCGATCACTTCCCGTACGGAAAAGCCGTTGCCGGTGCCCAGACAGAACACCTCGACCCCGCCTTTCGTGGGGGTTTTACCGTCCCGCAGCCAGTTCAGGCCCAAAACATGCGCATCGACCAGATCCATCACATGGACATAGTCACGGATGCACGTCCCGTCCGGCGTGGGATAGTCGGTGCCGTGGATCGTCAGCGCCGCCCGCTTGCCGTCGACCGCCTCAAGGATCAGCGGGATCAGGTGCGTTTCGGGCTGGTGATACTCTCCAACTTCGGCATCAGGGTCGGCGCCGGCGACGTTGAAGTACCGGAACGCTACGCTGCGCAGCCCATCGGATGCGCCGAAGTCGCGCAGCATGTCTTCGATGGCCCGTTTGCTGGCACCATAGGCATTCAAGGGCTGCTGGGGCGTGTCTTCGTCCAGCACCACACCGTCGTGGTCGCCGTATGTGGCACAAGTGGACGAAAAGACGAAATCGCGGACACCGGCGGCCACCGTCGCCTCGATCAGATCAAGGCTCGCCCCGACGTTGCCGCGCCAGTACTTCCCGGGATCGCGCATCGCCTCGCCAACCTGGGACAGTGCAGCGAAGTGCATCACGGCGACCGGCTTGTGGGCGGCGAAAACGGCGTCCAGTCGCGGTCGGTCCGACAGGTCGCCCTGTTCGAACGGGCCGAACTTCACCGCCGCCTGCCAGCCGGTGCAGAGGTTGTCGTAGGTGACGGGGACATACCCCGCCGCCGCCAACGCCTTGCAGGCGTGCGAGCCGATATAGCCCGCACCGCCCGTTACCAGAACACGAGGCGCAGACGTCATTCCGCCGCCTTACGCATCGCAAGAACGTCTTGCAGGTAATCGACGAATTCGTCGCGCAGTTCTTCACGCTGAAGGCCGTACGCCACGGTTGCCTGCAGGAACCCGGCCTTGCTGCCGCAGTCATAGCGCTGGCCACGGAAGCGCAGGCCGAACACGTCGCGGCCCTCGGCGATTTCATCGGCGATGGCATCCGTCAGCTGGATTTCCCCGCCGGCGCCCTGTTTCAGCTTGTCGAGGTTCTTCATCACCGTGGGCGCAAGGATATAGCGACCGATGACCGCCAGATTCGACGGTGGGTTTTCCTTGGGCTTTTCGACCAGACCGCGGGCGCGGACGATGGCCCCCATGTCTTCGGCCACATCCAGCACGCCATAGGATTTGGTTTTCTCAACCGGCACTTCCATCGTGGCGACCATGCTGCCGCCGACTTCCTGATGCGCCTCGATCATCTGCTGCAGGCAGGGCGGTTCGCCCATGACCACGTCATCGGTCAGAACGACGGCGAAGGGTTCGTCATGAACCAGACGGCGCGCGCACCAGACCGCGTGGCCCAGACCCATGGCCTTGTGCTGGCGGACATAGGCGATGGCGCCCGAATCCATGTTCGTGGCGCGCAGCAGTTCCAGCAGGTCATCCTTGCCGGCCTTGCGAAGGGTGTTTTCCAGCTCGTGCGCGTGGTCGAAGTAATCTTCCAGCGCGCCCTTGCCGCGCGAGGTGACGAAGATGAACTCCTCGATCCCGGCGGCGCGGGCCTCGTCGATGGCGTACTGGATCAGTGGCCGGTCGACCAGCGTCATGATCTCTTTCGGGATCGACTTGGTTGCGGGCAGGAACCGCGTTCCCAGACCAGCTACGGGAAAGATCGCCTTGGTAACCTTGCGTGACATACGTAAAACTCCTCGCCCGCCTAATCAGGCATTACACATATTGGTGTTTATTCCGTTCGCCATGCACACGCCAGACCGGCGAGGCGGTCGGTGGCGCGAATCTGCGCTAACCTTGGATGCATGGCGGCAATCAAGCGCCCGGACCCGCGCCGGGTTCCCGGCGATGCGTAGTCCGCGTTCGCTCAAGCGTCAAACGCGCAGCTTTCCGCATGGCCATCAGCGGGGGATCGCCGGGATCAGACGCACCCCACAGGCCGCCTTGCTGTTCCCACCAGCCTGACGGCCGGAAGGTGACGCGGTGCGGCAGGAACGTGGGGGTAAGCAGGATGAGGGTGACGATTGCGCCCTCTTCGGCCAGAACTGCCGCCCGGCTGCGCAGCTTGGGCGCGTTCCACTGCCAACCGGTCAGGATGTGATGGATTCGAGACTGGGGTTTGCTGAAGAAGATGGGGCGCGGGAAGGGACTGTCGGGCAAAGGGGCTGACGGCGGCTCTGGCGTGTCAGTCGGCGCAGGTGCTGCATCCAGTTCGTCCAGCAGCCGCTGAGTTGTCTCGGGCGAGGCCGCGCCGTCCACCATCTGCCGCAGCGTCCGCCGTCTTAGCTGGTTGCGGGCAATTCGCGGATTGCCGCCGTAGCGCGCGCAGAAGCGCGCGATCGACTGCAGCGTCACCGACTGGTCGCTCGTAACCCCATTTTGCCGTCGATCCGGGTCGTCGGCCAGACCATGCGTGACCTCGGCCCCCGGCACGATGGCGGTCAGGCAGTCTGGACACGCCCGAGCCATACGCATGTTCACGTCGCTTTCATCCAGATGAAACGGAAAGGCCGGATCGAATCCGCCCAGCGCCGCCAACGCATCCCGCCGAAAGGCGCAGTTCGTGCCCAGCGTGCAGACCGCGCAGCCGTCAGCAGGCGCGTGCAGCGAGACCGCCTGCGCGCTGGCGTGAAGGGGGGCGGTGACGCCATCCGGCGTGATCCAGTGCGCGGTCGCCTGAAACGCGAACCCGTCGGGCAGTCGAGTGAACCCGGTCGCGGCGAGCACCCGTGGATCCGCAAATGGAGCGGTCAGCGCAGCAAGCCAGCCGGGTTCGGGCACCGCGTCATCGTCGATGAACGCCACAATGTGACCCGTCGCGGCGTTGATGCCGGCGTTCCGGGCGCGTGAGATGTTGGGGACGTCGAACACCACGCGCCGCATCGGCAGATCTGGACGGATCAGGATCGAGGCGGGGTCCGCGACCAGAACCACCTCGAACCCCGGAAGGGACTGAAGCTGCAGCGCCGTCAGGCACCGCGTCAACGCCCCGCGCCGCCCACGAGAGACGATGATGACGGAAACCGAAGGGTCGGTTGCCGGATCGGTCAATCCAGTCCCATGCGGCGCATCATGTCTTCGATCACCGGGACATCGCCGGGGTTGTTCAGCTCCCAGAACTCGCGTCCCCGCGCCTCGACCTCGACACACAATACCGGATGCCCGTGTTCCAGAAACCGCAGCTGCTCCAGCCCTTCCAGCTTTTCCAGTTTGCCCTCGGGCCATGTGGCGTAGGCCACAAGCGCGTCCGGCCGATAGGCGTAGACGCCGACGTGGTGAAAGACAGGGCTGGGGGCAGAGGGGGCGACATCGAAGCCCACGTAGGGAATGACTTCCTTGGAGAAATAAAGTGCGCGATTGCCGTCCCCAAAGACAGCCGTCGTCCCACCCACACGGCCGGCGGCGCGATCGGCGATCAGGGCGGCGCGCATTTCACCGGTGCAGTTCAGAACCGGCGTCGCCATGCCGTAGTCGGGGGCATTCGACAGCGCCGCAATCAGGTCCTCGACGAACCACGCGGGCGTCAGTGGCGCGTCGCCCTGCAGGTTCACGACCAGATCGGGACGCGCGGGAAGCGACGCCAGCACCTCGGCGCAGCGCTCGGTGCCGTTGCGGCAGGCGGTGGAGGTCATCGCAACCTCTGCCCCGAAGGCGCGGGCGTGGTCGGCGATGCGGTCATCGTCAGTCGCCACGATCACGCGATTAACGCCCCTGACCGATTGCGCCGCGTCCCAGCTGCGCCGGATCAGGCTGCGGGCCGTGCCGCCGGCGCCGGTCAGTTCGACCAGCGGCTTGCCGGGATAACGGGTCGACGCGTGACGGGCCGGAATGACGATCGTGACGGACATCAGAAACCTAGGCTTGGGGTTGCAGCAGAACGCCCGGCGCATAGGCGATGAAGAACGGGTTTTCGAAACCCGCCTTGCCATAGGTCAGGGTCTTCTGGTCGTCAAAGCGCACGACGTGACCGCCCGCGCCGCGCAGAACGGCATCGCCCGCGGCGGTGTCCCACTCCATCGTGCGGCCGAGCCGCGGGTAAAGGTCCGCCTCTCCGGTCGCGACGAGGCAGAATTTCAGGGATGACCCGGCCGAGGTCATGTCCCGCACGCCGTAAAGTCCGATATAGTCGTCGGTCGCCTGATCGCGGTGCGATTTCGACGCGACGACCATCAGGCCGCGATTGTCCGGGATGGGGTTCACGCCGATGGGTTTCGTCACGCCGGGATTGGGGCCGAAGGGGGCCATCTCCTCGACCGAGCGGCCGTCGGCCAGGGTATAGAACAGCCGTCCCCGGGCGGGGGCATAGACCACGCCGCGCGTGGGGACGCCGTTTTCGACATAGGCGATGTTGACCGTGAAATCGCCGCGGCGCTGAACGAACTCCTTGGTGCCGTCCAGCGGATCGACGATCAGGAAGGTCTGAACATCCTGCGCGTGGGTCGCGGCCTGCTCTTCGGTGACAACGGGGATTTCAGGAAACGACGCCCGCAGCCCGTCATAGATCAGCCGGTCCGCTGCCTCATCCGCCTCGGTCACCGGCGAGTCGTCGGATTTCGCCCGCACTTCGAAGTCGGGGCGCTGATAGATTTCCATAATCTTGTCACCGGCCTGAAGCGCGAGTTCACGCATGCGCACTGTCAATTGATCAAATTGCATTCGCTTTCCCCCACCAATCGCCGTCCGGCGCAAGGGCGCCGGATTGAACCGAGCCCCGTTCCCGGCATATTATGCGAGGCGGCGGTCAGGGCAAGCGGCCCGCCCGTCACCAAAACGCATTTCCGTGCCGCGCGCGCCATGAAGGCCACTGCGATGATGTTCGAACAACGCCGTGCGCACTCCATGCTGGGTGCGGTCGGAACCACCCTTCGCCTGATCTATAACCAGACGTCTCACAATCTGCGCCAGCGCGATCACAACGTGATCATGGTCATCGCGCAGGATGTCATCCAGTCGGTCCTGCTGGTCGGCATGTTCGTGGCGATGTACTGGGTTCTTGGCATCAGTACGAGCCCGCTGCGCGGGGACCATCTGCTGTTCATCATGACCGGGATGGGGATCTATCTGACGCACACCAAGGCGGTGGCTGCGGCGGCGATGGCGTCGCCCAACAATCCCATTCTGCAGCACGGCCCGATCAACACCACGATCCTGTTTGTCGCCGGTGCGCTGTCGGCGCTCTACAGTCAGGTGATCGCCATGGCGGCCATCCTTCTGGCGTATCATTTCTTTGGGAACCCGATCGATATCGAATACCCGATCGGGGCTTTGGCGATGTTCCTGCTGGCCTGGTTCTATGGCATCGCGGTGGGGCTGGTGATCGTGGCCATATCGCCCTGGTGGCCACGGGGGGCCACGATTGCGCGGCAGGTCTATCAGCGCGTCAACATGATCGCGTCGGGCAAGATGTTCGTGGCCAACGCGATGCCGCTGGTCCTGCTGAACATGTTCGACTGGAACCCGCTGTTTCACATCATCGACCAACTGCGCGGGGATGTGTTCGTGAACTATATCCCGCGCAATTCGAACGTGTGGCATCCGCTGATCGTGTCCCTTGCGGTGCTGATGGTCGGCCTGATGCTGGAATTCTTCACCCGCAAGTCGCAATCAAGAAGCTGGTCCAACCGCGCCGTCTGATCGGATCAGCGCCACTATGCGATCGGCGCGCCTCAGCTAACCGGCAGCGCCACGCGCAGGGTCAGGTTGATCCGCCCGCCGCCGGGTACAAGGCTGCTGCTGCCCACGCGGATGCGGTCGATGCCGTGGTGGCGCAGCCGTGCGTCGCCCCCCATGACCACCACATCGCCCGACTGCAGCCAGACGCTTTCGGTCTTGCCGCCGGGTTCCACGTTGCCGATGCGAAACAGTGCCTCGTCCCCGAGACTGACGGACACGACAGGCCAGCGCAGGTCGGCCTCATCCCGGTCCTGATGCATCCCCATCCGGGCGGTGCCGCGATAAAGGTTGATCAGGCACGTATCCGCGGGCGCGGCATCGGGCACCACACCCCGCCACAGGTCCAGCATCCGGTCGGGTATCGCCGGCCACGGCGCCCCGTCCGGCTGCGCGCGGGCATAGCGGTATCCGCGTCGGTCGCTGAACCACCCGACCCGCCCGGCCGAGGTCATTTCCACAGACATCTGCCCCCGCCGTGTCAGATAGCGGGTCGGCGGCGCCGCCTGCCAGATCGCCTGCACGTCAGACAGCATCGCGCGCTGCTGCCCACCGTCCAGCGCACCGCGATAAAGCTGGAACCCACGGATATCCAACGGTTGCAGATCAGTCAGTCCCATTGCCCCGATTCCTTTCGGCTTGACGGCATCGGCCTGCTTGCACGGCCAAAGTGCCTCCCTATATAGCCTTTCAGGCCCGGTCGGACGATCCGGCCGTCAGTCTCTGGGATCAGGGCTGCGGGGGCCATAAGGGACCCGCACTCCGTACTATCGCCGCAAGAAAGGTAATCTCATGGCCAAAGTTATCGGTATCGACCTTGGGACCACCAACAGCTGTATCGCCATCATGGATGGCAGCCAGCCGAAGGTGATCGAAAATGCCGAAGGCGCACGCACGACCCCATCGGTCGTCGCCTTCAAGGGAAGCGAACGTCTTGTTGGGCAGCCGGCGAAACGCCAGGCGGTCACCAACCCCGAAAACACCATCTTCGCCGTCAAGCGTCTGATCGGCCGCCGCGTCACCGACCCGGAAGTCGAGAAGGACAAGAAACTTGTGCCTTTCCACATCGTGGATGGTGGCAATGGCGACGCGTGGGTCGAAGTGCAGGGTGAAAAATACTCCCCCGCGCAGATCAGCGCGATGATCCTTCAGAAGATGAAGGAAACCGCGGAATCGTATCTGGGTGAAAGCGTCAATCAGGCCGTCATCACCGTTCCCGCGTATTTCAACGACGCACAGCGTCAGGCGACCAAGGACGCTGGCAAGATCGCCGGTCTGGAAGTCCTTCGCATCATCAACGAGCCGACCGCAGCCGCACTGGCTTATGGTCTGGACAAGAAAGAATCGAAAACCATCGCGGTCTATGACCTTGGTGGCGGGACGTTCGACATCACCATCCTGGAAATCGACGACGGCCTGTTCGAAGTGAAATCGACCAACGGGGACACGTTCCTTGGCGGCGAAGACTTCGACATGCGCATCGTTCAGTATCTGGCGGACGAGTTCAAAAAGGAACACGGCGTCGATTTGACCAAGGACAAGATGGCGCTCCAGCGCCTGAAAGAGGCCGCTGAGAAAGCCAAGATCGAGCTGTCCTCGGCGATGGAGACGGAAATCAACCAGCCGTTCATCGCGATGGACAAGGACACGGGCGCACCGCTGCACCTGGTCATGAAACTGACCCGCGCGAAACTGGACAGCCTTGTCGGCGGCCTGATCAAGGACACGCTGAAGCCCTGTCAGGCGGCCCTGAAAGACGCAGGTCTGACCAAAGGCGACATCGACGAAGTCATTCTGGTCGGCGGTCAGACCCGCATGCCGAAAGTCATCGAAGAGGTTGCGGCGTTCTTCGGCAAGGACCCCCACAAGGGCGTCAACCCGGACGAAGTCGTGGCGCTGGGTGCCGCCATTCAGGCGGGCGTTCTGCAAGGCGACGTCAAGGATGTCGTTTTGCTGGACGTGACGCCGCTGTCCCTGGGCATCGAAACGCTGGGTGGCGTGTTCACGCGTCTGATCGACCGCAACACCACCATCCCGACCAAGAAGTCGCAGGTCTTCTCGACCGCGGAAGACAACCAGAACGCTGTGACGATCCGGGTCTTCCAAGGCGAGCGTGAGATGGCCGCGGACAACAAGATGCTCGGCCAGTTCAATCTGGAAGACATCCCGCCCGCACCGCGCGGCATGCCCCAGATCGAGGTGACGTTCGACATCGACGCCAACGGCATCGTGTCGGTCAGCGCCAAGGACAAAGGCACCGGCAAGACCCAGAACATCACGATCCAGGCGTCGGGCGGTCTGTCCGATGAAGAGATCGAGAACATGGTCAAGGACGCAGAGGCCAACGCCGAAGCCGACAAAGGCCGTCGCGAGCTGGTCGAGGCCAAGAACCAGGCCGAAGGTCTGATCCATTCGACCCGCAAGTCGCTGGAAGATCACGGCGACAAGGTCGACAGCTCGACCGTCGAGGCGATCGAACTGGCAGTCAACGCGCTGGAAGAGGCGGTGAAGTCGGAAGACGCCGGCAAGATCAAGGGCGGCATCCAGAACGTCATGGATGCGTCGATGAAGCTGGGCGAGGCGATCTACAAATCGACGCAGGCCGACGAGTCGGGCGCCGATGATGCAGATCAACCGCGCAACGTGGACGATGACATCGTCGACGCCGACTTCGAAGACCTTGGCGAAGACGACAAAAAGCGCAAGTAAGCGCCTGACATGACTGACCGGCCCGCCACATTAGCGGGCCGGTCATTTTATTAGACGACCTGTTTTTGGACGACACGGACATCTGACGAACATGGCCAAACGCGATTTCTATGAAACATTAGGTGTGGCTCGCGGCGCGTCTGCCGACGAGATCAAGAAGGCGTACCGCACCAAGGCCAAGCAACTACACCCCGACCGCAACCCGAATTGCACGGTGTCGGAATCGGAGTTCAAGACCGTCAACGAGGCGTATGAGTGTCTGAAGGACCCTCAGCGCAAGGCGGCCTATGACCGGTTCGGCCACGCCGCGTTCGAAAACGGCGGCGGTGGGTTCGGCGGCGGCCGCGGCGCGTATCAGGGTGATTTCGGCAGCGCCTTTGCCGACGTGTTCGAAGATCTTTTCGGTGACATGATGGGCGGTCGCGCGGGCGGACGCCGTGACGGCCCGTCGCGCGGTCAGGACCTGCGTTACAACATGCATGTCACTCTGGAAGAGGCGTATGCCGGTATCCAGAAAAAGATCACGGTTCCCGGCAGCGTTTCGTGCGAGGAATGCAACGGCACCGGCGCCGAAGGCGCGGTCGAGCCGGTGACCTGCCCGACCTGTTCGGGCATGGGAAAGGTGCGGGCAAGCCAGGGCTTCTTCACAGTCGAGCGGACCTGCCCGACCTGTAATGGCAACGGCCAGATCGTCAAGAATCCCTGCACCGCATGTGGCGGTGCGGGCCATATCGAACGCGAACGCACGCTGTCAGTGAATGTGCCTGCGGGCGTTGAAACCGGCACCCGCATCCGCTTGGCCGGCGAGGGTGGCGCAGGCATGCGCGGCGGCCCATCCGGCGATCTTTACATCTTCGTCGATGTTCTGGCGCATGAGCTGTTCCTGCGCGACGGCAAGACATTGGCCTGTCAGGTCCCCGTCCCGATGGCCACGGCGGCCCTTGGCGGAGAGGTTGAGGTGCCGACGATCGACGGGGGGCGTTCCAGCGTCAAGGTTGCGGCCGGTGCGCAAAGCGGCCAGCAGATGCGCCTGCGCGGCAAGGGGATGCCGCCTCTGCGCCACGGGTCGGGGATGCAGGGCGATTTCGGCGACATGCTGATCGAACTGACTGTCGAAACCCCGGTGAACCTGACCGCGCGCCAGCGCGAGCTGCTGCGTGAATTTCAGGGCATTCAGGCCGAAAACAGCCCCCGCACGGCCAGCTTCTTCGGCAAGATCAAAAGCTTCTGGGACGGTCTCGGCGCTTAACCCTGCGTTAACCGGTTTGCGCCGATCATCGATGGATGACCGCAAACCAGTTCAACGAAGTCTCTCCGCCACTGTTCGGCTTTGCCCCGGATGAGGCGGCTGCACCCGTGCCAGTCAGGCCCGGCGCGCGCCTGCCCAGCTATATCGCCGATCACCGCGCACGGCTGCGGGACCGCTTCATGGCCGGTGGCCAATCCGCCCTGCCAGATTATGAGCTGTTGGAGCTGGTCCTTTTCCGTGCCATCCCGCGTCAGGACGTCAAGCCGTTGGCGCGTCGGCTGCTGGAGATGTTCGGTGACTTCAACCGCATCCTGTCCGCCGAACCTGCCCGACTGGAACAGGTGGATGGCGTCGGTCCCGCCGTCATCTGCGAACTCAAGATCGTCGCCGCAGCGGCGCAGCGTCTGGCCCGGTCCCGCGTGATCCAGCGGCCAGTGCTGTCGTCATGGGACGCGCTTCTGGATTACTGCCACACGGCGATGGGGCATGCGGAAATCGAACAGTTCCGCGTCCTTTACCTTGATCGCAAGAACGTCCTCGTCGCCGACGAAGAACAGGCGCGGGGGACAGTCGATCATGTTCCGGTCTATCCCCGCGAAATCATGCGCCGCGCGCTGGAACTGAATGCGAGCGCGATGATCCTTGTCCACAATCACCCGTCGGGCGACCCCAGCCCCAGCGATGCGGACATCACCATGACCGCCCGCATCGTCGATGCAGCCAAGGTCATGGGCCTGACGGTCCACGACCACCTGATCATCGGCAAATCCCGCGAGCTCAGCTTTCGGGCGGAAGGGTTGCTGTAGCCGTCGCGCATCCCCTCTTCGTCACTTAAATATCCACCCTTCGGGCGACACGGTCAGGCATTGAAATGATCGTGGATCGTCTGCGCCATGCGTTCGGAAATCCCTTCCACGGCCTGCAGATCGGTCAGACCCGCCCGGGCGACGGCCTTGGCACTGCCGAAATGAGCCAGCAGCGCGCGTTTGCGGCTGGCGCCGATGCCGGCAATCTCGTCCAACGGGTTGGCGAATGTCTGTTTGGTCCGGCGGGCCCGGTGGGTGCCGATCGCCCAGCGGTGCGCCTCGTCCCGCAGGCGCTGGGTGAAGTACAGAACCGGGTGGTTCATGGGCAATGCAAATGGCGGTTTGCCCTGACGGTAAAACACCTCTTTGCCGTGGTCGCGGTCGGTCCCTTTGGCGACGCCGATCATGGCGATGTCATCGACACCCAGATCCGCCAAAATCCCTGCGACCGCAGACACCTGACCCGCGCCGCCATCGATCAACAGCAGATCGGGCCACATTTCGGACGTGCGGTCCGGGTCTTCCTTCAGCAGGCGGGAAAAGCGACGTGTCAGCACTTCACGCATCATGCCGAAGTCGTCGCCCGGGGTGATCTCGGTCCCTTTGATGTTGAACTTGCGGTACTGACTCTTCATCCAGCCTTCCGGCCCGGACACGACCATGCCCCCCACGGCGGCCGCGCCCTGAATGTGGCTGTTGTCGTAGATCTCGATCCGGCGTGGTGCCGACGGCAGGTCGAACACCTCGGCCATGCCCTCCAGCAGGCGATGCTGCGCGGCGCTTTCCGACATGCGCCGTGTCAGGCTTTCGCGAGCGTTCCGGCGGGCGTTCTCGACAAGCTCGGCCTTTTCGCCACGCTGCGGCACGCCGACGGCGACCCGGCGACCGGCCTTGGCTGACAGAAGGTCCGCCATCAGATCCGGATCCTCGATCCCGTCGGACAGCAGGATCAGCCGCGGTGGAACCTTGTCGTCGTAGAACTGGACCAGGAACGCCTGCATCACCTCATCCGCGGACTCCGCCCCGCCCAGACGAGGATAGAAGTCGCGGTTCCCCCAGCTTTGGTTGCCGCGGATGAAGAACACCTGAACGCAAGCCTGCCCGCCCTCCATGTGCAGGGCGACGACGTCGGCCTCGGCCACGCCCTTGGGGTTGATCGCCTGCACTGACTGGACGGCGGTCAGCGCCTTGATGCGGTCGCGCAGCGCGGCGGCGCGTTCATATTCCATGTCGGCGGCGGCCGTGGCCATTTCCGCGGCAAGGTTGGCTTGGACCGCCGTGGACTTGCCCTGCAGGAACCGCTCGGCATCGCTGACGAGCGCCTGATAGTCGGGCAGATCGATCCGTCCCACGCAGGGCGCGCTGCACCGTTTGATCTGGTGCAGCAGGCAGGGCCGCGTGCGGCTGCCAAAGGTCGAATCCGTGCAGGACCGCAGCAGGAACACCCGCTGCAGTTGGTTCAGCGTCCGGTTGACGGCACCTGCGCTGGCAAACGGCCCGTAGTAATCGCCCTTTTCCGATTTCGCCCCGCGGTGCTTCTTGATCTGGGCAAACGGATGCGACTTGGCGACCAGAATGTTCGGAAACGATTTGTCGTCCCGAAGCAGCACGTTGTAGCGGGGCTTCAGCTGCTTGATGAGGTTCTGTTCCAGCAGCAGCGCCTCGGTTTCCGTGCGCGTCGTCAGGAACATCATGCTGGCAGTTTCGCGGATCATCCGCGCGATGCGACCCGAATGCCCGGTCTTGCGGGCATAGTTCGACACCCGCGCCTTCAGGTTCCGCGCCTTGCCCACGTAAAGCACCGCCCCCTGCTGATCCAGCATGCGGTAAACGCCGGGGCTGGAATCCAGGCGCTTGCAGTAATCCTGGATCAACGCGTGGCCCGTCCTGACAGGGGGCGTCGTCGTGGTGATGGGGGCGGAGGGTGTGTCGGTCATGGCTCTAAGAAAGTGATTCTGGTCGCTGCCCGCAAGGTCGTCGAAGCACAAGCAGATTCATGTCCACGGAATCTGGGGATAAGTCTGTGGGCGTTTGTTGGAGTAAGCCTGATACCCCAGAGATTGCTGGGGTTCAGACGATCTGCACAATTTATAGGCAACTTTACAGGCAATTGATTTCAAACGATATTTTGCGTGAGACACCGAAGCCACTGAAAACCCTGACGGAATCCTGACGGTTCGATGACGGAAACGTCAAAGGTGGACAATCACCCTGCCGGGTCACCCACGACGTCCGGTGTCAGCCACCCCAGATGCTGTCCGCCGTCCACGCACAGAAGCTGCCCGGTGACCGCCTTGGCGGTCAGAAGGTACCGCAGCGCACCCACGATGTCGTCCGGATCGGACCCGCGCTGCAGGATCGTGCCGGCCCGTTGATGGGCGAAATGCGCCTCGGACTGGCGCGCCCCGCGCATTGTCGGACCGGGGCCGATGGCATTCACCCGGACCTTGGGTGCCAGTGCCTGCGCGCTGGTCCGCGTCAGCGCCCAGAGTCCGGCCTTGGCCAACGAATAGGTCATGAACTCGGGCGTCGGCTTCAGCACGCGCTGATCGATGACGTTGACGATCAGCCCATCCGCCACAGGCTCGGCCCCGTCGGGCGTGGGGGCGGGCGTCATCTGCGCCGCGAAGGCTTGGGTCAGAATGAACGGTGCGCGCAGGTTTGACCCAAGATGGCGATCCCAGCTGGTCCGCGTTGCCGTGTGGATATTGTCGTATTCGAAGATCGAGGCGTTGTTGACCAGCACCCCCACCTCACCCATCGCGGCGTTGACGGATGCGATCAAACCTTCGGTCTGGTCCAAATCCAGCAGATCGGCGCGGAACGCCTGAGCGTTGACGCCCAAGGCGCGTGCGTCTGCGACTGTCTGCTGCGCCTCGTCGTCCGACCCGTGGTAATGGACGGCAACGTCATGGCCAAGTCGGGCCAGTTCCAGCACCATGGCGCGACCAAGTCGGCGCGCCCCGCCGGTGACGAGCGCCGTGCCGCGCGCGCCCTTATCGGCCACGTTTGATGCCAAGAAAGCGTGCGACCAGCTTGCGGAATCCGGGTCCGGCCAGCAGCCCCAGCGCCACGATCAGCAGAAGAAAGATGACGACGACCTTGACCATCGGTCAGTCCAGCCCGAACCGCGACCACGCGGCCCGATCCTGCGCCGCGTCGATCACATCGGTGGCAGAGACGCCAAAGCGGCGCAGCAGCGGCACCTTTTGCCCGTAACGCAGCAGCCGGACGTCGTCGCCGTAAAGGTTGCGCAGCTTGGGTTCCAGATGTGCGATGCCGTCGGCCAGACCCATCTGCACCGCCTGCTGGCCGATCCAGACATCACCGGTGAACAAGTCGGTTTCCAGCGACAGGCGGCTGCCCCGACGCGCCTGAACCTGCGCGATGAAATTTTCATGCATCGGCGTCATCAGCCGTTCCAGCCGGGCCACATCTTCGGGCTTTTCGGGCAGGAAGGGGTCGAGCATGGACTTCGACTGCCCCGACGTGAACAGCCTGCGCTGGATCCCGTGGCGGGCGATGAAGTCCTGAAACCCGAACCCGGCCGAGATAACCCCGATCGAGCCCACGATCGAGCTGTCGTCAAGCCAGATGTGATCGGCGGCCGTGGCCAGCCAGTATCCCCCAGACGCCGCGACGTCTTCGACGAAGGCATGGACTGGAACACGGTGTTCTTCGGCCAGACGGCGGATGCGCGCCGCGATGAGAGAGCTTTGCACCGGTGAGCCGCCCGGTGAATTCAGGATCAGTGCGACGGCCACGGGCTTGCGGCGCTTGAACGCGCGTTCCAGCACTGGACGCAGCCCTGCGTCGGAGAGGCCCCCTGACCGCGCGGCGGCGATCTGGCCTTGCAGACGGATGACGGCAACGTTCGGATGGTTGTTCAGAAAAGGAATGCGCATGCCCAGCGTGATACGCGCTGCCGTCCCGGACAGCAACAGAAACGGAACAACGCGCCCCAGGGCGGAGCGCGCTGCGTTCGTTCCGTAGGCTTTCCGCGCCTAGTGGTGCGGACGGTCTGTGACCGAAACCGGCTTGCCGGGGGCGTCACCTTCGCGGCGGGGATGCTTGATCGGCCACCACAGGCGCTTGTTCGACAGGTACAGCAGCACCGACAGCAGGATCAGGAACACAACGGCGGTCAGGCCGGCCTGCTTGCGCGCCATCATCTTGGGTTCTGCCGCCCACATGAGGAAGGCGGCAACGTCCTTCGCCTCGGCGTGAAGGTCGTTCGGCGCGTCGTCCTCAAAGGTGATCTGTCCGTCTGTCAGCGGCGGGGGCATCCCGATCCAGCCGCCGGGGAAGGCGTGGTTTTCGTAAAGCGTCGTCCCGGCCTGCACCTTCGTTTCACCGGTATAGCCGGTCAGGATTGAATAGATGTGCTCGGCCCCGCCCATGCCCTTGAAGAGCTGGTTCATGCCGCTGCCGTAAGGCCCGCTGAAACCGGCACGTGCCTTTGCCATCAGCGACAGATCAGGCCCCATGCCTTCACCGCTGATCGTCGGGAAGTGGTCCGTCGGTTCGCGGGGGCGTTCTTCGCCGGTGTCGGCATCTGTGATCGTCAGGTTGGCCGCATACGCGCGGACCTGATCTTCGGGAAGGCCGGGCCCGCCCGCATCAGCGAGCGTGCGGATCGCCACCTGTTTGAGCCCGTGACAGGCCGCGCAAACCTCGGTGTAGACCTGCAGGCCGCGCTGAAGTTCGAACTGGTCGAACCGGCCGAACGGCCCTTCGAAACTGAAGGCCACATCATGGGTGACGGTGTCATGGCTGGCCGCGGGGGCGTCGGCGGCGGCGTGGTCGCCTGACGGTGTGTCCTGCCCGGCGGGCGCCAGTGCCTCGCCCTCGGCCGGCGCGGCGGGGCTGGCCTGAGGGGTGGCACCCGCCGTCGCAGGAGCCGTGTCGGGTGCGGTGCTATCGGGCGCGCCCTGTCCCTGTTCCGGGGTAGGCGGATTGCCCGGTTCGGTCGTCGCCGGGGCCGGGTCCGCTGCGGGTTCCGGCGCAGGCTCTGCCGTGGGCGCAACGCCGCCGCCGACCGTGTCTTCGGTCGCCGCGGCCGGCAGACCTTCTTTCGGCGCGGCAGGGGGTTCGCCCGGAACCGGGGTCGGGGTCACCTCCGCCGGGGCCATGCCGTCCGCAGCTGTGCCGGTTTGGGCCGTGGCGGCCGATTCGGCTGGCCCCGCGGCAGGGGCCGGTGTGTCCGGCGTCGCCGTGCGGTCAGCGGACGCGGGCGGCGTAATCGGCACCGTGGTCGTCGTGCTGCTGTCCTGCGCGAACGCCATCATGGCGACCGGAGCGGACATCCCGAAAGACAAGGCGGCGACCGCCGTCAGGGTAACGGTTCTGATGATCATCTGCCTGTCCCCTTATTCCGCCGGATGCGCTTTGGGCGCGATATGCGCATCGAAGTCCTGCTCGATGGTCGCCGGGATCGGCGTAGGCCGTTCGACGACACCAAGGATCGGCAGGATCAGCAGGAAGTAGGCAAACCAGTAGGCCGCCCCTGCCAGCGAGATATAGGGATAGATCCCTTCGGCGGGCATTGCGCCGGCCCACATCAGGACGACGAAGTCGACGGCCAGGATCCAGAAGTACCATTTGAACAGCGGACGATAGCGGCCAGAGCGGACGCGCGACGTATCCAGCCACGGCACCAGTGCCATGACCAGAATGGCGCCGAACATCGCCAGCACGCCGAAGAACTTGGCGTCGATGATCCCGAAGGTCAGGAAATGGACCAGCTGCACCACCCAAACATCGGCGGTGAAGGCCCGAAGGATCGCGTAGAAGGGCAGGAAGTACCATTCCGGCACGATGTGGGCCGGCGTCGCCAGCGGGTTCGCCTCGACATAGTTGTCGGGGTGGCCAAGGTAGTTCGGCATGAAGCCGACGACTGCGAAGAACACGACCAGAATGACCGCCAGCGCGACCAGATCCTTCAGCACGTAATAGGGGAAGAAGGGCACGGTATCGCGTTCTGCCTCGGCCTTCGAGGTGCGGCGGACCTCAACCCCTGTGGGGTTGTTGTTGCCGGTGGTATGGAACGCCCAAAAGTGGACCACGACCAACGCCGCGATCACGAAGGGCAGCAGGTAGTGCAACGAGAAGAAGCGGTTCAGCGTGGCGTTGTCGACCGCAGGGCCGCCCAGCAGCCATTCCTGGATCGACGGCCCGATGCCCGGGATCGCACCGAAGAGGCCGGTGATCACGGTGGCACCCCAGAACGACATTTGCCCCCACGGCAGGACATAGCCCATGAAGGCCGTCGCCATCATCAGCAGATAGATCAGCATGCCGACGATCCACGTCACCTCTCGAGGGGCCTTGTAGCTGCCGTAGTAGAGGCCGCGGAAGATGTGGAGGTAGACCGCAAAGAAGAACAGGGATGCGCCGTTCGCATGCAGATACCGCAGCATGTAGCCGCCGTTGACGTTGCGCATGATGTGTTCGACCGACGCGAACGCCATCGACACCTGCGGGGTATAGTGCATCGCCAGAACGATGCCGGTGACGATCTGCAATGCAAGGCAGAAGGTCAGGATGATGCCCCAGATCCACATCCAGTTGAGGTTCTTGGGCGTCGGAAAGGTGACGAAGTCGACCAGCAGCCCCACGATCGGCAGGCGGCGATGCAGCCAGCGTTCGGGCGCGGTCTTCGGTTCGTAATGGTCGTGCGGAATCCCAGCCATGCGTCGTGTCCCCCCTTTAGCCCAGTACCAGCGTGGTGTCGGTCAGACTTGCGACCGGGATGTGCAGGTTCTGGGGCGCGGGGCCCCGCCGGATGCGGCCGGCGGTGTCATAGTGCGAACCGTGGCAGGGGCAGAACCAGCCACCGAAGTCGCCTGCGCCGTCGCCGATGGGCACACAGCCCAGATGCGTGCAGACGCCGATCATGACCAGCCATTCGCCGGCCTCGTCCAGGGCGCGGTTCTCGTCCGTGGCGGGTTCATTGGGTTTGTTCTGGTTTTCCGCGCTTTGGTCGATCAGATCGCCCAGCGAAACGGCGCGTGCGGCCTCGATCTCTTCGGCGGTGCGGCGGCGGATGAAGACGGGTTTACCAAGCCATTTCACGGTCAGCTGCGTGCCCACGTCGACCCCGCTGACATCGACCTGAATCGACGACAGGGCCTGAACATCGGCCGAGGGGTTCATCTGGTTGATCAAAGTCCAGGCGGCAGCACCGGCCGCGATCGTGCCGGCACCGGCCGTCGCGTAATAGAGGAAGTCCCTCCGGGTGGTGCCGTGCTCGCCTGCGTCGTCGTTTGCGTGGGACACGGTTCTTCTCCAACTCCCTGGCCCAAAAAGTCCGGACCGGTACCCTTGACGGGGGCGGTCTGATGCCACCCTGCGACTAAGTTTCTAGCCAGCTAATTCCGGCCCGTCCAGCGGGCTGCGCACAAGATTGTGTCCGATTCCCACGCAACTGTGGGATTTGGGTCGGCGGCGATTGGTTGCTAGGGTCTGTCGTCTGCCGTGCGGGCGTCAGGCCGGAAAGCCTTCAAAGGTGATGTTATCGGACCCCTTCAGTGCATCCTGCGCCTGCTCGGCGCTGCGGATGGTCCAGCTCAGGATCGGCGTCCCTGCGTCACGCAACGCAACGACCGCAGGGTTCTGCAGGTCCTTGCGGTCATGGGACGTGAAGCTGGCGCCCGACATGGCGAAATCGGCAAGCCGTGCAAGCCGTTCGCGGGTTGCGGGATCGACCTGCGGCCAGTCATGAGGGTTCATGGCACAGCTGGTCAGACCGCAGGCGACCCAGGGCGCGGCGCGGTGGAACGCGGAGACGGTGTGCGGGTTGAACGACATCACCGCGACCGGCCCCTTGTAGCCGTTCAGCAGGCCCGCCACGCGGTCCTGCAGATCGCCGACATTGGGGCCGCAGCCCTTATCCTGATCCTTGATTTCGATCAGCAGGGGCACACGGCCTGCGACAAGGTCCAGCACCTGCGACAGTGTGGGGACGGTTTCCTTCGTCCCCAGAACCTGTGTTGCGCCCGCTTGATCTGTGGTCAGCGCGGCAACTGGCCCGGTCGAGGCCGTCAGACGGTCCAGAACATAGTCGTGAAAGACCAGCGGCGTGCCGTCGGCAGCAGGCTGGATGTCCAGTTCGATCCCATAGCCTGCGTCGATGGCCGCCTGAAACGCGGCCATCGTGTTTTCGGGCACCCCATTGCTGTGCAGACCGCGGTGGGCAATGGGACGGCGCAGAAAATCGGGGTGCAGGGCGGACATCAGGCGATCTCGAAGATGGCTTCGATTTCGACGGCGACGCCAAGCGGCAGCGAACCGGCGCTGACCGCGGCGCGCGCGTGACGGCCAGCGTCGCCGAAGACTTCGACGAAAAGGTCCGAACAGCCGTTCACGACCTTGGGCTGGTCGGTGAAGTCAGGGGTCGAGTTCACGAAACCGGTCAGCTTCACGACGCGCTTGATCCGGTCAAGCGACCCGACGGCGGCCTGTGCCTGGGCGATCAGCGACAGACCGCAGCTGCGCGCGGCCAGCTGGCCGGTGGCCAGATCGACGTTGTCGCCCAGCTTGCCGGTGATCAGCCCGTCCGGGCCCGACGAAATCTGGCCCGACACGAACAGCAGATTGCCGCTTTGGACATAGGGGACATAGTTTGCGGCAGGTGCGGGGGCGCTGGGCAGGGTGATTCCCAGTTCGGTCAGGCGGGCTTCGATGGACATGCGAGTGGCTCCTTGCAGCGAATCCGTTTGCGGCCATACATCTGCCCGACCCCGTCTGGGATTGCCAGCGTTTCGACTGGCGCAGGTCAGGCGACCAGCGCCTCGGCACGCTTCAGATCGACGCTGACGAGCTGGCTTACGCCCTGTTCGACCATGGTCACGCCGAACAGCCGATCCATCCGCCCCATGGTGACGGCGTGGTGGGTGATGATCAGGAACCGGGTGTCGGTGCGGCGGGTCATTTCGTCCAGCAAGTCGCAGAACCGACCGACATTGGCGTCGTCCAGCGGGGCATCGACCTCGTCCAGCACGCAGATCGGCGCGGGGTTGGCTAGAAATACGGCTGAGATCAGGGCCAGCGCCGTCAGCGTTTGCTCACCCCCCGACAAAAGGCTGAGGGTCGACAGTTTCTTCCCGGGCGGTTGGCACAGGATTTCCAGCCCTGCTTCCAGCGGATCGTCCGATTCGACCAGCGTCAGGCGTGCCTCACCGCCACCGAACAGATGGACGAACAGCGTGGCGAAACTGGCGTTGACGGTTTCAAACGCGGCCAGCAGGCGTTCACGGCCTTCGCGGTTCAGGCTGCCGATCCCGGCCCGCAGCTTGCGGATCGCCTCGGTCAGATCATCCTTTTCGGCCGCGAGGGTGGCGCGCTCTTCCTCAAGCAGGCGTTTGTCTTCATCGGCGCGCAGGTTGACCGGCCCGATAGCGTCACGCTGCGCGCGGAGGCGCGCGATATCGGACTCGAGCGTCTGCGTCGCCGGCAGCGGGCCCGTGATTTGCGCAGACAGGTCTTGCGGTGTGCCGGCGGTTTCTTCGGTGATGCGCGCGCGGGCGGCCACTTCGACCTCGCGCGCGGCGTCAGCCCGGGCGTCGAACGTGGCGCGCTGTTCACGCGCATCCGATGCGGCGCGTTCTGTGTCACGCTCGGCCATCGTCGCCGTCAGCAGCGCGGATTCGGCCCCTGCCAGCGCGGTACGTGCGGCGGTGACGCGCGCGGTGGCGTCTGCGGCGCGCGCATCCAGCTCGGCGCGGCGGTTCGAGAGCCGGGCAGGTTCGTCTTCAGCTGCCGCAAGTTCGGCGGCGGTCTGTTCGCGGCGCGCAGTCAGTTCGGCGCTGCGCGTCGTCGCCTGTTCCAGACGCGCGGCCCACCCGGCTGATTCCTTTTCGATGTCGGCCATCCGTTTGGCGCGTGCGATGCCGTCGCGCCGTAGATCATCAGCCAATGTCCGGCGCGACATGGTGGCGATGCGCATGGCCTCGACCCCCTGTCGCGCGTGGGTCAGGGCGTCGGTCGTGGTCTGCGGGTCGGGCAATACCGCCAGTGCGGCTTCGGCATCTGACAGGCGACGCGCGGCATCAGCGGCATCCGCTGTGTGGCGGGCCAGTTCGTTCCGGGCCGCATCAACCCGTCCGATGGCCAGTGAGACATCGGATTCGGCGCGCGTTGCAGTGCGTGCGGCGTCCGACAAGGCCCGTTCCGCCGTGCGGCGAGCGTCGCGCGCCGCGGTCTCGGCCCGGGTCGCATCGGTCAAGGCGGGGCGGGCGGTATCGTGGGCCGCGATGGCGGCGGCCGCGCGCGCGGTCGCGGCGTCCGACTGCTGCGTCAGATCGGCCAACCGGTTCACCTGCTGGAGGTGCAGCGCCGCTGCGCTGTTCTGTCCTGCGGCGACGATCAGCCCGTCCCAGCGCACAAGATCACCCGCTTGCGTCACCAGTCGCTGACCGGGTCGCAGGCTCGCCTGAAAGCTTCGCGCCGCGGTCAGATCGGCCGCAATGCCCGTCTGGGACAGCCGTCGCGCCAGCACAGGAGGGGCCGTGACTACGTCTGCCAATGATTGCGCGTCCGCCGGCAGCGGGGCTGCATCGTCATAGTCGAGCAGCGCGCGCCAGCCTTGCCCATCGACCTCGGGTGGCAGGCGCAGATCGTCGCCAAGGGCGGCACCCAGCGCGGCCTCGAACCCCGGCGCGACCTTGATCTGGTCCAGCAAGGTGGGACCACCGCTGCGCCCGCGTTCGACCAGACGGGCCAGGGCGCCCTGTTCGGCGGCCAGTGCGGCAGCTTCGCCCTCCGCCTCGGCCCGTGCCGCGCGGGTGCGGGTTTCCACGCTTTCGGCGCCGGTGCGGGCCGCTTCGGCGGCGGTCAGCGCGGCTTCAGCTGCATCCAGTTCTGTCGTCGCGGCAGTCTGAGCGGCGGCTGCGGCCTGACGTGCCGCGTCAGCGTCGCGACCGGCAGCTTCGGACCGGGTGACAGCTGCCTCTGCGTCGGTCGCTTGCCGCCCGGCGCGGTCGCGCATAGCCCGCAGGTCTGTCACCAGACGTTCGGCAGATTGGTGCCGCGCGCTGAGCTTGGCGGATTCGTCAGTCAATTCACTGACACGGATTTCCAGGTCGCGCAGGTCGGTTGCCGCGTCACCTGCCGCCGCGTCGGCCTGACGCACACGCTCGTCATGCCCGATGCCTGCCTGCTCCAGATCGGACCGTTCCTCCGACAGCCGTGTCATGACGTCGTCCGCGTCGCGGTTGAGGTTTGCTTCCCGGTCCAGATCACGGTCGAGCTGCGCCAGCCGTCCGGTCAATGTCCTGATCGCTTCCGCAGCGCGCGTGGCTGCCTGGTCCAGTGCCGTGCGTTCCGCGTCAAGTCGCGACAGGATTGCGGCGGCAATGGTTTCGTCTTCGCGCAAGGGCGGCAGGGCCGTCTCTGCCTGCGCACGGGCGGTGACCGCAGTCCGCGCGGCCGCCTCTGCGGCGGCAGTCTGGGCGCGCACGGTTACCAGCGCCTGCGTTGCCGCAGCCAATGCCGCATCGGCGTCAACCCAGCGACGATAGAGCAGGGCGGATTCTGCCGCCCGCAGTGCAGCGCCGATTTCGCGGTACTTTGCGGCGGCGCGCGCCTGACGGGCCAAGGCGGCGGCCTGCGCGGACAGTTGGTCCAGCGTATCATCGACGCGGGTGAGGTTCGTTTCCGCGCCGCCAAGGCGCAGTTCAGCCTCGTGCCGCCGCTGATACAGGCCGGAAATGCCTGCGGCCTCTTCCAGAATGCGGCGGCGCGCCTTGGGTTTGGCGTTGATCAGCTCGGATATCTGGCCCTGACGCACCAGCGCGGGGGAATGTGAGCCGGTCGACGCGTCGGCAAACAGCATCTGCACGTCGCGGGCGCGGACCTCTTTGCCGTTGACGCGATAGGCGCTGCCCGCGTCGCGGGTGATGCGCCGGCTGATGTCCAGCTGATCGGCGTCGTTCACCGCAGCAGGCGCCAATCGCGCCGTGTTGTCGATGGTCAACGCCACCTCTGCCACGTTGCGGGCCGGGCGTCGGGTTGTGCCCGCGAAGATCACATCCTCCATCCCGTCGCCGCGCATGGCCGTCGGGCGGTTTTCGCCCATGACCCAGCGAAGCGCCTCAAGCAGGTTGGATTTGCCGCATCCGTTCGGACCGACGACGCCCGTCAGACCTTCACGGATCACCAACTCTGTCGGATCGACAAAGCTTTTGAAGCCGTTCAGTCGCAGGCGGTCGAAGCGCACGTGGAGGGATCCAGCAAAGGGGCGGGTGTCCAGTTTTTGACAGGGATTGCGCGCAAGTCAACGCTGACCGCAATATGTGGGGGCTGGATGCCAGACCGGCCAAAAGAAAAGGCCGCCCAGAAGGCGGCCCATTTCCCATTGGAAAAACCGATTGGCGCTTAAGCCGCCTCGGCTTCCTCGGCCGCCATGCGGCGTTCGCTTTCCTCGCGCGAGAGTGCAACGGACGTGCGCACGCCCTTGCTGACGAATTCGACCAGACCTTTCACGACGCGTTCATTGGGGTCGATGCCGGCGCAGGACAACACTTCACGACCGTCGCGCGAACGGGCCCAGCGGGCGATTTGTTCAGCACCGTTGCCGTATTTTTTGTCATCGGCGATCGCATCATCCAACGCAGCCAGAACAACCGCGGCAAAAAGCTTGCGGGCGCGCTGGCCCTGTTCGAAATTAAAAGCGGAACCGTCAACAAAATCGCGCATCATAATGTCCAATCGTTAACCGCCGAAACAAGCCGGCGGCGGCGGGCAAAGCCCGCAGAATTTCTGCCCTGTCTTTGGGGGTTCAAGGGGAATAGACCCTTGCGCCCTGATTCGGTATGGCCTGAGCTGCAACCCAGTTATGCGCCATGTGCAAAGCAGAGTTTGCCCTAAATTTGCTGCAAAATTGCGACAAAACGACACGCACCCTCTGCGTCAGCAAATATTGACAACGCCGAAAAACCAGATCGGTTGCCCGCGAAAAGTCGAAAAACGCGCTATTAGCTGATGTTACTGCGATCCCCCCGCTGCACGGGTTTGCAAAAACGCGGCAAACGCATCCAGCGTGACGTCAGAAACATGGTGCTCGATCCCCTCGGCATCGATTTCGGCGGCATCGGAAGGCACGCCCAAAGCGCATAGCAGATCGACCACGATGCGATGACGCGCCGCGACGCGCGCCGCCATCTCTTCGCCCGCCGGGGTCAGGAAAACCCCGCGATAGGGTCGCGACATCGCCAACCCCTCGCGCTTCAGCCGGCCAACGGCCTTTGTCGCGGTCGGGTGGGTCACCCCCATCCGCCACGCGATGTCGGTGATCCGGGCTTCACCATGTTCGGCTGCAAGTTCCGCGATCAGTTCGGTATAATCCTCCAGCAACGCCAGCGCCTGTGCCTTGCGGGCACGATCGAACCGCAACGCCTGCGGCGATACGCTGGCGGGGTCTTGCGGCGTGGCTTCGTTGTCGGATTCGTCGGTCATTTCGTCGTTCATCCTGCCATCCGCGCGGCAATAAAGCCACGGCTAACTTTTGTAAACGTAGCTTCTTGACAATCAGTTAGCCAAGGCTTCATTTCCAACCGAACGCGCAAGTTTCCCCGAGAACTCAGATGCCGCCCGCTTCATCGAACCGCCTTCATGAAAACATGAGCACCCGCACGCAGGAGCGGATGACACACGCCCTGCGCGGACGGGGCGGGCCGCGGGCGTTCCTGCTGTTTGCCGGTCCTGCGGTGATCGCGTCGATCGCGTATATGGACCCCGGCAACTACGCCACGAACATTCAGGCGGGGGCGGGATACGGCTATTCGCTTCTGTGGGTCGTGCTGATGGCCAACCTGATCGCGATGCTGTTTCAGTCGCTGTCGGCGCGTCTTGGCATTGTGACCGGCAGGAATCTGGCCGAGCTGAGCCGCGACCACTTTCCGCGTCCCGTCGTCTGGATCATGTGGATCGTCAGCGAGATTGCGGCGATGGCAACAGACTTGGCAGAGTTTCTGGGCGGCGCCATCGGGTTGTCGTTGCTGTTCGGTCTGCCGCTGATCTGGGGCATGGCGGTGACGGCGGTCGTCACCTATGCGATCCTGATGCTGGAAACGCAGGGCTTTCGCCCGATGGAGCTGCTCATTGCGGGGTTCATCGGGGCAATCGGCCTGTGTTTCGTGGTTGAACTGTTCATCACCCCGGTCGATTGGGCAGAGACAATTCAGGGTCTGGTGACCCCGCATCTGGCGGACTCGGCCGCGCTGACCATAGCGGTGGGGATCATCGGGGCGACCGTCATGCCGCATGCGATCTTTCTGCATTCCGGTCTGACCCAGAGCCGGGTGAAACCCGAGAACGAGGGCCAACGCCAACGTTTGCTGCGGTATTCCAATATCGAGGTCGTCATCGCGCTGGCGATTGCGGGCCTGATCAACATGGCCATGGTCATCATGGCCGCAGGCGCGTTCCATCAGGGGAATTCGCAGGTGGCCGAGATTGAAACCGCATATCACGCCCTGACGCCGCTGCTGGGTGGCGCGGCGGCGGGGGCGTTCCTGATTTCGCTGATCGCGTCGGGGGTGTCGTCTTCCGTTGTTGGCACGATGGCCGGGCAGCTGATCATGCAGGGCTTCCTGCGCATCTCGATCCCGATCTGGCTGCGTCGCGCGGTTACGATGGTGCCAGCCTTCGCGGTCGTTCTGTCCGGCGTCAACAGCACCGATGCGCTGGTGATGAGCCAGGTTGTCCTGTCCATCGCGCTGCCGGTGCCGATGATCGCGCTGGTGATCTTTTCCAGCCGGCGCGACGTGATGGGGCAGTACATCGTCAACCTGCCGATCCGCGCGCTGGCGTGGTTGGCGGCGCTGATCGTGTTGTCGCTGAACTTCGTGCTGTTGGCGAATGTCTTCGGCTATTCCGTCCCGGGGCTCGGCTGATCGTCAAAGAGGTCCAGTTGCGCATCTGTCGTCTCGTCTGCCGCGCACAGCGCCGACAGCGTGATCCCCAGCAACCGCACACCCCGCCCCGATCCAGTCGGGTCGGGCAGGACCTGCCCGATCATGTCCGCCGCGAGGTGCAGCAGTTCATCCTGTGACCGCACCGGCCGGGGGATTGAATGGGCGCGCGTGACGATCTGGAAATCCGAATACTTCCCCTTCAGCGTTACCGTGCGGCCAGAGATTTCCTTGTCGGTCGCGTGCCGCCAGACCTTTTCGGCCAGCGGGACCAGACGTTCGAACGCCCCCGCTTCGTCATGGACGTCATCGAAGAAAGTCGATTCCGCGCCGATGCTCTTGCGAATGCGGTTGGCGCGCACCTCTCGGTGGTCGATGCCGCGCGCGACGTTGAAATAGTACTGCCCCGATTTGCCGAACCGCGCCGTCAGGAACTCGGCCGTCTGGCGGCGCAGGTCGGCACCGGTCCGGATGCCATGCCGTTCCATCCGTGCGGCCGTCGCCGGACCGATGCCGTGAAACCGGCTGATCGGCAGGGTCAGGACGAAGGTGGGGCCGTCCTTCGGGGGGATCACGAAAAGCCCGTCTGGCTTTTTCTGGTCAGAGGCGAGCTTGGCCAGAAACTTGTTGTAGCTGACACCGGCAGACGCCGTGAGCCCGGTTTCCGACCGGATCATCGCACGGATCTCGCGGGCAATGGCGGTGGCCGTCCGCCCCTGCAGATGCTCGGTCAGGTCCAGATACGCCTCGTCCAGGGACAACGGCTCGATCACCGGGGTGAAGCGTTCGAAAATGTCGCGGATCTGCTGACTGACCGCGCGATAGCTGTCGAATCGGGGTTTGACGAAGATCAGATCGGGGCACAGCCTGCGTGCGCGGACCGACGGCATGGCGGACCGGACCCCGAACACCCGCGCCTCATAGCTGGCCGCGGCGACGACGCCGCGTTCGCGCGCGCCGCCCACCGCCACGGGCTTGCCGCGCAGTTCGGGATTATCGCGCTGTTCCACGCTGGCATAGAAGGCATCCATGTCGACATGGATGATGCGCCGAACCTCCGGTTCGGCGACCGGATCACCCGGCAAAGCTGATGCGGGCATCCCCCGCGACAAGGGGACCGTCCGCGCGGTCAAGGCGCAGATACGCCAAGGCCCGATCCCCGGAACGCGTGAACAGAACCCCAGCCTCTCGCCCATCCTGCATCAGGATCGGTGTGCCGGGCGGGGCATCGCCGTCGATCCCGACCTGACGCAGGCCTTTGCGCAGTTCGGTCTTGTGCTTCATCCGGGCGGTGACTTCCTGCCCGACATAGCAGCCCTTGCGGAAATCAACGCCGTTCAGACGCTCGAACCCGTTTTCAAGGATGAAGGTGTCGTTCGGGATCAGCTCGACCAGCGTTTCCGGGATGACACGGTCCACGCGGATCGCGTCCCAGTCGGTGGCGTCGTCCGCCCCCGCACCATGTCCGTAAAGCCGCCAGCCGAGTGCCGGATCACGCGGATCGGTCACCGCACCATCTGGCGCAGGCCCGGTGCCCCGCGAAACACCCCAGTCAGTCATCGTGACCTCGACCTTGGAGCGCAGCTTGTACATCGTCAGCCGCCGCAGCAGGTCATCGGCCAGCCGCGCGTCAACATCGACCAGCAGGTCATCGCCATCCGGCACGATCAGGAAATCGACCAGATACTTGCCCTGCGGCGTCAACAGCGCGGCCCAGACGGGCGCACGGGCCACATCGTTCGTGACCAGACCTTGCAGGAACGCTTCCTTGTCGGGGCCGGATACCCGCAGGATGGATCGCATCACGCCTCTCCGAATTGCAGACGGACCAGCGCCGCATAGGCGCCGCCCTTGTCCATCAGTTGGGTATGGGTGCCTTCTTCGACAACCTGCCCGGCCTCGATCACGACGATCTTGTCGGCGGCGCGGATGGTGGACAGGCGGTGCGCGATCACCAATGTCGTGCGACCCACCGAGAGCTTGTCCAGCGCCTTCTGGACCAGACGCTCTGACGCGGCATCAAGGGCGGATGTCGCCTCGTCCAGCAGCAGGATCGGCGCGTCACGCATGACCGCGCGTGCGATGCCGACACGCTGGCGCTGGCCGCCCGACAGGGCCGAGCCGCGTGGCCCCGCGTGGGTTTCCAGCCCCATCGGCAGCAGGTCGGTGAATTCGGCGACATGGGCCACCTCGACCGCGCGGCGCAGGGCCGCTTCATCCGCCTTGCCGCCGGGAACGATGTTTTCGCGGATGGTCTCGTCAAACAGCGCCGATTCCTGACTGACGGTCGAAAATTCGTCCCGCAGCGTTCCCAAGTTGAACTCCGACACCGGGATGCCGCCAACGGACACGGTGCCCGTATCCGGGTCGACCATGCGCGTCAGCAGGTTGAAGATCGTGGACTTTCCCGCACCAGACGGCCCGACCAACGCGGTCGTTTCCCCGGCATTGGCCGTGAATGTCAGGCCCCGCAGGACGGGGTGCCCGTCATAGGACAGACGCACATCGTCCAGCCGGATCGTGGTGTTCAGTGGCGGTGCGATCCTCGGCCCGGATTGGATCGCGGGCCGGGCGTCCAGAATGGCATAGATCCGCTCCAGCGACGTCGCCGCGATCTGCCAGCCGCCAGCCAGCCCGCCCAGGCGGCGCATCGGCTGAAACGCGAGCGCCAGCGCGGTGAAGAACGACATGAAGTCGCCCACCGTCCGTTCCCCGCTGGTGACCTGTGCGCCGCCGATCGCCAGCACGCCGACAAATCCGATGCCGGTCACGATGTCGATCAGCGCGGGGATCATGGCGCTGATGGCGCTGGTCTTGGTCTGCTGGGCGCGCATGGCGTTCACGATGCGGCTGAAACGACCGGTCTGGTAATCCTCCATCCGGTTCAGTTTGACCGCGCCGATGCCGTGCAGCACCTCATCCAGGCGGGTGGCGCGGTCGGATGCGGCGATGCGGTTGTCACGCGTCTTGCGTCGGACATAGCGTTGGACGAACACCATCGGCAGGATCAACAGCGGCGTGCCGATCACGGCCGCCAGCGTCCAGATCGGGTCAGTGGACAGCGCCACGGAAAACAGCGCGACCAGCGACACCGCATCGCGCCCGGCACCTGTGATGAAGGTGGTCCAGATGCCCTGAACGGCCAGCGTGTCGCCCTGAATCCGTTCGATCAGCGCGCCGGGGGCGTTCTTCTGGAAGAAGCTGCCATCCAGCGACAGCATGTGGCGCAGCATGTCGGTCTGCATCTTGACGGCGACCCCCTGCTGGACGGAGGTCAGGATCGCCTTGGACAGCACATAGGTCAGCGCACGCACGACGAACAGCAGCAGGATGACGGTGCCGACCCACCAGATCGCGCTGTCGTCGCGGCCGACGAACACGCGGTCGAACAGCGGCTTCAGCATCCGGGCCAGAATGGCCAGCGTCGATCCTTCGATGATCATCAGGACCGCCGCCACGGTCATCCGCGGCCAATAGCGTTTGAGGTAATCCACCCAAAGCCTGCCGAACAGGCTGCGTCGTCCGGCGCTGTCGCTCATCTGGGCTCCTTTTACGTGTGATGGGATAGCGCGCCTGGGCGCCACGGGGCAAGCGGTGCAGTTGAAGCCGCCGTCGGCTGGGTCTAGGCGTGTGATCGAAGTTCTGCACAAGGGGATATGCGATGACGTTTGCTGCCGGCCATCATGCGATTGCGATTCCCGGACCTTCCCCCGTGCCAGAGCGTGTGCTGCGGGCCATGCACCGCGCCTCGCCCGACATCTATTCGGACGACATGGTCACGCTGAACCAGCATCTGATGGACCAGTTGAAACGGGTCGCGGGCACGACCCAGAACGTCGCAGCGTTCATCGGAAACGGCCATGCCGGGTGGGAGGCCGTGAACGCCAACCTGATCCGCCCCGGAGACCGGGTGCTGGTGCTGACGTCGGGCCATTTCGGTCGGTCATGGGTGACGTATCTGGGGCATGCGGGTGCCGTGGTCGAGGTGATCGACAGCGGAAACGATCAGGCGCCGGACCCCGTGCGGCTGGCGGAACGGCTGCGCCAGGACGGGGACGGGCAGATCAAGGCCGTCATGGTCTGTCACATCGACACCGCCACGGGCCTGCGCGCCGACCTTCCCGCGCTGCGCCGTGCCATGGCGGACCACCCGGCGCTTTTTGTTGTCGATGCCATCGCGTCCCTTGGGTCCGAAGTCCTCAAGATGGACGAATGGGGCATCGATGTGGTCATCGCGGCCAGCCAGAAGGGGCTGATGGCCCCCCCGGGCATCGTCGCTACCTGGTATTCCGACCGGGCGGCGGTGCACGAATCCCCCTCGGCCTACTGGAACTGGAACCTGCGCGCGAACACGCAGGCGACGTGGCAACGCTGGGGCGGCACGCCGCCGGTCCAGTTGATCTTTGCCCTGTCCGAGGCGCTGACGATGCTTCTGGACGACGAAGGACTGGACGCGGTCTGGGCCCGTCACGAAGGTCTGGCGCAGGCCACGTGGCGTGCGTTCGATGCGTGGGGCGCGGGAAACCCTGACATTGCCCTGAATGTCGCGAACCCTGACCAGCGCGCGCGGTCGTTGACCTTTGCCCGGATGCCGCAGGCCGACCCGCTGCGGGCATGGACGGCGGCGAATGCGGGCGTCACGCTGGGAATCGGGCTGGCGGCAGAACCGCCCGGCAGCGCGCTGCGCGTGGCCCATATGGGGCATGTGAACGCACATATGATGCTGGGCACGCTGGCCTCGATGCAGGCGGGGATGGTCGCGCTGGGGATACCGTTCGGTCCCGGGGCGCTGGACGCCGCGGCGGCGGAAATTGCCGCGCGTGTCGGCTAGGTGCGTTTGAACATCCGGAACGCGACCGAGGCTGTCCAGCCGGCGCCCACGGCGATCGCCAGCGACAGGATGCCGTACCAGAACGGCTGGTTCATCGCGAGGTGGTAGAGCCAGCGTTCCAGCCCGACCTTGCGCACCTCGATCGGCGCGGTCTGCGTGTCTACGACATAGCCGTCGCGCACCAGAAAGATGCGGCTTTTGTATGTGCCCTCCACCAGATTGGCGGGCAGGCGGACGTCCGCGCGGAACAGCGTGTCATCGACAATCCTGACGCTGCGCTGATCCAGCCGGTATTCGCCGGCGTTTTCCCGCAACCGCACCAGCGCCTCGGTGAACGAGGTCACGTCTGTCACGGCGACCGGCCCGGCGAACGCCCGCAGCGCAAGGGCAGGTGAGATGCGGTACCGCGTGTCCTGTTCCGGCCGCAGCATGGACCGCAGGCGGCCGGACGTCGCCACCGCATAGAATTCTGGGGCGGCGCCCACATCCACCGCCTCTGTGTTGACCCAGACGCCCAGCTTTCGCTCCATCCGGCGGATGGTGACGGCGCGGGATGGGCCTTCGACGGTGACGATCACACCCAGATTGCCGGGTGGAACGGGCGCCTCGCGCTTGACCGCGCCGTAGATCAGGATTTCCGATCCGTTAAAGCTGGTGGTGATGGACACCGCGTCTTGGGACATGCCCGCGACGATCTGTTCCGGTCGGTCGGGTGCCGGGTTCAGCGCGTCTTCCTGACCCGGGCGGGCAATCCGGCTGCTGCCATCATCGCCTTGCTGCGCCACGCTGGCAGCGCCGGTCGACAGGACCAGCGCCAGCACGGCAAGAAGAAGCGGTCCCCGGGTCATGTCCGGCTGAGCGAGTAAAGATCGTCAGGACGCAGGAACAGATCCAACGCCAGCTTGCCACAGACGGCCAGCACCATCAGTGCCAGCAGGATACGCAGCTGTTCGGCCCGCAGGCGGTTGCCAAGCTGCGTCCCGATCTGCGCGCCGACGACGCCACCCACGATCAGCAGCACCGCCAGCATGATGTCGACCGTGTTCGAGCTGACAGCGTGCATCAGCGTCGTGAACGCCGAAACGACCGCAATCTGAAGAAGTGAGGTCCCGATCACGACCTTGGTCGGCATCCCCAGCAGATAGATCATCGCCGGGACCATGATGAAGCCGCCGCCGACACCCATGATCGCGGCCAGCACACCCACGGCCAGACCGACGACGATCGGGGGGATGACGCTGATATACAGCCCCGACGCGCGGAACTTCATCTTGCCGGGCAGTTTGTGGACCCACACATGCTTGTGCAGACGGACCCGACGCCCCGGATTTCGGGCCGCCCGCAGCGCCGACAGGCTTTCGCGCAGCATCGTCGCGCCGATCGATCCAAGGAAGATCACGTAACACAGCTGCACCACCAGATCGACCTGACCGATCCGCTGAAGCAGGTTGAAAACCAGCACCCCAAGACCGGATCCGACGATCCCGCCGATCAGAAGGATGCCGCCCATGCGCATGTCGACCGTCTTGCGCTTGAGATGCGCCAGAAGACCCGACAGCGACGATGCGACGACCTGATTGGCGCCGGTCGCCACCGCGATCGCGGGCGGAATACCGATGAAGAAAAGCAGGGGTGTGATCAGGAACCCGCCACCGACGCCGAACAATCCGCTCATCAGTCCGACGATCCCGCCAAGCGAGACAAGCAGGAACGGATTGACCGCGACTTCGGCAATAGGGAGATAGATTTGCATCAGCGGGTCCGGTGGTGACGTGGTGATATTGCAGCGCGTCGCGCGTCGGGTCAAACGGGTGCAGGTTGCACGAACGCCCATTCGGGCGCTAATCAGATGACGCGGTGCCGACCGCACGGGGATGTGATGCGCATACTTCTGACAAATGACGATGGAATCAATGCTCCGGGGCTGAAGGTTCTGGAAGAAATCGCCGCGCAGATCGCCGGCCCCGACGGCGAGGTTTGGGTGGTGGCGCCCGCGTTCGAACAGTCGGGCGTGGGGCACTGCATCAGCTATACCCATCCCACGATGCTGGCCGAGTTGGAGCCGCACCGCTGGGCCGCCGAAGGCAGTCCGGCCGACTGTGTGCTGGCCGCCGTCGGCGACATCATGGGCAAGGGCAGGCCGGACCTGATCCTGTCTGGTGTCAACCGCGGCAACAACGCTGGCGAAAACGTCGTCTATTCCGGCACCATCGGTGCCGCGATGGAAGGTGCGCTGCACGGCATCCCGTCCATCGCACTCTCGCAGTATTCTGGCCCCCGCACGGCCGAACTGGCCGATCCGTTCGAGGCGGCGCGCACCCACGGTATGCGCGTCGTCCAGTCGATCCTCGACCATGGTCACTGGGGTGCGGACGACGACTACAAGATCTTCTACAACGTGAACTTCCCGCCGGTCGCCGCGGCGGATGTCGCGGGCGTGCGGGTCTGTCCCCAAGGCCGGCGCTATGAATCTGACTTCGGCGTAGTGCCGCATCTGTCCCCGTCGGGGCGGCGTTTCGTCTGGATTCAGGGCGGTCCGCAGCATGTGCAAGCGACCCCAGACAGCGACGTTACCCTGCTCCATGATGGCATGATCTCGGTCACCCCGTTGCGGGCTGATCTGACCTGCCGTGCGTCGATGGACGGGCTGCGCGCCGCATTGGAGGGGTGATGTCCGACAGCGGTGATCCTGCAGACGCACACGATCCCGAAGGTCCCGCAGAACGCAAGATGCGGTTCCTGTTCGCGCTGCGATCGCGCGGTGTGACCGAGCCGCGGGTGCTGGACGCGATGGAGCGGATCGACCGCGGGGCGTTCGTGCGGGGCCATTTCGAAGACCGCGCGTATGAGGACACGCCCTTGCCGATCGCCTGCGGGCAGACGATCAGCCAGCCCTCGGTCGTCGGACTGATGAGCCAGGCATTGAACCCCGGCCCCCGCGATACCGTGCTGGAGATCGGCACCGGGTCCGGATACCAGGCGGCCGTCCTGTCCGTTCTGTGCCGTCGGGTCCTGACCGTCGACCGCCATCGGCGTCTTGTCGTCGAGGCGGAAGGCGTCTTTCGCAAGCTCGGCCTGCGCAACATCACGGCCCGCGTCGCGGATGGATCATTCGGGCTGCCGGAACAGGCGCCGTTTGATCGCATCATGGTGACCGCCGCGGCCGAGGACCCGCCCGGCCCGCTGTTGTCGCAACTGAAGATCGGCGGTATCATGATCGTTCCTGTCGGACAGTCGGATGCGGTGCAAACGCTGATCCGGGTGACGCGGACGGATACGGGCTATGATTACGATGAACTGCGGCAGGTGCGCTTTGTGCCGCTGGTCGAGGGGTTGGGACAGACATGACCCCCGACGCAAGGTAAGGACGGGCAGATGATTTTTGACACAAGACGCCGTGCGTGGGTGGGTGCCATCGGTGCCGCTGCGCTGCTGGCCGCCTGCACGCCGCAAGGTGGCGTGGCGGTCAACACCCCCCAGGTCAACATGGATCCGGGGCCGTTGGCCCGGATGTCGCAAAGCGCCGAACAAAGCTTTGCCGGGCTGCGTATTCCGGGCATCACCGTGAACGCGAGCGGCGCGGGTGCGGGGACGGCAGGCGGGGCGGCACCAGTCGCGGGTCAGGCACAGGTGCGCGACCCGTTTGCCGGGCAGGGCGTCAAACAGACAGCGGTGCCGGGCGCGCCAGCCGGGGGCGTGACCGTTCCCGCGGCGACCATCACCGTCAACCCCAACGCGGCCGCGGCGTCTGCCGCACCGTCCGCGACCGCCCCGGCAGCCGCACCCGCCGCCGCGGCGGCGCGCGTGCACACCGTCGCGGCAGGAGAGACCGCCTGGTCTGTCGCGCGCAAATACGGCGTGACCATTCAGGATCTGGCACGCGCGAACGGTCTGCCCGAAAGCATGTCGATCCGGACAGGCCAACGTCTGAACGTCCCGGCGGCCGGTGCCGTAGTGGCATCCAATCAGGTGACGGCACCCGGTGCAGGCAGCCCGACGCCAGAGCCCCCGTCGGCCGCCAAACCCTTGCCCAGCGAGACGACAGTGCCCGCGTCGAAACCGATTGCCCCTTCGCAGGCGCCTGATCTGGGCAAGACCCGGACCGCTGCATCCGGTAGCGGTCGGTTCGCGATGCCGGTCGCAGGTTCGATTTCACGCGCGTATGCCAAAGGCCGTAACGAAGGTATCGACATTTCCGCCGCGCCGGGGGCCCCGGTGAAGGCTGCGGGCAGTGGCACCGTGGCCGCTGTCACCCGCGACACCGAAGGCACCCCGATCGTCGTTGTCCGCCACAGCGACAACATGCTGACGGTCTATGCCGGGATCGACGGTCTGGCGGTCGAGAAAGGCCAGCAGGTCAAGGCTGGGCAACAAATCGGCAAGGCCCGCAACAGCGGTCCGGTTCATTTTGAAGTTCGCAACGGCTTTGAAAGTGTCGACCCCGAGAAATACTTGAACTGACCGAAACGCCCCGGGTTCAGCATCACCGCCTTAACAGGCGCTGATGCTGCCTTTGGTCAGGTCGCGCGCGCGTGCAACCTCTTCTGCGATCATCGCGCGCAGATGTCCTGTCAGCCGCTCCCCCAACTCTCCCTGCAACTCATCGCGGATCGCCTGCCGGATGTCGCGGGTCAGCGTATCACCCTGCGGCGCGAATAGGTTGCGCGCAGGGGACGGGGCTACCTGCGTCATCACTGACAGGGTCGGTTCAGACCCTGACGGTGCCGCTTGCGCAGGCTGCGGCGCCCTTGCGGTGTCTGCCGCGTCAGTGGCGGCGTCTACAGACGTCGTGCTGTCCGCGCCCAGTACGGCGTCCTCGACCAGGAAGATCTGTGGCGCGGCGGATGGGGCAGGGGTGACGGTCAGGTTCGTCCAGTCCGACATGTCGCAGGTGGGGGCTGACGGGGCTGGCATCGTCGATTCACTTTCGGACGACTGCGGCGCAGGTGTCGACGCGGGCACACTTTCCGTCAGGTGCCGGGGCAGATCCACAGGTGGCACAAGCGTTTCAGGCTCAAGCCGCAAAGGCGGTGGCAGCGTCGGTTCCACTGCGCGCAGGTGGGGCACAGGGGCGGCCTCAGCGGGCTTCTGACGCCCTTCATCCTGCGCGATCAGGCGTCGTATGGAGGCCAGGACATCGGCCGCATCGTCCGCGATTTCACCCGGACGTGGGACGCGGGGTGCGGTCGTGCCGAACACCCCGCTCATGACCGGCACCCGCCGGTCAGGATGTCAGTTCGATTTGCCGATCGCGCGCAGCACGCGGTCAAGGCTTTGGCCTTGCGTGCTGGTGTAGGGCGCGTCACGCACAGCCGAGTAATAGGCCGATGGGTCATAGGTGGGAACTCCCAGCTTCAGGTCTTGTACCGTCAGCAAACCCATAGAGGACAACAGTTGATAATGTGCTAACTGCAGATTGGCCTCAGCCGTGATCTTGTCGGCGCGCGCCTGCAGCAGGTCCTGCTCGGCGTCGAGGACGTCCAGCGTTGTCCGCGCGCCCAGCGTCGCTTCTTCGCGAACACCGTTATAGGCCAGCTGCGCGGCGTTGATCTGTTCATCAATGGCGCCGATCTGCGCCCGGGCCACAGAGATATTGGCCCATGAGGTCGCCACCGCCTGATTGACGTTGCGCGACGAGGTCAACACCTGTGCACGCGCCGAATCCCGGTTGGCCATGGCCTTGCGATGTGCGGCAGGAAGGCGGCCACCGGAGTAGATCGTCTGGCTCATCGTCAGGCCGACGGCGGCGGTGTCACGCGTCTGCTTTTCGCCGGTGATCTGGCTAGGTGCACGGCTGCGCCCGACCGACGCTGTGCCGGTCAGCGATGGGTTGCGTTCAGCCGCAGCAGCGGCAACGCCTAGCTCCGCGGCAGCCGCCCCCCGCTGAGCCTGCAGAATCGATGGGTGCTTGCGCTGCGCGGTCTGTTGCGCCGCCGTCACCGATGCAGGCAGTTTCGGCAAAGCCGGGGGCTGCGACAGATCGCCGGGGGCGCGTCCGGTTGCTGCCTTGAACGATTCGCGCGCGACTTCCAACTGCCCCTGCGCCGAGGCGAGCGAGGCGCGGGTTGCGGCAAGCTGCGCGTCCGCCAGCGACACGTCGGTGGTCGTGATCTCACCCACGTCAAAGCGGTCCTGCGCTGCCTGACGTTCCTGCGACAGAAGCCGGACAGAGTTCTGCTGCAGTGCGACCTGCTGTTCAGCCGACCGAACATCCAGATAGGCCTGAACCGCGTTCAGCAGAACGTCCTGTTCGACAGCGACAAGGCCCTCACGCGTGGCAAGGACGGTTTCCTTGGCAATATCAATACCATACTGGCTGCGGCCCCAGTCATAAAGGGTATAGCTCATCGCGATGGCAAAAGAATCCGATGTGCTTTCCGAACCGTCGACCTGCGTGAAATCGTGGTTCAGCGACCACTGGATCACCGGGCGAAGCTGCGCCATCGCGCTTGCCACGTCTTCATCGGCGGCGCGCAGAACAGCCCGGTTCTGGTCCAGCAGCGACGAATGGCGGTAGGCCGCGACCATCGTATCCGCGAGAGACTCGGCCCAAGCTGGGAACGCCGTCGCCAATGCCAGAACGGATGCGGCAAGACCGGTGCGGATGCGCTTGATTGTCATAGGGCGAACTCCGAGCGGATGCCCATACCCGGCAGGACCGGCGCATGCGCGTTAAAGATATAGCGCCAGTTGACCCGGCCATCGATCTTGGTGCCAAGCTGCACCACGCCAAGGCCACCCTGCTGAAACAGCGCGACGATCCGGCCACCCTCGGCCAGTTGGTCCGCGATGGCGGGGGGAAGCTCTTGAATACCGCCCTCGATCAGGATTGCATCATAGGGGCCTTGTGCAGGCGCACCTTCGGTCAGGGGGGCAGTGACCACGACGACGTTGTCGCAGCCTTCCTTGGCCAAGCGGGCCTCGGCCTCGCCGGACAGACGCTCATCATCCTCGACCGCGACGACGGCCTGGACCAGATGGGACAGGACCGCCGCGCCGTAGCCGTAGCCGCAGGCCAGATCCAGCATCAGATCAGTCGGCTGCAAATCCAGCGCGTCGATCATCTTGGAAAAGCTGCGCGGCTCCAGCAGGACTCGGTCCGAGCCGATTGCCAGGTTTTCGCCGGAATAGGCGACGTCCCGACGGTTGTCAGGGACGAAGTTTTCACGCGGCACCCGCAGCATCGCAGCGATCACGGGATATTTGGTGACGTCGTTCGGGCGGACTTGGGTATCCACCATCATCTCGCGGCGCCGAGCGAAATCGGACATGCTCATTTGCTCCGGTCTTGTTGTCAGGGCGTCTTGCCATGAAAGCCGCCCTTGGGCAACGGCGCGCTTGCACGACGTCGCGCGATATCCTATTCCCTGCCACACCTTGAGGCGGCGGGTTGGCGGAGAGGTTACGCAGCGGATTGCAAATCCGTGAAGACCGGTTCGATTCCGGTACCCGCCTCCATGGTTTTCTCCATCATCACGACGCGGTGCGATGTGGGTAGAGCAGGTCGTCACCGGTGATCTGCCAACCAGAAAACGGACGGCGCGGGGCAACCTTGCTCATTGCGGCGTGATGAGGCATCGGGTGAACCCCTGTCACCACAGCCACCGAAGGCCACCGATGCGACCCGAGAAGCAGCAATTCGCAAGCGACAACTACGCCGGCATCTGCCCCGAGGCTTGGGCCGCGATGGAGGCCGCCAATACGGGTCATGCGTCAGCCTACGGCGACGATCCGTGGACCCACCGCGCGTCGGACGACTTCCGCGCGCTCTTTGAAACCGGGTGCGAGGTGTTCTTTGCCTTCAACGGCACGGCGGCCAATTCGATGGCGCTGGCGGCCCTTTGTCAGTCCTATCACAGCGTGATCTGTTCGGCCTCGGCCCATGTCGAAACCGACGAGTGCGGCGCGCCAGAGTTCTTTTCCAACGGATCAAAGCTTCTGTCCGTCCCGGGCGAAAAGCTGACGGCAGAGGCGATCCGCGCGGTGGCCAACAGCCGGTCCGATATCCATTTCCCAAAGCCACGCGCCGTGACGATCACGCAGCCGACGGAAACCGGTCAGGTCTATTCGCTGGACGAAATCCGCGCGATTTCAGACGTCTGCCGAGAGCTTGGGTTGCATCTGCACATGGACGGTGCGCGGTTCGCCAACGCCTGCGCGTCGTTGGGGTGTTCGCCCGCCGATATGACGTGGCGCGCAGGGGTGGACGTCCTCTGCTTTGGCGGCACCAAGAACGGCATGGGCGTCGGTGAAGCAATCCTGTTTTTTGATACCACCCTGGCCGAAGATTTCGATTACCGTTGCAAGCAAGCGGGTCAGTTGGCGTCCAAGATGCGGTTCCTGACCGCGCCATGGGTCGGCATGATCGAAACCGGGGTGTGGCTGTCGAATGCGGCGCACGCCAACGACTGCGCGGCACGACTGGCATCAGGCGTCGCCGATGTGCCGGGTGTCGGCACGCTGTTCCCGGTGCAGGCCAACGCGGTCTTTCTGAAGGCGCCGGCCCATGTGCTGGACGGGCTGCGCAGCAAGGGCTGGCGGTTTTACACCTTCATCGGCGGCGGTGCGCGGTTCATGTTCGCATGGGACGCCGATGTTGCCCGCGTCGACGAACTGGCGGCAGACATCCGCGAACTGGGCCGCGTGGCGGGCTGACCCGACGCTAGCGGTTGTCCGCAAGGATCATCGCGGCTGCCTTTTCGGCAATCATCATGGTTGGGGCGTTGGTGTTCCCTGAGGTGATCGTCGGCATCACCGATGCATCCACGACACGCAGCCGGCCCAGACCGTTGAGCCGCAGGCGCGGGTCGACGACGGCCTCCGGGTCGCTTCCCATGCGACAGGTGCCGACGGGGTGAAAGATCGTCGTCCCGATCTCGCTTGCCGCGCGGCGCAGATCGGCCTCGGTCTGGTATTCGGGGCCGGGGCGATACTCTTCGGGCGAAAAGCGGGCGAAGGCGGGTTCGGCCACGATCTGGCGGGTCAGACGGATGGCGCGCGCGGCCACATCCAGATCGCCCTCGGTCGACAGGTAGTTCGGCTTGATGCGGGGGACGGCCGCCGGGTCTGCGCTTGTGGCATGGACCGATCCACGGCTTTCGGGGCGCAGGTTGCAGACGGACGCCGTCATCGCAGGAAAGGCGTGAACGGCGTCCCCGAACTTGTCCAGGCTAACGGGCTGTACGTGATACTCCAGATCGGGCGTGTCCTTGTCCGGACCCGACCGGGTAAAGATGCCGACCTGACTGGGCGCCATCGACATCGGGCCCGACCGCCGCCACGCATATTCCAGCCCGATGGAGGCCTTGCCCCACAGGCGGCTGGCCTTTTCGTTCAGCGTCGGCACGCCTTTGACCTTGTAGATCAGGCGCAGTTGCAGGTGATCCTGCAGATTGTTCCCGACACCCGGCGCTTCGTGGATCACGTCGATGCCAGCGTCGGACAGAACGTCGCCCGCACCGATTCCCGAACGTTCAAGGATATGGGGCGACCCGATCGCCCCTGCCGACAGCACGGTTTCAGCACGCGCGCGCGCCTGATGCGTCTGCCCGCCCAGACTGTATTCGACGCCCCGGACCTCGCCCCCTTCGACGATCAGGCGAACGACCTGGGCCTTGGTCAGAACACGCAGGTTCGGTCGAGAGAGGGCAGGGCGCAGGAATGCCTTGGCCGCGCTCCACCGAAAGCCGTTGCGCTGAGTCACATCGAAATAGCCGCCGCCTTCGTTCGTGCCTTTGTTGAAATCGTCGGTGCGAGGGATACCCGCCTGCTCGGCGGCGTCCAGAAACGCATCCAGCACCGCCCATGTGACGCGGGCCTTTTCCACCCGCAGTTCACCCTCGGCACCGTGCAGATCAGACGCCCCGCGATAGAAGTTTTCCTGTTGCTTGAACATCGGCAGGACATCATCCCAGCCCCAGCCGGTGCATCCGAGCTGACGCCAGTGATCGTAATCCGTCGCCTGTCCGCGCATGTAGATCATGCCGTTGATCGACGATGATCCACCCAGAACCCGCCCCCGGGGATAACCGATGCTGCGACCGTTCAGGCCGGCCTCGGCCTCGGTCGACAGGCACCAGTCGGTGCGGGGGTTGGCGATGCAGTAAAGATAGCCGACCGGAATGTGGATCCAGTGATAGTTGTCCTTGCCACCAGCCTCCAGCAGCAGGACGCGGTTGCGCGGATCGGCCGACAGGCGGTTGGCGACAACGCAGCCGGCCGACCCGGCCCCGATGACGATATAGTCGTAGGTTTCCATGACAGTCTCCGTATCGCGGCAGCTGGGCTGCGCGGGTCAGGGTGGATGGGTCAGGCTTCCGGATGCATCTGGGGATGGGTGGCGCGGCGGACCGCACCGCCCGCCTTAGTTACCCCGGTTCAGGCCAAGTCGCTGCCCAAGGCGCGAGGCGTAGAATTCGCCGACAAGCCCGCGACGGAACAGCAGCACGCAGATCATGAACACCGCGCCGGTGATGATCGTGACCGGGAATGACGACGTCGCCAGATAGTTCTGTAGCGTCACCACCAGCCCCGCCCCGAAGATCGGGCCGATCAGCGTGCCGATGCCCCCCAGCAGGGTCATCAGCACGACCTCACCCGACATCTGCCACGCGACATCGGTCAGGGTGGCGAACTGGAAGACCAGAGCCTTCAGGCCGCCCGCCAGACCCGACAGCGCCGCCGACATGACAAACGCGATCAGCTTGTAGCGTTGGACTGAATAACCCAGCGAAATGGCGCGGTTCTCGTTTTCCCGAATTGATTTCAGGATCATCCCGAAGGGTGAATTCACAAACCGCCAGATGACCAGCATCCCGATCAGAAACACCGCCAGGACAAAGTAATACATCGTCAGCGTATGGCTTAGGTCGATCAGGCCGAACAGATGGCCGCGCGGGACGGACTGGATGCCGTCTTCGCCGTGGGTGAACTTGGCCTGCAGGCAGAAGAAGTAGAACATCTGCGCCAGTGCCAGGGTGATCATGGTGAAGTAGATGCCCTGACGGCGCAGTGCGATCAGTCCGATGATCAGCCCAAGGACTGCTGCCCCGCCGACGCCCAGGATGATCGACAGCTCTGGCGTTAGGCCCCAGACCTTGGCCGCATGCGCCGTGACATAAGCCGCCCCGCCGAAAAATGCCGCGTGACCGAACGACAACAAGCCGGTGTAGCCCAGCAGCAAGTTGAAGGCCGACGCGAAGAGCGCAAAGCACAAAAGCTTCATCAGGAAGACAGGGTACAGCACCAGCGGTCCGACCAGCAGCGCGCCCAGCAGGATCAGCAGCAGGACCCCCCGGATCGCGCTGGCCTTGGGATGGATGCGCACAGCAGCATCCTCGGGCTGGGCCGCATTGGCGGGGGTGGAACTTGCGTTGGACATGTCAGACGTCCTTTCCGAATAGGCCCGCGGGCCGCAGGATCAGCACGATCGCCATGATGACGAAGATCACGATGTTGGACGCCTCGGGATAGAAGACCTTGGTCAGACCCTCGGCGATGCCCAGCAGATAGCCGGTCGCGATGGCGCCAAGGATCGACCCCATGCCGCCGACGACGACGACGGCGAAGACGACGATGATGATGTTCGACCCCATCAGCGGCGACACCTGATAAACCGGTGCCGCCAGCACGCCCGCAAATGCCGCAAGGCCGGCCCCCAGCGCATAGGTCAGCGTCAGCAGCAACGGCACGTTCACGCCGAACGCCTGCACGAGGGTCGGGTTTTCGGTCGCCGCGCGCAGATAGGCGCCAAGCTTCGTCTTTTCGATCAGCGCCCATGTCGCCAGACAGACGATCAGTGACGCGATCACCACCCAGCCGCGATAGATCGGCAGGACCATGAACCCCAGATTGACGGCGCCCGTCAGTTGGGACGGCGCCGGATAGGGCTTGCCCGATGCACCGAAGAAATACCGGAACGTGCCTTCGATGACCAAGGCCAAGCCGAACGTGAAAAGCAGCCCGTAGAGATGGTCGAGCTTGTAGAGCCGCGACAGCATCGTCCGCTCGATCACGGCGGCGCCCAGACCGACGATGACCGGCGCGAGCACCAGCGCCACCCAATAGCTGATGCCGCCGTAAAGTCCCAGAAGCAGGGCCACGAACGCGCCCAGCATGTATTGCGCCCCGTGGGCAAAGTTGATGACCCTAAGCAGGCCAAAGATCACCGCCAGCCCAAGCGAGAGCAGCGCATAGAACGACCCGTTGATCAGGCCGATCAGCAGTTGCCCCATGAAAGCTTGCAGGGGGATTCCGAAGATCATCGTCATGTCAGACCCCCAATTCCTTGTTCAAAAAGCCCATCTGGGCAGGCAGGTCGGACACCGGGAATTCGGCAATCATCTTGCCGTGGTCCATGACATAGAAGCGGTCGGCAACTTTGGCGGCAAAGCGGAAGTTCTGTTCGACCAGCACCACGGTCATGCCGCGGGCCTTCAGTGTCTGCAGCACTTCGCCGATGCGCTGGATGATGACGGGGGCCAGCCCCTCGGTCGGTTCGTCCAGCAGGATGCATTTGGCGCCGGTGCGCAGGATCCGCGCCATTGCCAGCATCTGCTGTTCACCGCCCGACAGCTTGGTGCCCGGGCTGCGCCGACGTTCTGCGAGGTTCGGGAAAAGATCGAAGATTTCGTCCAGCGTCATCCCGCCAGAGGCGACGACCGGGGGCAGCGTCAGGTTTTCCTCGACCGACAGCGTGGCGAAGATGCCGCGCTCTTCGGGGACAAAGCCGATGCCTTCATGCGCGACCTTGTGCAGCGGCACCCGCATCAGGTCGTGACCGCCGAAGGTGATGGTCCCGGTGCGCTTGCGCAGGATCCCCATGATCGTGCGCAGCGTCGTCGTCTTGCCCATGCCGTTGCGGCCAAGGATACAGATCGTCTCGCCCTGCGCGACAGACAGGTTGACGCCGTGCAGGACGTGGCTTTCGCCGTACCATGCCTGCAGATCGGCCACGTTCAGAAGTGTCGCGCTCATGCCTCGACCCCCATATAGGCGGTGCGGACCTGCGGGTTCTGCGACACCGTTTCGTAATCGCCCTGCGCGATGATCTCACCGCGCTGCAGGACCGTCACCTGATGACAGATGTCGGCCACGACATGCAGGTTGTGTTCCACCATCAGGACCGCACGGGTTTCCGCGACGTCGCGGATGATCTCGGCGACCATGTGGACGTCTTCGTGCCCCATCCCGGCCATCGGTTCGTCCAGCAGCAGAACCTGCGGGTCCAGCGCCAGCGTGGTGGCGATTTCCAGAACGCGCTTGCGACCATAGGACAGGTCGGCGGCCCGAATGTCGCGCCAGCGGGTCAGGCCCAGATCGCGGATCAGTTGGTCCGCGCGCGGCGTCAACCGGTCCAGCGATGACAGCGGCAACCAGAACTGGGTCGCCAGATCATTGGGACGTTGCAGTGCGATGCGCACGTTTTCCATGACTGTCAGGTCCGGAAACACCGCCGAGATCTGGAACGACCGCACCAGACCCATCCGCGCCACGCGGTCAGGCTTCATGTTGGTGATGTCTTCGTCCAGCAGCGTGATCTGCCCCCGCGTGGGGGGCAGGAACTTGGTCAAAAGGTTGAAGACGGTCGTCTTTCCCGCCCCGTTCGGTCCGATCAGCGCATGGATGCGTGCATGATGAACGTCCAGATTGACGTTGTTGACAGCGGTGAACCCGGCAAAGTCCTTGCCCAGGTTGCGCGCGGAAAGAACCGTCCGCGGCTCGGTTTCGGTCGTGGGGGCCATGGCGTCCATCGATGCGTTATTGCGTGACCAGCGGGCAGCCGCTTTGCGCCGGATCCAGATAGGCCTTGTTGCCGGGTATGGTGGCCACAAGGTTGTAGTAGTCCCATGGGATGTCGGACTCGCCCGGTTTCTTGACCTGGAACAGATAGACGTCCTTCACCAGACGTCCGTTCGGCGTGACATAGGCGTCAGGCGCGAAGACGTCGTGGACCGGCAGTTCGTGCAGTTTGGCGGCAACGGCGTCGGTTTCGTCGGTGCCGGCAGCCTCGATCGCTTTCAGATACTGCGTCACGGCGGAATAGGTCCCGGCCTGCAGCATGTTCGGCATCGCGTTCGTGCGTTCGAAGAAGCGTTTTCCGAAGGCGCGGGTGTCGTCGTTCATGTTCCAATAAAAGCTTTCGACAAGGTTCAGACCTTGCGCATTCTCAAGCCCCAGACCGTGAACTTCGGACAGGGTGAACAGCAGCGCGGCCAGTTTCTGCCCGGCCTGCGTGATCCCGAATTCCGCAGCCTGCTTGATGGCGTTCTGCGTATCCAACCCGGCCGACGCAAGGCCGATGACCTTGGCCCCCGATGCCTGCGCCTGCAGCAGGAACGACGAAAAATCCGTGGTGCCGATGGGTTGGCGCACCGATCCCAGAACCTGACCGCCGGCGGCGGTGACGACCGCAGCGGTATTTTCCTCCAGTGAATAGCCGAAGGCGTAGTCAGAGGTCAGGAAGTACCACGTGTCCGAGCCCTGCTCGACCAGTGCGCTGCCGGTGCCGACCGCAAGCGCGTGGGTGTCATAGGCCCAGTGGAAACCGTAGGGAGAGCATTGCTTGCCGGTCAGCTCGGTCGAGCCGGCGCCGGTGTTGATCGTGATCTTCTTGGCGTCCTTCGACAGTGCCTGCACCGCCAACCCGACCGAGGAGTTCGTCAGCTCCATGATGCTGTCGACCTGTTGGGTGTCGTACCATTGGCGCGCGATGTTGGCGGCAATGTCGGCCTTGTTCTGGTGATCGGCCGTTACGACCTCGATTGGCGCGCCGAGGACGGTCCCGCCGAAATCCTCGGCTGCCATCTTGGCTGCCTCATACGAGAACCTGCCGCCGATATCGGCGAAGGGGCCGGACTGATCGTTCAGAATGCCGATCTTGACCTTGCCGTCCGACACCTCGGCCATGGCGGGTGCCACCATCGCGCAACTGGCCAGCAGGGCCGACGTCATCAAAAGCCGTTTCATCCGTTCCTCCCCAGAAACTTGTCGCCGTCGGCAGTGGCCGGGTCCCGTGACCCGGCCACTGCCCTGTCAGGTGCGCGGTCTTATTTGACCAGCGGGCAACCCGATTTTGCCGGGTCGAGATAAGCCTGATCGCCCGGGATCGTCGCCTTCACCGTGTAGTAGTCCCACGGGATGTCGGACTCGCCGGGTTTCTTGACCTCCATCAGATAGACATCGCTGAACATCCGACCGTTCGGACCGACCTTGCCATTCGGGGCAAAGATGTCGTTGACCGGCAGTTCGTGCAGCTTGGCGGCGACGGCCTCTGTTTCGTCCGTGCCGGCGGCCTCGATCGCCTTGAGGTACTGCGTCACAGCGGAATAGGTGCCTGCATGAACCATGTTCGGCATCGCGCCGGTCCGCTCCATGAAGCGTTTGCCGAACGCACGCGTGTCGTCGTTCAGGTTCCAGTAAAACGACTCGGTCAGGTTCAGGCCCTGCGCCGCGTCCAGACCAATGCCGTGAACTTCGGCCAGCGTGAACAGCAGTGCGGCCAGTTTCTGTCCGCCCTGCGTGATCCCGAATTCGGCCGCCTGCTTGATGGCGTTCTGCGTGTCCATCCCAGCGTTCGCCAGACCGATGACCTTGGCGCCTGACGCCTGCGCCTGCAGCAGGAACGACGAATAATCCGTCGTGGCCAGCGGATGGCGGACGGAGCCCAGAACCTCACCGCCCTTTTCCTTGACGAAGTTCGCGGTGTTTTCTTCCAGCGAATAGCCGAAGGCATAGTCGGCCGTCAGGAAAAACCAGCTGGTCCCGCCTTCCTGCACCAGCGCGCCGCCCGTGCCGACCGCCAATGCGTGGGTGTCGTAGGCCCAGTGGAACCCATAGGGCGAACACTGCGCACCGGTCAGTTCCGTGGTCGCGGCACCGGTGTTAATGGTGATCTTCTTGGCGTCCTTTGACAACGCCTGAACAGCCAATCCAACCGACGACGAGGTCAGTTCCATGATCGCATCAACCTGGTCGTTGTCATACCACTGACGCGCGATGTTTGACGCGATATCGGCCTTGTTCTGGTGATCTGCGGTCACGACCTCAATCGGCGCGCCCAGAACGGTGCCGCCGAAATCCTCGGCCGCCATCTTTGCCGCCTCATAGGAATACTTGCCGCCGAAGTCGGCATAGACACCCGACTGGTCGTTCAAGATCCCGATCTTGACCTTGCCATCGGTGACGTCAGCCAGCGCAGGGGCCGCAAAGGCCGCGATCAGCGCGGACGTCATCATCAACTTGTTCATTCATTCCTCCCCAGAAATGCGTGAAGTGCGCCCGCTTTGCCGCAGGCATTGATCCTTCCAGTCGTTCGACAGTCGAACAGCACCTCCTCGTGCCGGTCAGAAATGATGTTAGGGTTGGACAGATATTTCACGCAAGCGTTAATTCAGAATATATTTTTATGGATGATCTGTTCAAAAACTGTAGATTGGTTGAATGCTGAACAGCGCGCTTCGATGGGATGATTTGCAGTACTTTCTGGCCGTCGCACGGGCCGGCCAGTTGAGCCGTGCGGCTGACGGGCTGCGCACCAGCCACGTTACGGTTGCGCGCCATATCGACCGGCTGGAAGGCGCGCTGGGGGTGACGCTGTTCGACCGTAGGCCCAAGGGCTACGACCTGACCGTCGAAGGTGAAAAGCTGCGCGACATCGTCGAAAAGCTGGAGGCTGACACCACCCGGCTGCCCGACTTGCTGGCGGCGGCGTCGCCCGATGTCGGGGGCACCATTCGCGTCAATATGCCCGAAGGGATGTGCAGCTTTTTCTGCCGCCATCTGCTGGGCGCGTTCCGACAGCAGTTTCCCCGCCTGACGCTGGAACTGGCGGCGATCCAGCAATTGGCGAGCTATACCCCGAACATGTCCGACCTTTCAGTGGTGCTCGATCCGCCGAAGGCCAGCACCTATTTCACGGAAAAGATCGTGGATTACGGGCTACACGTCTATGGATCACGCGACTATCTGGCGACGCATCCCCCCGTCAGTCAGCGTGATGACTTCCTGTCCCATGACTTCATCAGCTACATCGACGGCATGGTCTTCATGCCAAGCCTTGATTACCTGTTCGAGGTTGCGCCCAAGCTGCGTCCCGCGCTGCAGTGCTCGTCGATCTTTTCGCAGATGATGGCGGTCCGGCATGGTCTGGGGCTGGCGGTCCTGCCCGATTTTCTGGCCGCAGGACGCGAAGATCTGGTTCCGGTCCTAAAGGACACGGTCGCGCTTCGCCGCAGCTACTGGCTTGCGTGCCGCAGCGAACTGCGCTTTGCGCCGCGCGAAAAGGCCGTCATCACCGCGCTGATCGACAGCATGCGCGCGCAAGAGCCGCGGCTGCTGCCATGAGTATCGCGAGCGGGCTTTATCGTGGGGCAACCGGGCTTGGCGGCGCATTGCTGCGTGCCGGTGCGCCGGCGGCCGGGCCGGTGTGGCGGGAACGGTTGGCGCTGGAACTGCCGCCCTTGGCCACGGACGGGGTCTGGATCCACGCGGCGTCCGTGGGTGAGGTGACGTCGGTCCAGATGCTGGCGCGCGATCTGTCCTATGCGATGCCGGTCCAGTTCACGACGAACACGACGTCAGGCGTGGCCCGTGCGCGGGACCTGGGGTTCAGCGCGTGTCTTGCGCCGCTGGATGTGCCGGGCGCGGTCAGCCGTTTTCTGGACGCGTTGAACCCACAACTCGCGCTGACGGTGGAAAACGAAATCTGGCCGAACCGCGCGGCGGCCCTGCGCGCGCGGGGTGTCCCCCAGGTCGTCGTCGGTGCGCGTCTGTCGGCGCGGTCGGCCAAAGGATGGTTGCGCGCGCGTGGCCTGATCGAGCCGGTCCTTGCCGGTCTGGCGGGCCTTTCCGCACAGGATCAGGGGTCGGAGGCACGGTTTCTGTCGCTTGGGCTGCCCCCCGACGCGTTGTTGCCTCGGGTTCAGTTGAAGCTGTCCGTCCCGGCGCAGGTCGTGCCGCCGCCCGACAGCGCGGCGCGCGACCGAACGTGGCTGGCCGCCTCGACCCATGAGGGAGAGGAGGATTTGATCCTCGATGCGTTTCTCGCGGCGAAAGCCCGTGTGCCTGACCTGCGGCTGATCCTTGCGCCGCGTCACCCCAAACGAGGCGATTCCGTCGCCGCATCCATCGCCGTGCATGGCCTGCCCTTGCGGCGCCGCAGTCAAGGCGCTGACGAACCCGACCCGGTGCTTCTGGTCGATGTGCTGGGCGAAATGCCACGATGGTACGATGCGGCCGGGATCTGTCTGACGGGCGGATCGTTCGTGGACGTTGGCGGCCACACCCCGTGGGAACCGGCAGCCCATCGGTGCGCGATCCTGCATGGCCCGGATGTGGCCAACTCGGCCGAAGGCTATGCCGCACTGGCGGCAAACGGCGCGACGTTGCAGGTCACGCCGACCGATCTGGCCGATGCGGTGGTGTCGCTTGCGACCGACCCTGCGCGTGCAAGGCGCATGGGACAGGCAGCACGGCAGGTGCTGGACACGCAGGCGGGCGATCTGTCTCCGCTGCTGGGCGCGGTCCTTGCGCTGGCGAAACCGTCAGCTTGAATGTGTCTGCGTCGCCCGCGATATATCAAAGATGATCCGCTATTCCCTTCGCTGCGACAAAGGTCACGACTTTGACGGCTGGTTCAGGTCCGCCGCCGATTTCGACCGCCAGAACGATGGCGGGTTGGTGTCCTGCACAATCTGCGGCAGCGTCGTCATCACCAAGGCGCTGATGGCCCCCGCCGTCGCGGCCAAACGCACGGACCCCGCGCCCGATCCAAAGCCCCACCCGCTGGAACAGTTGCGCCGCGAGGTCGAGGCCAATTCCGATTATGTCGGCATGCGTTTCGCGGCCGAGGCGCGCGCCATGCACGAAGGCCAGTCGGAAAGCCGCGCGATCCATGGCGAAGCCAAGCTGGAAGATGCCCGCAAGCTTCTGGAAGACGGCATCCCTGTCGCGCCATTGCCGTTCCGTCCGCGTCAAAAGACGAACTGACGCGCCGCCCCTTGCCCTTGGTGTGACGCTGTCCTAACAGCCCTGCGTCAGTTCCCGGCGCTGGAGGCCCGAATGCCGCTTCTGGTCATGAAATTTGGTGGCACATCTGTTGCCGACCTCGACCGCATCGAAAACGCCGCCCGCAAGGTGCAGGCCGAAGTTGACCGTGGCTACGACGTGATCGTCATCGTCAGCGCCATGTCGGGTCGCACGAACGAGTTGGTCGGCTGGGTCGAGGAAACGTCGAACTTCTACGATGCGCGCGAATACGATGCTGTCGTGGCATCGGGCGAAAATGTCACCGCAGGTTTGATGGCGTTGCGCTTGCAGGAAATCGGTGTGCCGGCGCGCAGCTGGCAGGGCTGGCAGGTGCCGATCAACACGACCGCCCAGCACGGCTCGGCCCGGTTCGTGTCGATCCCGCGCACCAATATCGACACCAAGTTCGGCGAAGGCATGAAGGTCGCGGTCGTGGCCGGGTTTCAAGGACTTGCCCCGGACGGACGGATCACCACGCTGGGACGCGGCGGGTCGGATACGACGGCCGTCGCGTTTGCCGCCGCGTTCGAGGCAGAGCGCTGCGACATCTATACCGACGTCGACGGGATCTATACGACCGATCCGCGCATTTCCCGCAAGGCCCGCAAGCTCGACCGCATCGCTTTTGAGGAGATGCTGGAACTTGCCAGCCTTGGTGCAAAGGTGCTGCAGACGCGGTCGGTCGAACTTGCGATGCGTTACAATGTGCGACTGCGCGTGCTGTCGTCTTTCGAAGATACCGATGAGACCAGCGGCACGCTGGTCTGTGATGAGGATGAGATCATGGAATCCAAGGTCGTCTCTGGCGTGGCCTACAGCCGCGACGAAGCCAAGGTCACGCTGGTCACCGTTGAGGACCGCCCCGGCATTTCGGCCGCGATCTTCGAACCTTTGGCAGCGGCTGGGGTGAATGTGGACATGATCGTTCAGAACATCTCGGAAAAGGATTACGAGGATCATCCCGGTTCGGTGACCGACATGACGTTCTCCTGCCCGATCAACCAGATCGAACGCGCCAAGCGCGCCATGGAAGAGGCGCGCGCCGCCGGCAAGATCGCCTATGACGATCTGGTCGTCGATGAGGACGTGGCCAAGGTATCCATGGTCGGCATCGGCATGCGGTCGCACGCCGGCGTCGCCGCGCGCATGTTCCGCGCGCTGGCTGACGAAAACATCAACATCAAGGTGATCGCCACCAGCGAGATCAAGATTTCGGTCCTGATCGACCGGAAGTATATGGAGTTGGCGGTGCAGGCGCTGCATGATGCCTTTGAGTTGGAAAAAGCCTGAGACCAACTGACGGGCGCCGTGCGGCGTGCGTTTGCACGGTCTTCCGGAAAGCCTTGGATGGAAGATAAACGGATGCCAGACCGGTCCGACAGCGAGTCGCGCAAGCTTTTGCAGCGGCTTCGCGATACACTGGCCGAACCCGGGTCCGGTCAGCACCGGCTGGACGCCATCACCCATCAGATCGCCGATTCCACCGGGGCGCAGGTCTGCTCGATCTATCTGTTCCGCGACCCCGACACGCTGGAGCTTTGCGCCAGCGAAGGCCTGCGGCCCGAGTCGGTCCACCGCACCCGCCTGCGGCTGGGCGAGGGGCTGGTCGGGCGGGTGGCCCGCACCGGGCGCAACATCAACACCGCAGACGCACCGGCCGAGCCGGGTTTTCGTTTCATGCCCGAGACCGGCGAAGAGGTTTACCCGTCGTTTCTGGGTGTCCCGATCCGACGGGTCGGCGAAAAGCTGGGTGTTCTTGTCGTTCAGTCCCGCGATGCGCGCGTGTTCACCGAAGACGAATGCTATGCGCTGGAAGTCGTCGCCATGGTTCTGGCCGAGATGGCAGAGCTTGGCGCCTTTCTCGGCTCTGACGCGATGCCCGCGTCCCACCGGTTTCCGGCGGTCTTCCGGGGTGCGACCGGTCAGGAAGGCGCGGCGGAAGGCCAAGTCTGGCTGCATGAACCGCGCGTCGTCATCACCAACCCCGTGGGCGACGATCCCGAAACCGAACTGGCCCGCCTGACCGAAGGCGTCGCGATGCTGCGCCGCTCGGTCGACGACATGCTCGCGTCGGCCAGCATGGTCGGCGGCGAAGGGACCGAGGTTCTGGAAACCTATCGGATGTTTGCCAATTCCAAAAGCTGGCTGCGCCGGATGGAGGAAGACATCGCCCTTGGCCTTTCGGCCGAGGCGGCGGTGGAAAAGGAACAGTCGAACGCGCGTGCGCGTCTGGACAGCGCATCGGACCCCTATCTGCGCGACCGGTTGCATGATCTGGACGACCTGTCGAACCGGCTGCTGCGCATCCTGACCGGGCAGGGGGGCGATACCGGTGCTGAAATGCCCGCAAACCCCATTCTGGTTGCCCGCAACATCGGTCCCGCCGAACTGCTGGATTACGGCCGCCGTCTGCGCGGTGTTGTACTGGAAGAGGGCAGCGTCGGCAGTCACGCGGCCATCGTCGCGCGGTCGCTGGCCATTCCGCTGGTCATCCACGCGAACCGCATCTCGGCCGAGGCGCTGAATGGCGACCCGATCCTTGTCGATGGGGATATGGGCATCGTCCACCTGCGTCCCGAGGAGTCTGTCGCCGCCGCCTTCCGCGACAAGATCGCGATGCAGGCCGAGGCCCAGCGACAGTATTCCGACCTGCGCGAACTGCCCGCGACCTCGACCTGCGGACGGCGAATTCACCTGTTGATGAATGCAGGCCTGATGGCCGATCTGCCCAGTCTACAGGGGTCCGGCGCCGAAGGGGTGGGGCTTTTCCGGACCGAGCTTCAGTTCCTGACCCGCACCCGCGTGCCGCGTCGGGCCGAATTGGCCGCTATCTATGCTCGTGTGATGGACAATGCGGGCGGCTTGCCCGTGGTCTTTCGCACGCTGGATATCGGGTCGGACAAAGTTCTGCCCTATATGAAGCCGCATGATGAGCCGAACCCGGCCATGGGGTGGCGCGCGATCCGTGTCGGGCTGGAAAAGCGCGGTGTTTTGGGCATGCAGCTTCAGGCGCTGATCCGTGGGGCACAGGGGCGACCTTTGTGCGTCATGTTCCCCTTTGTGGCGGACCCGTCGGAATTCGACGAGGCGCGCGCGATGCTGGACGAACAACTGGCCCGAGAGGCGGCTTTGGGACGCCCGATCCCGCCGACGGTCCAGGTCGGCGCGATGTTGGAGACCCCCAGCCTTGCCTTTGCGCCTGTGTCGTTCTTTGCGCGCTGTGACTTCGTGTCGATCGGTGGCAACGATCTCAAGCAATTCTTCTTTGCCGCCGACCGCGAAAATGAACGTGTGCGGCGCCGTTATGACACGCTGAGCGAGCCGTTCCTGTCGCTTCTCGACCAGATCATCGCGCGTGCTGATGAGGCGGGCGTCCCGCTCAGTTTTTGCGGCGAGGATGCTGGCCGGCCGGTGGAGGCGGTGACTTTCGCGGCCCTCGGTTTGAACCGTCTGTCCATGCGGCCAGCCTCGATCGGGCCTGTCAAAAGCCTGATCCGCCGGATCGACCTGTGTGCCCTGCGTGCCGTGATCGATGAGGCGCGCGCCGCTGGCACGTGGAACCTGCGCCCGGCGATCACCTCCTGGTTGGCCGCGCAGGCGGCTTAGGGGCAGATGCCGCCCCAACGGTGCTTGGTCGCGTCGTTCAAGGCACACTGAATCGCCATTTCGTGAGTCTGAAACAAATTTTCGGGAACAAAACCGGTGGGTTGGGACGTTTCACGTGGGACGCGGCGACCATGCCTGACGTTGCTTTTGTGTTAAGGAGATTTTGACATGAAATTCACGACCCCGATTCTTGCCATGGCCGCCGCCCTGACGCTGGCCGCTTGTGTGTCCGACGACGGCACGACCCCTCAGGTTGCTCCCGAAACCCCGACAGTTGACGCCGGACAAATCGATTCGCCCACGTCGCTGAACGGCACCTGGAACCTGGTTGCCTCGGAATGCGGCAATGCCAACAGCGAAGGCCGCCTGGCCATTCAGGGCAACAAGTTCGGCTTCTCGGCCGGCGAGTGCACCGCGACCAACTCTTCGGTCGTGACCAACTACACGTCCTCGACGCTGTCCTGCCCGAGCGGGAACCGCCAAGTGAACCTGGCGCTACAGCCCGGTCGTCTGCGTCTGACCGAAGACAGCAAGACGCTGACCTATTTCCGCTGCCCGCGGGTCTGATCCGTCAGATAGTCGGAACGCTGATGGGCGGTCGCATGCGACCGCCCATTTTTATGTCATTTCCTGAGTTCGTCGGGGTCAACGCCCCAGATTTCGGTCTTCGTGACCCAGCCGCTTTCGCTGCCGCCGACGACGCGGCACCACTCGGGTCGACAGTCCCCCAGCCGCAGGATCGCTCCAGCCTCGGCCCGTGCGACGATAGTGGCGTTTGTATCCGGTCGCGAGCGAAGCTCCGCCATGTCTGAGGTCACCAGCGCCGTGCGAACGCCTGACAACAGGGAATAATGCACCCAGCCGCCTGCGCCGTCCTGATCCTCGACCCGGCGCCATTGCCCGAATTCAGCCACGATCCGAAGCGGCATTCCGGCATGGTGAAACACCCAGTCGATCCGGTGTGACAGGCTGGGGCCGCGCCGTGCGTTGCCCTCGCTGCCCTTCAGGCTGACATATCGCGGAACTGGCAGGTTTGTGACCGGGCCTTTGGTCGGATCGCGCGCCTCGCCCTGATTGCGGCTGATCAGCGAATCCGCCGACACCTTCGACAGGTCGATATCGACCGTCGCCTCGGGCAGCGCCGCACCATCGCCCGCACTTTGCGCCATGATCGTGCCGGCACCGGCCAGCATCAGGCCCAGCGTCGTTGCCACGGCCACCCAACGTGAAGCCATCTGTCTGCCCCTTATCCTCATGCCCGACTTGGCGGACGTGCCGGGGTCTTGTCTGCGCCCCGTGCCTGTGCGCAGTTTGTCAAAACCCCCCGCTCTTTGGAAGAGAGGACTGACGGGTGAGCCCGCAACGATCCGACACCACGCGCATGAAAGTCACAGTGACCCGCCGTCTGCCGGCCGCGGTCGAGGATCGGATGACCGCGTTGTTCGACGCCACGCTGCGTGATGTCGACATGCCGATGTCGCAGGACGAACTTATCGCCGCGATGCAGGGGGCCGAGGTTCTGGTGCCGACCGTGACGGATCGACTGGATGCAGCGACGATCGCGCAGGCCGGCGATCGGCTGCGGCTCATTGCCAATTACGGGGCCGGGGTCGATCATATCGACGTCGAGGCCGCGCGCGCCCGGGGCATCCTTGTCAGCAACACGCCCGGTGTCGTCACCGAAGACACGGCCGACATGACCATGGCGCTGATCCTGGCGGTCACCCGTCGGATCCCTGAAGGCCTGGCAGAAATGCAGGCGGGCCGCTGGGATGGATGGGCGCCGATGTCCAATCTGGGGCGGCGTCTGGGGGGCAGCCAGCTGGGTATCTTGGGCATGGGTCGCATCGGTCAGGCAGTCGCCCGACGCGCACGTGCGTTCGGGATGCACGTCAATTACCACAACCGCCGCCGCCTGCGCCCCGAGATCGAGACGGCACTGAACGCGACCTATTGGGACAGTCTGGATCAGATGCTGTCGCGCGTGGATATCGTGTCCGTCAATGCCCCACACACGCCCTCGACGTTCCATCTGTTGAATGCACGGCGGTTGAAGCTGCTGAAGCGGACGGCTGTCGTCGTGAACACGTCCCGGGGCGAGGTGATCGACGAAAACGCGCTAACCCGGATGCTGCGTGCCGAAGAGATCGCGGGCGCCGGTCTGGATGTGTTCGAGCATGGCCACGAGATCAACCCGCGTCTGCGTCAGTTGCCGAATGTCGTTCTGCTGCCGCACATGGGATCGGCCACCGTCGAAGGCCGGTTGGAGATGGGCGAAAAGGTGCTTCTGAACATTAGGGCGTTTGCCGACGGCCATCGTCCGCCGGATCTGGTCGTGCCCTCAATGACGTAAGCCGCGGCCTGAACCGCAGACGGGGCAATCTGCGCGGCGCTTGATTGCGATGCTGCGGGTTTCCCCCCACAGCCCGTCAAACAGCATCAGTTGTCCGCGCAGGCCCGATCCGCCGCCCGACGCAACCACGCCGCCCAGTTCCTTGATCGCCTCCAGCGCCATCAGGCTGCCGACGACGCCGGGCAGCGGGCCGACCACGCCCGCCTCGGCACATGCCGGAGCAAGGCCCGGGGCGGGGGCATCGGGGAAGATGCAGGCAAGACAGGGGGTGCCGTGGGCGGGATCGTAAAGGCTCAACTGTCCTTCCCACTGGGTAATTGCCCCTGCCAAAAGCGGCACTCCGGCTGACACGCAAGCCGTGTTTACCGCCGCCCGAGAGGCGAAGCTGTCGCTGCCGTCGATCACCAGATCGAAGTCGCGGATCAGCGAGGCATCGTCTGCCGTGATCCGTCGGGGCAGTGGCAGGACGTCGATCTGGTCGTTCAGCATGGACATTGCGGCCGTAGCTGCCGTGACCTTGGGCGTGCCGACATCATCCATGCGAAACATGATCTGCCTCTGCAGGTTCGACAGGCTGACAGTGTCGTCATCGGCAATCGTGATCCGGCCCACACCAGCGCCCGCCAGATACAGACAGACGGGCGCGCCCAATCCACCAGCCCCGACGACCAGCACCCGCGCTGCCTTCAGCTTGCGTTGACCCGCGCCGCCCAGTTCGCGCAGCACGATGTGGCGGGCATATCGATCAAGCTCGGGGTCGGTCAGGGGGGCCTCATGGTCTTTTGCCACGACTGTCGGATGAGACGCGTTGACCAGTCCGGGGCTGCCGTGCTGCGCCGCCGCGTTCTGCTTCAGCCAGTTCCGGAATGACAGATAGGCAGACACGCACAGTAGGATGCCCCCCACCACGACGAGGCCACGCCAGCCGTTCGGAAACGTGGTGGCGATGGCACTTGTCGGCGACACCGTCACCACGAGCAACGCGAGCGCCCAAGCCGCCGCAATCGGTCCGCGCAGCCGCCACCGGCGCAGACCAAGCGCGTAGGCACCGACGGCCACCAGCGCCAGCATCAGAAATCCGGGCGACCACGCAAGGATGGTCGCCGCGAGAAGGATCAGAATTTCAGCCAATCAAACCGCCTTTGCGCCACCGACCCCGGTTGAGCCAAACCCGCCGTCACCACGCGCAGTCTGCTCCAGCGTTTCGGTCAGGGTGAACTGCGCCTGCCACACGGGCGCCAGCACCATCTGCGCGATGCGGTCACCGTGGCGGATGGTGAAGGGTTCGTTCCCCAGATTAGTCAGGATGACGCCCAAGGGTCCACGATAGTCGCTGTCGATCGTGCCGGGCGAATTTGGCAGCGTGATCCCGTGTTTCAGCGCAAGGCCAGACCGCGGGCGGATCTGGATTTCCCAGCCATCGGGGATCTGCAATCGCAGACCGGTCGGCACGAGGACCGTCTGGCCCGGAGCCAAGGTGATCTCTCCGGTCTGGGACAGGTCGGCGGCCAGATCGGCGCCTGCCGCACCCGTCGTCTGATAGGATGGCAGTGGCAGCGCAGGATCGGCCCAGTCGTCGCGGGTCACCAGAACGGATGCATGGGGGGCTTGGGGATTGAACATGGTTCGGATTCCAGATGGCAGCGCCGCGCGGGCGCAGACTAACGGCCCGGCGCCAAAACGCAAACGGCCCGCCACCGGGGCGGGCCGCGAAATTTGGTTAGGCGAAAACTTAGCGGGGCGCGATCATCATGACCATCTGACGGCCTTCCAGCTTGGGCATGGATTCGACCTTTCCGGCCTCACCCACGTCGTCGCGGACGCGGTTCAGAAGTTCGACGCCAAGCTGCTGGTGGGCCATTTCCCGGCCACGGAAGCGCAGGGTGATCTTCACCTTGTCACCTTCGTCCAGGAATTTCATGACCGAACGCATCTTCACGTCATAGTCGTGGGTATCGGTCCCCGGGCGGAACTTGATTTCCTTGATCTCGATGATCTTCTGCTTCTTGCGCGCCTCGGCCTCGCGTTTTTGCTGTTCGTACTTGAACTTGCCGAGGTCCATGATCTTGCAGACTGGCGGGACGGCGTTCGGAGAGATCTCGACGAGATCAAGTCCGGCTTCCTCAGCCAGTTGAATGCCACGGGCGGGGGTGACGACACCGACGTTTTCCCCTTCCGCACCGATCAGGCGGATTTCAGGGACGCGGATGCGGTCATTGACCCGGGGGCCGGTATCACGGGTGGGCGGCGCGTTATGAGGTCTGCGGGCTATGGCAGTGATCCTTGGATGGTTTTGAATGACAGGGGTCAGATAACGTCGAAATCACGCATTTTCAACCGCGATTCGGGACTTTGGCAGTGTGTCGCGCAACAGTGTGCGATAAAGCGGCCGGGCCATTTCGCCTGATGGCGGGGCCGTTTCGGCTGTGGCATATGAAACGGACGGCGCGCGGTTTCGCGCCGGTTGCGATGGGATTGGGTCGATGTTGCGCACGCTGGGTTACCTGCTGATCATACTGGGGATCCTGGGCCTTGGCTGGACGCTTTTTGATCGCGTGCGCACAGGGGGTGCCGGGGGCACCGTGCCTGCAGCCACCCCGGTGACGACGCCGACAACGTCCGCCACAACCCAGCCGGTCACATCCCAGCCCGATCCTTCTGCCGATGCTGCTGCGGCCACCGCAGGTGATGCCGCCGATGCGGCGGCGGACGCCGCCGACATCGCCGTCGACGCCGCCGCCGAGGCTCAGCGCGCAGCGATTGACGCGGCCCCGGTCGCGGATGCGGCCAACAGTGCCACCACCGCGGCGGATCAGGCGCAGGCGGCCGCGGCACTGGCCGCCGAAATGGCCGCCGACGCCAAGGCCACCGCGGCACAGGGCGACGTCGATGCCGCAAAAGCCGCAAGCGACGCGGCCGCTGCCGCCGCCGATCAGGCCGCCGATGCCACGCGCACTGCCACCGACGCCGCGCATCAGGCGGCCGAGATAGACCAGCTGCTGAGCGTCGAGGGGTATGATCAGATGCGAGTCGCCGAGCTGATCGACCAAAGCACCCTCGACGCGCCGCAGAAGGTGACGTTGAAGGCGGTGTTGATCGCCGCGCAGGGCAACCCCGACATGCTGCGCGCCGTTCTGGGTCAGGTGCGCGCGGTAATGCCGTGATCTGCGGATGACCGGCAACGCCGTCTTTCCATCGCTGGGCCGCCTGCTGGCCGAACCGGGCGAGGTGCTGCTTCGCGGGCCTATCGCCATCGTCCTGATCGAGGACGAGGTCGAGATCGCATCGACGCTGAGCCATCACATCGACGCGGGGTTCCGCCGCATTCTTGCGTTGTCGCAGCGACCGGTGCCGGACCATCTGCGCCCTGACGATCCGAAAGACCGCGTCACGTGGGTCCAGTATGACACCCGCCAGCCAAACGCGCATGTCGATGCCGTCAACGCTGTGATCCGCGCGGTCCCGGCGGGGACGTGGCTCTATTACGGATACAACGCCGAGTACCTGTTTTATCCCTTTTCCGAAACACGCAGCGTGGCCGAGATGCTGGCGTTTCATGCCGAAGAACGGCGCGACGCCATGCTGACCTATGTCATCGACCTTTATGCGCCAGACCTGCGCGCGCATCCCAATGCGGTCGATCCGCCGAATGCGATGTTCGATCGCGAGGGCTATTATGCGTTGGCACGGGCCGACCGACGCGGGATCACGCATGACCGCCAGCTGGATTTCTTTGGCGGGCTGCGCTGGCGGTTCGAAGAATATCTGCCCCCCGACCGCCGCAGAATCGATCGGATCGGGCTGTTTCGCGCCAAGCCCGGGCTGCGCATCCTGCCCGAGCACCGCTTCGACGATGAGGAATACAACACCTACGCCTGCCAGTGGCACAATAACCTGACGGCCGCGATCGCGTCCTTTCGCGTGGCCAAAGCCCTGATGACGAACCCCGGGTCGCGTGACGAGATCACGGATTTCAAATGGCACGGCTCTCATCCATTCCGCTGGAACGCCCAGCAGTTGATGGAGCTGGGGCTGATGGAGCCGGGACAGTGGTTCTGATTGCGGATGGTACCGGACAAGCAAGGTGCTAATACTTGCGGGATCGCGCAGCATTCTGTTAGACGCCACGTCAATTCAATCGGGCCTTGGCGTGTTTCGTCCATGATCGGCCCAAGCAACCAAGAGTTTTCGCATGGCACTTGACCGAACCAGCTTCGACCGCGACGACCTTCTGGCCTGCGCGCGGGGCGAGCTGTTTGGCCCGGGCAACGCCCAGCTTCCCGAGCCGCCGATGCTGATGATGGACCGCATCACGGACATCAGCGAAGACGGCGGACTGCACGGCAAAGGTCATGTCGTCGCCGAATTCGATATCACCCCAGATCTTTGGTTCTTTGCCTGCCATTTCCCGGGCAATCCGATCATGCCCGGCTGCCTTGGCCTTGACGGTCTGTGGCAATTGACCGGCTTCAACCTTGGCTGGCGCGGCTGGCAGGGGCGCGGCTATGCGCTGGGCGTGGGTGAGGTCAAACTGACCGGCATGGTCCGGCCAGACCGCAAATTGCTGACCTACAAGGTCGATTTCACCAAGGCCGTCCAGACCCGCCGTCTGACGATGGGCGTGGCCGACGGGATTGTCGAAGCTGACGGTGAGGTTATCTATCAGGTCAAGGACATGAAGGTCGCGCTGTCAGAAAACTGACGCTCCGCCACCGATCCAGAACGCTTTACGGGAGGTTGCATCATGCGCCGCGTCGTCATCACCGGGCTGGGGATCGTTTCCAGCATTGGAAACAACGCAAATGAGGTCCTCGCCGCACTCAAGGCGGGAAAGTCCGGCATCACCGCAAATGACGAAATGAAGGAATATGGCTTCCGCTCGCAGGTCGCCGGTGCCGTCAAGCTGGACGTCAAGGACCACATCGACAAGCGCATCCTGCGCTTCATGGGTCCGGGCGCGGCATACGGTTATCTGGCGATGGAGCAGGCGATTGCCGATGCCGGCCTGACCGACGCCGAGGTAGTGAACGAGCGGACGGGTCTGATTGCCGGGTCGGGTGGGCCGTCCACGTCCAGCATGTTCACGGCGCACCAGACGGTTCTTTCGACCGGCTCGCCCAAGCGGATCGGACCGTTTGCGGTGCCCAAGTGCATGTCCTCGACGATCTCGGCCAACCTTTCGACCGCGTACAAGATCAAGGGCATCAACTATTCGATCACATCGGCCTGTTCGACATCGCTGCACTGCATCGGCAATGCCGTCGAGCAGATCGCCATGGGCAAGCAGGACGTGATGTTCGCCGGCGGCGCCGAGGAGCTGGACTGGACCCTGTCGTGCCTGTTCGATGCCATGGGCGCGATGTCGTCCAAGTATAACGACCAGCCGGAAAAGGCCTCGCGCGCGTTTGACGCGGGCCGCGACGGTTTCGTGATTTCAGGCGGTGGCGGCATTCTGGTGCTGGAAGAGCTTGAGCACGCGAAGGCCCGCGGCGCCAAAATCTATGCCGAGGTGACGGGGTATGCTGCGACCTCGGACGGCCATGACATGGTCGCCCCCTCGGGCGAGGGCGGAGAGCGGGCGATGCGGTTGGCGCTGGACACGCTGCCGTCGGGTCGCAAGGTCGGGTATATCAATGCGCACGGCACCTCGACCCCGGTCGGCGATGTGGGTGAGGTTGAGGCCGTTCGCCGGGTGTTCGGCGAAGGTACGACGCCCCCGATTTCGTCGACCAAGTCCATGACGGGTCACAGCCAGGGCGCGACCGGCGCACAGGAGGCGATCTATTGCCTGCTGCTGCTGCAAAACGACTTCATCGCGCCGTCGATCAACGTGGAGACGCTGGACCCGGCGATCCATCCCGGTGAGATTGCCACGACATTGGTGGAAAACGCTGGACTGGACACGGTGATGACCAATTCATTTGGCTTTGGCGGAACGAACGGGTCGATGCTGCTGTCACGCTATCAGGGGTGATGTGATGCCAGGTTTGTTGCAGGGAAAGCGCGCGCTGGTCATGGGGGTCGCCAACGAGCGATCGATCGCGTGGGGCATCGCGCAGGCGTTATCGGCGCAAGGGGCCGAGCTGGCCTTCACCTATCAGGGCGAGGCGTTCGGCAGGCGGGTCGAGCCGCTGGCAGCATCGCTGGGGTCCGAATTTCTGATCGACGCGGACGTGACGAACGACGCCTCGCTGGAAGGCGCGTTTGCCCAGATCGGCGAACGCTGGGGACGGCTGGACATTCTGATCCACGCCATCGCGTTTTCCAATAAGGACGAGCTGACGGGTCGTTTCGTCAACACCAGCCGGGCGAACTTCAAGCAGTCGCTTGATATTTCATGCTATTCTCTGGTTGAGGTGGCGCGGCGCGCGCTGCCGCTGATGACGGACGGCGGGTCGATCGTCACGCTGACCTATGGCGGATCGAACCGGGTGACGCCCTATTACAACGTCATGGGCGTGGCCAAGGCGGCGCTGGAGGCGTCGGTGCGGTATCTTGCGAATGATCTGGGGCCGGACGGCATTCGCGTCAATGCGATCAGCCCGGGGCCGATGAAAACGCTGGCGGGCGCGGCCATTGGTGGCGCGCGCAAGACGTTCCGCCACACCGAGGCGAACGCACCCTTGCGCGCAAACGCGACGTTGCAGGCCATTGGCGGGACAGCCGTTTGGCTGTGTTCCGACTGGGGCGCGTGCACGACCGGCGAGATCGTGATGGTCGATGGCGGATATCATGTTCTGGGGATGCCGCAGCCCGACCACCTGTGACGCGCGGATAAGCCACGGCTGGGGCGCTGCCCCAGACCCCGGGATATTTCGGTGACGAAGAGGGGAACGGCGATGACGAACCACCAGTATTTCAGCGCGCCCGACGGGGCCCGGCTGGCCTATCGCGACGAGGGCGAGGGGCTGCCGGTTCTGTGTCTGGCCGGGCTGACGCGCAGCATGGACGACTTTGATTATCTGGCACCGACGCTGTCGGGCGTGCGGATGATCCGCATGGATTATCGGGGGCGCGGCGCGTCGGATTGGACCGGGGGCGACAGCTATACCGTGCCGGTGGAGGCGGGGGATGCGCTGGCGTTGCTGGACCATCTAGGCCTTGAAAAGGCAGCGATTATAGGCACGTCGCGGGGTGGGCTGATCGCAATGTATCTGGGCGCGGTCGCCAAGGCGCGGCTGATCGGCGTGTGCCTGAACGACGTGGGGCCGGCGCTGTCGGGGGCGGGGCTGCACGCGATCATGGACTATGTCGGCAGGCGACCTGCGGCCCGCACGCTGGCTGATGCGGCCGCGCGGATGGCCGTGTCGATGCGTGGCTTTTCGGACGTCCCCGAAGGCCGCTGGGCCGAGGAGGCCGCGCGGCTTTACCGCCAGACCGAGGACGGGCTGGAGCTGACCTATGACCCGGAATTGCGGGGCAGTTTTCTGGCCGCGATGAAGAACCCGGACGCGACCGCGTGGCCCCTGTTCGACGCGCTGGAGGGGTTGCCGCTGGCGCTGATCCACGGGGCGGGGTCGGACCTTTTGTCGGACGACACGGTGGCCGAGATGCGCCGCCGCCGGCCCGACATGATTTACGGCAAGGTGCCGGGGCGGGGACATATCCCGTGGCTGGACGAGGCTGAAAGCGTGGCGGTCGTCCGGGCGTGGCTGAAGGCGTTGCGCGGGTAGGCGCAACGGCGCGAACGTTGCGTGGGGGATTTACGCAACGGGGGGTGATCGGGGGATGGCGCGAAGGCGGCGATTGCTGGGGTTTCGTGGGGTGGGTGACGCGCAGACTATGCACAGGGAATGCACCGGGGATGCATGGAGTGTGTGCGGGGGATGCACGACATGAGCGACGCCCCCCTCTTCGCCCGCCCACGGAAAGGTCTCTTTGCGGGGATCGAAATCAAATGGCCGAATGCTCAGTAAAAGAAGCAATGATGCCCGTTGCAAAATTTGTGAATCATTACGCTAGTCACGAACAAATCGTCATGGGCTGAGCGTATGCCGGGGAAGAGCTTCAAGGGAGCATCGCGATCAACTGTTTTGTCGCCTCTATAGCCTCGGCCAACTTGACGCTGAAAGCGACGGCGATACTGGCCCCGATGCTCTGAAAGAATCCCTCTTCAATCTGCTCCGCCCTTTTTGTCCAGAAGTCGGTGGCTTGTGTCAAAAAGTTCTCCAGAACAGCGCGCTGCTCAGCTATTTGCGGCGGTTTCAGTATGCGATCTTCTTTGTTCGCAACGAGAACCCGGAAACTCTTTTTCGCTTTTCGAATTTCGAACTGAAACTCTTCTCCGGGGGGTGGTTGATTGTGTCCAATTCCAGCAAATCCATCATGACTTTCTTTGTAGCCATCAAAGCCTGAATCGCGAAGCTCAGTAAGCTCATTGTCCAAGTCTTCCAAGCGGGCGCCTAGGTCGCTTGCGACTTCAGCTATATCATTCCACTGGTCGTTAGAGAAGTTCCTAGAGCCATCGCGGAGTATTCTGTAGTTACCAATCAATCGAGCGCCATCCTCACCATCAGGCGCTGTCGTAACTTCAATCACAGAAATAGCAGCGGCGTAACCAAGTTCGTTCTCGATGAGCGCGATCCGACCGTCGGTAACGGTTCTAGTCCGCGACGAAAAATCGGCGGTTTGATACACCAAATCTGTCACGTCTTCAATGTTTTGGACCCCAGGAGCTACTCCAACGCATCTTATTCCCTGCCCGTCTCGATAGAAATGAATAGAGCCGGTTCCAGCTGTGCTCCACTTGGTGTGGAATTCCCAGTCATCCTGCCCAAGAATCACAGTGCCATCGTGACTTCGATAATCTACGTCAATGCGTCCTGTCGGTGCTCGTAATCGAGGAGGGTCGTAATACGGGTTTATTGACATCGGTAATTACCCACTCACCCCCAAACCCCCTCAAATTCCCGCCACTCGCCTTTGCTCATTCCGCTATTCTCCGCCGTCACCACTTCCCCGGTCAAGCGCCGCTTCAACGCCTCGACCCCTTTTGCCGACAGTTGGACGCCGCCCATGCGGTAGTCCTCGAAAGCGGCATAGGCTGCGGGGACCCAGTCCTTGACGATCTGGGCCATGACCTCGGCATAGACGCGGATTTCGTATTGGGCGTGGGCGTCGGCGCGCAGGCGCAGGAAGTGGAATAGGTTGTGCAGGTCGGATTTCCAGTACCACTGGGTATAGACGTTGGCGGGCAGGTTCATGCGGGCAAGCTCGCGGGCCAAACCCTGCTGGTCGTCCTGGCTGAGCATCTGTTCATAGTGGTCATAGGCGCGGGTGGCGTCATCGCGCAGCCAGTCGAGGACGCGCTGCGCCTCCTCGCCCTGCAGGACGTCACCCCGGCCCTGGCGGTTGACGGTGGCCTGGGCGTTCAGCTGTTCGGGCGCGGGGATATAGAATTCGCGGTCGAGGATCGAATAGCGGGCCGAGTATTCGTTCACGTTCGCGGTGCGGTGGCGGATCCACTGGCGGGCGACGAACACGGGCAGCTTGATGTGGAACTTGACCTCGCACATCTCGAACGGGGTCGAGTGCCAGTGACGCATCAGATACCGGATCAGCCCTTCGTCGGTCTGGACCGCCTTGGTGCCGCGACCGTAACTGACGCGGGCGGCCTGCACGATGGCGCCGTCGTCGCCCATGTAGTCGATGACGCGGACCAGCCCGTGGTCCAGCACCGGATGGGCCAGATACAACTGACGTTCCATCCCTTCGCTGACGGCGCGCAGGGTGGGGCGCGACTGGGCGCGGGCGTCGTCGATTTCGGCTTGCTGTTCCGGCGTCAGCGGCATGGGTCCATCCTTTGGTGCGGTTGCGGCCTGTGAACCCCGTCTACTACAAATCCGCAGACTGGCCACGGGCCGCGTGGCGTGAAACACTGCGGGCCAACGTCAATTTTGGAAAGGGCGCGCGATGAAAGTCCGCTATCTGCACACGATGGTTCGGGTCAAGGATCTGGACGCGACGATGAAGTTCTTTGAGCTGCTGGGGTTGCGTGAAACCCGCCGCATCGACAACGACAAGGGCCGGTTCACGCTGGTGTTCATGGCGCCCGAAGGGCAGGACGAAACCCCGGTCGAGCTGACCTACAACTGGGACGGCGATGACGCGCTGCCCTCGGACAGCCGGCATTTCGGCCACCTCGCCTATAGCGTCGGCAACATCTATGAGATGTGTCAGCATCTGATGGACAACGGCGTGACGATCAACCGCCCGCCGCGCGACGGGAACATGGCGTTCGTGCGCAGCCCCGACAACGTGTCGGTCGAGCTGTTGCAGGACGGCGACCCGCTGCCCCCGGCTGAGCCGTGGGCCAGCATGGAAAACACCGGCCACTGGTGATCAGTAGATGAAGCGGATCTGATCGGTCCAGAACCGTTCGATCCGCCGCCACTGGGCGTTGACGCGGGTGATGTCGGGGTCGTCAAGCAGCCCCGACGCCTCCAACGCGGCGCCGTGGCGCCAGAAGAGTTCGCCGACCCGGTCGCGGACGGACTGGCCCCGTTCGGTCAGCCCCACCCGGACCGAGCGGCGGTCCATGTCGCTGCGCTGGTGGCTGAGATATCCCATCTGCACCAGCTTTTTCAGGTTATAGCTGACGTTCGAGCCTTGATACATGCCGCGCGACCGCAGTTCCCCCGCCGACACCTGTGCGTGCCCGAGGTTATAGATCAGCAGAGCCTGCACCGGCGTCAGGTCGTGGATCGCCAAGCGTTCGAATTCGTCCTTGATCAGGTCCAGCATCAGCCGGTGCAGCCGGTCCAGAAGGCGCAGGCAGTCCAGATAGGCGTCCAGCTGCGCCACCGGCGCGGCGGCGGCGTCGAGGATGGCACCGGGTGAAACGGCACTGGGAAAAACGGCAAGATTGGGCATCACATCATCCGGGCTGGGTCACGCCCCGAAGATGAGGTGATTCGCGGAAATTTTACGTTAATTGCCGCGCAGTTTGATCAGCGCAAAGGCCGCCAGCTGGTCCAAGAGCGGCGCCAGATGCGCCGGGCCTGCCGCCTCGCCTCGCGTGCGGGCGGTGATCCACAGATACAGTTCCTGGTCGTTTTCGTTCAGCATCGCCTCGTAGGCGTCCAGCGTGGCGTCGTCCTGCAGGGCCAGTTCGGTGTCGGAATAGGGACCAAGGATGAGGTCCATTTCCTTCATCCCGCGCCGCCAGCTGCGGATGCCAAGGCGTTTCAGCCGTGTGACCCGGTCTTCCGCTGCGTTCGTCATAAACCCGTGTCCCGCTTGTCTGGAAATCGGCAACGTCCTATCACCGCGGCGGACGTGGTAAAAGTCCGAAGCCCCTGAAGAAAGGCCCTGCCATGAGCTTTCTGTCCGACGCGCTTTTGCGGGTGAAACCGTCCGCGACGATCGCGATTTCGACCCGCGCCCGCGAATTGTCCGCCGAAGGGCGCGATATCATCGCGCTGTCCGCCGGAGAGCCGGATTTCGACACGCCGAAGAACATCCGCGATGCGGCGAAGGACGCGATCGACGCGGGCCACACGCGCTATACCGCGCCGGACGGCATCCCGCAGCTGAAGCAGGCGATCTGCCGCAAGTTCGAGCGCGAGAACGGCCTGAGCTACAAGCCCGCGGAGATCACCGTGGGCACCGGCGGCAAGCAGATCCTGTACAACGCGCTGATGGCAACGGTGAACCCGGGCGATGAGGTGATCATTCCCGCGCCCTACTGGGTCAGCTATCCCGACATGGTTCTGTTGGCCGGCGGCACGCCGGTGTTCGTCACGGCGGGGCTGGACGCGGGCTACAAGATCACGCCCGAGCAGCTGCGCGCGGCGATCACGCCCCGGACCAAGTGGCTGATCCTGAATTCGCCGTCGAACCCCAGCGGCGCGGCCTATGACCATGACGACATGAAGGCGCTGACCGATGTGCTGCTGGACTTCCCGCATGTCTGGGTGCTGGCCGACGACATCTATGAGCATCTGGTGTTTGACGGGTTCACCTTCGTCACCCCGGCGCAGGTCGAGCCGAAGCTGAAGGACCGCACGCTGACCATGAACGGGGTCAGCAAGGCCTATGCGATGACCGGCTGGCGGATCGGTTACGGCGCGGCGCCGGTGCAGTTGATCAAGGCGATGGGGACGATCCAGTCGCAATCGACGTCGAACCCCTGTTCGATCAGCCAGTATGCCGCCCTAGCCGCGCTGGACGGTCCGCAGGATTACATCACCGAAAGCCGCGCCGCGTTCCAGCGCCGCCGCGATCTGGTGGTCGGGTTGCTGAACGACTGCCCGGGGATCGAATGCCCGATGCCGCAGGGGGCGTTCTATGTCTATCCCTCGATCGCCGGGGTGATCGGCAAGACCACCGAAAGCGGGGTCGAGATCGTCGATGATGAGGTGTTCGCCACCGAGCTGCTGAACGACACCGGCGTCGCCGTGGTCTTTGGCGCGGCGTTCGGCCTGTCGCCGCATTTCCGCGTCAGCTATGCCGCCGCGGACGAACAGCTGGTCGAGGCGTGCGCGCGGATCAAGCGGTTCTGCGAAAGCCTGCGCTGACAGGACGCAGGAACCTGGCAGGGCAGGGGACGTTGACGAGCGACTGTTGAAAAAGGAGCCTGTCATGATCCTGCCCCCCAATACCACGGTCGTCGTGGCCGACGGCCACGGTGCCACCCTGTTTCGCAATACCGCCGCCCAAGGGATCGAGCTGGTCGAACAGGACAAGGTCACCCCGCAGAACCTGTCAGATCAGGGCGCCGGGGATTCGCCGCAGGATCGGTCCCCCCGCGACGAGGATGAGGCCACGTTCGCGGTCCAGTTGACCGAGCATCTGAACAAGCTGGCGCTGGGCAATAAGATCGACGGGATCGTGATCGTGGCTGACCCGACGACGCTGGGCACGATGCGCAAGCATTACCACAAGATGCTGGAAAAGGTCCTGCTGGGCGATCTGGCCAAGAACCTGACCAATTCGAACATCGATGAGATCGCCGAGGCGCTGAAAGCCTGAGCGATCAGCGACATCAACAGGGCGGGCGCGGTTTAGACCGCGCCCGTTTTCGTTCACGCTGTGCGGATCGCGGGCATCCGGGCCAGATCGACCGGCACCCGATTGCGATAGGACGCGCGCCCGTTTTCACGGAAAAGATGCGCGCTGTCGCCGTGAAAGCCCAAGCCGACCTCGTCCCCCGGCACGATCCGAGAGGTGCCGTCCGTAACCATGCAGAGCAAGCTGCCGTCAGGTGACAGCAGATAGACGACGGTGCTGGCGCCCAGCCGTTCGACCACGTCGACGCGGCAGCGGATGCCGTTTTCATCGATGCGCAGGTCTTCGGGGCGGATGCCGACGGTGACCGGGGCGTTGGTCGCCAGTCCCTGCGGATCGACGGGCAGCACCAGTTCGGGGCCGTTCGTCACCTGAACCGTCACGCCCGCGTCGGACGTGCCCACCACATGCCCGGGTAGGAAGTTCATGTTCGGATTGCCGATGAAGCCCGCGACAAAGCGGTTCGCCGGGCGGTGGAACAGCTCAAGGGGCGTACCCACCTGTTCGACATGCCCGCCGTTCAGAACGACGATCCGGTCGGCCATGGTCATCGCCTCGATCTGGTCGTGGGTGACATAAATCATGGTGTTGGCCAGCCGCCCGTGCAGCCGCGCCAGTTCGACGCGCATGTCGCCACGCAGCGCCGCATCAAGGTTCGACAGCGGTTCATCGAACAGAAAGACCTTGGGTTCACGCACGATGGCGCGGCCGATGGCGACGCGCTGACGCTGGCCGCCCGACAACTCACCGGGGCGATGCTTCAGACGCTCGGTCAGCTTCAGCACGTCGGCGGCGGCATTGACCTTGGCGCGGACCTCGGCCTCGGGGCGGCCTTCGACGCGCAGGGGAAAGGCGATGTTTTCGAAGACGTTCATGTGGGGGTAAAGCGCATAGCTTTGGAACACCATGGCGATGCCACGCTTGGCCGGAGGCAGGTCGTTAACGACCTTGCCGTCAATTTCCAGCCGTCCTTCGGTGATGTCTTCCAGACCCGCGATCATGCGTAACATGGTGGATTTGCCGCAGCCGGAGGGACCCACGAAGACGGTGAACTCTCCGTCCCGGATTTCCAGATCGGTCGGGTGAATGACGCGGGCGGTGCCGTAGTTCTTGGTCACGCCGGTCAGTTTCAGATGGCCCATCGGCATGTCTCTCCTGCGCAGAAAGATGGGGGTGGTGGCCCACCCCCATCCAAAGGTTTCAGGCTTATTGCCCGGCCAGTTCGTCCAGACCTTCCTGGATCTGCTTGGCCGTTTCTTCCGGGGTCAGTTCGTCCGTGATCAGACCTTGCAGCCCTTCGATCGCGACGTCCTGCATGGCGATGTAGTCCTGGAACAACGGCTCTGGCCCACCGGTCGGAACGGCGTCGATGAAGGGTTTCCACATCGGGTCCTTGGCGATCAGCGCGTCGGTCGCGGTGCCGGCGCGGATCGGGGTCCAGCCGCCGGCCTCGTCGAACTTGGCCTGACGTTCGGGGGTGGTCAGGAACTTCACAAGGCTGGTTGTCGGCTCCTCCAGCCCGGTGCCTTTGAAGACGACAAGGCTGTCGGTGATCAGCAGCGTGGACGGTTTGCCCATCGGGCCGACCGGGATGGCTGCGGTGCCGAAGTTCACGCCTTCGGCCTTTTGACGGCCCCACGCGCCGGACAGATACATCGCGATCTGGCCTTCCTTGAACAGCGGCTCCAGCTTGCCGCGGTCATAGGCGATCGGGCCTTCCTGCGCGTATTTCGCCAGTTCCTGGTAGAACTTCAGCGTTTCGACGTTGTTGGGGCTGTCGAAGACAACCTTGCCGTCGGCGTCCACGACCTGTCCGCCATTGGCGTAAAGGAAGGGCAGGAATTCATGGAACGTGTTGTCCATGTCCGCGGCGGGGATGCCGAAGCCCTTGGCCTTGGTCTTTTCGGTGACGGCCTTGGCGGCGGTCAGGACGTCGTCGAACGTCTTGGGGCCGTCGGGCATGTCGATGCCGGCTTCGGTGAACAGGTCCTTGTTGTAGTAAAGCCCTTGCGTCGAGAACGCGCGCGGCAGGCCCCAGACCTGGCCGTCGAACTGCACGGTCGAGATGACCGAGGGTTCATAGCTTTTCAGCTCCTCGTCGGTCAGCGTGAAGGGCACGATCTGACCGGCCGCGGCCAGCTGTTTCAGCGTGCGCGACCCCATATAGGCGGCGGCAGGCGGTGTGCCAGCGGCGGCCAGCGTCATGGTCTTTTCCTGACACTGTTCCCAAGGCAGGAATTCGACCCGGACGGTATAGTCGGGGTTGGCGGCTTCCCATTCCTTGATGTCGGCTGTCTGGACCGGGACCTGACCTTCGTTGTCAGCGCCGCAGTTGATAAGGTAAAGCTCGGTCGCGGCGTGGGCCGCACCCGAAAGTCCGATCAGGGCGGTCGTCGCGAGGACGATGGCACGGATCTGCATTGCGTTAACTCCCTGTTGTTATGGACCTTATTGTCGTCATTCCTTCACCGCGCCGGCGGTCAGCCCGGCCACGATGTATCTTTGCAGGAAGACGTAGAGGATGAGCACCGGCAGCACGCCCACGAGGCTTGCCGCCATCAGTTCGTTCCAGCGCACCTGCTGATGGCCGAAGAACTGATACAGCCCCACGGCCAGCGGGTTCAGGTGGTTCTTGGAGTTGAACGTCAGCGCGAACAGGAACTGCTGGGCATAGGCGGTGATGAAGGTCGTGATGGCGACGACGACCATGCCGGGCGCCGCGATCGGAAAGATCACCCGGCGCATGGTGTAGAACCGGCTGGCGCCGTCGACATAGGCCGCCTCTTCCAGCTCGGCGGGGATGCGCATGAAGTAGCTGCGCATCAGGAACACGCCCGCCGGTATGGTGAAGGCCGCACCCGGCACGATCATCGCGGCGTAGGTATTCAGAAGGCCAAGCGCCAGCATCACCTTGTAAAGCGGGATGATCAGCACCGCGGCACCCACCATCGACACGATCAGAAAGACCGAGATCAGGGCGTTCTGGCCGCGGAACTGGAACCGGCCAAAGGCATAGGCCGCGGGGATCGAACAGAACATCGACAGCGCCGTCACCGCCAGCGCGATGCCGAAGCTGTTGATAATCCAGCGCAGCAGCATTGGCTGGGACGTCCAGATTGTTCGGTAATTTTCAAAGCTCATCCCGTCGGCGACGAAGCGATAGGGGATGCGGAACACCTCGTTCAGCGGGCGGAGCGAGACCATGAACGCCTCGACGAACGGGGCGAGCATGAAGATCAGGAACACCGCCATGCCTGCATAAATCAGCACCAGTTCCCACCAGCGATACCGATTGATCATTTTGCGCGCACCTTTCGGGTCAGCCGGTTCAGCGCGATGATGTAGATCGCGGCCAGAACCGACAGGCAGACCAGGATCATCACCGCACGTGCCGCCCCTTCGCCGTAACGGAAGCGGGAAATGGCGGTCTTGTAGGTGTCGATGATCATCGTGGTGGTCTGGCCGCGGGGGCCGCCCTCGGTCAGGATCCAGATGATTTCAAAGCTGTTGAACGTCCAAATCGTGGAGAGCAGCGCCATCGTCGTCAGCGCGGGCGACAGCAGCGGCAGGGTGATGCGGCGGAACCGGTACCAGCGGCTGGCACCGTCGGTCCACGCGGCCTCGTAGAGGTCCTTGGGGATCGTCTGCATCGCGGCCAGCAGATACAGCGACACAAGCGGCACGCCGATCCAGACATCGGTCACGATGGTCGCCATGAAGGCCGCGTTCTTGTATGCCAAAAACTCGAACGGGCCGGAGAAGATGCCGAGGCGCTGGCCAAGGCCGGAAATCATGCCGAACTGGCCGTTATACATCCACGCCCACATGAAGCAGCCGACCGCGACCGGGACGACCCAAGGCGGCATGACCAGCACGCGAAAGATCGCGCGTCCGGGCACGGCGGCGTTCAGAAGAACCGCGCCGAACAGACCGAGTGCCAGCTTCAGGCTGACCGACAGCGCGGTCCAGATCAGCGTGCGCGTGATCACCGGCCAGAAGTCACGGTCGAAAAACTTGATGTAGTTTGCAAAACCGACATATTCCTCGCCCGGACGCATGGAGGCATTGGTGAAGGACAGGCGGAACGTCTCGATCATCGGCCATGCGGCGATCAGCCCGACCAGCAGCAGCGCCGGCACCAGCAGCAGGTAGGGGAACGGATCGCGGGTCACCTTCATGACCGTGCCCCGCTTCTCAGCGCGTCGTCGAACTGCTCCCAGACGGAGCCGAGATCGACGATGCGGCCTTCCAGTCGGGCCTGATCCATCGCCAGCGCGGTCACGCCCGCCTCGAGCGCGTCGATGACGTTCAGGGGCAGTTCGGCCAGCGCGCCGGAATAGTAATCCATCAGGTCCTTCGACATCGCTTCATCCGCGCCGTAATGACCCTTCATCCCGTGGTTCGTGGACACTTCGGGAATGTCGATCAGCGTGGCGTTGTCGTCAGACCGCGTGACGCGGAAGTAATTGCGGATGAAGTCACCTTCGGCCATGCCGTCGGTGCCGATCACCGAAAAGCGGCGGTATTCGTCGGGCACGTTCAGATTGGTGTGAAACGCCAGATTGGCGCCGTTGGCGTATTCGATCAGCGCGGTCTGGTAATCGATCAGGTCGCCTTCGCCGGAGAATGCGTCATCGGTGCCGCCCCAGCGCGGGGTCATCGTTTCCAGATACGCGGGCGGCGTCTTGGGGCGGTTGGCGGGAATGTATTTCTTGCGCCCGCCAAAGCTTGCGACGCGCATCGCGCGCGCGCCCACGACGCCTTGATACAGGTCCAGATCGTGGCAGCATTTTTCCAGCATGAATCCGCCGGACATGTCGCTGAACCGGCGCCAGTCGCGCATGAAGAAACTGCCGTGATAGGGGCCGATATGTTCGGCCGCCTCGATCGACATGATCTCGCCCAGAAGGCCTTCAGCGGCGGCCTGACGCAGCGCGCGGTAAAGCTTCGAATACCGCAGGACCATGCCCACCGACACGCGTTCGACCCCGCCATGCCGTGCCAGAAGGCCAGCCAGCCGGATAGTGTCGTCAATCGAGGTGACAACCGGCTTTTCGGTGAAGATCCGGGGCGCGTCGGATTCCAGCGCCTGTTCCAACTGATCCATGTGGAACTGGTTGGGTGAACCGACGATCAGGAAGTCGAACTTGTGGCGCGCCAGCATTTCGGCGGCGGTGTCATAGACATGTTCGGGGGCCGCGGCCGACAAACGTTCGTTGTTGCGGGGACCGGGGTCGGCGACGGCCGTCACCTCGATCTGCGGGGCAGCCTGTTGCAGCATGGGCAGAACCCATGAAATCCGCGCGCCAAGTCCGATGATGCCCGTCTTCATGCGGGTTGTTCCATCGTTGCCGCGTCGATGGCCCGGCGCATGTCGCGAACCTTGGTGACGCTGGTCTGCGCGCGCGTCGGCGCAATGCGAAGGCGGCCAACGGGGCCGGTGTCGGCCAGAACCTCACTGCAGGACCCGTGCAGATCGTGCACCCCGGCCGCCAGCAGCGGCGCGACCGACGCGGCATCGACGCCGCCGCCTGCCATGATGGCGATCCGCCCGGCGGCCTGACGCACCAGTGCGGCCAGTGCGTCCACCCCCTCGGGCGCGGTCGCGGCGCCGCCGGATGTGAGGATGCGCACAAAGCCCAGATCGATGGCCGTTTCCAACGCCTCGGCCGGGTCGGGCGTCACGTCGAACGCGCGGTGCAGCACCATCGGCAGATCGCCTGCCGCGTCACGCAGCTGCTGGATCGCGTCGCGGTCCAGGCGCCCGGTGGTGTCGGTCGCGCCAAAGACGATCCCGGCCAGCCCGGCCTGACGGACCGCGCGAATGTCGCGGCGCGCGGCGTCAAGCTCGTCGGCAGAATATAAAAATCCGCCCGGGCGGGGGCGGATCATCGCAAAAATCGGAACGTCGGTTTCGGCGGCCTGTTCGATCAGTCCCGGCGCGGGGGTCAGCCCACCCAGGGCCAACGCCGCGCAAAGCTCAATCCGGTCGGCACCGCCTGCGATGGCATCCGCCAGACCTGCGGGATCGTCCACGCAGACTTCGAAAACAGGGGTATGGCTGTCGACCGGGGGCATAGATACCTCGGGGTGGCAGGATTTGGATCAGGCAACACAAGTTCAATTTCGATGTAAAGAATTATTTTGCCTGGCTAACATCCAGCAAGGATATTTTAGTTTGACAAAGACAGGCTGTGTGTAAAATTTAGCCTGACAAACATCATCAAGGCGCAAGGCACGGATGCAACCTGTCGTGGACGAGATGCCGCCAAGTGGTCTGTCGCTGTGGCAGGCGGTGACGGCCGGCCGCGACTCGTTGCCCGCCAAGCTGCGCACCATCGCCGCCTTCGTCACCGACGATCCGACCGAATTCATCCGGATGACCTCGCGCGAGATCTGCGCGCGTCTTGGGACGTCCGAGCCCACGCTGATCCGGTTCTGCCGCAGTCTGGGCTTCGCCGGTCTGGCCGATTTCCGGATCGAGCTGGCGCTGGCCATGGCCGAACGTGGGGGCGGGGGCCACGTCCAGCCCCAGATTTCCGACCGCCGCCTGATCAACCCGGCCGGCAAGCGCCGGATCGCTGATGCCGCACTGGGGATCATCGCAGGGGACCGGGCGCTGCTGATGGATAACGGCACCACGCTGGAGCTGCTTGCCGAGCGGATGGGCAGTGATCCGACGCTGGCCCCCGCGACGATCATGACGTCAGGGCTGGTCGTGGCGCAGCATCTGCTGGCCAGCGGCATCCATCAGGTGATGTTGACCGGTGGCATCCTGCGCGAGGCCACGGGTGCCCTGTCCGGTCGTCTGGTCGAAACCAGCCTGCGGGGCATGAACTTCGACAGTTTCGTGGTCGGCGCCGACAGCATCGACACCGATGGCGGCGTGTCCACCTATTCCGAGGAAGAGGCCCACGCGAACCGCGCCATGATCGACGCGGCCAGCCGGGTCATCGTGCTGGCCGACCATACGAAGTTCGGGAATGCGCGGTTACATCGCATCTGCGGGCTGCAGCGCATTTCCATCCTGATCACCGACCGCGCGCCCCCGCCCGATCTGGTATCCGCGTTGGCGGGTGCGGGCGCGCAGGTGGTCGTCGCCGACCAATCCCCGAAGGATACGACATGACCACCCCCACGCACACCGCGTCCGAGATCAATGCCCAGCCGGATATCTGGCGCGCCTGGGCCGCGCCTCTGTCCGACAAGTCTGCACAGATCCGCGCGTGGATCGCGGACCGCCAACCAGTGCAGATCTGGCTGAGTGGGGCGGGAACCTCCGCCTATGTCGGCGAGACGTTGGCCCGGCAGGTGACCGGCGGCCCGCTGGTCCTGCCGCTTGCGACGACTGATCTGGTGTCCTGCCCGTGGTTGATGGACCGGCCCGGTCACGCCCTGTCGGTGCAGTTCGGGCGCAGCGGCAACAGTTCGGAAACCGTGGGGCTGATCGATCTGCTGGATGCGCACCGTCCTGATGCCGACCGCCTGCAGATCACCTGCAACGCCGACAGCGCGCTGGCTGCACGGGTGGGGCCGGGTCCGGGTCAGACCGAATGTCTGGTCCTGCCCGACGCGACGCACGATCAAGGCTTTGCGATGACGTCGAGCTTTACGACGATGTATCTGTCGGCGCTGGCCTGTCTGGATGCGGGCTTCGACGCTGCCACTGCATTGCCGCAATTGGCGGATGCGGCCGCGGCCGTCCTGCCGCGCCTGTGGGCGCTGGACGCCCCGCGCCCGTCGCGCGCGATCTTCCTTGGGTCAGGTGCACTGACCGGCATCGCCCGCGAATCCGCGCTGAAGGTGTTGGAGCTGACGGCGGGCCGCACGCTGACGCAGTGGGACAGCACGCTGGGGTTCCGCCACGGACCCAAGGCTGCGGTCGACGACGATACGGCGGTGTTCGTGATGATCCATCCCGACCGCCATGCCGCGCAGTATGACCGCGATCTGGCCGATGAAATCCGCCGCCAGTTTCCGTCCGTCCGCGTGACGACGATCGGCGGCGCCGACTGCGACATTACGCTGGACCTGACCGGCACGGCGGGGGACCCGGCGCTGTACATCCTGCCCGCGCAGGTTCTGGCCCATCGCTGGTCAGAGGCGCTGGGTCTGCCCGTCGACGATCCCTTTGCGGGGCGCAATCTGACGCGGGTCGTGTCGGGCGTGACGCTGTACGGGTGGCAGCGGTGATCAGCGGCGGCATCGACTTGGGCGGCACCAAGATCGAGGCGCGGTTGTTTGACGACGACATGCAGACGCTGGACGTCCGCCGCGTGCCGACCCCGCGCACCAATTTCGACGCGTTCATCGCCGCGCTTTCGGGTGAGGTTCGCTGGCTGGAAGAACGCGCGGGCCAACCCGATCTGCCGGTCGCCGTGTCGTTGCCGGGGCTGATCGACCCGGAAACCGGGGTGGCCACCGCGTCGAACGTGCCCATGTCGGGGCGCAGCACCGCCGACGCGCTGGCGGGCGTGCTGGGTCGCCGGCTACCTTTGGTGAATGACTGCATGGCCTTCGCCTATTCCGAGGCGCATGGCGGCGCGGGCGACGGGTTCGCCAACGTCTTTGGCCTGATCCTTGGGACCGGCGTCGGCGGGGGACTGGTCGTCAACGGGGATTTCCCGCCGCGACATGCGGGGCTGGCAGTCGAAATCGGGCATCTGGGCGTATCGGCCCGGGCGCTGGCACGGCACGGTCTGCCGCTGTGGCCCTGTGGCTGCGGACGGATCGGCTGTTATGAAAACTATACCTCGGGCACCGGGCTGTCGCGGCTGGCCGAATGGGCGGGCCTGACGGACACCGATCCCGCGCGGATCGGCGCCTCAAGTGATCCGGCGGACCAGCGAGTGATGGATATCTGGGCCGATCTGTGCGGAGAGATGCTGTATGACGCGCAGTTGCTGCTCGACCCCGATGTCATCGTTCTGGGCGGCGGGCTGTCGAACATCGTGGGGGTCGAGGATCGGCTTGCCGCGGCGTTGGACCGGCTGAAGCTGGGGACCGCGCGGCTGCCGGTCATCAGCCGCGCGACATTCGGCGACAGCGCGGGGGCGCGGGGGGCGGCATTGATGGCCAAGGCAGGCAAGCTATGACAACGCTGATCGCGGCGGATCAGGTCTGGGTCGATGGCCGGTTGCAGGACGGGCTGGCGGTCGTTATCGACGGGGACCGCGTGGTCGACGTGCGCGCGCTTGGCGATGACACGCCCGACGCCACGGTTCCGATCCTGATGCCGGGCTGCACTGACCTGCAGGTGAATGGCGGGGGCGGGGTGTTGCTGAACACCGACCCCACGCCGAACGGCATCCGCGCCATCGTCGCAGCCCACCACCGGCTCGGGACCGTGTCGATCCTGCCCACGCTGATCACCGACGCGCCCGACGTGATGGACGCCGCCGCAGACGCGATCATCGCCACACATGGCGAACCCAGCGTGGCCGGCATCCATCTGGAAGGCCCGCATCTGGCCGTCCAGAAGCGCGGCACGCATGAGGCGCGGTTCATCCGCCCCTTGGACGACCGCACGATGGGGGTGCTGGCGCGATTGCGTCAGGCGGATGTGCCGGTCCTGCTGACGCTTGCGGTCGAACTGGCCGACCCTGCACTGCTGCGTCAGGCGGCGCAGATGGGCGTGGTCCTGTCGGCCGGGCACAGCATGGCCACGGAGGCAGAGGCGCGGGCGGCGATGTCGAACGGCGTCACCATGTTCACCCATCTTTACAACGCCATGCCGCAGATGCAGTCGCGAGAGCCCGGCATGATCGCCGCCGCGATCCTGTCGGACGCCTATTGCGGGCTGATCACCGACGGCATCCATGTCAGCCCGGACATGCTGGCCCTGACCATGGCCGCGCGTCCGCGCCCGGATCGTTGTTTCATCGTATCGGACGCGATGCCGACCGTGGGCGGGCCGGACCACTTCACGCTGTATGGCCGCGAGATTCGGGTCAAAGACGGCGCGCTGGTCAATGCCGAAGGGTCATTGGCGGGGGCGCATATCGACATGGTCGGGTCGATCCGGTCGCTGGTCGCGCTGACCGGCGTTGGGGTCGGGCAGGCGATTGCGATGGCGACCGACATTCCCCGTGCCGCCATGTCGCTGCCGCCCATTCGGGTGGCGCCGGGCACGCCAGTGCGCGACCTGATCGCGCTGGACGCGGGCCTGCACCTGATCCCCCTGCCGGTCTGAAAGGGCACAACCATGCGCGTGGCCATTGGCGGTCTGCACACCGAATGTTCGACCTATTCACCACTGCACCAGCAGGCGGCGGACTTCACCCGGCTGGAAGGTGACGCGCTTCTGGACATGGCGGGTGTGGACGACGACTGGGCGGGTGTGACGGCCGTTCCCATCTTTCACGACCGATCGGTTCCGGGCGGGCCGGTCGCGGCCGACCTTTACGCCGCGCAACGGGCCGAGTTCATGGCCCGCATTCGCGCCGCACTGCCGCTGGACGGGGTGTTGCTGGTCATGCACGGCGCGTATTTCGTGCCCGGCGTCGACGACCCCGAAGGCGACTTCATCGCCGAACTGCGCCAGATCGTCGGGCCGGATACGATCATTTCCTCGGCCTGGGACTTGCACGGCCAGATCACCCGGCAGATCACCGACACGGTCGATGCGTTCGCGGCGTTCCGCACCGCGCCTCATATCGATCAGCCGCAGACCCGAAAGCGCGCGGCCAAGATGCTGCTGGACGCGCTGCAGGGCGGTCCGCGCCCACAGGTGGTGCGTCGCGCCATCCCGCTGCTGGTGTCGGGGGAAATGTCGTCGACGTTCGTCGAGCCGTGTCAGTCCCTTTATGCCCAACTGCCGCACATGGACGCGCAACCGGGCGTTCTAGATGCGAACCTGATGGTGGGCTACGTCTGGGCCGACAGTCCGCGCGCGACGGCCGCGGCAGTCGTGACATGCACGGACGCCGCAGAGGGCAGGGCAGCGGCCGATGCCATCGCCAATGCGTATTGGAGCGTCCGCTACGAACTGGTGTCGGATATGGAAACAGGCCAGCTGGACGATCTGCTGGACCGGATCACCTTTCCAGCCATTCTGGCCGACAGCGGCGACAACCCAACGGCCGGCGGCGTCGGAGACCGGGCCGACGTTCTGGCCGCGCTGATCCGGCGTGGGTTCACGGAACCCGGCGCGCCCGGGTCGGTCATCGCAGGAATCGCCGCGCCAGCTGCAGTTGCCGCGCTGCGCGGCGGCGCTCGAGAAATCACGGTTGGCGACGCACTGGGCGGGGGCGGGCCCGTGGTCACGCTGCAGCCCGACGAGGTGCAGGATTTCGGGGACGAGCTTGTCCTGCGCAAAGGGCCGATGTCGCTGGTCCTGACGGCCCGGAGGCGGCCTTTTCACAATTTGTCTGATTTTTCGGCGCTGGGCCTGAATCCCGGGGAAACTGACCTGATTGTGGTCAAATCGGGGTATTTATCCCCTGATTTGCGTGAACTTCCGGTTCGGCAGGTCATGGCGCTGACAAATGGCGCGGTTTGCCAGAATCTGACGGCTCAGGAAAACCTGCACCGTCCGCGCCCGACCTGGCCGTTTCAGACTGACGTCTGAAGGCTGGTTAGCACCGCATCCGTGCGCATCGGAACGGCGCATGTGCGGCCCAACCAGCGCATCGCGTCCAGATGATCCTCGGCGCTGAAATCGGCCTGCGCGTCGATCACGGGGAAGGGCTGGATGTCCAGCTGAAACGCCTCGACCGCGGTCGCGAGGCAGCCGATATGGGCATAGATGCCGGTGACGATCAGCTGATCGCGCCCGCGCGCGCGCATCAGCCGTTCCAGATTGGACCGCTGGAACGCGCTGTAGCGGTGCTTTACCAGCACGATGTCATCGGGTGCCGGGGCAAGGTCGGGTATGACCTCTTCGTGGTCAGGGGTGGCCTGCATGCCCGGCCCCCACAGATCGGCCTGCAATCCGCGGTCGGGACGAAACTGGTTGCCGCGCTGCGCGGTGTAAAAGACGGGCACCCCGGCCGCGCGCGCCGCGGCCAGCAACGCGGCGATGTTGGCCACGACGCCGGGCAGCGGAGCGTGTGCATCGCCGAAGGGGCGCACGAAATACCGCTGCATGTCGTGCACCAGTAGCGCCGCCCGGCCCGGGTCCAGCGTCCAAGGTGCGCGGGGAGCGGGCAGATCGAAATCGGGTTGATAGGCAGGGATGCGGGGCAGGGCCATGGGTTATTCCTGTAAGACGCCGTCCAGACCGGCGGTGGCGGGCAGGCCGAAGGCCGTCAGCAATGCGGCGAACTTGGCGCCGGTTTCAGCCGCCTCGCCCCACGGGTCGGACCCTTCGACGACGCCGGCGCCTGCGTAAAGCCGCGCGGTCGCCCCGCTGATTTCGGCGCAGCGGATCGCCACGTACCACGTCCCGTCGCCCTGCGCGTCCGACCACCCGACGCTGCCGGCATAAAAGTCGCGGGGGATCGGCTCCAACGTACGTATCAGCTGTTCGGCCGCCGCCATCGGCACGCCGCAGATGGCCGGGGTCGGATGCAGCAGACCCGCCAACACGACCGACGGCGTGGTGTCGTCGCGCAGCTGGCCGGTGATATGCGTGCCCAGATGCCACATGCTGTCGGTGTGGATGATTTCGGCCCCGCGCGGCGCACCAAGGTCACGGCAATAGGGGGCAAGCGTGTCGAGGATGTATTCGACGACATACCCGTGCTCTCGGCGGTCCTTCTCGGACCCCGCCAGCGCGTTGGCGACATCGGTGTCACGCCCATTGTCGGCCAGCCGTTGCGCCGATCCGGCCAGCGGGTGCGAAACGATCTGCGTGCCTGACTTCTGGATCAGCAGCTCCGGCGTCGCCCCGACCAGCCGCCGCGGATGGCCGTGCCGGTCCGGCAGACGCACATCGAACACCGTCGCACTGGCGTCCTGCGCCAGCTGCGCGCGCAGAGCTGGAACGGAAATCGGCGTGTCGCCGGACAGCCGCAGCGTGCGCGCCAGAACCACCTTGGCCACCGAGTCGGCGCGCATCCGGACCAACGCCTGCGCAACCGCCTCGGCGTAATCACGCGCCGATGGTTCGGGCGTGATGGTCATCCCCGGGGAAGGCTCATCTGCGGCAGGGGACGCGGCATCCGCCACGGCGGCTAGCCAAAGGCAGTCGTCCTGCGTCCGGTCGAAGGGCAGGGCGCCCGCGATGACCTGTCCGGGTTGCAGGGTCAGTTGCGCCACGCGGTCGGCCAATGTCCGGGCGGGCCCTGCCGGCACGCGGGTCGCATCATGACCGACGACGGTTCCGTCGCCGTTGGCGAAAAGGAAATGAGGTTGATCCCCGCGTGCGGTGGTCGGGGTGGGCTCTGTCGGCATCTCGCGCGATCCTTGGTCATTGATCCCGCGCAGGCTGGCGGCGGGAAGGCTGGCGATCGGCTGGCCGTTTTGTCGCCGTCTAGGTCGCACAATCCTGCAGCCTGCTCAACCCCGGGTGGACCGAACAAAGGGGTTGTCCATATGTCCTATTGATCGAATCAGTCAAAGGTGAGAGCGTTACCCATCCGCATTTCGGCGAGGGTCTGATATGACACAGTCCGGCAAGCGTTACGCCCCGCGCGACTTTCTGACAGCACTGGACGAACCCGAAACCCCCGCCTCGGCGCAGATCGAGGGGTTGGCCAAGTCTGACCCCGCCGATCCCGATGTGATCCTGCTGGACCCCGGTACCGGGTGCCGCAGTTGCCTGAACTTATAGAACTGTTAGAACAAGAAGGGCTTCGCCCCTTTTTGATGATGAATGACCGTCAGAATCCGGGACCGGACGGACCAGATTTCCGCCGTGGAGCCGGTTGGGATGGTGGTTCAGGCTGGGGGGCGGGCGCGGTTTTCGGAGCCTCTGCGGCGCGTCTGGCCTCAGGGCGGTAACGATCCAATGCGGCGACATCCGCAGCGACCAGATTGACCACCCGCTGCGTGGTCCAGCGGTCGACGGCCTTGAGACTGTGCCATTGGTCATCCGCCGCGGTCCTGGCCGGATTGCGGCGAACGTTGATGCCGTGCCGGTCGAGGATCTCTGTCACCTCGGGATCCTGATTGGCGAGGATGGAGAGGCGGCGCGCTTCGTGGTCCCGGCGGTTCTCTTCCTGCTGCCGGGCCTCTTGGTGCACCCGGTGCTGGCGATCCAGTTTCCGATGCGCTGCCTCGGCCTGTCGGCGCTTTCGGGTATCCCGATCCGCCTTGGCCCAATACCGGCGGGATTCCTCGTCGGTCACCTTGCGCTGGCCTTCCGGGGTGCCGGCATATGCCGCGATCTGCGCCGCCCGGTTCTTCACCGCCCCCATGACCGGGGCGACAAGGCCCTGATCGGGGAAAGCTGCGAGGCTGGCGAGGCGGTCGCGCTCGTCCAGCAGCCCCCTGCCGTCCAGCTTTTTGACCGGCTCTATCACCATGTGCATCTCGGTCAGGGTGGCAGAGGCGTCCAGATAGTCCTTTTCAGGCCCGTGGAAGTCCGCAGGGGCCTTTCCGGCCCTGTAAGCGTCCCACACCCCTAAAAGCCCTCCTGCGGCCTTCAGGAAAGCTCTGGTGGCCTAATGGACCTTGTCGGGATGGAAGGCATCGAGTATTTCGCGGCTGGAGCGGAGATTGCGCCAGGGTCTTTCGCCGTGTTGCGCACAGAGCGGCCCCGCAGGACGCGCTGGCGGCTTTCCGTGATCGGGCGCTCCAATTCCCGCTTCCGGGCATCCTCGGCCCTCTGCGTGGCTCTCCGGGCTTCTGCTGCCTGTTCTGCCGCCTCTACGCGGCGCTCAAAGTCTGCAATCTCGCCTGCAAGCTGGCGATCTTCGTTTTTTTTTGAGCCACGGCCCCGGTCAGGCCGTCCAGTTCCGCCGCCGCCGCATCCTTTTGGGCTTCGATCCCGACCAGGTCGAAGGCCCAGAATGTTGCGGCCTCGATTCAGCATTCACCCGGGAGACCCGACGGGTAGGCGAGTTGGGTAGGGTTTATAATGCGACATCCGTGGGAAGAATTGATAATAGTAACTCGACGGCCTACACAATTCTTAATGAGTTAGGTTTGCCTTTGAAGAAGCCTGCCGGGTCTGCGCCGGGTTGGGGGACTAACCTTCACAAAGCAGCAACAGAAAGTGAAGCCGCGGAGCAATTAAGGCGTGAAGCCATAAAAATGGGAATGCCAATGCACGTTTCTAACATCGGAGAAGTTTTCAATCAGCTAGGGAATAGGTTCTAATGAATTTTGGATTTTTGTCGTGAGAACTATGTCGCCACTCGCAATGCTTGGAAGCGTTGTGATTGCTGTTGCATTGCTTGCCCCCGCATGGAGTAGAGACTTGACCATCGACAGCCTTACTTTTCTGCCAAAGCCAAATCCAATAACATCAACACCACGAAACTATGAACTGGATGAAGAGGCAACCATCAACTATTATAATAATCTTTTCCGTGGTCGGTCAGCCGCTGATATTATTGCGTTTTTTGAGAGCAACGGGTACCCTATAATTTACAATTCAAAAGACGAAATTTCATTCGTTGTTGCAGAGAAAATAATGGTAATTTACTATTATAAAGTGTCAATATCTCTCAAGTTCGACAATGGCGTATTTGATAAATCATCCATAAACTATGATGGGATCATCTAGGGTCAACGCCTATGAATTTTCCATCCATCGGTCACGCGCCACCGACCTCCAGTCGGCCCGCCTCAGCGTAATCTCAGTTCATCCTTCCCCTGATGCCCCCTGCCCCACAACCTTTCCGCGACTCCCGCCCCTGCTGTTTCCCGCGGCATAAGACTCCTTATCAACCGGAAGACACGGAAGGGTTGAATTTGGAGGCGAGCGCGGTTGCTGCGGCGGCCTGCGGCTGTCATGCTGCGACCACGAATTTTAACCTGAAGATTTGCATGGATCTGATCATGTACATGGGCGTGTGGATTGCCATCGGAACCGCAATTGGCACCGGCATCGGGGCACCCGTGAATGATATCAGCATGGGCGTCGCTATGGGGGCGGCCATCGGCGCGGCATTGGGCGCTGCCCTGTCAGGGGCCGGGCCGAAGCGTGGCGGTAAAGAAAAGCCCTGAATGACGAAAGGGGCGGCATCGCCACCCCTTCGCACCTAGTTCCCGCCGAAACGGGCAGCGGACACAGGACAAGCCCGCGCCGTATCTGCATCAAATATAGCGATCACAACCACCGATCATAAAGAACAATCACGATGATCCGGGCGCGGTAAGCCTTGCAGGGCAAGCGCTACGACCCGATTGAAGTCTTCCTGCGCGATCCGGGGCACCGCCCGCCCCGGCAGCTTCACCCGCAATCTGTTCACACGCAGCGACGCCTATTGGCATCTGTGGGACCACGAGCCTGGAATCTATGTCCGTTCACGGGATAGGCTGGATGATCTGTGGCGACATTTCAGGAAATTCACCCAATGATTGCCGGGCTATCCGCTGTCATGGTGGCTGGACACGTTCTGAACGTTGAGAAGGAGCAGCGGCCGTCTCGGCTGCTGCGTCAGCGTCTAACGAAGGACGACCGCCCTGTGCCGCAGTTCGCAGTGACCCGCATCGACCTATCCAAGCTCGGCCTGGATGAATACCACGACCGTCATCACGCTGCGCCGCAGAAGGACATTCATGCGGGAAGGACCGCTGCGGCCAAAAGGCGCGCCCATCATGTTCAGGGCCATATGTTCATGGCGCGCAACGGAATCCTCACCTATCGTCGGCCCCACAAACGGGGCGAAGGAGAGCTGATCGACAATCCGGTTCTGATCACAGCCTCGGGCAAGCTCTCAATCTGATACTGACAATATCGACCGGTAAATCGCACGCAGCAAATTAAACTAATATATATAACAATGGTGTCGGAGGTCAAACGGAGCGGTCAGGCCAGGTGCCTACTTTGCGGCGTGCGCAGTTAGAAAATAGCGTCGCAACTTCGTCTCGGCTTATCGCCTTGAGAGCTACTATTAGTCGGCCACTTATCGTGGTCGGCAGGTCTATAAGGTTGCGCGTTTTCGCTTTCTAAGATCGCGTAAACGACACCCAGACCGGCAGCCGAACAGCGCCGCCGCGTGTGTCCAACAGTGTCCAATATGCAAGATCGCCACGTTGGCAAAACACGACCTCCATCCGGTCGGCAATATCACGCATGAAATCACCTTTCACCTCGGCGCTCCAGCAGTCGCCTCCCAAAGGCGTCATCGGAACATCAGGTTCATTCGCGTTGATGATCATGGCGTCATAGACGAAAGAGTAGCCCAGCATCATGGTCTCACCTGATCCGGTGATTGTCACAGTGCCTGCAAAACGGTTGGGATCAGTCGTATCTGCTTCCCAGCGTGCCCCCCCGCTGCCGGCACCATCCGCAGACTGGCTGCACAAGACGATCAGACAGCAAGCGACAGCGCCTTTAAAATTCGTCGAATTGATTTGCACGATTTAGCCACCCTCTGAGGAATCGGTTCTGACTCGGGTTTGCTGCGGCGATCCCGCGGAACCGAGCTATTCTACGCTCTCGATAGGCAACGTAGAGCGCGGCCCCATGGCCGCATTCGATGATCCTGTTGGCTGCCAGTATTGTCCCGCCCCCAACGTCGCCATCTTCTCCGGTCCTCTACTCTGGCTTGCCCTGCGCAGTCGCGACGTCATTGATGGCGCGTTGTAGAACTATCACACGCCCACCATTGAAGCACGTGTCCAGATATTGAAATGCGCATCGAACTCGATGCCGCCTGCTGCCGGGAAGGCCCGCGTAACCGTCTCGGCCGAGCCGTTGCGCCGCGCCTTCCGGCCTGCGCTGTGTCCCAACAACTCGCGCTTGGCCGGGGTCGGATCATCCTTGACCTGCCAGCCGATGGTAACGCTGGCGACCGTGCGCCCGATCTTGTTTGGTGTAGCCGTCAGGGTCAGCCGGGAAAGCTGGTTGATCTCGGCAATGGATGGCTGAATCACCCGCTGATTGAGGTTTGAGAACCGTTCCAGTTTTCCCTCTGGGATGCCCAGGGCGGCCCGCAGTTCCGGCACGGTGAAGGTCTTGGCGGTGATCCGGTCAAGGTTCACAAGGCTGGCGACGTGTTGGAACAGCAGCACGGAATACTTGCTGCCGAGGTGAAACACGGTCTGGCGGTCAAGGATCGCCCAATGGTTCGATTCCGCCGCCATGCGCCGAAAAGTCCGTCCGAACCACCACGACACCAGCAGATCGCCGCTGGCCTCGGGCCGGTAATCAATTCGGGCCTCATCCATCAGCCCGCCAATGGTCACAACCATCTGTCCCGGGTCGTCATACTCGATCACCGCCGCCGCCAGTTCAGCAAAGAGCGGGATCAGGCTGGCGCGGTCATGGTGGGCCATACCGTCGATCTTACGGATGTCGGAAAGCCGCATCCGGTGTTCGACTTCATCAGCCATGCGCCCGCCCGCCGTACCGATCATCAGGTGCATCAGCTTGAGCGCCCGCAGGCTCGGCGCGTTGCGCATGTGAACCCCCCGCGCCACCTCGGCAGTCAGCACGGTCTTGGTCTGGTCAAAGGCCCGGTCCTAGGCAACGTCGAGTGTCTTTCCCACAGGCAACAAAATTCACAACTAAATGTTGCTAGTGAATGAGCAATTCTGGCCCAATTTGTTGCCTATGCGGCCCAATTTGTTGCCGATAGACGCGCAACTGATTGTAATAAGAGCAGTATTTTAGGGTCCGCCTGCCCATGGCGATGATCGAAAGCGTGACGGCGCTGGGTCAGACGACCTGCGGCGATCACAGCCATCCCTATGTCCGGGTGGAGCTGAAGGCCCCGACCACGCCCGAAGGCATCGCGTTCGCCGAACTCGCCGCCGCATATCGCGGCATGTTCGCGGCCGCCGCGCATCTGGCCGAGCGCCCGGCCGCCAAGGTCGCCCGCCTGCAATCAGAAACCGCTGATTCGAGCGACTGGATATGGGATTGCTGGCGCCGTTGCGATGACGCGTGGCCCAACGACTGGTATCGCCGCTGGTCGTGCAAGCTGGGGTGTTGAGCTCACTTAGGACACACTCCGGCTGACCATCCACAGGACCCGGTGTTACCGGAACCGGCGCATCAAGCCCGCGTTCCCTCAGGCCAGCGGATACCGCCCGCCCTGAGGAGCCAGCAGATGCAGCAGCCAGTCCCCTATACCCCTGATCTTGAAACTCCCAAACCGGACGAGCGGGAGGTGATCGACGGACTGCAGGCGGCCTTGGCCGAGATCATGACGATCACCGCCACTGATTCGGGTCGCGCGATGCGGTCGGTCCACGCCAAGGTTCATGCGTATCTGGTGGGTACACTGACGATTGCATCCAACCTGCCGCCGGAACTGGCCCAAGGTCTTTTCGCCCGTCCCGGTGCCCACCCCGCGATTCTTCGGGTGTCGACGAACCCCGGCGACATCCTGCCTGACGCGGTGTCATTGCCACGCGGGATCGGTCTCAAGGTGCTGGACGTGGAGGGCGCGCGCCTGCCCGGGGCCGAAGGGCAATCCCAGGATTTCCTGATGGTGAACGGCCCCGTCTTCACCGCCGCGACGCCTGACAAGTTTCTGTCGAACCTGAAGCTGCTGGCAAAGACGACCGACCGGGTGGAATGGGCCAAGGTGGCGCTGTCGCGCGTGCTGCGCGGGACCGAAAAGGCGCTGGAGGCCGTTGGCGGCAGCAGCACAACGCTGCAATCGCTGGGTGGTGCGCCCAACGTCCACCCGCTGGGAGAGACCTATTTCACGCAGGTGCCGTTCCGCCACGGCGACTTCGTTGCCAAGTATTCGCTGAAACCTGTGTCCGAGTCGTTGACCCAGTTCACCGGCGTGGAGATCGATGCCCGGGGCAAACCCGATGCGATCCGAGAGGCGATGGATTTCGACACCCAGAAGGCCCGCATGACATGGGAGCTGCGCGTGCAACTGCTGCGCAACCCCGACACGATGCCAGTCGAAGACCCCAGCGTTGCCTGGCCCGAAGCCGAAAGCCCGTGGCAGATTGTGGCGACACTGACGGTCGAGGCGCAACCCTCGTTTGACGACAAGCGCGCGCGCCTGGCCGACGACAAGCTGCGCTTTTCCGCGTGGACGGGCCTTGCCGCCCACCAGCCCCTTGGCGCCATCAACCGTGCCCGCCGCGATGCCTATGAAATGTCCGCATCCTTCCGCAGCCGCTTCAACCGCTGCCCGATCCATGAGCCGCAGGACGCGGGCATCGCTGATCAGTCATAGGGGCCGTTTCGCCAATCGCGCCTGCCCCGCACGGGCCGTTCCGTTAGAGGCGGCGACACACTGACCACCGCCGCGTGGCGCACCACCCACCTTCGCAAAACCTTCACGCCGCTGTCGGCTAAGTGTGACATGGTCGCCGTATCAGCCCCGCACCAGATAAGGGGATGCGGATGCTGCAGGTCAGCCACGTCACGCGGGTGTTCGGAAAAAAGGCTGCGGTCGACGATATCAGCTTTTCGGTCGACGGCCCGTCATTTGTCGGCGTGATCGGACGCTCGGGCGCCGGGAAATCGACGTTTCTGCGGATGATGAACCGGCTGACGGACGCGACCTCGGGGCAGATCCTTGTCGACGGTCGGGATATCCTGTCGCTTCGCGGCGGCGACATGCGCAAGTGGCAAAGCGACTGCGCGATGATCTTTCAGCAGTTCAATCTGGTGCCGCGTTTGGATGTTGTCTCGAATGTCCTGCACGGCATCCTGAACCGGCGCTCGACACTGGCGACGATGTTCAACCTGTGGTCGCACGACGACATCCTGCGCGCGATTTCGATCCTTGATCGGCTGGGCATCGCCGAACAGGCCCCGAAACGGGCCGAGGCGCTGTCGGGCGGCCAGCAGCAGCGCGTGGCGATTGCGCGCGCGCTGATGCAGGACCCGAAAATCATTCTGGCCGACGAGCCTATCGCCAGCCTTGACCCGATGAACGCGCAGGTGGTGATGGACACCCTCAAGCGCATCAACGTCGAAGACGGGCGCATGGTCGTGGCGAACCTGCACACGCTGGACACCGCGCGACGCTATTGCGACCGGGTCATCGGCATGCGCGACGGCCGGATCGTTTTCGACGGCACGCCCGACCAGCTGTCCACCGGGGTGGCGCGCGACATCTACGGCGCGGACGCGAGCTTCAACGAGGCCGCGACCTCGACCGCGATCCCCACCGACAAGATCCCCGACGCGGCCTATGCCTCGTCGATGATGGCCTGACCCATTTAGATTTAATCCCATGGAGAGATCATGAAAGCTGTAGTTCTGGCCCTTGTCGCGGCCACCGCCCTGACGCCGCTGGCCGCCGGCGCGCAAGAGATCAAGCAGTTCAACATCGGCATTCTAGGCGGCGAGAACGCGCAGGACCGCATGAACTCGAACGAGTGCTACCGTGCGGCGATCGAAAAATCGCTTGGCGTTCCGGTCAAGGTGTTCACGCCCGCCGACTATGACGGCGTGATCCAAGGCCTGCTGGGCGGGACGCTGGATATGGCGTGGATGGGGGCCTCGGGCTATGCCAAGATCTATCTGACGAATCCGGACGCGGTGTCGCCCGTCCTGACCAAGCAGAACATCGACGGATCGACCGGCTATTACTCGATCGGGCTGGCGCGCAAGGACAGCGGCATCACCTCGATCGAGGATGCCAAGGGCAAGATCTTTGCCTTTGCCGATCCGAACTCGACCTCGGGCTATCTGATCCCGGCGGCTGAATTGACCGAGAAATACGGTCCGCTGGACCAGTATTTCAGCGAAGTTCGCTTTTCGGGTGGTCATGAGCAGACCATCGTCGGCGTGGCCAATGGCGACTTTGCCGCCGGGGTGACTTGGGCCGACGGTCTGGGCGAATGGGAAGATGGCTACAACTCGGGCGCGCTGCGCAAGGCGGCTGATGCCGGTCTGGTCGACATGAACGATGTCGTCGAGATCTATAAATCCAAGCTGATCCCGGAAGGTCCGATGGTCGTGCGCAACGCCCTGCCGCAGGATGTCAAGGACAAGGTCATCAAGCTGACCGAAGACCTGCATGAAACCGACAAGACCTGCGCCTATGGCGTGGCCGCCGGTGAGGCCAAGGACTTTGTCCCGGTGACGCACGCCGAGTACGACGGCGTGGTCGCGGCGCGCAAGCTGGAAGAAGCCAACAACTGATCCGCTGACGTCCATCAGGCCGCGCCCAGACGGGTGCGGCCTATTTCGATAAGGGACCCCATGCCCGAAACGACCTTCACGCGCCACAGTGACCGGGGCATTGCCCGGATCGAATCCGCGTATCTTGATCTGACGCGCCGCCGCCGCATGTACGGGGGCATCCTCTTGATCCTGTTCATCGCTGTGATGGTAGCGGGGTTCCGCACCACCGAGGCGCGCAACGCGGGCGGGTTCCTGAACGGGCTGCCCATGGTGCTGTCCTTCCCGACCGAGGTGCTGTCGGAGGCGTGGGACAAGCGGGCGAACATTCCGGGGCTACTAGTCCAATACCTCCCCTCGCTGATCGAGACGGTGAACATCGCGGCGGTATCGACGTTGCTGGGCGGAATGATCGCTGTGGTACTGGCGCTGCTGTCCACCCGCGGTCTGGCGCGCTGGCTACGACTGACGCCGATCTTTCGCCGGATGATGGACGCAAGCCGCGCCATCCCGGAAATCGTGATCGCGCTGATCCTGATCTATATCCTTGGCGGCGGTCCGGTGCCGGCTGTCATCGCCATCACCATTCACACGGCCGGTGCACTGGGAAAGCTGTTTTCTGAAGTCGCCGAGAACGCCGATCTGCGCCCGGTCGAGGGGCTGACATCGGTCGGCGCGACATGGGGGCAGAAGATGTGGCTGGGCGTCCTGCCGCAGGTGGCGCCGAACTTCACCTCCTATGCGCTGATGCGGTTCGAAATCAACGTGCGCGCCAGCGCGATCCTTGGGTTCGTGGGCTCTGGCGGCATCGGGTATGAGCTGAAGATCGCCATGCAGTGGGGGCAAGGGCGTTACGATCAGGTCATCGCCATCTTCCTTCTGCTGTTCGTCACGATCGTGCTGATCGACCGCATGTCGGACACCGCGCGCGACCGTCTTGTCAGGGGACGTCAGGCATGACCGATGCAGCCATGATCCCGCCCGGCCCCATGGCCAGCGCCGCCGTGGCGCGGTTCAACCGGCGCAAGCTGATCAGCTTTTCCGTGCCGTTGGTGATCCTCGCTTACCTTCTCTACGCGGCGATCTCGTTCGATCTGACCGGGCTGGCGTCGCGTGCGCGGATGGACAACGCGGCCGTGCTTCTGGCCGATTTCTGGTCCCACAAGACCCATGTCACCCGCAACAACCGCACCGACGCGCTGACCGTCGCGATCGAGGGC
>QFNE01000062.1 GCA_003240735.1 Paracoccus denitrificans | reverse complement strand
AGGTTCTGGTCGTCGGTGGAGACGCGTGCATAGCCGATCAACAGTAAGCGCGAGGTCGTTGCCCTATGCGGCGATGCTTGACGGCTGGTTGAAGCGCCAGGGCATGAGGTCCTCGATGGCGCTTTTCGGGTGGCCGTCGAGGATCGCGCGAAGGGTGTCGGCGATGTAGTCGACCGGGTTCACGCCGGACATCTTGCAGGTTGCGACCAGCGAGGCGAGCATGGCCCAGTTCTCTGCGCCAACCTCGTTACCGGCGAAGAGTGCGTTTTTTCTCGTAAGTGCGATCGGGCGGATCTGGTTCTCGACCGGGTTGGTGTCCAGCTCGAGTGTGCCGTCGTCGAGAAAGCGGATCAGGCCGGGCCAGTGCGCGAGGGTGTAGCGGATGTCCTCGGCCAGCTGGGATTTCTGCGGGATGCGCGACAGCTGCATCTCCAGCCAGGGTTTGAGCGCGGCGACGATGGGGGCCGCATGTTCGCGCCTTGCCGCGAGACGCGCAGCCGCGTTCGTGCCGCGCACGGTCTTCTCGACCTGATAGAGCAGCGCGATCTGGCGCAGCATCTCCTCGGCGATGGGCGAGCGGTCGCTCTCGAAGCGTTTCACGAAGCGGCGGCGGACATGGGTCCAGCAGTAGACCAGCCGCCAGGGGCCACCCTCGCGCGCGATCTCGGTCATCGCGTTGTAGGCCTGGTAGGCATCGCATTGCAGGAACCGGCCCCGATACCCGGCGAGGAAGTTCAGCGGATGCTCCTTGCCCCGACCGGGGGCGTAATGAAACAGCACGATGGGCGGGCCGACACCGCCATGGCCGCGATCATCGGACACCACGGCCCAGAAATAGCCGCTCTTCGTGGTTTTGCGCCCCGGATCCAGCACCGGCGCGCGGGTCTCGTCGACGAAGATGCGATCGGCGCGGCGCAGATGGGCCTGCATGTGCCGGATGATCGGCAGCAGGTGGAAGCAGGCGCGGCCGACCCAGTTGCCGAGCGTTCCGCGGTCGAGATCGATGCCCTGCCGCTTGAAGATCCCGGCCTGGCGATAGAACGGCAGATGGTCGCCGAACTTCGAGACCATGATCCAGGCGATGAGCTGCTCCGTGGGCAGCCCGCCGGGCACGACATGCTCGGGGGCATGGGCTTGCGCCATGCCCTGCGAGCAGCGCCGGCAGGCGTATTTCGGGCGCCGCGTCACCAGCACCCGGAACCGGGCCGGGATGACGTCCAGTCGCTCGGACACGTCCTCGCCGATCCGGGCCATCTCGCCACAGCCGCAGGGGCACAGGATGCTGGCAGGCTCGATCACCCGTTCGACCCGCGGCAGATGCGGTGGCAGATGCCCCCGGTTGCGCCGGGGCTTGCGGGGCGCATCCGTGCCCTTGGCAGCCCTCAGGGCGGCCTCGGCCTTTTCCTGTGCTGCCTCGAGCACGCCCTGGGCCAGTTCGGCATCCTCGAGCGGCAGATTGAACTGGTCGGGCGACAGCTTCTCGGAGCTTTTGCCGAACTTCTCGCGTTGCGCCATGCGCACGATGTCTTCCAGCCGGCGATTGGCCTCCTGCACCTCCGCCAGCACCGCCTCGACCTCGGCCAAGCGAGCCTTCAGCAGAGCGTTTTCGCGGGCGAGAGCGGCAGCATCCATGGGGTGAAGTGAATCATGGAGCGCGGTATATGACCAGTAAAAACAGGGCTTTCCCGCACCATCACGCTCACCCTGCCGCCAGCGGACGACGCGCCCGCTCCGGCCGGACCAGTCGCCAGTCCAGCCCCTCGAACAAGGCGGCGAGTTGCGCGGAGGACATCCGCATCACCCCGTCCCGCACCTGCGGCCAGACGAATTTCCCGCCCTCCAGCCGCTTGTGAACCAGCACCATCCCGGTCTGATCCCAGGCCAGCAACTTGATCCGGTCCGCGCGTTTCGATCGGAACACAAAGACCGCCCCGCAGAACGGGTCCAGCCCGAACATCTCCTGCACCGCCAGCGCCAGGCCATCGATGCCCTTGCGAAAGTCCACCGGCCGTGTCGCCACGAAGACCTTTACCGGCCCGCTCTGGCCGAGCATCATGACATTGCCGCCCGAGCCGCGCGGATCGCCCGCGTCAGCTGGCCCTCATGGGCGTCAGCACCGGCGCGGATCACGACATCGCCCACAACGATCTCCAGATCGAACCCGGCATGGGCCGGAACCGCAGGCGGCGAGGGATCCTCGACGACCAGTTCGGCAAAAGCAGGCAGCGCCGCCATGCTCTCGGGAACCAGCAATTCCCCCGCCCGCAGCTTCTTGCGCCAGTCGTAGATCTGCCAGCGGGTCGCGCCATGCCGGCGCGCGACATCGGCCACCGTCACCCCGGGCATCAGGCTTTCCACCCCGATCCGCGCCCGCTCGCCCTTCGTGCGTCGGCGCCGACCGCTTGGTCCCTCAATCACCTCAAGCCGGGAAACCCCACCGTCGATCGAGCCGTCCAAATGGACGCCCATTTTGCCGTCTATCTCCAAAACCACCCCTCCGCCCCATGCCCACCCGCGGAGAATGGACCGATCAGATCAGCAGCGGCAGGAGGAGAGCGCCGTGGCGCTTACAGCTTTCGACGAAGCAGAGCAATTTTCTGACGACGGATAGCCTGAAGCAGGAGACCGTGAGAAGGCTGGCGTGGAGGCTGGGCGTTTCGAGCAGCGGTAAAGG
>QFNE01000012.1 GCA_003240735.1 Paracoccus denitrificans | reverse complement strand
CCGGGTCGCGAACCGTGACGCGCTGACCGCAGCACTTGGCGCCGTGACGCGGGGCTGGACCCGCAACGCGCTGTTGGCCGCGCTGGAAACCGCAGGCATTCCGGCGGGGCCGATCAACGACATGGCCGATGTATTCGCCGATCCGCAGATCATCGCGCGTGGCCTGCGCATTTCACCCGAAGGGATCCCCGGTGTGCGCACGCCGATCCGGTTTTCGGATGCCGAGCTGTCGCTGGATCGCGCGTCGCCGCGTCTGGGTCAGGGAAACAAGGCCTGAAGCCGCTGATCCAGCGCGGCGGCCTCGTCGATCTGCAAACGCACAGGAAGGACCAGCACCCGCCCCCGCCAATCGCGTGGCAGGCGCGCCGCGTCCTTTTCGGTCGTGACCAGCTGCGTGCCGGTCAGCCGCGCCTCGGTCGCAAGTCGGGTCAGCAGTTGGGGCGAAAACGGCTGATGATCGGGCAGCGCCTCGGCCCGACGCACCTGTGCGCCAAGGCTTTTCAACGTCGCGAAGAATTTGTCCGGGTGGCCGATTCCGGCAAATGCCAGAACCGGCATGTCCTGCCAGTCCATCCCGGTCGGTAGCGGTTGCAAGTGTCCGGTCACACGCGGCACGGGCAGGTTCGGCCAGCGCCTGCCAAAGCTTGACTGCGATGCGGCGTCACCGATGCTTAGCACCAGATCGGCGCGTTGAAGCCCCTTGGCCACCGGCTCTCTCAACGGACCGGCGGGCAGGCACAGACCGTTGCCCCATCCCTTTGCGGCGTCCACCACCACGATGGAGAGATCCTTGGCCAGCGACGGGTCCTGAAAGCCGTCATCCAGAATGATCACCTGCGCACCCGCAGCAACGGCGGCTTTGGCCCCTGCCACGCGGTCGCGGGCCACCCACGTCGGGGCGAACGCGGCCATCAACAGCGGCTCATCACCCACCCGATTGGCGGTGTGGGTGCGTTCGTCGACCTGCAGGGGGCCAGCCTCGGTCCCGCCATGGCCGCGGCTGACGACATGCGCGGTGAGGCCCTGCCCCGCCAGCCGCTGGATCAGCGCGATGACGGTGGGCGTCTTGCCGGTCCCACCCGCGTTCAGGTTTCCGACGCAGATCACCGGCACACCAACGCGCGCGCCATCGCCGCGCCGCAGGCGACGCGCCGTTCCCGCCGCATAAAGCGCACCTAGCGGTGACAGCAGACGCGCAGCAATGCGTGGCCGTTGAAACCAGAAATCCGGGGTCTTCATGTTCATTTCGGCGTACCCGAGGCGAGTTTGGCCGGCCCGATATCCGACAGGACCGCCTGCGCGATCCGCCGCGCGACGGCAGCACCATTTGACCCGATCCCCCATGCGGCCTGCGCCAGCCGCGCCGCCTGATCCGCTGCGGTCAGGTCGGCCGCCGCTGCGGCAAGGCCCGCCGCATTCGGGACGCGCCGCGCGGCGTGGGCATTGTCCAGCATCCGCCACGCGCGCGGGTGCCCCGCGATCTGTGGCCCGTGAATGATGGATGACCCCAAGGCTGCCGCCTCGAACGGGTCGCGGCTGGTCGCGCGCGCCGCGCCGCCCAGCGTGCCGCCCATATAGCTGACCGAGGCGACGCGGTACCACAGCCCCAACTCGTACAGATCCTCGGCGACAAGCAACTGGACATCGCGTGTCGGTTCCTCGTCCATCCATCGGCGGGCGACCGTCAGGCCGGCTGCGTCGGCCAAGGCTGCGATCGGTTCGGCCATTGTCGGCTCGGCGGGTGAAACGATCAGCAGCGCCCGATGATTGAAGGCCATCACAGCGGCCTGCGCGTCGATGACGGCCTGCGCCTCGTCCAAGGGCAGACTGGCCGCGTGCCAGACGTGGCGGCCGATGACCTGCGCGTGGATCGCGGACAATTCCTGCACATTGCACCGCAACGGCGTCAACGGACGTTCCAGCACGCCCACAATTTCCACCCGCTGGGGCGCCACGCCAAGGGTCAGCGCCTCATCACGGCTGGCACCGTCGGCCACGAAGACGCGCGCGGCACGCACCAGCAGTCGGCGGGCGACGCCCCCGCTCCACCAGCCGGTGCCAGTGGCGGGCAAACGATTGGCGACGATGGTGATGGGCAGATGCGCGTCATAAGCGGCAGCCACCAGCGCCGCGGGCAATTCGTCGCCCATCAGCAGCAAAGCCGCCGGACGCTCCCTTGAAAGCAGCCCCCGTGCGCCATTCAGGTCCGCGGGCACCCGATCCGCCAACGCCGCGACCTGCGGCAGGGCGCTGGCTGCTGTGCCGCCGATGGTCGCCAGTCGAACATCGGGGTTCGCAGTCTCCAACGCTTGTGACAAGGCCGATGCCCCGTCGAAACCGGCCGCCCCGTGAATCAGAATCAGGGGCCCCGTGGCCGGCGCAGCCCCACCGGGCGAAGGCCCTGATTGCCCCGGCGCCTGACGCGTGCCGCGCAGGTTCAGCCAAAGCGCAAGATCACCGACGCCCGCCACCCGCGTGCCAGTCCGCCCTTAGGCGGGAACGGCTGCGGTCGGACTTGATTCGCGGCCTTCGTCGGTCAGGCGATGAAGATGGGCGATGAAGTAACGCGTGTGGGCGCTGTCGACGGTGCGCTGCGCCTCGGCCTTCCATGCCGCGTGGGCGCTGGCATAGTCGGGGTAGAAACCCACAGTGTGGATTTTCGACGTGTCGCGGAATTCGTTGCCCTGTGGATCGACAAGCTCTCCGCCGAAGACGAGATGAAGGCGTTGGGTGGTCATGATGGTATCCCCTGCATTTGCCCGCGCTTTTAGCGCATCGGTCAGCCGACACCAAGCGGGATGCTGTGGTATGTGTTGCGGCCCATCGCCTGACGCTGCGGGCGGCGGGACTTGAACCCGCACGGCCCAGGGCCCAGGGAGTTTAAGTCCCATGCGTCTACCATTCCGCCACGCCCGCAGCAGCGCCATCGGTAGGGGCGCGCGTATCATTTGACAAGCGCCGGTGAAAGGAACCGACCCTTGGGCCATCGGTTGTGGTGGGGAACCCAACCGGACAGAGGTCAGGCATATGGACAAGATCATCAACGAACGCGGCCAAGGGGACGAGTTGCAGCAACGCGGTGGCGAGACGCTGACGACGAACCAAGGCATCCCCGTTTCGGACAACCAGAACAGCCTGAAAGCAGGCGCGCGCGGTCCGACACTTCTGGAAGACTTCGTCCTGCGTGAGAAGATCTTCCACTTCGACCACGAGCGCATTCCGGAGCGGATCGTCCATGCCCGTGGTTCGGCCGCGCATGGTTATTTCGAATGCACCGACGCGATCCCCGAACTGACCCACGCCAAGCTGTTCTCCGAAAAAGGCAAACGCACGCCGCTGTTTACCCGGTTTTCCACCGTGGCCGGTGGCGCGGGGTCGGTCGACACACCCCGCGACGTTCGCGGCTTCGCGGTCAAGTTCTATACCGAAGAAGGTAACTGGGACCTTGTCGGGAACGACATTCCGGTCTTCTTCATCCAGGACGCGATCAAGTTTCCCGACCTCATCCATTCGGTCAAGATGGAGGCCGACAAGGGCTATCCCCAGGCCGCGTCAGCGCATGACACCTTTTGGGATTTCGTGTCGCTGATGCCGGAAGCTACCCATATGGTGATGTGGGCGATGTCCGACCGGGGCATCCCCCGCAGCCTGCGGATGATCGAAGGCTTCGGCATCCACACCTTCCGCATGATCAACGCGCAGGGCGAATCCCATTTCGTGAAATTCCACTTCAAGCCCAAGCTGGGCATGCAAAGCCAACTGTGGAACGAGGCGGTCAAGACCGCGGGGGCCGACCCCGACTTTCACCGTCGCGATCTGTTCGAGGCCATCGAGGCTGGCGACTTCCCGGAATGGGAGTTCGGCGTTCAGGTGTTCGATGCCGAATGGGCCAACGCCCAGCCCTATGACGTGCTCGATTCGACCAAGCTTATCCCGGAAGAAGACATCCCTGTGCGCATTATCGGGCGAATGGTGCTTGACCGGAACCCTGACAACTTCTTTGCCGAAACCGAGCAGGTCGCCTACTGCCCAGCCAACATCGTACCCGGCATCGACTTCACCAACGACCCGCTGCTGCAGGGGCGGTTGTTCTCGTATCTTGACACGCAGAAGTCGCGTCTGGGTACGGCGAACTTCCACCAGCTGCCGATCAACTCGCCCAAGTGCCCGTATCATAACTTCACCCGCGACGGCATGGCGCAGATGCAGGTGCCCAAGGGCCGCGCAAACTATGAGCCGAACAGCCTTTACGAGGATGGCGAAGAGACCGGTCCGCGCGCGACCGACGCCGGCTTCAAGACCTACCCCGACCGGACTGATCTGGGGAACGATCCCACCTCGGTCCTACGCGTGCGCCCTGACACGTTTGCTGATCACTTCAGCCAGGCCCGGCTGTTCTATCGCAGCCAGACCCCGATCGAGCAGAAGCACATCACCGATGCGATCACGTTCGAACTGTCCAAGGTAACGCTGGCGCGTGTGCGTCAGCGGGTGTTGGCGAACCTGCGTGTCGTGGACGAGGATCTGGCCCAGAAGGTGGCTGACGGGCTCTACGAAGACCTGCCCGCCGCAGCCGAAGCGCGGGTTCAACCCATCGACATGCCGCCTTCGGACGCGCTGTCCATCGTTAAAAGCACACGCCACTCGGTCGAGGGGCGCAAGATCGGCATCCTGATCTCTGAAGGGTCGGACATGGCCAAGGTGGATGCCCTGAAGGCAGCCGGTGAGGCGGCGGGGGCGACGGTCATTCTGGTCGCACCCAAGCTGGGGCAAGGCGACGCGCAACTGGCGGGCACCCCCTCGGTCGTGCTGGATGCGATCGCGCTTGTTCTGACGCCGGCCGAGGCAGAGAAGTTCTCGCGGTTCAAACCGGCGGTTGACTTCGTATCGGACGCCTTTGCACACCTGAAGGCGATTGGCGCTGACGATGCGGCCAAGCCGCTTTTGGACAAGGGCGGGGTCCTCCCGGATGCGGGTGTCACCTCGCTTGACCCCAAGGCCTTCATCGATGCCGCAGGGCAGCGCTTCTATGACCGTGAGGCCGAGGTCTGGGCGTAACACCCGGTTCAGATTGACGCAGTTGGACCGGCCGGGCTAAGCCTTGCCGGTCCAATCATTTGTGCACACAGGTTTGCCGTGGCCGCACCCCTGACCCGACTGCGATCCGCCCTGCCGTTCTGGTTGTCGCTGGGGCTTGTGCCGCTGGCCGGGATGGCGATGGCCTGGGGCGGGTTCTGGTTCCTGCTGCTGCCGCTATATGCGTGGTATCTGGTCACAGGGCTGGACGCGGTTCTTGGGTTGAACGAAGAGAACCTAACCCCCGAAACGCCCACCGAACAGTTGTTCTGGCACCGCGCGATCACCGTGGTGTGGGCGCCGATTCAGGTCACGTTGATCTTCACGGCGATCTGGGTGGCAACTCAAGGGCATCTCTCGGGCCTGGAAAAGATTGGTCTGTTCTTCGGCATCGGGGTCGTCTCGGGCACCATCGGCATGGTCTACGCCCACGAACTGCTGCATCAGAAACCTGCGTGGGAACGTGCGTTGGGGGATATCCTGCTCGCCTCGACTCTCTATTCCCACTTCCGGACCGAGCATCTGCTGGTCCATCATTCGTGGGTCGCGACGCCGCGAGATTCCGTGTCGGCGAGGTATAACGAGGGGTTTTTTAAATTCTTCTGGCGCGTCCTGCGCGACTGTCCCCGGTCTGCGTGGCAGGCTGAAACGCGGATGCTGGCGCGTGCCGGACGCAGTGCGTTCGATCGCCGCAACCCGTTCTGGAAATACGCGGCGTTGCAGTTGGCGATGCTGACGCTTGCCGTGGCGATCGGTGGTTTTCAGGGGCTGCTGCTGTTCTGCCTTCAGGCTTTCGTCGCGGTCTGGCAGCTGGAGCTGACGAACTATGTCGAACACTACGGCCTGACGCGCCGCCATATCGGAAACGGACGCTATGAACACGTCCTGCCCCAGCACAGCTGGAACGCGGCCCACACCGCGTCGAACTGGCTGCTGATCAACCTCCAGCGCCATTCGGATCACCACTATAAACCGGACCGCCGATTTCCGATGCTGCAGACCTACACCGCGGATGAGGCGCCGCAGTTGCCCTATGGCTATCCGGCGATGACGTTCGTGGCGATGGTGCCGCCGTGGTGGCGCCGTCGCATGAATCCAAGGGTGCGGGCATGGCGGCGGCAGTTCTATCCGGATGTGACCGACTGGTCGGACTACAACGCGGGCACGTTGCCGATGCCCAGTAAAGCCCTGTAGAAATCAGTTTAGATATCAACTACAAATCATTGATAAAAAAGGACCCCGCCTGACCAACCGGCCAAGCGGGGCAAGTCGGCCCGGCTGCGCGAGGCGCGAAAGCCGAGCTCCGGCGACCGGATGATCAGGCGCTCAGCTCATCCCTGATCTGCTGGCGCAATGTGTCGATGGAAACCATCCGGCCTTCGCGTTTGAAGTGCCAATAGGTCCAGCCGTTGCATGACGGCGCACCTTCCATGGCGGCGCCGACCTGGTGGATCGAGCCCTTGAATTCGCGGCCAACCAGCGAACCGTCCGCCCGCACGCGCGCCTTGTGGCGTGCATTGATCGACCACAGCTCTTCGCCCGCGCGCAGCATCCCCCGTTCAACCACCTGACCAAAGGGCACACGCGGTTCGGCCCGCTTGCCGGTGGTCGTTTCCAGCGCGGCCGTTTCCAGACGCCTCACCCGGGCCAGCCGCGATGTCGCGACGTTGCGATAGGTCTCTTCCCGCTCGATCCCGATCCAGTCGCGACCCAGCATCTTGGCGACGGCGCCAGTCGTCCCGGTCCCGAAGAACGGGTCCAGCACCACATCGCCGGGGTTCGTGGTGCCGACGATAATGCGGTGAAGCAGGCTTTCGGGCTTCTGTGTCGGATGGGCCTTGCTACCGGTTTCGTCCTTCAACCGTTCGCCGCCTGTGCAGATCGGCAGCACCCAGTCCGAGCGCATCTGGACGCCCTCATTCAGCGACTTCAGCGCCTCATAGTTAAAGGTGACCTTGGCACTTTCCGATTTGGACGCCCAGATCAGCGTTTCATGCGCGTTCGTCAAGCGCTTGCCGCGAAAATTCGGCATCGGATTGGATTTGCGCCAGATGACGTCGTTCAAAAGCCAATAGCCTTGATTCTGAAGCTCGGCCCCGACGCGAAAGATGTTGTGATAGCTGCCGATGACCCAGATCGCGCCGTTGGGTTTCAGCAGACGCCGAGCCTGCGCCAGCCATTCCCGCGTGAAACGGTCATAGGAGGCAAAGTCGGTGAACTGGTCCCATGCATCGTCGACTGCATCGACGCGCGAATTGTCGGGGCGGTGCAGTTCGCCCCGAAGTTGAAGGTTATAGGGAGGGTCGGCGAAGATCAGGTCGATGCTGGCATCGGGAAGCCCGGCCATGACCTCGATACAGTCGCCTGCCAATATGGTGTTGCGCGGCACGCACGCCGCTGCGGCGCGGGGTTTATCCTGCGTCTTCGTCATCACTGCTCTGCCCTCATTGTCGGCTGTTTTTTGGTGCCGATCTTGATGGGCAGATTGTGAGTCAGACCCGATTCGCCGTCAATTCTTATTTTGAATCAGCAGGTTACGATTTCGTCTGGACACAATATCTTGTGGACTGGCTTGAAACTGCGCCTATGGAACGGAGTGACACCCAAATCTGCGAGCGCCCGCCGATGGTGGGGAGTCGGATAACCCGCGTTCTGTTCCCAACCATATCCCGGGTGCTGTTGCGCCAAATCCACCATGATCCGATCGCGCGCCACCTTGGCGATGATCGAGGCTGCAGCAATCGATCTGCTGATCGCGTCCCCGCCGATGATGGCGCGCCCCTGGATGCCAAGCGCCTTTGGAACGGCATTCCCGTCAACCAGCACCACGCAGGGCGCAGCCGCCAACCCCGCGACCGCACGACACATCGCCAGATGCGCCGCGTGATAGATGTTGAGGGTGTCGATTTCCTCGACCGACGCATGGGCCACGCAGCAATCCGCGCAGTCGAACAGACGTTGGGCCAGTCGTTCCCGCTCTGCCGCCGTCAGCCTTTTCGAATCGTCCAACCCGGGTGGGATACCTTTGCGCGGCAAGACGACGGCTGCGGCGGTCACCGGCCCGGCCAATGGCCCGCGACCGACTTCATCAACGCCGCAAACAAGGATCGCGCCGGCGTCCCAGCACGCCCGCTCGTGCAGCATGGATGGGCGTGATGGTGATTTTGCGGGTGAAGTCGGGCTGCGGGTCATGCGCGTTGATTAACGCGCTCGTGGCAATCCCGCCAGTCAGATGCGACCGGGCGGCGCCGTGCCGTCCGGTCGCTTTCGATGGTCAGGCAATAGCCTTGGCAATCGCTGCCACAAAGTCGGGCAGGTCCTTCGGTGTGCGGCTGGTGATGATGTTTCCGTCCACGACGACCGATTCGTCCACCACGCTCGCGCCCGCGTTCGCCAGATCGGTATGAACCGATTCGACGCCGGTCGCGCGTTTGCCGTCGACCAGATCCGCCTGAATCAGCAGCCAAGGTGCGTGACAGATCGCAGCGATGGGTTTGCCAGCGGCGGCAAAGTCCTTGATCAGGGAAATGGCCTGATCATCGGTGCGAAGCTTGTCGGGGTTGATCACCCCACCGGGCAACACGATGGCGTCGAAGTCGTAGGCCGACACCTCGGCCAGCGTCTTGTCCACGGCAACGTCCTGACCCCAGTCAGTTTCGTCCCAGCCCTTGATCTTGCCCGCTTTCGGGGCGGCCACGACCACCTCGGCCCCGGCCTTCTTCAGATCGTCGCGCGGGACTTCCAGCTCGGACTGCTCGAACCCGTCCGTCGCGATGATCAGGATGCGTTTGCCGGTAATGTCGTCTGCCATGAGGCTTTCCTTTCCGTATTGGTCACCGTCCCAACCACTGCCCCGATGGCTGGGTTCCTGTGACCAAGAAAAGCTAACTGCCAAACGGTGGCGGAATGGCCGGTATCGATTCGGCGATGGCCCGCATGAGCGCGCGCTGGGTGGGATAGTCGGCAAGTCGGTGGACTTGATGCCGGCTTTCCGCCGACATCTGGGCGGTCAGCGCGGGGTTGGCGCGCGCCCAGTCGAGACGCTCTTCCAGGTCGGCGGCCGCTGGCGCCAAGGGGACATAGTGCTCCCACGGTCGGAACAGGGCCGAGAAATAGACCTCCCACCCCGCCTCTTCCTTCAGAACGACCGAGTTGGAATTTGCGGCCCAGACGAAGTTGGTGCCAACGTCATAGCCGGCCAGACACAGCTGCCATCGACACGACAACATCTGACGGATCGACAGCCGTGGACGGATGGCAGCGTCCAGTTGTGGCATCTCGCCTGCGCGCTTGATTGCAAGCGACATGACCAAGCCCAGATCCATGTCCGTCCGAGCGCCATATCGTTCCAGAACAGCTAGGCGTGGGATTGTGCGCATGGCGCGTGCTGCCGCTGCGCGTTCCAGCGGGCTACGCTGCTCATCGCCGATGATGCCTGCCAACCGAATCGCGCCCGGACCGTTTGCCCCACCCGGCCTGCGGCTGACGCCTGACAGGTTGCCGCGCCACATGACGCGATCTTCCTTTTCATCGAAACTGACGCTGTCCGGGTTGTAGGGCAGCGCAAATGCCGGTGTGCCGATTTCGTGGAAACCGGGCAGCGGCCACAGGACGACATTCACGGCCCCTTCGCGACGGTTGTATGTCAGCGTCGGGTACTGGGTCTGGGGCCTACCTGCAGCACCGAAATGCCGCGCATCCGCCATGTCGATCTGAACCGGGGTCAAGCGCCCCAGCGTGTGCAGCTGATTCAGCACGGCCTCCGTCCGGTCGATCTTGCCACCAACTGGGCGAGCGACGAACTGATCGTGCAGCGGGTCGAAGTCGATTTCGGCCCGCATGCCGCTGCGTCCGAACACGCCGCCAGCGCCATCGTGATAGGCGTAGATGTCTGAAAAGCTTCTGCCGGGGTCGGCCACCCCTTCTGTGCCATGGCGCATGACACCCAGGCAAAATGGCAGCAGCTCATCCACTAGCGCCTGATCGATCGGGCCACCATGGCTGATGATCGGGGCGGTTTCGGTCAGCAAGTCCATCACCCGCCCGGCGGCGGGGACGGCGCCGAAATCCAGCACCCGCTCGGCCGGTCGTGGGGGCAGTCGGTCAAGACCCGTGACGCCACCACGGGCCAACCGCTCCCGCAGGGCGTGCCAGTCAAGGCCCTCCAGGTCGATCTCCAGATAATTGGGGCGGTCGGCAAAGTGCGCGCGGACGCGCGTGATATGACGATCCCAGTCGGCGATCCAGATTTCGGGCAGATCAGACGGTGCGCACCCCAGCCGCCTTGCCGTCTCGCGCGCCGAGCGGCCAAGGGTCGTCGCCCCCAATCGGTCGGCCGCCCAACCTTCCACGTCGCGCAGTGTCAGGACAAAGGTCGCGCCCGGCAGTTGCCGGTCGAGCCATTCGAACCGTTCGAAGCCGAAGGCAGGCGCGCGTGACGTATCGTGATGGTGAAGTTCGGCCAGCAGATCCGCCCGCTGCCAGTCGGACGGCGCACGGCGATTGGCGGCATCGCGGTAAACGATCTCGCGGGCAAGGGCGCCCTTTTCCCAGACCAGCGCCGACAGGTCGTTGGTGCGAAACAGCCGCGCCAGCGCCTCACCGCCGCAGCTGTCGAATCCCAAATGAACAATCGGCCCGTTTGGGCGCGGTTCGGCCATGCCTCAGCGTTCGGCGCGTGAGAGTTCGTCGCGGCGCGGCAGAAAGATCGTCACCAGACCCAGTGCTGGCAGGAACGAACAGAGCGTATAGACATATTCGATGCTGGTATGGTCGGCGACCACCCCAAGCAGCGCAGCCGCGACCCCGCCCATGCCGAAGGCGAACCCGAAGAACAGGCCTGCGATGAGGCCAGTGCGCCCGGGCACCAGCTCCTGCGCGTATACGACGATCGCGGGGAAGGCCGAGGCGAGGATCAGCCCGATCAGCACCGTCAGGATCCCCGTCGCGACCAGCCCCACATGCGGCAACAGCAGCGTCAGCGGCAGGACGCCGAGGATCGACACCCAGATGACCGTCAGCGCACCGACCCGGTCCCCGATGATGCCGCCCAGCATGACGCCAGCGGCCATGCCGCCCAGAAACAGGAACAGCATGACCTGCGACGCCTGCGCCGACAGACCGAACTTCTGGATCAGGAAGAACGTGTAATAGCTAGAGATGCTGGCCGTGTAAAAGTTCTTGGTCATCGTCAGCACGGCAAGGATTGCGATGGATGCGATGATCCGATTGCGCGACAGAAGGGGCTTGGGCGGCGCGACCTGCGGACCCGCGGCGCGACGGCGCCCGTCAGCCCACTTACCCACCTGCCAAAGCGTCGCGGCACCGGCCAGCGCGAACAGCGCGACCCAGCCAATGACAGGACGACCGAACGGCACGACCAGAAACGCGGCCAGCAGCGGCCCCATCGCCTGTCCGAAATTGCCGCCGACCTGAAACAGCGACTGTGCGGTTCCGAACCGCCCGCCTGACGCCGTCCGCGCAATGCGCGAGCTTTCGGGGTGGAAGACGGCCGAGCCGGTTCCGATCAGCATCGCGCCCACCACCAACAGCGGATAGCTGTGGACCTGCGACAGGATCAGAACGCCGACGAACGTCATCAGCATCCCTACGCTCAACGATTTGGGCATCGGATAGCGGTCGGTATAGATGCCGATCAGCGGCTGCAGGAACGACGCGGTCACCTGAAACGCAAAAGTCAGAAGCCCGATCTGGGTGTAGTCCAAGTTAAACTCTGCCTGCAGCAACGGATAGATCGACGACAGCAGCGACTGCATGATGTCGTTGATCATGTGGCAGACACTCAGCGCGCCCAGAACGGTCCACGCGACCGGTGCAGGGTTCAGGCTGGCGGAACGGGGCCCCGCTATGGGCGGATTTGTCGCAGACATGACTGCAGCCATACGCTTGCTTTTCTCCGCTGAAAAGAGGGTCCGGGTGCGGGGCAATGCAATTAGAAGTTGACAAGAACCGGCATAGGCGGCACGGCCAGACTGACCAGTTCAGAATGCCCCGAAGGCACGCAACCGTCGAAAAGACAGCTTACCGCCGCCCTTTTCGCAACTATCAGTTACGCCACAGGAATTTTCTCCAGACGACGCCTAGATCATCTCTGCCGTGCCTGACCGAACCATGCCTAACCAAAGGGTCGGTCGCCACTCCAGCCGCTGCGCCAGGCCCGCCTTTTCGATCGGCACGACCAAACAATGACAGACTTCGACAACAAATCTGATCGTTTCTCTGCGCAGGGTGAAAGTCCGGCCGACAGGCAATTCGTGGGCGCTCCGCGATCCAGCATGGCGACGTGGCAATCGGTCATGTCCGAAATCATGGAGCGGATCCGCCAGCGCATCTATGTCCCCGGAGAGCTGATTCCGACCGAACAGCGACTTGCAGTCGAATTCGGTTGTGCAAGGGCCACGGTCAACCGGGCGCTGACCGAACTGGCGCGCCGGGGCATTGTCGAACGTCGTCGCAAGGTCGGGACGCGCGTCAACGCCAGCATGGAAGACGCGTCGACCATCGGTGTGCCCATCATCCGCGATCTGATTGCCGAACGCGGTCAGACCTTTGATTCGCAGCGTGTCGTTGCAAAGACGGTTGCGCCCCCACCTGCAGTGCAGGCCGCCATGATGCTGTCCCCGACCGACACGGTCGTTTTCACGCGAGAGGTCATTTTTGCCGATGGCATTCCGTGGTGTTCAGAATCGCGATGGACGTTGCAATCGGCTTATCCCGATGCAGGCGTCGACAGCATTTCCCAAAGTCTGAACGAATGGCTGTGCAATCACGTCGCCATTCATCGCTGGGAAAGCGAAATCACCGCCGAGCGTGCAGGTGACGTGGACGCGGCCGAGGATCTGCGGGTCCATGGCGATACTCCGGTCCTTGTTCGCCACTCCTGCTGCTGGAGCGAGGGGCGCCCCATGAGCTATGTCTGCCACGCCTTTCAGGTCGGGCACACGATCCGCAGCTTTCCCCCCGGCAGCAACATCCGCGGCCTTTGATCGCAGTTCAGCTGTTTCTGAGACGGGCGAATTCGGGCTGCCGTTTGGCCAGAAATGCCGCTGCGCCTTCGGCGGCCTCGGGGCCAGCCAGCGCGGCCGCCATCAGCGGCACTTCGGCGTCGAACTGCGCCTGAATCATGGCGCGATGCGCGGTGGTGGTCAGGGTCTTGATCGCCGCCTGCGCATCGGCAGGCCCTTGCGCCAGTCGGTCGGCCAGCTGATTTGCGCTGTCCAGCGCATCGCCGGGGGTGGCGAGGCGATTGATCGCACCCAGATCAAAGAGCCGCTCCGCCCCCACTGGCAACCCCAGCAAAAGCATTTCGGCCACCAGCGGGCGTGGCAGCGCCGCACTTAACGTCCCGCTCAGGCCACCATCCGGGATCAGTCCCGCGTTGACATAGGCCGCCGTGAACTGCGCATCGCTTGCCGCGACGACAAGATCACAGGCCATCATCAAGGACAAACCCGCGCCTGCAGCGCCACCTTCGACCGCAGCAATGACGGGAACGCGGCAATCCATGATGGACTGCATCAGCTGGGCCAGGTCGCGGATGCGGGCGCGACGACCGTCATCAGACAAGGTGTGCGCGGTCATCAGGACGTTCAGGTCGCCCCCTGCGCAAAAGAAACCCTCAGCACCGGTCAGGATGACCGCGGCGATCCGTCGTTCCGCGTTCGCGGTGGCCAAAGCCTGACTCAGCCCGGCCTGAAATCCGGGCGTCAGCGCATTGCGCCGTTTCGGGTTGTCATTCGTGACGACCAGCCGATCGCCCAGATCGTCGATTTGACAGTTTTCCATGATGCAAGCCCCCCATCCGTTTGATCTTGGGGCCAAGGTTATTCAGGACCGCCCCGACGGCAAGATGTCCCCCCGCGTCACTTTCCTGACCGCCGGATTCAACCAATCTTGACCGGGCGTGACTTGTGCCCCACAGGCGTGACGCGGAAAACACCGCCAAGTCCGATCATCTGACACACCTATCCGCCGGAGACCGTCATGCGCGCGCCAGCCTCACTGCTTCTGTCCTTGCTGGCAGCCATGGCTTTGCCCCCCTTGCAGGCACAGGCACAGGCACAGGCCAAGCGGGTGCAGATGACCGCCGACGACATCACCAATGCCGAATATGGCGGGGGTGACCTGCCTGCGGGCCAGTCCGCCATCACGGCCAAGGTGCAACTGCTTCTGGATCGCGCCGGCACCTCGCCCGGCGTCATCGACGGATTCCGCGGCGGGATGAGCGAGAGCGCCATCAAGGCGTTCGAGCGTCGCAACGCCCTGCCGCAGGACGGCCGGATGGACGCGACGATCTGGGCCTTGCTGCAACCCTACAACACCATCCCGGCGACGATGGAATATACGATCACCGCGGCCGACGGCGAAGGTCTGGTTGCGTCGATCCCCACGGACTACGCCGAAAAAGCGCAGATGCCGTCGATGGGTTACACCAGCATCGTCGAAAAACTGGCCGAGCGGTTCCATATGGACGACCGCTTTCTGACCCAGATCAATCCGGGCACGAAGTTCGAGCCGGGCGCCGTCATCAATGTGATGCAGGTGCCCAAGCCGATCCGAACCAAGGTCGATCGCATCCTGATCGACAAGCAGACCGGTCGGGTTGCCGCTTACGCCGGGGACCGGATGATCGTCGATTATCCGGCGACAGTCGGATCGTCTGCCACGCCGTCGCCCCACGGGGCGCATATGGTCGAACGCGTCGCGATCAATCCCAACTACACGTATAACCCCAACATCAATTTCAAGCAGGGCGACAATGATCGGGTGTTGACGATCCCGCCCGGCCCGAACGGGCCGGTCGGTAACGTCTGGATCGCGCTCAGCAAACCCACCTATGGCATCCACGGCACGCCGACGCCGTCTCGCCTGTTCGTCAGCCAATCCCACGGCTGTGTCCGGCTGACGAACTGGGACGCGCAGGAACTGGCGCACATGGTTCAGCCCGGGCGGACCGTCGTGGAGTTTCTCGCGCCTGGCGTCACGATTTCGCAGGCGACCGGACTATCGCCGGAGCAGGCCACAGGCGAGGCCTCAACGCAGGCGGTTGGTCGTGCCACCGGTCCGGGCGACGTGGCAGGGGTCGGGGCCGCAAGCGCGCAATCAGCGGCGCTTCCGACCAGTGCTGCGGGGTTGCTGACGACGTCGGCGCGTCCTGGCGTTCGTCCGGCCAATCTGGCCGTCAGCGGCGCGGGTGATCTGGAAGCCGCGCCGACCATGCCCGGCACGACGCCGGCGCGACCAACAGCCCTGCCCCGGCCCGCCGGTCGCGAAGCGCCGCTGGCGGTGCCGGCCCAGACCCAACTGGCCCCCATCGACCCTGCGGTCGCTGCGGCCGCCGAAGCGGCTGAGCAGGCGCTGCAGGACGCGCTGACCGCCCCGCCCGCTGCCCCGGTGGAAACGGTTCCGGCCCCGGTTCAGGAAACCATCCTGCCGCCACCGCCGGAGAATTGAGGATGAACCGCGCGTTTCTTGCTGCTGTCTCGGTCGCGTCGATCCTTGCGATGGCAGCATGGGCGCAGGACCGACCGACCGCGAAGACAGCCGACGACGCGACGCCACCGGTAGACAAGCCTGCGTCGATCAGCGTTCAAGCCGACACGGTTGCTGCCCCCACGACCAAGCCGGACGTGCCTCCTGCCGATGAAAACGGCGTTCGGGTGGGCTCAGTCGGTCGCTTGATCCCGCCCGACGAAATGGACCGACGAGAGGCTGAACGGACGGCAGCGCTTGAGCCCCCCATGCCCGAGCAACTGCGCGAGGACGATTTCGCCTATTCTGCGTGCCTGCTCGAGCTGTTCACGCAAGGCGTCGGGTATGAGGAACTGCCTGCCATGATCGATGAAGATCAGCGTGACTGCGGCATCGCGCGGCCGGTTCGGATCACGTCGATCCTGCCTGGCGTGGCGTTGGCGGGCGGTGCCGAGATGCGTTGCGACACGGCGCGCAGCCTGTCGCATTGGGTGCGCGACTTCGTGGCCCCGGCAACAAAGCGGCTGCCCGGATCACCGAAACTGACAGAGATGACGCTTGGCACGACCTATCAGTGCCGCGGCGTGGTGGGCGGCGCGTCATCGGCCAAGCTGTCCGAACATGCCTTGGGCAATGCAATCGACATCGCCAGCTTTCGCTTTGACGACGGATCAGAAATCGTCGTCGCACCGCGAGAGGATTCGGGTGACATGCTCCAAGCCTTCCAAGCGACGGTTCAGGCGTCCGCCTGCATGGACTTCGCGACGGTTCTGGGACCGGGCAGCAATGCGGCCCACGACAACCATCTGCATCTGGACGTCAAGGCCCGGCGCGGCGGCTATCGCCTGTGTCAGTAGGCCGTCACCGCGCCTGCCGTTCCGCGTCCAGATAGGTCGGGTCGAACTGAGCCAAGGCCTGAAGGCTGGCCAGATCGCGCAGATGGACCTCGACCCCGTTCCAGGTCAGCAGGCTTCGGTCGCGCAATTCGCGGACGGCCCGGTTGATGTGGATCGAAGAGTATCCCAGCGCCTGTGCCAATTGCCGCTGCAACAGCGGGAACGTCATCCGACCATCATGCGCAGCACCGACCGAGGCGAGACGAGCGTAGATTTCGCACAGCAGATGCGCCAGATGCGCGGTTGATCGCAGCGACCCCGCGGCGACCAGCCATTGACGATGGATCGCTGCATCGATCGCTGTCGACATCCACAGCAGCCGCGTCAGATGGGGGAAACGCTCCGTGATGTCGCGCAGCTCGTCGTGATCGACGAACTCAACCTGCGCGGGACCATAGGCGCGGACTTCATGTTCCAGACCCGTCAGAACAAATCCGTGCAGGTCTACAAAGTCGCCCGGAACATGCAGCGCTGTGATGACTTCTTGCAAACTGCCTTGACGCCGGGTGGGAACGACGTGAACGCGACCGGCAAACCCCCGGAGCATCATGCAGCTGCGTTTCAGCGGCACCTCTGACGGGATGATGACCGCGCCCGGGTCAAAGTCGGCGATCGTGGTTCGGATAGCGCGGAGGCGCGCCAAGTCCTCAGCGCTCAACTCGTCGCGCAGTTGAAGATAACGGACAAAAAATTCGCTTAGTGCCATTCGTCAGATCGGAGCCAAATATCTGGAGCAACTTGTCAAATTGCTGTTGCGCCCACAATATCACCAGCCGCCACCTAACAATAATCAACCCACGAATGTAAAGACGGCCGCCCCTTCCGGGGCGGCCGCCGATGGTCGGTATCAGTTTAGATCAGATACGGTCTTTGTCAGCCCACTCACCCGTGGTGCGATCACCGGCCACGCGCTCATCATCAATCTCGACCTCGGTCTTGCGCACGGTGTCGCGCACGGTTTCGGTGTGCGACTCGGATTCCTTGTTCAGGTTGATCTCTTCGACCACACGGGCATCCTTACGGACAACCGGGGTTTCGCTGTATTCGCGCGCTTCCAGTGTCTGGTCGCGGAATGCGTCGTCACCTGCAGGACGATCGACCGGGTGACGTTCGATGTTCACGTGCTCTGAATGCAGCTCGATCGACTCTTCGACCGGGACTTCGCGAACGTAAGACCGGACACGGACGCGGCCGCCTTCGGTTTCGCGCTTAGCCAGCTGAAGCCGCTCTTCCACGACGTCGATCTTGCCATCGCGGTTCAGATCGCCTTCCAGCGTATCTTCGCCATAGGTTGTATCGGCGGCATAAGCGGCCGGCTGCGCGTTGTCATAGCCGCTCCACCCTTCCGAACGCCATTCGGTTTCCCGGGCTTCCAGATCGACGGCACCTTCATCGTCAAGAATGTCCAGCGCCGCATCGTACTGACCCGCCTGGAGGTTCGAGACCGTCACCAGATAGCCGCCACGGTTCAGACCTTCGGCATAGGCATAGCGGTCCTCTTCCGGGAAGAAGAAGTCGCCCAGCGAGGCAAAGAAGCCGCGGTCGGCGTCGCGGGTGTCGGGCTGCACATCACGGGACACGCTGCCGTAACCTTCGTTCTCGCCGCCCGTCAGGACAACATCGGCGATTCCGGCAGCCTCAAGTGCGGCGACGGCACGGTCGGCCTCGGCGCGGGTGTCGAACATGGCGGACAGGCTGCGTGCGCCATTTGCGCTTGCTTCATAGGTCATTGTCAAAATCCTCGATGGTCAAAAATTGCGGTCGCACACATCACGCGATGTCGTCGCGTGCCACGCCGTTCTCATCCAGCCGTTCGACCACGGCACGCTGGCGGCGCAGGGTAACCGGCGCGTCGATCTGCTCTTCACGGATCTCGCGGCGGATATGAATTTCTTCGACAAGAAACAGCTTGGTCACGACGACCGCGCGTTCCTCATAGACCGGGATGATCGTCACATCTCCCTCGGTGCGGGTCTGCGGAACTTCTGTCAGCTCTTGCTCGACTGGGTGGCGTGTGACCGTGACACCTTCGTGACGCAGCGACACGGGCAAAAGCTCGTCAGTTTCGTCAGTCTTCAAGTGAACGCGGACGACCCCAGTTTCACGACGCTCGACATCGACAGTGGCGAACTCCTCGGCCACCTCAATCACTCCGTCGCGCGTATTCAGGTCACGACCGAACCCTTCGTCAATCAGCGTGTCCGAGCCAGTCAGGCGGTCGCCATCACGCTCGGTTGCAAAGGGGTTCGTACCGGTCATCGTAAAGATTTTCCGTCGTTTCTTGGCCGGCCCGTCCGACCGATGACATAAGAGTTTCAGGCCGTGATGGGTTCCAATTCTGCCGTGATTTCACTTCACCGCATGCAGATGCCTGCCTTGGCGGCTGCCGACCTGACGCGGTACAGTCAGCGCATCCGCCAGGGCGCGAAAGCTTTGGTCCACGCCGTCCGGCGCGCGCGACGCGATCAGCGCGTCGAGCGCGGGATAGAGTTTGACCGCCTCATCTAGGATCGCGTCCGTGCCCGGCGTATAGAGTCCCGCCCGGATCATCAGCTCTGATTCGGCATAGGCGCCCAGCATCTTTCGCGCGCGCCCGATCAATGCGTTTTCGGCATCCGTCGCCGCATGCGGCAGTGACCGAGAGACGGAGCGCAGCAAATCCACCGCCGGGAAGCGTCCGCGTTCTGCGATGGCGCGGTCCAGCACCACGTGGCCGTCCAGCACCCCCCGCAGGATGTCGGCCACCGGCTCCTCCATATCAGAGCCAGCCACCAGCACGCTGAAGATCGCGGTGATATCACCCGCCCCGGTATCAGGACCCGGTCCGCTGCGCTCCGCCAAGGCCATGATCATCTGGGACACGGAAGGCGGGAAACCGCGATAGCTGGCACTTTCACCGGCGGCGAGCGCGATTTCCCGGTGCGCCTCGGCAAAGCGGGTGACGGAATCGGCCAAGAACAGGACATGCTGGCCCTGATCGCGGAAATGCTCGGCCACCGTCATGGCGGCCCATGCGCATCTTCGCCGCATCAGTGGGGATTGATCGGACGTGGCGGCGACGATGACCGACCGCGCCATACCGTCAGGGCCCAGCGTGTTTTCCACGAATTCGCGCAGCTCTCGCCCCCGTTCGCCAACCATCGCGATGACAACGACATCGGCGGCAACCCCCTTGGCCAACAGCGACAGCAGCGTCGATTTCCCGACGCCTGATCCAGCAAAAAGGCCGATCCGCTGACCCCGCACGATGGGCAAAAGCGTGTCGAAGGCCGCCAGACCGGTCGCCAGCCGCGCACCCAGCCGCCGCCGGGTGGTCGCCGCCGGGGGGCTGGGCCGGAACCCACGCTCAACCGGTCCGGCCATCAGGGGGCGCCCGTCCAGCGGGCGGCCCAGCGGATCGATGATGCGTCCGACCCAGTCATTTGCGGGCGACAAGGTCGGGGCGAAAGTCAGCTCAACCTCGGCCCCGATCGTCAAACCCTCAGGCGCCTCATCGGGCAGGACCAGAACGAAGTCGGCAGCCAGACCCACGACCTCACCGGCCAACGTGCCCGTGCTGAACATAACGCGGTCGCCCACAGCCGCCGCGTGGGCCAGACCCGCCACATGCACCAGCCCCGCCCGGATCGACGAGACGCGACCGAAATAGCGTGCATGACGCAGACGCGCCATCCGGGCCGTGATGGATCCAATTTTAGACAATCCCGACATGCGGCCCTGATCTGAAAGCATTGCTCATAAAGGGTTTCTAAACGACTCGGGGTTAATCACCGGTTTATCCGAACGCAGGAGAAGCCGGTGTTTGACAGAATCGAAACGATGCGGATGGCGCAGGCTTTGACCAGCCACGCAGGTGCGCGGCAAAAGCTGGTGGCGCAGAACATCGCCAATGCCGACACCCCCGGTTATCGCGCCATGGACAGCGCCGACTTTGCCAGCGTCTGGCGCAGCGCGGGTTCGACCGAACTCCGCACCACCGACACACGGCACCTGTCAGGAACCCAATTACGTACGCCCCGTCTTGTCGACGCGGGGGGCGAGGCGTCGCCGAACGGAAACACCGTCTCCATCGAAGACGAACTTGTCCGTCAGGCATCCACGCGCCGCAGCTTTGATCTGGGCGTCATAGTCTTCCAATCTGGCCTGTCGCTGATGCGCGCCGGATTGGGGCGGAGGTGATGGCGATGGACCGCCTGACCGCCACCGACATCGCCGCCTCGGGCATGCGCGCGCAGGGTGTGCGGCTGCGCCATATTTCGGAAAACATCGCGAACGCCGACACGCCCGGATATCGCCGCAAGCTGGTTTCATTCCAGCCTGACCGCGACTTTGGCCAATTGACGGGGGCAGTCCGCGCAACACCCAGCCAAAGCGACCAGCAGGAATTGGCCCGCATTTATGACCCTGCCAATCCGCTTGCGGGCGCAGACGGCTATTACGCCGGGTCCAACGTCGATCTGGTGATCGAGATGGCCGACAGCCGCGAAGCCGCCCGCAGCTATGAGGCGAACCTGCGCGTCTATGAACAAAGCCGGCAGATGCAGTCGAGCCTGCTCGACATCCTGCGCCGCTGAAAGGATCAGACATGACGACAATCGCATCCGCCTATGTCTCGGCCCGCTCGGCCATCGCGCCGGTGTCTGGCGGCTCGGCCCTGCCCCAAGGCATCACCTCGGCGGCGCAGGAATTTGCGCAGGTCATGGCGCAGTCCGACGTGGCCGCGCAGGCGGCCATGACCGGCACTGGCGACACCCAGACCCTGGTCCAGTCCATCGCCCAAGCACAGTTCGCTGTCGAAACCGCTGCCGCCATTCGTGACAAGGTCGTCGAGGCGTATCAGGAAATCCTGAGGATGCCGGTCTGATGACGGAAGATGTGATCTTCGACATGACCCGTCAGGCGTTCTGGATCGCCACGCGCATGTCTGCCCCGCTGCTGATCGTCGCGTTGGTTACGGGTGTCGTGATCGGCCTCTTTCAGGCGCTGACTTCAGTTCAGGAAATGACCCTGACCTTTGTGCCCAAGGTTGGTCTGATGCTGGTCGTGTTCTGGGTCAGCATGAGCTTCATGACCGCGCTCCTGTCTGGCTTCTTCACCGACCAGATCATTCCGCTGATCGTGGGGTCGTGATGGACAACGCCGTCTATGCCGCACTGACACGCCAGTCTGGATTGATGCGAGAGATGCAGTCGATCGCGAACAACATCGCCAACGCAAACACCAGCGGCTTTCGCCGCGAAGGGGTGCTTTTCGCCGAACACATGTCGGCCATCGGGGGCGGTGACACGCTTTCCATGGGGACCGCCAAGGGGCGCGACGTCGATCTGTCCCATGCCGCGCTCGAATCAACAGGCGGCACGTGGGATCTGGCACTCGACGGGGACGGGTTCTTCATGCTGGCCACGCCACAGGGAAACCGCCTGACGAGGGCCGGTGCGTTCATGCCCTCGGCTGAAGGTGAGATCGTGAACCTCGACGGCTATGCCCTTCTGGATGACGGCGGCGCGCCGATCGTCGTGCCGCCCGATCTGGGCGCGGTATCGCTCGGGCCAGACGGCACCGTGTCCGCCGGTGGCCAGCCCGTCGCCCGCGTCGGCGTTTTCGATGGTGGCAACCGGGCGGACCTGCGGCACGACGGCGGCACGTTGTTTGCCGCGGCAGACCCACAGGTTCTGGACGACGCCACCGTGCGCCAAGGCTTTCTGGAGGGTTCGAACGTCGATCCTGTCGTGGAAATGGCGCGGATGATCGATGTCCAGCGGGCCTATCAGCTCAGCCAGTCCTTCATGGATGCCGAAGACCAGCGCATCCGCGCCGCCATCACCGCACTGACCAGGTAAGGAGCCGACATGAGAGCCCTGCAGATCGCCGCCACCGGGATGAGCGCGCAGCAAACCCGGGTCGAGGTCATCTCGAACAACCTCGCGAACATGTCGACGACGGGCTACAACGCCCGGCGCGCCGAATTCGCGGACCTCGCCTATCAGTCGGCGTCACAGCCCGGGTCGCTGACCGCCGGCGATGGGACCATGGTCCCGGCGGGTGTGCAGTTAGGGCTGGGCGTGCGGCCGACCGCCGTGACGATCAGTCTGCAGCAGGGCGCCCTCAGCCAGACCAACGGCGATCTGGACATCGCGATCGACGGACAAGGCTATCTGGAGGTGCAGCTTCCCTCGGGCGCGTCGGGCTATACCCGCGACGGCGCGTTGAAGCGGTCTGCCGATGGGCTGGTCGTCACCTCCGACGGCTTCCCCGTCGCCCCCGGCATCACCATCCCGGCCGAGGCAACCTCTATTGCCATCAGCGCCAGCGGCGAAGTTCAGGCCTTCTTTTCCCACCGGGTCGAGCCCGAGCAGTTGGGAAATTTGACGCTTGCGACCTTCGTCAACGAAAAGGGGCTGAAGGCCACCGGCTCGAACATGTTTCTGGAAACGCCGGCGTCCGGGGCACCGACGCTTGGGACACCGGGCGAACAGGGCATCGGGACGCTGCGCCAAGGTTATCTGGAGGAAAGCGCCGTCGATCCGGTGCGGGAAATCACCGAACTGATCAAGGCGCAGCGTGGGTATGAACTGAACTCCAAGGTCATCACCGCCGTCGACCAGATGATGAGCGCGACGGTGCAAGTCCGATGATCCGCCTGACGCTTTCCCTTCTGCTGGCCGCCGGACCCGCGTTTGCGGGCGACATCGTGGCGGCGCGCCTGCTTCCCGCCGGCACGGCCATCGTCGCCGAAGATCTGATCATTGATCCTGCCGACACGACTGGCATCGACCCGCTGGTGGGACTTGCCCCGCGCACGGCGATCTATGCCGGGCGGCCGGTCACGGCGGCATTGCTGACGACGCCCAAGCTCATCAACCGAAACCAGATCGTGACGCTGACCTATGCCATGGGCGCGCTGGAAATCGCGACCGAAGGGCGCGCCCTCGGTGCGGGTGGCTCGGGCGATCTGATCCGGGTCATGAACCTCTCCTCTCGCGCGACCGTAGACGCGCGCATCAACCCCGACGGCACGGCAACCGTCGCGCAGCGCTGAAAGGCTGAACAATGAATTTGAAACCTTCCCGTCCGGTTCTTGCCTTGGCAACCATCGGAACGCTCGCTGCATGTTCGGGCGCCGATCATCTGGGCCGCCCGCCGACCATGACCGAGGATCGTTCGACAGCCGACTACATGGCGATGACCGAACCCACGCTGAACGTGGCCCCCCGCACGCCCGAGATGGAGGCATCGCTCTGGTCGAACGGACAGATGTCGCTGGTGGGTGATCGGCGCGCCTCTGAACGGGGCGACATCCTGACCGTCGTCATCCGGATCGACGACCGGGCCGAGATGATGAACACCAGCGGCCGGACCCGCACGGGCGCCGATTCGGTCAGCGTGCCGCACATGATGGGCATTCCCCAACGGCTGGACGAAATTCTGCCCGAAGGTGCCAGCTCGGACAAGTTCGCCAGCGCAAAGACCTCGTCGAGTTACAAGGGCACCGGCAATATCTCTCGGCGCGACCGGCTGACCCTGCGCGTCGCTGCCACGGTCGTGGAAACGCTACCGAACGGCGTTCTGCGGATTCAAGGCAGCCAGGAGGTGCGTGTCAACTTCGAGATGCGAGAGCTGACCGTCAGCGGGTTCGTCCGCCCGTCCGACATCGGCCGCAACAACGAAATCGACTATGACCGCATTGCGGGCGCGCGCATTTCCTATGGCGGTCGGGGCCAGATGACCGACGCGCAACAGCCGCGCTATGGCCAGCAGATGGCCGACATGATCCTGCCTTACTGAGGTGGCGCGATGATCAAGAAACTGATTTTTCCGATATTGCTGCTCGTGGGCTTTTTCGGCGGCGCGGTCGGCGGCGAGTTCCTTAAGAAGGAAGAGCCAGGTCATGGGCAGGGGGCCGCGGCCAATGATCACGCGCCGGACGCCGAGCCTGGCGACCATGCGGCCGCGTCGGACAGCCACACGCCGGCCAGCACCGCTGGCGGTCATGGTCCGGCTTCCTCAGCCCAAGCGACCTTCGATTTTCCGCAGCAGTTCTTCGTGCCGATCGTCCGAGACGGTACGCTAAGCGCGACGATGATCCTGAGCCTGTCGCTGGAAATTCCGTCTTCGGCGCAGGAGGCGACAAATCAGCAGGAGTTTCTGCTGCGCGATGTGATCCTGCGTCAGCTGCTGATCCATGCGAATACCGGGGGATTCGACGGCAACTTTACGTCGGACGCGCATCTGCAGGCACTTCGGGCGACACTGCTGAAAAACGTTCAGAACGTCGCACCTGATGTCAGTGCGGTTCTGATCGGCGCGATCATGCGGAAAGCGTAGCGCGCGCCGCGTTAGTTTGCGGGGCCGTGCGTTTGGCGTTAGGCGTCGGCAACCATCGTTGTGAAAGCGCCCTCCATGTCCCGCCCGCACATCCTGATCTGCATGGCGACCTATAACGGCGAGGGGCACATCCGCGCGCAGCTGGACAGCCTTGCCGCGCAGGATTGGACCGATTGGCGCTTGATCGTGTCTGATGACGGGTCAACGGACCGGACGCTGAAGGTGGTGCTCGACTTTGCGGATGACCTGCCAGGCGGCAAGGTGCAGGTCGCCGAGGGACCAAGGCAGGGTGCTACGCAGAACTTCCTTAGCCTGTTGAGGCATGCCGGTCCCGATGACTGGGTGGCGTGGTGCGATCAGGACGATGTGTGGAAACCTGATCGGCTGAGCCGGGGTGTTACAAACATCGCTCCACTGGTCGGACCGGCGATCACGGCATCGCGGACCGTCATCTGTGATGCGCGGCTTCGCCCTCTGACCGATGCACCGCTGTATGCCCGACCGGCGGGGTTTCGGAATGCCTTGGTCCAAGCCTGCGTTCCGGGGAACACCACGTTGATGAACCCGCCCGCCCTGCGGATCATGCAAGAGGGTGCCGCGCACGCGCGTGCGGCGGGAGTCATTTCACACGACTGGTGGGCGTATCTGCTGCTGTCGGGCGCCGGGGCCCACGTCATTCGCGACCCGGCGACCACGGTTTTCTATCGCCAGCATGGCGATAACGAGATGGGCCGAAACGACACGTGGCGGGCGCGTCTGGACCGCTTGCGGCGGCTTGGTGCGGGTGAGTACGGGACGTGGCTGCATGCCAACCTGCAGGCGCTGCGCGCGTGTCGGGATATGCTGACGGCCGACGCAATCGCGGTCATGGACGAGTTTGCGCAGGCGGTGGAGGCGCCGGGACCGATTGCGGTGCGCCGACTGATGCGGCTGGGAGTTTATCGTCAGACGCGCGCTGGAACGATGGCGCTGATGGCTGCTGCCACTGCTGGCCGTCTACGCGGGGAACGTCAGTAGACTAACCGCTGCGTTGCGTCCTCATTTGACGTCGATTGAGGTCACACACCGGGCAACCCAACCCGCGCATCCGCCGCGCCTAATGCAAACCACGCGCGGTCTTCCGCGCGTGGTTCGTTAGTTTGTACCCTTATCAGACCAAGCGGCCGTGGCAGTTCTTGAACCGCTGGCCCGAGCCGCAGGGGCACGGGTCGTTCCGGCCGGGGTTGCCCCAGGTCGTCGGATCGTTTTCGTCAAAGCCGGGGATTGCACCACTGACGTCGGAGGCCTCCGCTTCCTCGTGCTGGGGCTGGGCCGCCTGTTGCTGCGCCGCCATCTGGTCGCGGTAATCCTGCATCATCGCTTCGCGCTCCGCCTCGGTCAGCGGGCGAATGTGGGCAAGCTGCTGGGTTACGTCGCCGCGCAAGCCGTCCAGAAGCGCCTCGAACAGCTGGAAGCCTTCGGTCTTGTATTCCGACAGCGGGTCACGCTGGGCATAGCCACGGAAACCCACGACCGACCGCAGATGCTCCAGCGTCACCAGATGTTCGCGCCATTTCTGGTCGATGGTCTGAAGCACGATCTGCTTTTCGATCTGGGACATCGCCTCGGGGCCGAACTGCACGGCCTTTTCGGCCATATACGCGTCCGTCGCCTGCCCGATCCGTTCACGGATGACCGCCTGATCGACGCCGTCTTCGGCCGCCCATTCGGCAATCGGCAGGTCCATGTTCAGCCGTTCCAGCACCGCCTCCTTGAGGCCAGCAGTGTCCCACTGTTCGGCATAGGCGCGGTCCGGCATGTAGGTTTCCATCAGGTCGTCGATCACCTGATGGCGCATGTCGGCCACGATGTCGCCGACATCGTCCGATTGCATGATTTCCAGGCGCTGGCTGAAGACAGCCTTGCGCTGGTCGTTCATGACATCGTCGAACTTCAGCAACTGCTTGCGGATGTCGAAGTTGCGCCCTTCGACCTTGGCCTGCGCCCGTTCAAGGGATTTGTTGACCCACGGGTGGACGATGGCCTCGCCTTCCTTCATGCCCAAGGACGACAGCACCTTGTCCAGACGTTCCGAACCGAAGATGCGCATCAGGTCGTCGTCGAGCGACAGGAAAAACAGCGACCGTCCGGGGTCACCCTGACGACCAGACCGGCCACGCAGCTGGTTGTCGATCCGGCGGCTTTCGTGCCGTTCGGTGGACAGAACGAACAGCCCACCTGATTCCAGTACAGCCTGCTTTTCGGCGGCAACTTCGGCCTCGACCTGATGGCGAAGGTCGTCGGGGTTGGCATCGGGGTTTTCGGCCAGCCGCTCCATCACCTTCATGTCGACGTTGCCGCCCAACTGAATGTCGGTGCCGCGACCGGCCATGTTGGTCGCGATGGTCACTGCACCAGGTTTACCAGCCTCAGCCACGATAGTCGCTTCCTGTTCGTGCTGGCGCGCGTTCAAAACGTTGTGCGGGATGCCGGCATCGTCCAGCATCTTGGACAACATTTCCGACTTCTCGATCGAGGTTGTGCCGACAAGGATCGGCTGGCGACGGGCATAGGCGTCGCGGATGGCCTCCAGCACGGCCGCATATTTGTCGGCGGCGGTGCGGTAGACGCGGTCATGCTCGTCCTGCCGCTGAATCGGGCGGTTCGTCGGAACCTCGACCACGCCCAGCTTGTAGATCTCGGCGAACTCCTCGGCCTCGGTCGCGGCCGTCCCGGTCATCCCCGACAGCTTGTCGTAAAGGCGGAAATAATTCTGGAACGTCACGCTGGCGAGCGTCACGTTCTCCGGCTGGATGTCGACGTTCTCCTTGGCTTCAATCGCCTGGTGCAGACCGTCCGACAGACGGCGGCCTTTCATCATGCGGCCGGTGAATTCGTCGATCAGGACGATTTCGCCGTCCTTGACGATATAATTCTGGTCGCGCTGATACAGCTTGTGCGCGCGCAGGGCCTGGTTCGCATGGTGCACGATCGTCGTCGATTCCGGATCATACAGCGTCTGCCCCTCGGGCAGGATGCCCGCTTGCGACAGGCGCTGTTCCTGAAACTCGTTCCCGTCCTCGGTGAAGGTCGCGTTCCGGGTCTTTTCGTCCAGCGTGAAGTGCGTCGCATCCAATTCCGGAATGAACGCGTCCAGCACCCGGTACAGTTCACTGCGGTCCTGACTTGGGCCGGAGATGATCAGCGGGGTCCGGGCTTCGTCGACGAGGATCGAATCGACCTCATCGACGATGGCGTAGAAATGGCCGCGTTGGGTCATTTCCTCGATCGAGCCCTTCATGTTGTCGCGAAGGTAATCGAACCCGAGCTCGTTGTTCGTGGCATAGGTCACGTCTGCGCGATACGCGGCGCGCTTTTCGTCATCGGCCTGGAACGGATAGACGACGCCGGTCGTCATCCCCAGTTGGGCGAACACCTTGCTCATCCACTCGGCGTCGCGCTTGGCCAGATAGTCGTTGACCGTGACGACATGGACGCCTTTGCCCGCCAGTGCGTTCAGATAGGCCGGGAAGGTCGCGACCAGCGTCTTGCCCTCACCCGTCTTCATTTCGGCGATGTTGCCCTGATGCAGGAAGATCCCGCCCAACAGCTGCGTGTCGAACGCCCGCAGACCAAGGGCGCGGCGCGCGCCTTCGCGACAGTTGGCGAACGCCTCGGGCAGCAGCTTGTCCAGGCTTTCGCCCGACTGTGCGCGCTGTTGCAGGCTGCGGGTGGTCGCGATCAGGTCCTCGTCAGACATCGCTTGAAAGCGCGGTTCCAGCGCGTTGATCTGCGCCACCAGCGGGCGTGCCGCATTGACCTTGCGGTCGTTGGGCGTGCCAAAGACCTTTTTCGCCAGATTTCCGAAGTTGAGCATTACGTCCTTCGTCACGGTTTCGCGCATGCGGGTGATCAGACCCCCACTTGCCCGGACCGATCGCCATGCCCTATCACAAGGCCGGAAAAGCAGCGGCGGACGCGCGTGTTACGGTTCGCGCCGGATGTAGGCTCGCCTTGCTATACTGTCAACGGCGCAGCCCGGTCAGACACCGGTCGGCGCCAATCCTGAAAGGACTTTCCATGATTCGCAATTTGTCGGGTGCCGCACTTCTGGCGGCAAGTTTCCTTGCCGCGCCCGCATTCGCGCAGGACGCATCGACCGTGGTGGCCAAGGTCAACGACGACTCGATCACGCTGGGTCAGATGATCGCCATGAAGGAAACCTTGGCCCAGCAGATGCCGCCCGGGACCACGGATGAACAGCTGTGGTCGATGCTGATGGACCAGATGGTCCGCCAGACCGCCGCTGCGCAGGTTCGCGCCAAGGACCAGTCGCCGCGCGATGCCGCCGTCATCGAGATGGATCGCCGCGCCTATCTGGCCGGCGCGTATCTTGAAGCGGTCGCCACGCCCGAGCCGTCGGACGCCGAACTGCAGGCCGCCTATGACAAGGCATTCGGCAGCACCACCGAACCCAAGACCGAATACAATGCAGCCCACATCCTTGTGGCGGATGAGGCCACAGCCAAGTCGATCGAGGAAGAGCTGAAGGGCGGCGCAGACTTCGGAACGCTCGCGGCCGAAAAGTCGACCGACAACAGCGGCCCGAACAAGGGCGATCTGGGTTGGTTCACGCCCGACCAGATGGTCAAACCTTTCGCCGATGCGGTCGTCGCGCTGAAAAAGGGTGAGGTGTCGCCGCCGGTGCAATCGCAGTTCGGCTGGCACGTGATCAAGCTGATCGACAGCCGCAAGGCAGAGCCACCCAAGTTCGACGAGGTCCGCGACGAACTGGCGATGCAGGTTCGCCGCGACCGTGTCGATGCGGCATTGGAAAAACTGGTCGCTGATGCCAAGGTCGAGACGACACCGAATATCGATCCCAACCTGCTCAGCAAGACAGAGCTTCTGAACAAATAAGGGCGCGTCTCATGGCGAAGGACAAGAAGGCAAAAGCGGCGACGAAAGAGCTGGAGAAGCTGGCTCGCAAGGCACAGAACGCGGCGGAAAAGGCCGCGCATACCGCCGAAAAACTGGCCGAGGCATCGGAACGTCTGGGGCTTGCGGCCCCCGCACCGAAGCCTGCCAAGACGGTGATCGTGTCACCGCTGGCGCCTGCGTCCTTCCCCGACCTGCCCGCGATCCCCGGCGCTGAATTCGCCGCGGGCGAGGCTGGCGTCAAATACAAGAACCGCACCGACGTCATGTTGGTGCGGCTTGCGCCCGGCACATCGGTGGCCGGCGCATTCACCCGGTCGTCGACACGCGCCGCCTGCGTTCTGGACTGTCAGCAAAAGCTGCGCGGCAAACCTGCGGGCGACGCGGGTGCGGCGATCATCGTCAATTCCGGCAACGCCAACGCGTTCACCGGCGCGGCCGGGCAAACTGCGGTTGATGAGGTGACGTCCGCCGTTGCCAAGGCGCTGGATGTGCCGGCCGCACGGGTTCTGTCGTCGTCAACCGGCGTCATCGGCGAGCCCCTGCCCGCCGACCGCATCACCGCCATCATCGGCAAGCTTGCCAAGAATCTGCGCACCGACGGCATCGCCGACGCGGCGCGCGCGATCATGACCACCGACACGTTCCCCAAGGGATCGGGCGCCGTCATCGACGGCAACGGTGGGCCGATCCATATCGCCGGCATCGCCAAGGGCTCTGGTATGATCGCGCCCGACATGGCGACAATGCTTGTCTATATCTTCACCGACGCAAAGATCGCGCCGAAGCTTTTGCAGCGGATGCTGTCATCGCTGGTCGATGACACGTTCAACGCCATCACCGTGGACAGCGACACCTCGACCAGTGACGCGCTGGTGCTGGCCGCAACCGGCCAGTCCGCTGCGGCCGAGATTTCGGACATGCGGTCAAAGCCTGCGCGCGCGTTCGTTGCGGCGCTGCGTGGCGTGATGCTGGATCTGGCGAAACAGGTCGTCATGGACGGCGAAGGCGCCACCAAGTTCGTCGAGGTCCGCGTGACGGGCGCGGCAACGGCGCAGGACGCACACACAGTCGCCATGGCCATCGCCAACAGCCCCTTGGTCAAGACCGCCATCGCAGGCGAGGATGCCAACTGGGGCCGCGTTGTGATGGCCGTCGGCAAATCCGGCGCGCAGGCTGACCGCGACCGCCTGTCGATCAGCTTTGGCGACATGGTTCTGGCTGAAAACGGCTGGCGTTCGCCCAGCTATGACGAAGACGCGGCCAGCGCCTACATGAAGCAGCCGCATCTGGAATTGTCCGTCGATCTGGGCCTTGGCGCAGCCTCGCGCACGGTCTGGACCTGCGACCTGACCCATCGGTACATCGACATCAACGCCGACTATCGTTCGTGACCCGGGTCCTGCTGGTTTCGGCGGTCGCGCTGATCGATCCCGACGGGCGCGTGCTTCTGGCACAGCGCCCCGAGGGGAAATCGTTGGCGGGCCTGTGGGAGTTTCCGGGCGGCAAGGTCGACCCGGGCGAAACCCCCGAGACCGCGCTGATCCGCGAGCTTGATGAGGAACTGGGGATTCAGACCTGGACCTCCTGTCTGGCCCCGCTGACCTTCGCCAGCCACAGCTATCCCGAATTTCACCTGCTGATGCCGTTGTTTGCGTGCCGGCGCTGGGACGGCATCCCGCAGGGGCGCGAGGGTCAGCGACTAGCTTGGGTCCGCCCGGAAAAGCTGGCCGACTACCCGATGCCGCCAGCTGACTTGCCCCTGATCCCAATATTGCGAGATTGGCTGTGAGCGGGTTGCGCAACTTAGCGATAAGTTCCATATCACAGTGACATTTTAGCAGAATTACTGCCGATAACGCGTCATTTTTGCTTTTTGCCCAGTTTTTGTCTTTCGTGTGACGTTTTGAAGGCCATACTTGCCTCACGAGGAGGAGGGACATCATGATTCGAACCATCACCGTGGGTAGCTGCATTTCCGTGCAGGGCATCTTTGAGCGTGACGCTGGCAACGGCCAGATTGTCGTGCGTGTGGGCCAGAACACCTACCTTGGGAAAGCGGTCAACGCCTGATCTGACAGGCACTGATCCATAGAATTGAAAAGGGCGCCGGCTGGGCGCCCTTTTTTTTGAATGTCGCCGGGCCATAAAACGAAAAGGGCCCCGCCGAATGGCAGGGCCTTTCTTACGATTTTCAGACGATTACAGCGTGCGCTGAACTTCCTCGCGCTCGAAGATCTCGATGACGTCGCCCTTGCGGATGTCGTCATAGTTTTCAAAGGCCATGCCGCATTCCTGACCGGATTGCACCTCTTTGACTTCGTCCTTGAAGCGTTTCAGCGTTTTCAGCGTGCCTTCGTGGATCACCACGTTGTCGCGCAGCAGACGAACGCCTGCGGAACGACGGGCCACACCCTCGGTGATCAGACACCCGGCCACGTTGCCGACGCCGGTGACGCGGAACACTTCGCGGATCTCGGCATAACCGATGAAGTTTTCGCGCACTTCGGCCTTGAGCAGACCCGACGCCGCCGCTTTGATGTCGTCCACCAGATCATAGATGATCGAGTAATAACGGATCTCGACACCCTTCTGGTTGGCAGAATTGCGGGCCGGCGCGTTCGCACGGACGTTGAAGCCGATGACCGCCGCACCCGACGCTTCGGCCAGGCCGATATCGGATTCGGTGATGGCGCCCACGCCGTAATGCAGCACGCGGACGCGAACCTCGTCGTTGCCGATCTTTTCCAGCGCCTGCACGATGGCTTCGGCTGAACCCTGGACGTCGGCTTTCAGAACCACGGCCACTTCGGCCACGCTCTTGTCCGCCTTGGCCTTCGCCATCAGCTCTTGCAGCGTGGTCGCTGCACCCGCTGCCGCGCGCTTGTCCTTGGCCGCCTGGCCACGGTATTCCGCGATCTCGCGTGCCTGCGCTTCGGTGGCCGTGACGTTCAGCACGTCACCCGCCTCGGGCGTGCCGTTCAGACCCAGAACCTCGACCGGGACCGAGGGGCCGGCTTCTTCCACCCGCTCACCACGGTCGTTGATCAGCGCGCGGACCTTGCCCCACTGTTCGCCGACGACGAAGATATCGCCCTGGCGCAGCGTGCCGTACTGAACCAGAACCGTTGCGACAGGACCACGGCCCACGTCCAGCTTGGCCTCGATAACGGCGCCTTGGGCGGCGCGGTCGGGGTTGGCCCGCAGTTCCAGAATCTCTGCCTGAAGCGCGATGGCCTCCAGCAGTTGATCCAGACCTGCGCCGGTTTTGGCGGACACTTCGACGTCCTGAACTTCACCCGACATCGCCTCGACGACGACTTCGTGCTGCAGCAGGTCCGTGCGGACCTTTTGCGGGTTGGCGTCGGGTTTATCGACCTTGTTGATCGCCACGATCATCGGAACGCCTGCGGCCTTCGCATGATTGATCGCCTCGATCGTCTGCGGCATCACCGCATCGTCCGCGGCGACGACCAGCACAACGATATCCGTTACCTCTGCGCCGCGGGCACGCATCGACGTGAACGCCGCGTGGCCGGGGGTATCAAGGAACGTCAGCGTCGCGCCGTTCGAGGCTTTGACCTGATAGGCACCGATATGCTGGGTGATCCCGCCCGCCTCGCCCGACACGACGTTCGTCTGCCGGATCGCATCCAGAAGCGAGGTCTTGCCGTGGTCGACGTGGCCCATGATCGTGATGATCGGGGGACGCGATTGCAGGTCTTCGGCTTTATCCTCGGCCTGCGTGATCACCTGCTCGACGTCAGCGTCCGAGACGCGGACGGCACGGTGGCCGAACTCGTCGATGACCAGTTCGGCGGTGTCGGCGTCGATCGGCTGGTTGCCGGTGACCATCATGCCCATCTTCATGAGCGACTTGATCACGTCAGCCACGCGTTCGGCCATCCGGTTCGCCAGTTCCGACACCACGATGGTTTCGGGCAGCTGAACTTCACGGACCTGCTTTTCGGCACGCTGAGACTGACCCATCGCTTTGGCACGGGCTTTTTCCTGCTTGCGCTTCATCTGGGCCAGACTGCGCTGGCGTCCGCCCTCGCCGTCCATGGCCTGCGTGACCGAAAGCTTGCCTTCGCGGCGTGATTCGTTGCGGCCCTTGCCACGGTCGCGGTCGGGTTCCGGCGCACGATCACGCTCGCCCGGACGACGAACCGGCGTGCCTTTGGTTTCCGCGCGTGCCGCTGCAACCTCGGCCGAGGCGCGGTCGGCAGGCGCACCACCCGTCGTCGGACGCGCCGTGACTTCGGCTTTCTTCTGCGCACGCAACTCGGCTTCGCGGGCGCGACGAGCGTCCTCTTCGGCCTTGGCTTTCAGGGCCTCTTCGCGTTCCCGCTCTTCGCGTTCCTTCGCCTCGATCTCGGCGCGGCGACGGTCGCGTTCTTCCTCGCGGGCCTTTTCTTCAGCGGCACGGGCAGCAGCTTCGTCAGCTTCGCGGGCTTTGGCAGCAGCCAAGGCACGCAGACGGCGCTCCATCTCCGCTTCCGAAATCCCCGCGGGACGCTTGGACGGGTCAGAGGCAACGCCAGCAGGGCTGTTCGGGCGGGGTGCCGCGCCGCCAGCAGCCGCACCGGGCTTGGGCACGACCACACGCTTGCGTTTCGTCTCGACCACGACATTATGGGTCCGGCCATGGCTGAAGCTTTGCTTCACCTGACCGGGACGCCCGCCGCCAAGCCCCAAGGGTTTCTTTCCGTCTTTATCGCTCATCCGCTCTCGAATCCTTCCCGGCAATATGATTGCCGACATGCGCGCGCAGACCATTCAGCCTGTTCGCTTCGCGTACTACTTTTTCGGTCAGACCGCCGGCCGCAAGCGCGCTGTGTATGACATGCTCGCGGCCGAAAGCCAAACCCAATTCATTTGCAGTCAGACAGCCGAACCAACGCCCACCGGGCGGGGTCCAAAGCTTGCCTTTTCCTCTTTCCGAACCGTCGCTGGCCTGAAACAGAACCTTTGCCCGTCCCCCCGCCAGCCAGTCCTTGACCTTTTCGAACCCTGCAACGGCACCACCGGCCTTGCGGGTCAGGGAAATCAGATCGACGACCCGCCGCGCCAAAGCGACCTCGATCCCTGATACCAGATCTTCAGGTGCTTTGACATGGGTCTTGGCACCACGCGAAAAAAGCCCCTTGGCCGCAGCTTTTTCCAGTGCCTCTCGGTCAGCGGACACCCAGAAGCCACGGCCGGGCAGTTTTTCCGACAGATCGGGCACGACCATGCCATCCGGACCCGCCACAAAGCGGATCAAGCCAGCCTTCGGCGCTGTCTCGCCAGTGACGATACAGCGCCGTTCAGGCGTTTCGCGGTCCTTCGTTTGGCCCCCGCGCGTCAAACCGGTTCCGGGGCGTTACACCCCGGCCTCCTGCTGGTCTGCCTCGGATGCGTCTTCGTCGGGCGTCGGGTTCAGTTCGTCCGGATCGACCCAGCCCAGCATGACACGTGCGGTCATGATCATGTCCTGTGCGGTTTCCAGACTGACACCGAACGGCTCCAGCAGGCCGTCATCCTTGACGCGCTGACCGTTCTGCGTGGTCCAGCCGCCCGCCAGTTCCCAGTCGGCGCAGGTGGCAAAGTCTTCCAGCGTCTTGACGTCGTCCTTGGCCAATGCTTCGACCATTTGCGGGGTCAGGCCTTCGAATTCGATCAGGCTGTCTTCGGCACCCAACGCACGGGCCGATTCCAGCGCGGCGCGGTTGGCCGCTTCCAGGTGGTCGCGGGCACGGGCCTGCAGTTCCTCGGCCGTGCTGTCGTCCACGCCGTCGATGGACAAAAGCTCGTCCAGCTCGACATAGGCCACTTCTTCCAGGTTCGTGAACCCTTCGGCGACCAGAAGCTGGGCGAAGAATTCGTCCAGATCCAGCGCTTCCATGAACAGCCCGGTGCGGGCGTTGAATTCAGCCTGCCGACGCTTGGATTCTTCCTCCTCGGTCAGGATGTCGATATCCAGGCCAGTCAGCTGGCTGGCCAGACGGACATTCTGACCGCGGCGACCGATGGCCAGCGAAAGCTGCTCTTCGGGAACCACGACCTCGATCCGGGTTGCTTCTTCGTCGACGACGACCTTGGCGACCTCGGCCGGCTGCAGCGCGTTGACAAGGAACGTCGCCTGATCGTCCGACCACGGAATGATGTCGATCTTTTCGCCCTGTAACTCGCCCACGACAGCCTGAACACGGCTGCCGCGCATACCGACGCAGGCCCCGACCGGGTCGATCGAGTTGTCATAGCTGATGACGGCGATCTTGGCGCGCGATCCCGGATCGCGGGCGCAAGCCTTGATCTCGATCACGCCGTCATAGATTTCCGGCACTTCCATCTTGAAGAGTTCCGCCATGAACTGCGGATCGGTGCGCGACAGGAAGATCTGCGGGCCACGCGTTTCGCGGCGCACATCCTTGACGTAGGCCCGGATGCGGTCGTTCGGGCGATAGCTTTCGCGGCCGATCTTTTCGTTGCGACGCAGGATCGCCTCGCCCCGGCCCACATCGACGATGATGTTGCCGTATTCCTCGCGCTTGACGACGCCGTTGATGATGGTGCCGGCGCGGTCCTTGAATTCTTCGTACTGGCGGTCACGCTCGGCCTCGCGGACGCGTTGCAGGATGACCTGCTTGGCCGACTGTGCGGCGATCCGGCCCAGTTCGACCGGGGGCACGATTTCTTCAAAGACGTCACCGATCTGGGGGGCACCGTCAAAATCCTGCACGCGCTGCGCATCGCGGGTCCAGAAGCTTTCGTTGCCCTTGGCCGGCACGAAATAGGCTTTGGCCTGATCCGGCGTGAATTCCGCCTGATAGTTTTCCAGCGTTTCTTCGTCGACGACGGTGCGCACGCGGGTGAATGTCGCGTTGCCGTTCTTGCGGTCGATCTTGACGTGGATGTCCATCTCGGCCCCATAGCGCGACTTGGCGGCCCGGGCGAGGCTGTCTTCCATCGCCTCGATCACCAGATCGGGGTCGATCATCTTTTCACGTGCGACCGCCTCGGCAGTCTGCAAAAGCTCAAGCTGGTTGGCAGAGGTGATAGCCATCAATCACTCCTTGTCGGCGCGAGCGGCGCCGGTTTCGTCAGGGGAATCCGCGTCGTCATCGTCATCGGATTCGTCTTCGGTTTCGATCTCGTCAAAGGCGGTTTCGTCCAGTTCCGCGCCGTCAGTTGCGGACCCGTCCAGAATGCCGTCAGTCAGCGCATCCGCGTCGGCCGGGGCGGTCCCCGCCTCCTTGCGCTGCCGCAGCATCACCGCGATCAGTTCGTCGGTCAAAAGCAGCTTGGCATCAGACAGCCAGTCGAAGTTCAGCCCGATGGTCGTTTCCTCGCCATGCTCCTGGATGTTCAGCAGGACCTCGTCGCCCTCGACCCCGGCCAGGATGCCCTTGAAGCGTTTGCGACCGTCGATCTGCTGGTTCGTCTCCAACCGGGCGTCATAGCCTTCGAACATCGCAAAGTCCTTGAGACGCGTCAGCGGCCGGTCGATCCCAGGGCTGGAAACCTCAAGGTGGTAGGGGTCTTCCAGCGGGTCTTCCACGTCCAACGTGGCCGAAACCGCGGTCGAGATTTCCGCGCAGTCATCGACGTTGATGCCGCCTTCTGGGCGATCAGCCATGATCTGCAACGTCGCCGTCTTGCCGCCCTGCAAGCGCAGGCGGACCAGTTCGAACCCCATGTCTTCGATCACCGGGGTGATGATTTCGGCGATGCGCCGGTCGATCGGGGTCTTGGCAACAAGATCGTTCATGGCCGTCCCTTTACGAGAAATGAAATTCCAGAAACAAAAAACGGGCCCTTGCGGCCCGTGCGTAAGCTTCCGGTGGGCAGGGGGTGGAAGCCTGCGCCGCTGTTAAGGGGGATATAGGCCCGTGGGCGCGGCTTGGCAAGTGGGGTGATTCAGCGCGCTGGATCTGTCGAGTCATCAGGCGAAAGCGGATCAGAAACCGCCAGCGGATCGGTTGTCGACGCGCCGGCGCGATCCACGGTGCTACCCGGCCCCACGCCGCCGCCCATACCGGCACCCATACCAGCGCCGCCGCCACCCATGCCGCCGCCACCGCCGCCGGACTTGCCGCCACCCGTACCATCACGTTTTCCGCCGCCGCCCCCGCTATTGGGGCGAGTCGGCCCTTGTTCGGGTATCATCAGACCGGTGGGGATCGGATCAAGGTCCAGCGCGGTGCGGATATAGTCTCGCAGCGATACGACCAGTTGTGCGGTCCTGACCTCTCGCCCCTCTGCCAAATCGCGCGCGGCGCGTTCGGCGAGGCGAACTTGCTCTTCCGTTCCAAGCAGAAAGATGTCCGACAGGGCCCCTTCGACGGCATCGCGAATGCGGCGGCCACGGTCGCCTGTGGCGTCGTCGGCATCAAGTCCCCCCTCAGTCTGCTGCTGGCGCAGGTCCCGCCGGTGCATAGGGCTGACGCCCAGTTGACCGGTGAATGATCCGCCCAGAACCCGATAAGCCGCCATCAGGACTTTCAGCCGTTCATTGATCTGGCGGTTCATCCGTTCCCGGCGCTGCTGAAACCGCATCATCACCAGCAGGCGAATCCCGATCCCGACCAGCGCGAACACCGCGATGCCGGCCAGCGTCGACAGGACATTCTGCCATGAACTGAAATCCAGTCCGCCTCTCACGCCAGGGTCGCCATGACGCGGACGAGTTCGGACATGATCCGCGGCTCGGACAGCGCGTGGCCCGATGCGGGCACAAGACGCAGATCGCAGCCGTCCCACCCATCCGCCAGTGCATAGGCCGACGCAGGCGGGCACACCATATCATAACGGCCTTGAATGATGACGGCGGGCAGATGTTCGATCCGGTGACGGTCACGCAGCAGCTGACCGTCGGCCATGAAGCAATTGTTCTGGAAATAGTGGCACTCAAGCCGTGCGAATGTCCGGGCATATTCAGAGGGCACCGTGCCGCCCGCACAGGTTTCCAGACCGGCCAGACTGTTTTCCCACGCGACCCACGGCTGGGCGAACCGCACCTGCGTCGGCAGGTCAGGATCGAACAGCCGACGGTGATAGGCGGTGATCGGGTCGCCTCGTTCATCGTCTGGCAGCGGTGCGATGAAGCGATCCCACAAATCCGGAAAGAACCGCGCCGCGCCACCGCGGTAGAACCAGTCCAACTCGTCGCGCATGCCCAGGAACACGCCCCGCAGGACAAGCGCGCTAACGCCCTCGGGGTGGGTCTGCGCATAGGCCAGCGCCAGCGTTGCGCCCCAGCTGCCACCGAACAGGACGACCGGTCCCAGACCCAGCGCGCTGCGGATCAGCTCGATATCGGCAACAAGATGGGTCGTCGTGTTAGCCGTGACGGACGCCACGGGACGCGAGCGGCCGCATCCGCGCTGATCGAACAGGATGATCCGGTATCGCTTGGGGTCGAAAAAACGGCGCATCACCGGGCTGCACCCCCCGCCCGGTCCGCCGTGCAGGACGACCACGGGGCGTCCGTCCGGATGGCCGCATTGCTCGACATAAATCTCGTGACCGTCGCCGGTCTGGATCATCCGGCGATCGAACGGCTCGGACGGCGGAAACAACCGCCCCGACGGGGGCGTGTTCTGCGGTCCGGCGATTGGGTCTGCCATGCGGTCCATCTTGCGACTATATACCCGGCCAAGCGATGACACCAAGGGGAACACCATGCCGAATGACGCATCCGACGCCAAGTCCAGCATCGACCCCGGTGAAGTGGCCAAATTTCAGGCGATGGCGGATGAATGGTGGGACCCTGCCGGCAAGTTCAAGCCGCTGCACATGATGAACCCGACGCGGCTGGATTATGTCGTGTCCCAGATCGCCGCCGAATTCGCCCGTGACCGCAAAGCCCCCCGCCCGTTCGACGGCTTGCGCATTCTGGATATCGGGTGCGGTGGCGGCCTGATCGCCGAGCCGATGGCCCGACTGGGCGCGACCGTCACCGGCGCGGATGCCGCTGACAGAAACATCACAGTCGCCAAGCTGCACGCCCAGCAATCCGGGCTGAGCATCGATTACCAGAACGTCACGGCCGAATCGCTTGCCGCGGACGGTGCGCAATTCGACGTGGTTCTGGCGCTGGAGATCGTCGAGCATGTCGCCGACCCGCAGGAATTCGTCACGACCTGCACCCGCCTGCTGCGCCCCGGCGGGATGCTGATCATGTCGACGCTGAACCGCACACCGAAAAGCTTTGTCCTGGGAATCATCGGGGCTGAATGGGTGATGCGGTGGCTGCCCAAGGGCACGCATGACTGGCGCCGGTTCATCCTGCCCGACGATCTGGCCGCCATGTTCGATGCAGCTGGCGCCCGGGTGGTCGACCGTACGGGCATGGTCTTCAACCCGGTCACATGGTCCTGGTCGCTGTCGCGGCGTGATCTTGGCATGAACTATTCGATGACCGGGATCAGACGCTAAATCTAGATCTCGTCCTCCAGCCGCTCGCGCAGCGCGCGAAGAACCGGCAGGATGGCCCGGACCTGTTCCTGACCCAGATCGTCGGTGACGCGGGACAACAGGGGCATGAACGCGGCCAACGCCGCGTCACGGGCGGAACGGCCCGTCGGGCTGATCGACACGAACTTGCGACGCGCGTCATCCCAGTCGGGGCGGATATGGACCCAACCGTTCCATTCCAACCGGGACAGGGTGTTCGTCATCGCGCTGCGTCCGACGTGAAACGCCTCGGCCAACTGGGCGGGGGTGCGTTCTTCGTTCACATGCGCCAGCAGGTTCAGAACCGAAAAATGCGACAGCTGCATGCCCTTGGGCAGCGCGCGCGTGACCATGGTGCGCGCGAGCTGTTCGGAAATCAGCACCTCGGCAAACAGGCTTGCCGCGATCGAGGCGCTTGGGCCGTCCTTGGACTTCATGCCTTGATCTTCATGGGCCGAAGATGACCGGATCGTGCCGCCATGCGGGAACCTGACTTCGGGCCTGCGCCACACGCGACAGATCCAGATCGACCAGTGCCACGCCCGGCTCATCCCCCATCTGGACAAGCACCTCACCCCACGGCGCGACCGCGGTCGAATGTCCGTAGTTCCGCCGGGGTCGTGCATTCGGGGTGTGCGGGGACGGACTGACCCCACACTGCGCCGCGGCCAGAACGAACGCACCGTTTTCAATCGCACGTGCGCGCAGCAGAACGTCCCAATGCGCGGCCCCCGTCGTCGGGTTGAACGCCGCCGGGATCGAGAGGATCTCGGCGCCCGCATGCGTCAGTCGGCGGTACAGATGGGGAAAGCGCAGGTCGTAACAGACCGACATCCCGATCGGGGCATCGCCCTGCCCCACGACCGCCTGATCGCCGGGGCGAAAGCCGGTGCTTTCGCTGAATGTCTCGGTTTCCGAGATCGCCACGTCGAACATGTGGATCTTGTCGTAGCGCGCGACGATCTCTCCTGCCGGATCGATCAGAAAGCTGCGGTTGACCAGTCGCTGGTCATCGCCCCTGTCTTCGCGGAGCGACAGCGATCCGATTATCAGCCAGACGCCATGATCCGCGGCCGACTGACGCAACGCGGCCAGCGTCGCGTCCTGCGATTCGGGCCGCACCAAGGCGGCGCGCCGGTCGGGGTCGGGCGTCAGCAGGTTCGTGACCTCTGGAGTCTGGATCAGCGTGGCACCGCCGGACGCGGCCTCGTCGATCAGGCTGCGCGTCACGACCAGATTGGCCGCGGGGTCGTCGCCCGAACTCAGTTGGACCAGCGCGGCCTTCATCATGGTCGTCACGCCAGCAGCGGGTCAAGCTTGTCTGCGCGGTCTAGCGCATGCAGGTCATCGGACCCGCCGACATGCTGGCCATTGATGAATATCTGCGGAACCGTGCGGCGACCATCCGCGCGCTGCGTCATCTCTGCGCGCCGGTCAGGTTCGGCGCCTACATCGATCACCTCATAGCTGACGCCCTTGCGGTCCAGAAGCGCGCGCGCCGCGATGCAATAGGGGCACGTGCGGGTGGCATAGATTTCGACTTGAGCGGCCATGGTGCGGTCCTTTCCGTCCTGAATTTGCAGATAACTCTAACCAGCAAGTGGGGGGTCCGCCAGCGTCACGCAAGCGTCGCGTTTGCTTGTGTAAAGGGGAACGCGTGCCTATATCCGCGCTTCGCTTTTCCCGCACGCCCCTGTTGCCAGAAGGGTCCAAGATGACCGAACCCAAGACCCCGTTCTACCTGATCGACCGCGCGAAACTGCAGTCCAACATGGACAAGATGGTGCGCCTGCGTGAACGGTCCGGGGCCAAGACGTTGCTGGCACTGAAATGCTTTGCGACATGGGGCGTGTTCGACCAGATGTCGCAGTTCATGGACGGCACGACATCTTCGTCGCTTTATGAGCTGCATCTGGGCCGCGAGAAGTTCGGAGGCGAAACGCACGCCTATTCGGTGGCTTGGGCCGACCACGAAATCGACGAGGCGGTCGGGTATGCCGACAAGATCATCTTCAACAGCCTTGGCCAGCTGGACCGTTTTGGAGAGCGGGCGCAGGGCGTGGCGCGCGGTCTGCGCCTGAACCCGCGCTTTTCGACCAGCGGCTTCGATCTGGCCGATCCAGCCCGTCCGTTTTCTCGCCTTGGCGAATGGGACGTGGCGCGGCTGGAACAGGCGCTCGACCGGATCAGCGGTGTGATGATCCACTACAACTGCGAAAACCGCGACTTCGATCTGTTCAGCGAACAGCTGGACCGCATCGAAGCAGAGTTCGGGCCGTTTCTGGAAAAGCTGGAATGGGTCAGCCTTGGCGGCGGGATCCATTTCACGGGCGACGACTATCCGCTGGATGCGCTGGCTGACCGCCTGCGCGCGTTCGCCGATCGCTACGGCGTGCAGGTCTATCTGGAACCGGGAGAAGCCAGCATCACCGGCACCACGACGTTGGAGCTGACGGTGCTGGACCTGCTCGACAACGGCAAACAGCTGGCCATCGTCGACAGCAGCATCGAGGCGCATATGCTTGATCTGCTGATCTACCGCGAGAACGCAAAGCTGCCTCAGCAGGGTGAACACGCGTATCAGATCGCGGGAAAATCATGCCTCGCGGGCGATATCTTCGGGGATGCCCGGTTCGAACGCCCGCTGCATGTCGGCGACCGGATCAGCGTACAGGACGCCGCCGGTTACACCATGGTGAAGAAGAACTGGTTCAACGGCGTCGCCATGCCCGCGATCTGTATCCGCGAACTGGACGGCACCATCACGACGGTCCGGACGTTCACCTATGACGACTATCGGGACAGCCTGTCCTGATTTTCCAAGCTGCGTTCTAAGAAGGAGCTTTGACAGTTGGCCAACAAGCCCAATGTCCTAATCATCGGCGCCGGTGGCGTCGCTCAGGTCAGCGCCCACAAGGTGGTGCAGCACGCCGCCGAGTTTGGTGAGATCCACATCGCGAACCGGACCCGCGCCAAGGCGGACGCCATCGTTGAAGGGATCAAGGGCAAGGGCCATTCCGCGCCGATCACGACCCACACGCTGGACGCGATGGACGCGGGCGCTGTCGCCGCGCTGATCCGTCAGGTCGACGCGAAGATCGTGATTAACGTTGGCTCGGCCTTCATCAACATGACCGTCCTTCAGGGATGCATCGACACCGGTGCGGCCTATATCGACACGGCCATTCACGAAGACCCGGCGAAGGTCTGCGAGGCGCCGCCGTGGTACGGTAACTACGAATGGAAGCGTCGCGAGGCGTGTGAAAAGGCGGGCGTCACGGCGATTCTGGGCGCCGGGTTCGATCCGGGCGTCGTCAACGCCTATGCGCGCCTGGCCGAGGATGAGTATTTCGACGAGGTCACGTCTATCGACATCGTCGATATCAACGCCGGCAGCCACGGTCGCTACTTCGCGACCAATTTCGATCCTGAAATCAACTTCCGCGAATTCACTGGCACGGTCTATTCGTGGCAGAAAGGTGCGTGGCAGGAAAACAAGATGTTCGAGGTCGGCCGCGAATGGGATCTGCCCGTCGTCGGCAAGCAGACCGCTTATCTGTCGGGCCATGACGAAGTCCACAGCCTGTCGTCGCGTTACAAGAACGCCGACGTTCGGTTCTGGATGGGGTTCGGTGCGCATTACATCAACGTCTTCACGGTGCTGCAGTCACTGGGACTGTTGTCCGAACAGCCGGTGAAAACCGCCGAAGGGTCCGACGTTGTGCCGCTGAAGGTCGTGAAGGCCGTCCTTCCCGATCCGGCCAGCCTTGCGCCTGACTACACCGGCAAGACCTGCATCGGTGATCTGGTCAAGGGCACCCGGGACGGCAAACCGGCCGAGGTGTTCATCTACAACGTCGCCGACCACAAGGACGCCTATTCCGAGGTGGGAAGCCAAGGCATCAGCTATACCGCTGGCGTGCCGCCTGTCGCTGCCGCAGTTCTGGTTGCGCGCGGTGTCTGGGACGTGAAACGCATGGCCAACGTCGAAGACTTGCCGGCGCGCCCGTTCCTTGAGCTGTTGGGGACGATGGGCCTGCCGACACGCGTCATCGACGCGGATGGTGATCACGCGATCTGACTGACATCACTAAAATAAATTTGCTTTGATGGCCGCGACATCGCGGCCATTTTCTTATCCGGTGCGTTAGGCGGTGAGTTTGTTTCACCTGCCATCCTTATGCGGGAGCGCCCAACTTGCCATCGCAGCGATACCAATCCAGCCACCGATTTCCGTCCAGACCCGAGACCGATGGTTCCCCCCGCCGATCTGTGGGATGGCCGGTGCTGGGCATATTCCTGATCCTCGCCTTCCAGTTCATTGCACTGGCGCGCGAATTTCTGATGCCCGTCACATTGGCAATTCTCCTCTTCTTTGTGTTCGTCCCGTTCCGTCGGCTGATGGAGCGTCTGCACGTGGGATCGACTGCCACTGCCGGGATCGTGACGCTTGGACTGATCGTCGCGACGGCGGGGCTTGGCTATGTCGCGTCCGGCCCGATCGGCCAGCTGACCCATAACAGCGACGAGATATCCGAGCGCCTTGAACAGCGCATGCAGAACCTGCGCCAGAACTTCAAAGGCATCGAGCGGGTTGCGGAACGGCTGGAGCAGTTGCAGGGCAACAAGCCGACTGTCGTGACGCCACCGCCCCCCGCCGCCCCGCCCGCGGCCAACACCACCGCTGACGCCCCGGACCCGTCGACCGGCGTGACCACGACGTCGTCAGACGGCCGCTCGCAACTGACCACGATGACGACGCCCGAGGGGACCGGAACCGCAGCAACTGCAACCATGACGACCGAACGCCCACCTGCCGCGGGTGAAACCGGGCCGGTGCGCACGCAGCAGCAGATTCAGGTTCAGGTTGCGCCGCCGACCGCCTCGCCGCTGATGTCGATCCTCAGCGTTGGCCCGGGCATTGGCGGACAGATCGTCTTTACGCTGGTGCTGCTGTTCTTTCTGATCAGCTCGGGAGACCTGCTGTACCTGAAAGTCGTGCAAAGCTTCGATTCCATGAAGGACAAGCGCGGCGCCTATCTCGCGCTGCGGGAAATCGAGGACAGCCTTGGCGCATATCTCGGCGCGATCACGATCATCAACGCCTGCTTGGGGATCTGCATCGGCCTTGCGATGTGGGCATGGGGCATGCCCAGCCCGATCCTCTGGGCCGTGGTGGCGTTCTTACTGAACTACATCCCTTACCTGGGTGCCATCGGTGGCATCATCGCGGCGCTGGTTGTGGCCATCATCACCTATGACGACCTGCTGACGCCGGTCCTGGTTGCAGCCACCTATCTCAGCTTTACCGCGATCGAAGGTCAGCTGATCACCCCGACCTTCGTGTCCCGTCGATTGCAGATGAATGAGGTTGTGGTCTTTCTGACGGTGGCGCTGTGGGCATGGCTTTGGTCGGTCATCGGCATGGTCGTTGCCGTGCCGTTGTTGGTGGTTCTACGCGTGCTGTCCGACCACATCCCCGGGATGGAGAAGTTCGGAAACTTCCTTGCCGGCGAGCAGCCGCCCGAACTGGAAGACGACGATGAGGAACACGCCCGTGACCTTGTCGAGGACGGGAATGAGGCGACAACGCTGGCAGAGGCCAAGGACGTCACCCGACCTGACCCGTCCCCTCAACCCGACAAATGAAAAAGGCGGGGGATGGGTTGCCCCATCCCCCGCCACCGTGCGATTGCGCTGTCATTCCTTGACGGTGATCCGCCCCTCAAGTTCAGGCGCAAAGTTGGGACCGCGCTTGGCCAGATAGTCAGCCAACACATCCGCAAGATCAGGTCCGAAATCATATGCGTCCTGACCTTCGGTCTCAAAGACGCTGTAGCCGTCGCCACCACTGCGCATGTAGTTGTTTGACACGACGCCGTACATCTTTGCGGGCTCGATCGGCGTCCATTTGCCGTCGTCCATCACCTCGACGTCCGAAATTCGCACGCCGACCTCGGCCTTCGGATCCACAGTGTACTTCAGCCCGGCGACCTGCGCGAACCGACCGGCGCCTTCGTCATACTGGCTGGCGCCGTTTTCCAAAGCCTTCAGGATATTCGCCCCGCTCAGCCGGAACGTGGACAGCGTGTTCTGGAACGGCAGGACGCTGATCACCTCTCCCATGGTAACCGGCCCCGCATCGATCGACGCCCGCAACCCACCGCCATTCTCGATGGCAATGTCGATTCCTTGTGATTTCACGCGGTCCAGCATGGCATCCGTGACGACGTTACCCATGATGCATTCCCGCGCACGACAATCCGCACGATCGGCGTTCAGCGGCACTTTCAATTCCGCGACCTGCTTGTTGCGCAGCTCCTCCAGTGGCTGAGCCAGTTCCTTGACCCGCGCCGCGACAGCCGGGTCTTCGGGAATGGCGCTATCCAACAGGATCGGCGCGCCGCTCGCGCTGACGACATTCCCCTTGTCGTCGAACTCAAGGACGAGATGCCCCAAGTACTTCCCGGCAGTCAGTGCCGTCACGATGGGCACATCGCCTCCGTCTGGCCCCTTCACCATCGTCGGATACGGACCATCAGCATCGGGATCGTCGTTGCTGAGGAACGTGTGGGTGTGTCCGCCCACGATGGCGTCGATTCCCGCTGCCTTGGCGGCAAGCTCCTGATCCACGTTATATCCGATGTGCGTCAGGGCGATGATCTTATCGACGCCCTGATCTGTCAGCTCCTGTGCGCGCTGCTCGATGCTTTCGATCGGGTCCTTGAAGACGAGGCTTGGACCGGGCGACGCGATCTCTGGCGTTTCGACAGTCGTCGCGCCGATGATGCCGATCTTCTGGTCGCCTACATCCAGCACAACATCCGGCTTCAGCTTGCCCTCCAGTTCGTTCGAACCGGTTACGTCGATATTGGCCGATACCACTGGGAATTTGGCACCGTCCAACAGGGTCACCAGCCCCATCGGGCCATCGTCAAATTCGTGGTTGCCAACGGTCATCGCGTCGTAACCCAGCAGGTTCATCAGCTCGACAGTATCCTTGCCCTTATAGTAGTTGTAGAACAGCGAGCCTTGATATTGGTCGCCCGCGTCCAGCAAGATGCTGGCCTCACCTTTGTCGGCGATTTCCTTGCGCAGTCGATCCACCTCGGTCTTCAGCCGCGCGCTGCCGCCAAAGCACTCATTCTTGGCCGCAGTTTCCGCGTCGCAGGTACTGTCGTTCTTGTTCACCTGCTCGACCCGACTGTGAAAGTCGTTGGTGTGCAGCACATGCAGCACGAAGTTCGCTTGGGCTGTTCCAGCGGTGACCGCCAGCGTGGCGGCGGTGGCAAGCAGGGCGCGGATCATTGTGGTCAACTCCGTCAGACAGGTTCGTGGCCTAAGGGAACACCGTGGCGCTCTCGTGACAAGCACCGTATCTTGACGTCTGGTCACGAGATGGAAAAAACCGCGTCATGACGATCTATAAAATACTTCGCGCCGACGAATGGTACGATCTGCAGCTTCTGGCGGAAACGGCTGGCGCGCCGGTCGATCAGTCCGATGGGTTCATCCATTTCTCGACCGCGGCGCAGTTGGCGGAAACCGCCCGCCGCCATTTTGCTGATGAAGCCAACCTGACCGTCCTTGCAATGGCGGACAGCATTGATCCCGCCCTGACGTGGGAGCCGTCGCGTGGCGGCGACCTGTTCCCCCATCTCTACGCGCCCCTGCGGATTGTCGATGTGGCCTGGGCCAAACCGCTGGATGAGGCCTTCGCCGAGATTTACGGGGGCGCATCATGAGCCTTTCCGAACGCGTCGGCGTGGCCGCGCTCCATCGTCTTGACCCGGAACGTGCGCATGACCTGTCGCTTACGCTGCTGGCGAAAGGGTTGGTCCCCCTGCCGGGCGCACCTGTCACATCCTCCCGACTTGCGACGACGGTCGCCGGGATCGCCCTGCCCAACCCCATCGGTCTGGCTGCGGGATACGACAAGAACGCGCGCGCGATCTCCGCGCTGCGCAAATCAGGATTTGGCTTCATCGAGGTCGGTGCAGCCACCCCCCGCCCGCAGCCCGGCAACCCCAAGCCGCGCCTGTTCCGGCTGTCCGACGACCATGCGATCATCAACCGCTTCGGGTTCAACAACGACGGGGCCGACCGCATTGTGGCGCGGTTGCAGGGTCGTGGTGACCACTCTGTTCCCGTCGGGTTGAACATCGGCGCGAATAAGGACAGCACCGACCGCGCCAGCGATTTTGCCGCCGTCGCGCGTCTGGCTGCCGAAACGGCAGATTTCCTGACGGTCAACGTCAGCTCGCCCAACACAGAAAAGCTGCGCGATCTGCAGGGGGCAAAGGCCTTGGCCGCGCTGCTCTCTGGTGTGCTGGCTGCGCGTGATCGGTCGGGTCGCCGTCCGCCGGTCTTCGTCAAGATCGCCCCCGATCTGGAGGATGCGGCCTTGGCCGAGCTTGCCGCCGTGGCCATGGACCTTGGCGTCGATGGCGTCATTGCCACGAACACGACGCTGGACCGTACCGGACTTCATGGACCCCACGCGGCCGAGCCGGGCGGTCTGTCGGGCCGACCGGTCTTCGCGCGATCAACCGCAATCCTGGCGCAACTCTACAAACTCACGGAGGGCCGCGTCCCGCTGATCGGGGTCGGCGGTGTCGCCACGGTCGAGGACGCCATCGCCAAGTTCGCGGCGGGTGCGTCGGCAGTCCAGATCTACACAGCCATGATCTATCAAGGGCTTTCCATCGGCGCACGCATCGCCAGCGAACTCGACGAACGTATGGAAAAGGCCGGCGTGGCCAATGTCGCCGAACTCACCGGCTCGGAAGTGCTGGCCTAACCCATCTGCTTCAGCAGTTGATCCATCATGTCCGACGGCTCGGAACAGCCTGCATCACCGACGATCCGCGCCGGCACGCCTGCCACGGTCTTGCAGGGTGGCACATTCTGTAGAACGACGGACCCCGCAGCGATCCGGCTGCAATGGCCTACAGTGATGTTGCCCAGCACCTTTGCACCCGCGCCGATCAGGACGCCGTCCCCAATTTTCGGGTGGCGGTCGCCATAGGCTTTGCCTGTCCCACCCAAGGTCACCGAATGCAGCATGGACACATTGTCTCCCACTGCCGCAGTCTCTCCGATTACAATCGAATGGGCATGGTCGATCATGATGCCCTTGCCGATCCGCGCGGCGGGATGGATGTCCACGCCAAACACCTCGGAACAGCGCATTTGAACGAAATACGCCATGTCCTTGCGGTTGTTCTGCCAAAGCCAGTGCCCGATGCGATAGGCTTGCAGAGCCTGAAACCCTTTGAAGAAAAGGATCGGCTGCATCATCCGGTGGGTCGCTGGGTCGCGTTCATAGACCGCGACCAGGTCCGCCGCCGCGGATTGCGCCAATGTCGGATCAAGTCGATGCGCGTTGTCCGCCAATTCCCGCAGCAACTGCTCTGACATCTCGCCCGACGACAACTTCAGCGCAAACCGATAGGCCAGCGCAGAGGCCAGATCGGGGTGGTGCAAAACCCCCGCATGGATCAACGCGCCCAGCAGCGGCTCATCAAGAACCGCGCTGCGAGCATCGGTGCGGATGCGATCCCATAACTCTTGCTGGGTCAAAGCTCCTGTGCTTGCCAGTTCGCTGACGCCGTCCATCACACTCTCCAGCTTCCGTTCCATCGCTTCATGTAACGCGCAGGACGGCAAACGCAAAGAAGCAGCCGAAAACTTAGTCGGGCAAGACCAACTCCAACCAGTGCAGCGCGATCCGAACCGTGCCACCATCGAACGCGCCGTCGGTAGCCGTCATGATGATCGGATCCGGGCTGTAATAGCTCGTGGGCGAGATCAGTCCAGTGCAGTAACTGCCCTCCCCCGTTCCCAACCCTCTGCCAAACCGATCGGTCGCGCCCGTATGCCCGAGCGCCCATGTCTTGACGGTGCCACCCAGCTTTTCCGAAACACGCGCGTTGCAGCCGATGACCATCGCGTTCGCCGGAACGATCAGTCCTGTTGTAATCGTTGTGCCCTTGCCGACGGACAGTTCAACCTCGGACAGACGGACATTCATGCCGGCACCCAACTGACCCATCGTCAGCGCGCCACCGCGGAACCCGCGCCCGTCATGAATGACGGGCACGCCGGCGTCCCGAACAAAGGCGCGTTGCCCGGCTTGCGGCTTGGCAAAAACCCACCCGCCATTGGCACCGATCGCAATTTGGCCGCTGCGGCCTTCCCACGCATTGACCGCCCCCGCAGGAACAGCCCAGCACTCCCCTTCGATCACGGTGGGCGGCGTGGTCCGGCGCGTACTCTCCACCACCAGATTGACCAGCCCATCTAGACGACCAAGCGCCTCGTTGACAGTGACATGCTTTTGCGCCTGCGCAGGTTGCAGCAGCGGCAACCCCAAGCGGACCGTATCCTGATCAGCCATCAATCTCTCTCCTGATAAATGCGCCCGCACCGAACTGGTCGGACAGTTGCGCCACTTCGACCGCGAACGCGCCGCCCACGGCAGCCTTGGCCCATGCCTCGGCGGCAATCTGGACCTCAGGAACGCCAACGATCTGCTGGTGCAGGATCGCCCCCGCGCGAACCAACCTCACGACATATCGCTCTGTCGCCTCGCCCAAGGGGACGTCAGGGCCATCCCAGCCGTCTCCACCGATACGCGTGCGGCGAACCCAAGTGATCCGCCGACCGTCCACCCGCAAGTGGCACGGGCACAACGGCCTCAGCCCGATGCCGGCAAAAGCTGCACCGATGGTGTCATAACTGTCGTCCTCGGGCGGTCGGCTGGCAGGCCCGATGCGCCAGTAACGCATCTGCCCCCGTGTATCCGGCGGCAGGGCAACCTGCTTCGGCGCGCCGTCCAGCAACACCACTGTGCTGCCGGCAGGCCAGACATCGGGCATAACAGCATCCGTCCCTGCCTGTCCGCGCAATCGCAACTCAACCTCCCACACGCCTGGCTGGACCAGCGTGGCGTCCTTGAACTGAATCAACTCCCACCGGTCAGCAGAGCCGTCTCCAATGGCGAGTAGGTTTGCCCCGGCCATGACGCTTGTAACCGTTGCGCTGTTCAGCTGCCCCTCGGTGATCCGAAGTCGCAACGGCGCCCCCCTGTCCCACGCGCCTGCTCTTGCAAAATGCAGCGGCGTCAGCGTCTTGCCCATGACGGACCGAACTGGCAGCGTCGTGTTCAGATCGAACCCGCCCTCGGCGTTCACCGATGACCATGCCGCAACCGCGCCCGGCCAGGGCTTTGCGCTGACGGCCAACCACGGAGCGTGTGGCACCTCGTCCCCACGCAGCAGCGGCAGGTCCATGAAGACCGGCCACACTGGGACAGGCGGCTGATATGGCCGGGTCAGTGCGGGCGCGTCATCCACCGGTCGATCATCGTAGACAGCCCGATCAACCCGCACTGCATCGACCGTCACGGCGCCCGCACGCTCGACCCGGTCGATGCGCCAGCTTTGCTCAGGTCGACCACCGACCATAAGCCGAACGACATCCCCCGGCCCCAGCTCGGACTTGGACGGCGCAAGCGCAAAGCGCACGGTATCGCGCGCCACGCCGGCCTCTGCCAACCAGCGTTCGGCTGACGCGCGCGCCTCGCCCCGCGTCAGCGTCATCGGCAGTTCCGTTTCTGACGCGCTTCCAAGGTGATCATCGGGTAACGTCGCTTCGGCCGTCGCTGCGGGATAGTCGCTGCCCGCCTCGACATGACTGACGCGCACCCTTCCGAACAGATCGCTGTCCGGCGCACGCGCGAACTCGGCGCCAGACACATCCTCAGCCAGCGCCAGATCATCCTGATCCAGAACCGCGTCTACGCGACCGGTCCGCATCTTGAACTGCAGAACCCCGTCGCGCTCCAACGCGTCAAAGCCGTAGGCAAGCATCAGCGGTTGCAAGGCCGCGCGCCCAGTCTCTCCGTTGGTCAGCGCCATCCCGCGAACGACACCCGACAGACCGGAAACGTCAAACGCGGCGATCCCGGCCTCCCGGCAGATGTCGGACACGATCGCTGCCAGCGGAACCGCGCCGGCACGACCGTTCAGCCAGTGCCCATGCGTCCACGCGGCGCCGTCGGACCACAGATCGTCGCGCGCAGGGAATGCGGGATAGGGGCGCGCGTCCCAGCACCAGACATGGGCGCGCGACATATCCACCATGCGCCCGCCATCCTTGTGTGGTGGGTTGTTGTCGTTGTCGCCCCAATACTCCGTAACCGCCCGAACATACGCCGCCTGCAGCGCATCATTTCGTTGACCGTTCGAATAATACGGCAGCGTCGATTCCGAACTCATCGCGTCCAGAAACTTGTTGGGCTGGTTGGTCGCCTTGTCCAATGCAGCGCACCCGTACTCGGTGAACCAGATGGGTTTCGACCCGGGCACCCAATCGGTGGGTAGTTCCGATCGCACGCCGCGCCGCCGGTCATGATGCGGATTTGACCACCAGCTTCTGATGTCCTTGAACCGCCATATCCATGGCTCACCCTGACCATCCGTGATCGGCGTGCGCAATTGCGCATGCCGATCACGGTCCGAGGCGTAATACCAATCAAAGCCCTCGCCGCCGCAGACATTGCTGCGCAGGTAGTCGGCATCGTCGATCCGATTCTCAGGGGTGCGCGTCGATGTTGCCAGTGGTGCGTCATCGACAGCGAGCAAATCCGCCATATCAAAGCCTCCCGTTCAATTCGGTAATTTTTCACTCAGCCGCGAGATGGCCGTTTGCCCATCGCGTGGGCGGATGTTCGCCCATCCGCGGATGGCGGACAGTTGAAGCTTGTGACAACCGGTTGCCCCAACCTAAGCTTTTGACAAGGCGTGACAGAAACTTAAGCCTCACGCCGGGATTGGACGGGACCGCAAAGCGGCCGATTTGCCAGCCGCGATGCACCCGACCGACTCGGTCGCCGGGGGAGAATCGCGAGAGGGCAAGGTATGGTTAACATCACGAACGTGGACGAGATCGGCCAGCGTGTCAGTGCAGATGACGTGCTGCGCAAGGTACTGGACCTGCGTGGCGGCGATACATCGCAGCTTCAGAACAAGTCAGCCGACTTCGATTCATCCTATGACAAGTACAACGGCGGCTGGAACAGCGACGTCCCGATCAGCAATGATCGTGGTGAGTATTCAGGTGCACCGCGATACATCCAGCCCGGACAGTACGGTAACGGAATGCTCGCGGATGTCGTCGCCAGCTACGGTGGCTTCGGCACTGACGACAAGCTTGAGTTCCTCAGCGACCCGTCCAGCGTCGTATCGGATTCGGCCAAGGCCTCTACATCGGAAGTCAGCCTTGACGACATTCTCCCGCCCATCAAAACCGAAAGCGAAATGCAGGAAGTCGGCTTCGAAGATGAAGCCAAGAACCGCAAGTTCCTTGATCTCGCGGCCAGTTCGATCGGCGAGGCCAAGAACGGCTTCGACCTTCTCAAGGAAATCAGCGGCTCCGAACTGGGCAAGCTTGGCAAAAGCGTGCTGGCCGCCAGTGGTTTCGGACAGGCCGGCCTCGCATTGGTGTCCGCTTTCCTTCCCTTCCTCGACAAGCAGTACGCGTATGTCGGCGCCGGTACAGACAATGCCGAGAAATCCCAAGCGCTCTCCGGAAACATCGCGGGCTTTGGTGCCTACGCACAGACCGGTACCGAGACGATGAACAACCAGGCCGATCTGATGGAGAAGATGGCCGACAAGCTGTCGACTAACGACGACGGTACCTTCAAAGACCCCGAATACGCCTACAAGGCCGTGAACCAGATGTCGCTCCTCAGCAACAATGGTCCGGTGTTCCTGTCCAAAGATCACGTCGCCCTGCCCGAAATGACGACCGGGAACAATCAAACAAGTCTGCCGCTGCCGGGCAACGTGTTTTCCTATGGTGCAGGAACCGACAATTCGGGTCGTCGTGACCGTAGCCACGCGCTGGTCAACAACTCATCCGACTCGACTGCCGCGTTCGACAACCTTGAAACGGTCGACGGCGCCTTCAAGCGCGGCAAAGACATTGCCAATGAATGGAAAGACAGCGCGAAGGATGCATCTGGAGCCTCGACGCAGGCGGACGGGCTGACTGCAAGAGAAACCGGCCCCACGAAGATGCTCGACAAGTTCTACGGGCAGTCGGCAGACCTCAAGACCGCGCAGGAGCGGTTCGAGGCTGCGCGAGTCAAGCTGACGTCCAAGATGGAACACGCTCTGGACAGCAGCAACTGGGAGGGCCTTGCCAAAGAGGCCAGCAGCGCAATCCGTTCGAACTATGCCGATCAGCAGAACATCTCATCCTCCGATCTGGTGCAGCCCGTCGAGATCGGCCTGAACCCGAAGCTCAGCAAGGACGCGAGCGAGATTTCGACGGATGCATCGAAGCTTTTCAACAACCTCGGCCAGCGTGCTTCAGAGTCGTTCGAAAAGCTTTACTCGACCAAAGACGGCTCTCTGCTGTCGGATGCCAAGCAGCAGTTGACCGAAACTTGGTTGACCTCCGGCAAGGAAATCTCGCCCTTCAATGACCGCTTGGCCGGCTACATGAAGGACATCGAAAAAGAGCGCAACGACAGCATGAACAGCAACGGCACCTATCCCGGCACTGATATGCTGAAGGAAAGCCTGCGCAAGAAGCTGGCCGACGACCCTCTGATCGGCAAAGGGACGATGGACAACATCTTGAAGGATGGGCTTTCCCTCCACTTGAACGGCGAACCCCCGAACGGCGGCAAGCACGCCGACGCGGCGACCCAGCAATACGGTGAGATGAAGCTGTCCAAGGACAAGGACGGCAAGTTCGACATCGACAAGATGGTCGACACCCTGATCATCGAAGGACCCAGCTTGAACAAGACGACGTTCACCTTGGCCGACCAATCGCGCGGAGACAGAGAGTTCCTGGAAGCCAACCGCGATGCCCTGAACCTGATCAAGGACAAGTGGGACACGTGGAACGGAAAAGACGACATCGTAAGCAAGAAGGACCTGACCAAGATCGCTGATCCGTCGAAAGGCTATGCGGAAAATGAGCAGAAGGCAGCACAACTCCTGCTCGATAACGGATTGGCCGATAAGCTCGACACGTATGGAGAGGCTGGCAAAGGCGACTCCAAGATTTCGACCCAGGACTTCAACGAATGGTTCTACGCCTTGACCGAGGGGCAAAGCACCGTCCGCTCGTCCGAACGGACCTGATCACCTTTCCTTTGCATGCCCAGGACGCGCCTTCGCAGGCGCGTCTTTTCATGTCCACTCAGCCTTTGGCGTCCGCGGAACATCGCGCATCAAGGTGATCAGTTCCATCTCGCCAATCCGACAGCGGCATGTAGTTGTCGATACCAATGAAATCGATGTTCGGGTCGGACCACAGCGGATCCAGATGGAACGCGAATGCGCCCCCGCCCAGGTTATGGCCGAAATACTCGCTCCAGTCCGCCGCGTATCCCAGCCGTACGCTTGGGCCTAGAACACCGCGGACATCACCTGCCAGCTGCTTCAGGGCCGTAACCGCGGGATAGCTGCCCCCCGCACCCAGAATCTGCGTCAGGCCGATCATCTCTGACCCGATCAGGAAGGCGTCGATTTCACCTGCCTGTGCGCACAGATGGGCATAATGTAGAATGAACCGGCGATAGGACCAATCAGTCGGGCCGTGATAGCTGACTAACCCGTCTTTGACGGCAAAATCGGATACTTTGGCGGTGCCGAAGAACTGTGCGACCTCTGCCTCAGCTGCAGCCGTTCCGTTATTCTCTGCTATCGCCATGATGCGTCCCCGCCAGGGCATTGTCGGTTGTCCGATCTCACCTGTCACGGGATGGGGCAGCGTGTTTCCGTCCATCTGCTCCATCAGGATGAAGGGATAGAAAACCGCTTTCATCCCCTTCCCCGCGATGGCCTTCAGGGCCTGCACTACCGACTGGTCCGACGGTGTGCCACCATAGATCGGCCGCCCGTCCTTGCGCGAAACCGTGTCCGCCCTGTCGCGCGTGATGCCCCCGGCGCGCCACGGCATCTGCTTGCCGTCCTGCTCACGAAATTCGATTTTGGGCCGAACAGTACAGTGACCGGTGCGCAGGTCATCCCCGAACCAGGACACGACCAGTGACACCGACCCGACCCTCGGCAGTTCCCGCCGCATCGTCGACAGCGACACGTTGAAGTCCGTGCCGCCGATCGTCGCTTGGTTGACGACCTTGCTTTCGCCCATCCCCAAGTCTTGGCGGACCTGCTGCGTCGCCAATGAGTACTCGCCCGTCCCGGGAATGAGGGCGACCGCCTGCACATCATGTGACAGACCAAGCGGCGTTTCGGCAGCCCTGGTGACCTCGAACGACAATTGAGGGACGCGGTTGCCCCACCGCTCCAGCCCCAGATCTTCGATGACGACATACGCGATGCCCCGATAAGCGGGGGCGTCTTCACCTTCATGCGCCGAAATAGCCGGATCCGGCAGCTGACGTTCGGTCCCGCGATAGACGCGCATGTTCAGTTCCGATGGTGCGATTTCCTCACCGTCCGCCGAGACGCGGCCAACGCCCAAAATCGGCCCTTCACACAGTGCCAAGGCAAAACTCAGGCGATAACTTATCTCGGTGACACGGGGACCCGCGCCCTTGCCACCGCCCTGGCGTCGGCTCACCTCCTCGACCGGCGACGCCCAGATCACCTGACCCGGCAGCCGCATCTGGCCCCACACCCGGGGGATCGGACGGCCCTCACCCGCTGCCTGCAGACGCAGCCGGTCGATCCGCCCGGTTTCCACCGCTCTCGCGCCACCTCCCAGAAGACGCTGATCGATGACGCGGCCCACGGTCGCACCCACGGCTCGACCGACGACCGCGCCTGTCATCCCAAGGACCGTGCCCCCAATGCCCGAACCGATGGACGCGCCGGCCGCTGCCAGCAGAATTGTAGCCATGACATTCCCCGAATTCAGTTACTCATCAGCGGCTCAAGCTCGCGGGTCTACAACGGCAACCGAAAGCAGCCGGTCACCTTGGCCCTCCACGGCTCGGACAGCGGGCTCTCGACCACGCCGTGGCGGTCATAGGCGTGGATGAACGCCGCCTCGCGGCCCACAGCACTCAGTATCCCCAGATGTTTCGCGACGGCCGCTTCGCGCATCCGAAACAAAAGCACGTCGCCCGGCCGCGACTGCGCCAGATCGACCAAAATCATGTAACGACGCGCCGCCGCATCCAGTACTTCGACACCCCCGACCTCTCCCCAATCGGGGGTATAGCTGGGCGGCGCTTCTGGCTCGGCGCCGACACAGCCGCGCCAGACCCCGCGGATCAGACCAAGACAGTCGGTGCCAACCCCTTTAACCGACGCGCCGTGGACATAGGGCGTGCCGATCCAAGTCCGCGCCTCAATGACGGCACGGCTCATTTCGAACCCGCCGCATGGGGATTGATCATCCACTCCTCGGGCGGGATATGCGGAAAGCCGCGAAAATTCGCGAAATTGAGGAACTTCAGCCGACAGGTCTTCGCAGCCTTGTCGCACCCCGCCGTTAACCGCACCGTGTCGCCCAGCCCGGGTGCAATTGTGGGGTTCTTCCAGAGCGCCACTTGCCGCAGCTTGCCGACCTGCAGATCCTGCCTGATCGGTACACTCAAACCTGCCGCTGGGCCGGAACTCACCACCATGACGCCGCCCTGAAACCAGCCTTTGTCGAACGAGCCGACCCCGCTCAAGGTCACAGAAGCTGCATCGACCGTTTCAATGATACCCTCGGCCCAGTATCCCTCTCGTGTGCAGTCAAACCCGCATTGCACGTCGCCCAGCCGGGCCGAACAGCGCGGGTGATAGACCCGCCCGGTCGGCTGATTCAAACCCTCGGCCAAACCGCGCAGTTCAGCACGAAAGGTGCCGTCGGCGCAGGTGATCTCGCCCAAAGTGCCTCGAAACGTCAGTCGGTTCTGTGCGGGTTGGCTCCAGTCAACATCCCACATCAGAACCTCGGCGCCATCCCAGCGGCCGGCCAGAATATCCGTTTCGGTGATCGCACCGTCCGACAGGATCCCCATTGCTTCCGTGTTATCGACAGACAGGCCGAGCCCTTGGACGACCGCGCTCGCAGTCATCCCCGACTGGGGGCGAAATCGGATGCCGCCAAAGCTCAGCGTCGTATCGTGATCGGTGAATCCCAAGATCATCCCGTCGCGGCGGCTGAGTGCCCAGGCTCGTGCCGTTGTAGTTGCGATGTCCCTCATATCCGCACCTCGACCACAGGAACCTGCGGCAGGTCACCGGCCTGAAATGTCGCGACCGAGACCGCGATACGGTCCGTGTCGAACCGCACCGGCACGTCGTATTCGAACCCGGCCGCCACCACCGCCCCCGGACCTGGAGGGGTCGCGAACGTGATCACCCCGGTCGCATGATCGACTCGGTAATCCACGCCCTCGCGCCGCGCATCCCTGCCCACCGCCGCAAGCACGGTGCCCTCCACCGGCTTGCCGATCGGGCGGCGATACTCGCTGGCGCCCGAGCGGTAGAGCTTGCTCAGCTGAAACGTCAAAGTGCGGCCGTCCCCCTCACCGATGATCTGATCATCGGCTGCGATCTGCCGGCTGGGCGCACAGCTTTTGAAATCCGACCAGTCCTTCCAGCGAAACCCGTGCAGCTGTCCCGCTCGCGCCTCGAAAAAGGCGATCAGCGCGGCGACATCATCCAAACTGCGCAGTCCCAACCCGGCGTCATAATGACGGCGGGAATGGGCCCATGGGGTGTTCCGCTCTTCAAAGCCGTTCGTCAGCGACACGATCTCGGTCCGCCGCTCGGGGCCGCCGACCGACCCAAAGGTCAAGTTGGCGGGAAATCTGATTTCGTGAAATGCCATCAGCTGTTCCTTTCGCCGCGCGACAGCGCGCGCCCGACCTGCGCCGCAATCTGGCTGCGGCTGCGCTGGAACCCCGCGACGTCCGGGGTGTGGATGTTGACCTGCACGTTCATCGGGCGTGCGTTTCCTTGGGCGGCCGCAACACCAAGCCGCCCATCCGCGCCTCGGCGCAACGGCATGATCGCCTCGGGGCCAGCCTCGCCCATCAGGCCGGTGGCGCCCCGCATGGGAAAATGTGTGGGCTGCGCCACGACGCCGCCCTTCGCGAATGGCAAGACGCGCCCCTCGACGAACGCGCCGCCCTTCGCGAACGGGGTCGCGCCTGACAGCATCCCCCCGACGCCCTGCGCCAGCGCGCCTGCAACAGCGTTCTGGACGGGCTTCATCGCCACCGCATAGACGGTGTCCGCCATGCTCTGCGCGATGCCCTTCAAGGCATCCGACAATTTGCCGCCATCGAAGACGACGCCTTCGAACGCACGCCGCAGCCCGCCACCGAAACCCGCCGTCAGCGATGTGGCCTCTCGGCTCGTGGCACTCATCGCCTGCGCCAAGCGCCCAAGCTCTGCCTGGAATTCGGCCGCGATCCGGGCCGATTGGCCATCGTCGATCACGCGATCAAAGCCGTTCTTGTCTTCAGCCATCCGCGACTCCTTGAATGAATGTCAGGGCATGAAGTCCGGGAACTTCGCGCTCAGATCAGCCAGCTTGGCCCGTGTCATCGCGTGGCCCGCACCCGGTTCAATCCCCAGCATCAGCGCAAGCTCTGCCGGGGTCAGGGCCCAGAACTGCTGGGGCGTCAGCCCCAACCCGCGCATCCCAGCGCGCATCAGCCCCGGCCAGTCCAGACCGTTCGGCTGACTCATGGCGCGCGAAAGGCGCGTGCCAGCAATTCGGCCGCGTGTCGGGCTGCTGCCATGGGACCGCCCTCGACATCAGCGGCCATCAACGCCGCGGCATCCCCGGTCCAACCACCGGCGTTCAGGCCGGCCACCAGCACCGCCACCACATCGCGTGTGGTGAACGTGCCACCTTCGAACCGGCCGATCAGCCCCATCAGGCTGTCCGCGCCCAATCCTGCCTCCAACGACGCCAACGCACCCAAGGTCAGTTTGGCTGTGTGGGACTGACCGTTGACGACCACCGCAACCTCGCCCGCCCAGGGGTTCATTCGCGATCCTCTTCGGGCAAGACGTCGGTGTTCATCGCGGCGATCCGGGGCGATGACAGCGCGGTAAAGCTCAGCGCACCGGCGCTTGCCATCGTCATCTCATACGTGGCCTCGCCGTTATAGCTTCCTGCGTATTCCAGCGCGGTGATCTGGAACGGCCCCTCGACCACGCCGAAATCGGGGATCACGACCTGAAACCGCGGCACCTCACCGTCAAAGAACACCTGCCGCGCACGCCCGTCAGTGCCCTCATCGCGAAACACCCCGGACCCAGAGATTGAGGCCGACCGCACACCCGCGCCGGCCAGCAATTCGCGCCAGCCGCCCTGGCTTTCGATGTTCGTGACATCGACCGCTTCGGCGTTGAAACCCAGCCGCGTGGCCCGCAGGCCGGCGATCGTCTGGAACAGACCATCCCCGCTCATGTCCATCTTGATCAGAAGATCACGTCCGTTCTGAACTGCCATTGCAGCGTCTCCTTAATGTTTTTGACCCAGATCAAGGCGTGCGCGGAACGTCAGATCGACCCGCCGCCCCGTGCCGCCGTCACTGCGCCGCGCACGGGCGCGCAGGAACCATAAGCCCGCGACGCGGCCCGCATCCGTCTGCACGTCGCCATCCTCCAGCGCCGCCGATACGGCGGCGGCAGCGGCCTTGACGCCCGCGAACCCGCCCGCCTCATCCGCGCCCGACAGGACCGAGACAACGAAGTCGTGACGCGAACCACCGCCGGTCATGTCACCCGCGTCGGTCACCTCCTCGGGGCCCAGCGCGACGTAGGTGCCGCTGGGGGCGCTGACCGGCATCGCGTCAAAAATCGCGTCGCCCACCAGTGCCCCCAAACGGTCGTCACTGCGCAGCGCCCGGTAGACCGCACCCTGCAGCGCGGCAGAAAGCTGATAGCTCATGCCTGTTCTTCCTCTCTCGCGATGCAGAAAATGCGTCGGCCTGCCGCGTCAGCTTCGGCAACGGCGTCGATCGCAAAGACCCGCGCGCCCATCCGCAGCCGTTGCCCCGGGCGGGGACGGCGCGGATCGCCAACCGGTGCCGCGTGGGTTTCGATGCGCCAGGCAACCCGGCTTTCCGCCCCGATCTCGTCCGCGACCAGCCGGGCGTTCTGGGCGCGCATGGTGGCGTAAACGACCCCCAGACGTGCCCAGACGACCCGAAACCCGCCCATCCCATCTGACTCGCGCGACTGTGATTCCAAAACCAGCGGCACGGCAATGGCACCCGTCATGGCCGTGCCCCCCGCCCGGCCAGTGTCCGAACCGCACGCCAGCGTTCCAGCAGCGCGCTGACCCCGAAGGGCAACCCGGCCCGGGTCGCGCCTGCGCCACCCCGATCCTCATAGAACTGCGCAGCCATCATCAAAACCGCCTGCGCTAGATCGGGCGGCACGCGGTCCCACGTATCGGCAAATCCAGGTTTGAAGCGGACGATGGCCGCCCCGCCCTTCGGGATCAGCGGCAACAGCGTCGCCCCCGGCAGGACCATCGGCCGGTGGTCGTCCGCCACCAGTCGCCAATCGGATACGGGCACCGCAACCGCCGTACCCGACCGATCCTCGATGCTGATGCCCGCGATCTCGGTTACCGGCGCAAGGGGCAGCGGCTGGCCCAGACGGTCGCGCCATTCCTCCAGCCGCAGCCGGAACATCCGGCGCAGCAGCACCTTCCCGGTCCGTGCCTCGACCGTCGCGATTGCGGCACGCAAGAACCCTGCCAGTGCCGCGTCTTCGGCCGGGTCGGATGCCAGATCAAAGCCCGACGCCATCCGCAGATGGGACCGCAGGGCCGTGATCGGCAAGGCGGCGACCGGGGTCGGCGCCTCTTCGACAAGCATCATCTGGAAACTCCCGTTCCTTGCATCCCGATATCTCGGATCATGGTCTGGCAAAGACGGCGGCGGGGGCCGCCCGGCCTGCCTGCCGCCGCACGCGCGGACAGTTGCTTTGCCGGTTTGGCGGACAACCCGCGCGGCCCCCCTTCGCCCATCAGGCGAAGTTCAGAAGCTTGATGGCCCGGGGATCGGTGACCCCCCCGCCAACACGCTTGGTCGCATAGAACAGGACGTTCGGCTTGGCCGAGAACGGGTCGCGCAGAACCCGCAGCTCCGGACGCTCGGCAATGGTATAGCCGGCGTGAAAATCACCGAACGCGATGGCCTTGGCGCTGGGAGCGATATCGGGCATGTCCTCGCAGACAACGACCGGGTAACCCAACAGGCGCGCAGGTTCACCCGCTGCCAGCGAGTCCTGCCACAGGAAGCGGCCATCCGCATCGCGGATCTTGCGCACGGCGCCTGCGGTTTTCGAGTTCATCAGGAAGACAGCGTTCGCCCGATATCCTGCGCCCAGCGCATAGACCAGGTCGATCAGCGCGTTCGCAGGTTTCGCCGTGTCGAAATCCCCGGCCGAGCCTGTGCCGACAAAGCCCACCTGGACATCGGTGGCGCTGGCGTTCGCGGCCTGCGGATGGGCCAGAATGCCCTTGGGCTTGTCAACGCCGTTCCCGCTGATGAACGCCGCTGCTTCTGCACGGGCAAAGCGGTCGGCGATCCGTTCGGCCAGCCAGGCTTCCAGATCGAATGCGCTGTCGTCCAGCAGGCGCTGGGTGACCTTCGGCATCGCGGACAGCTCATACAGCGGGATCGACACGCGCTCGGCCTTGGGCGTCCCGGTTTCGGCGACGCTCGCTTCGGTGACCCAGCCAGAGGAAATTTCGCCCCGCTCGACCAGTACGTCATAGGACGACGATTCCACGTTCACGACATTGGCGACGGCCCGCAGCGACGCGGTGTTGCGCAGCGCGTTCTGCACGCTGTCGGAAATGCCCGGCGCGGCCAGAAAGCCGCCATCGCTGGCGACTGCCATCGCCTTTTCTTCCAGCGTCAGGCCGCGCAGCCCGTCTTCGTCGCCCCGGCGCAGATAGGCGGCAAACGCCTTCTGGTGCGGTGCTTCGGTCTCGGCGGCGGTGGCCAGAGGGGTGCGGCCCTTCAGGGCAGTCTTGCGGTCCAGCATGTTCATGCGTTGATCCTGTGCGTTCAGTTTCACTTCGATCTCCGTGCGAAAGCCCTTGAGCTCGCTCACGAACTCCATCAGGGCGTCACCCAGCGCGGCGGGCATACCGCCGGCGTCCGCAGCCTTGGCTTCGGTCATCCTCGTCTCCTTGGTTGGATCGTGAAGGCGTCAGGCCCCGCGCAGCGCGGCGGTCGCGGCCCGCAGCGCGCGGGTCAGGACGTCGGTGTTGGCGGCTTTGCCCAGCTTGGCCTCGGGCAGCATCGGAAAGGTGACCAGCGACACCTCCCACAGCTCGACCTCGGCCAGCGCGCGATGACCCTTGGCGTCGCGTTCGGCGCGGATCGTGCGATAGCCGATCGACAGCCCGTCGATCGCGCCGGCGCCGACCAGCGCGGCGGCTTCGCGGGCGCGGGTCACGTCGGGCAACAGCCGTCCCTTGACCCAAAGGCCCCGCGCATCCTCGCGCACCTCGTCCCAGACGCCGATGGGCTGCGTGGCGTCATGCTGCCACAGCATCCGCACCTTGTCGCCCTTGGCCGTCAGCCGCTTCAGACTGGCGGCATAGGCGCCCGCCAGCACGACATCACCGCCCTGATCGGGCACGCCGAACAGGCTGGCATACCCTTCGATCATCTGGCCGTCGGTCATCACCGGCACGCCGCCACTGGCGAATTTCAGTTCCAGCCCAAGCCGGTCTGTCCGCATCCCCTTCATCCTTTCGGTGCAAATTGCAGGATCGACTGCACGGCCTGCGTCAGGATCACGGCGACGACACCGTAAACCGTCATCCACAACCGCTTTTCCAGGCCTTCGATCAGATGCTCGATCCGCTCCAACCGGCGCTCGACCTGCCCGAATTGCAGCGCCATCAGCCGTTCCTGCGTGTCAAACCTCTGGTCGTGCCAGGCGAAGGGCTCCTTGATAAACTTGGACCCATCCATCCCTCAGCCCTCGGCCACGGGCGGCAGGCCAAGCGCCACGCGCTTTTCCGCGTCCGTCAGGAACCCCGCCGCCGTGATCCGCGCCCATTGCGCGTCGCGTTCGGCAGCCAGCGCCGGGATCTGGTCGGGATCGGGCTTCAGATCGATCTCTTCGCCCAGATGCTCGGACAGCCACCATGCGACAGCCGCCGCGACCCGCGTTACCAACGGCAGCACCGTCAGGCGATAAAATGCCCGGTGCGCCTCAGCGTAATTGGCATAGGTCGCGTCGCCCGGGATCCCCACCAGCATCGGCGGAACACCAAACGCCATCGCGATTTCCCGTGCCGCGGCAAGCTTCGTTTCGTGAAACTCCATGTCGCTGGGGGAAAACCCCATCGGCTTCCAGTCCAGCCCGCCTTCCAGCAACATCGGCCGCCCGGCGTTGCGCGCGCCCTGATGGTGCATCTCCATCTCGCTCACCAGACGGTCGTACTGGTCGGGCGCCAGCACCCCCTGCCCGTCCGCGCCGCGATAGATGATCGCGCCGGACGGGCGCGCCGCGTTGTCCAGCAACGCCTTGGACCACGCGCTGGCGCTGTTGTGGACATCGATGGCGACGGCCGCGGCCTGCATTGGCGACAGACCGTAATGGTCATCGGTCGGATGAAAGCTGCGGATGTGACAGATCGGGTCGGGGCTGCCGGTCATGTCGAAGACATGCTTGCGACCGCCCACGGCGTATTCGTACGCCACCGGCCATCCATCCGCGCCGGGAACCACGTTCATCCGGTCCGACCGCAGAACGTGCAGCTCGGCCGGCAGGCCATTCGCGCTCTCGCCCACGGCTTCAAGATAGCCATTGCCGGACAGCAGCAGATGCCCGACCAGTGCCTCGAACAACTCCGCCCGTCCCTGTCCGGGGTTCGGGCGCCGCATCAGGTCGATCACCGGATGGATATCGTATCGCCGATCCCGATCCTGGCAGATCAGCGGCACCGCAGCGGCCGCCTCGGCAATCAGCCGGACCGCGCGAAAGCCGACCGGATTTCCCGCAAACCCCGTGCGCGTGAGGCTGCCCAAGTCGCGCGGCGACCAGACGACCCGCCCACCGCCCGATGCCAAAGCGACCACGCGCCCGGTCGCGCTGGCCTTCGTTTCGATCTCACTTGCGGGCGGCGGGGCGGCCTTGGCCTGCCCGTCCGCGCGCCCGAACCACCGCATCGCCATGCGATCCTCCTGTCCCGCCACGACAAAGGGGCCGCCCAACCGGACGGCCCCTTGATGAATGCCTCACTGACTACAGCCCGCGCATCTGCGGGCGGCGATACTGCGCGGCTGGCGCGATCATCAGCTCGTGCATCGCCCAGACCAGCGCATCCAGCCGGTCCGGTGATCCGCGCCCCTGATACCCCTGCACCGTCATCTGGCACATCTGGTCTTCCAGAATGCCCAGATTGCGCAGATGGCTGATGCGCCCTTGTTCGTACAGCGCCGCGACAGGTTCCGCCCGCATTCCTTTGCCCCGCGACGCGCGCAGCGCACGGAAGGGCACCATCGCGTCGTATTGCCGGATCACGCTTTCGACCAGATCACCGCCCTGGTTCACCTCGGCCACCAGCCGCTCGGCCCCGTGGCGCTTGACCGCGGCAATCGCCGCCTGCGCCCAATCCGCAGGCCCACCCCGGACCGAGGCGTCCTCCAGCACATAGGCCCGCCAGTCCTGCGGCGGGCCCTGACAGACAACCCCGGCGACGATGATCCCGCATTCATCCGCGCCCTCGCCGCCCGTCACGGCCGGGTCGACCGCCACGACGATCCGGTCCAGATCGGGGGCGCGGTCCACCCGCGCCACCTCCAGCGCCGATGACCGCCACAGCGCGCCTTCGACATCGTCCAGCAGCACGCCGTCCAACTCCTGCCGCCCCAGCCGCGTCCCGGCATAGCGGGCCCGAACCTCGGTCAGGAAGCTTTCGGCCAGCCACGCCCGGTTCGCCTCGGTCGGCGCATGGGTGGTCACGGTCGAGGCGTTGCGCAGGATCTGCTTCAGCACGCCCACGTTCCGGGGCGTCGTCGTCACCACCTGCTGCGGATGATCCCCCAGCCGCAGCGCGAACTGCAGCATGTCCCAGCTGTCCTCGGCCTTCTTCCACTTGGCCAGCTCATCGACCCATGCCGCATCGAATTGCGGGCCGCGCAACGCCTCGGGCTCGTGCGCCGAATAACACGTCGCAGTCGCCCCATTGGCCCAGACCAGCCGCCTGCGTCCTGCTTCCCAGACCGGGCGACGGTCGGGGGGCGAACACGCCAGAATGCCAGACTCGCCCATGACCATGACGTCGCGGACCTGATCGAACGTCTCGCCGATCAGCGCCACGCGTTGTGCGCGGCCCGGCGCGGTGGCGGTAGCCCCCTCGACCTGACCGCGCACCCATTCGGACCCGGCCCGGGTTTTCCCCGCACCGCGTCCGCCCATGATCACCCATGTTTTCCAGTCACCTTCGGGCGGCAGCTGATGCGGCAACGCCCAGAACTCGAACAGCCACGGCAGGCTGACCAGCGCGTTTTCCGACAGACCGGCCAGAAACTCATCCACCGTCTCCGGCGCGGCGCAGGCAAGCCAGGCGGCGCCCGATTTCAGTGCGTGCGGCGTCAAGGTCAAGGCATCCTGCCCCGACATCTCCGGCAATGTCCTTGCGAAGTTTGTCAAGCTTGCTCCTTTCCTCCAACACCAGCTGCGTGGCGGCGCGCAGGTCGCGCACCATCCGCGCCGTTTCCTTCAGTTCGGTCGTATCGCCCTTGGCGATCCTGCGACGCAGCCGCTCCAGATCGCTGGCATAACTGTGGAAGATTCCGGCCGAGATATCGATCACCGGCAGCACGCCGTCGTCATCTCGACCTTCATCCCCGACCGCAAACGGCCCTTCCGCGGCACCCGGCCCCGGATCGAAGTTCATGTTCATTCGTGAATGCCCGCCCTCGTGTGCCTGTCCGCACGAGCGAGAGATGAAAAAAGCGGCCCGGTGACGTTCCCGTCACGGCCGCTTGCCCACCTCTCCCAGCATGTAGACGTTCTAACTTGGACCGTTCGCAAAGTCAATTTGCGACATCGGTTCGGACACCCGAAAACGTATTTTATACTATAAAAAACAGTCGCTTAACCTACGCAACACCCCTGCGCGCACCGCGCAACACCGCCGCGTTTCAGGTCAAAGGCGGCGGGAACAACCCGCCGCCTGACCGATCAATTGCTTTGAACCGGCGAATCTGTCGACTGTCCGCGCGCCCGTTCGATCTCGCGCCAGCGGGCAACATTGGCGTTGTGCTCCTCCAGCGTCCGGGCGAAGGCGTGCCCGCCTGATCCGTCGGCGACGAAGAACTTGTACTCCGACTGCGCCGGGTGCAGCGCGGCCTCGATCGCCAGCCGGCCGGGGTTGGCAATAGGCGTCGGCGGCAGTCCTTCGATGACGTATGTGTTGAACGGCGTCCGCGCGACCAGCTCCGACCGGCGCAGACCGCGGTCCAGAATGCCCTTGCCCTGCGTCACGCCGTAAATGACTGTCGGGTCCGTCTGCAGCCGCATTCCGTCGCGCAGGCGGTTCACGAAAACCGCGGCGACTTCGGCCCGTTCGTTCGGAACGCCGGTTTCCTTTTCGACGATGGACGCCATGACCAGCGCCTCCTCGGGCGAGGCGTAAGGCAGATCCGCCTCGCGGTCTGCCCACGCCGCGTCCAGAATCTGCGTCTGGCGCGTCTCCATTTCGGACAGCAGCTTCTGGCGGTCGCTACCTTCGGTGACGATATAGGTGTCCGGGGCAAGGCTGCCCTCGGGCGGCACCTTCGGCACTTCGCCCGACATGAAGGTCGCAGTCTTCAGCCCCTCGACCACCTGCCAGCTGGTGACACCTTCGGCCAGCGCGACGCGCAGGCGCGCACCGGGCTGTGCCACGGCCTGCACGATGGCTTCCGGGGCGGGTTCGGTCACGGGGTTGTACTTTACCCGCTCTTCGTACTGGCCATTGGCCGGGTTGATGTCGCGCAGGACGACCGCGTTCTCACGCACACCCACGCGATAGGTCACCTCGACCCCGCATGTCGACGGACCGCCGGCTGTGATCACGTTGGCGATGTCGCGCATGCTGGCATTCGGCGGCACCAGATAGCTGCCGTATTTCAGCTGCCCGGCCTTGCCGTCGTAATCCGCGCCGGTGCTGAAGATATAGGCGCTGCTGACAGCCCCCTGTTCCACCAACCGGCTTGCAACGGCCTTCAGGCTAGCGCCCTGGGGAACCGTGACGCATTGCGCGACCGCGCTCGGCCCCGGCCCGGCATACTGGTTGCGCCCCCAGGTGACGACGACCGCCGCCGCGATCAGCAGCACGATCAGGAACGTCATGAAGTTGGCGGCGATGTTGCGCCACATCAGTCGGCGACCTTGCCCAGAACAAGGCTTGCGTTGGTGCCGCCGAACCCAAAGCTGTTGGACAGCGCCACGTCGATCTTGCGGCGCACAGCGGCATTGGCCGCCAGATCGATCGGCGTTTCCTGAACCGGATTATCCAGATTGATCGTCGGCGGCGCGATCTGGTCGCGGATC
>QFNE01000034.1 GCA_003240735.1 Paracoccus denitrificans | reverse complement strand
CAGAAATTCCAGATACCGCAACCCGCCGTGGAAGAGCTTCGTCGAGGCGGATGAGGTGGCCTGTGCAAGATCGCCCTGTTCGGCCAGCCGAACGGTCAGACCCCGTCCCACGGCGTCCCGCGCAATGCCGCAGCCATTGATCCCGCCACCGATGATGAAAAGATCTGTCGGCTCAGGGGCTTGAGCCATGTCGGGTCCAGTGTCGCCTTGCACCATGTCCACCACCTTGCGTTGTCAGCACGACAGGCCACGCCGGTGTCACGTTGTCAACGCGAGTCCATCGCCGTCAGCCTATGCACCGCCGCGATAAGCGAGGCAGGTGGGGGATAGTCTGGCGCGACGTCCTTGGCTTGAGACAGAGCGGTTCGGATATCGTACGCATTCGCCTTGTCGGTGCGCTGCAGAACGTCCCACGACACGGGCATGGCAACCGGCGCGCCCGATCTGGCGCGAACAGAATATGGTGAGATTGCAGTGGATTGCGGTTGATTCCTTGGCCAATCTATGAAGATTTTTCCGTTCCGCTTCGCCTTGGACATCGTTGCGATGAAACGTTCAGGTTGCTGTTGCGCCAACACACTTGCCATCGTGCGTGCAAATAGCGTGACCATATCCCAATCGGCCGTCCGGCGCAGGTTGCACACCACGTGGACACCCTTTCCGCCGCTCAACATTGCCCAGCTGGCCAGCCCGAGATCCGACAGACGGTCTCGCAGCAATACAGCAGCGTCCTTGACGTCCGAAAAGCTCAGCCCTTCGTCCGGGTCCAGATCAAAGACGACGCGGTCGGGTCGATCAGGGCGATCATACCTGACGCCCCGGATGTGGAACTCCACCGCGCCCATCTGGGTGGCTGACACAAGACCCTTCTTGTCTGCGATGTACATCGCGGGCTCTGCTTCATCTGGCAGATTGACCTGCCTCACGGACTCGGGGAACCCCTTGCCCGCGTGCTTTTGAAAGAAGCTTTCGCCGCCCAAACCTTCGGGCAGACGGACCAGCGACAACGGCCTGTCCTTGACGAACGGCAGCATCAAGCCACTGATGGATGCGTAGTACTCGGCGATTTCGCCTTTCGTAACGGGCGGCTTGGGGAACACCACTCGGTCGGGGTTGGAGATCGCCACCCCGGCAACCTTGACGCCGGATGACGCGCCAGGTTTGGCGACACGAACCGTCTTGCTTGGCTTTTCGGTGGGCATCTTGTCCTCCCGCAATCGATGGAAAACAGCGTGGCGCACGCGTCCGTCGCGCGTCAGCTCAGCGAAGGTGATCTGCGCGGACAGGACGGGCTGAACCCATTTCGCGCCTTTGACCTCCGCCTTTGGTGCAATGACGGGCGGTTGAGTTGTCTCATAAGGCACCAACGCATCTGCGATAGCCTGCTGGGTCGCCTCGTCGAAACCTGTGCCGACTTTGCCGCGATAGGACAGTTTACCATTTTCGCTGCTCGCCAGCAGGAGCGAGGCGAAGGCCCGCCCCTTGGCAGAAGATGGTTGCCACCCCACGATCAGAAAGTCGTCGTCATTGGCGCATTTGACCTTGCGCCACGCGTCGCTTCGACCGCCGCGATAAGCCGACGTCGCAAGCTTGCTGACGATGCCTTCACCTCCCGCGGCGCAGACCGCCGAAAGCGCATCATCAACGGCATCTTCCACAATATCTGATAACGTTATCAATCCCATAGGGGGAACATCTGAAAGCAACTTCTCAAGTGCCCCACGCCGGTCCGTCAGCGCTTTCTTGCGCAGGTCTGTCCCGTCCAGATACAGCAGATCAAACGCGACATACGCAAACGGCCCGCCCGCCTTGATTGCCGCCTGCAGTGCGCTGAAGCCGACTTGTCCGGCGCCTGCGATGATCTCTCCATCGATCAGCGCGGATCTGCACGGGAGTTCCTGGAACGCCGGCAACAGCGGCTCAAAGCGGTCGGACCAATCCAGGCCATTGCGGGTGCGAATGACCGGCAGTCCTTTGCCGATCTGAACCATCCCCCGGTAGCCATCGATCTTCAGTTCGTGCAGCCATGGCCCACCCTCGGGCGGCTCCTGTGCCAGCGTCGCCAGCATGGGTGCCTGCGGCTTCGGTGCCGCAAGCCGGTCGTCTGGCCCGAACGAGTGCGCCGGAGCATCGTCTGCAATTTCGGCGAATGTCCGGTTCGTGGCAACGCTGGTCGTGTATCGTTCGACCGGGTCGGGTTGATGGGCCGCCGCGTCATCGACCTTGATCAGCAGCCAGTTCTCGCGCTTCTTCTCCGTCGGTTTACCCTTGATCCGAACCAGGTCCCACGCGCCGGTCATCCTCCGCCCATAAAGCTTGAATCGCAGGTGACCCTTTTTCAGGCCGTGCGCGATATCGTCCATCGGCCGCCATGATCCGATGTCCCACAGCATGACCGTCCCGGCGCCATACTCGCCCTTAGGAATCGTGCCTTCATAGGTCAGGTAGGATAGGGGATGATCCTCGGTCCGGACCGACAGACGTTTTTGCGTTGGATCAAGGGACGGTCCCCGCGTGATCGCCCAGCTTAGAAGCGCGCCGTCCCATTCCAGCCGCAGGTCCCAATGCAGACGGGTCGCGTCGTGGTTCTGAATAGAGTAGCGGAGCGCAGTCGACGGCGGAGCGCCGTCGTCGAACGGCTCGGACGTCCTGGCCGGGTCGCGCTTGGCCCGATAGGTGGTCAGCCGGTCCAATCACCCGGCTTTCTTGGCTGCTGATGCCCTTGGCTTCGAGACCTTCTTGGCAGGAGCTTTGGGCTTGGCCACCGTCTTTGCCTTTGCGCCCCCTGACGCCTTCAGGCTGTCGCGCAGCGCCTGCATCAGATCGACCACGTTGTCGTCAGCCTTCGTTTTCTCGCCCTGGGCCGAAACACGCGGTGCGCGCCCCTTTTTCTTGGCCTCGATCAGTGCCCGCAGGGCCTTGTCGTAATGGTCGGTGAAGGCCTTTGCGTTGAATGGGGCCGTCTTCTTGTCGATCAACGCTTCCGCAACTGTCAGCAATTCCTCATCGGCGGGGGCGTCTTCAATGGATGAGAACAGCGGTTCGGCGTCCTTGATTTCGTCCGCATAGAACAGCGTTTCCATCAAAAGCCCGTCGCCACAGGGCCGCACGGCGCACAGATGCTCTCGGCCATGCAACGTCAGCTGACCAAGACCAACCTTCTGGGACTGCCGCAATGCGTCACGGACAACGCGATAAGCGTCTTCGGCCAGCTCATCGCTGGGGACGATGTAATAAGGCTGATCGTAATAAAGAGGCGAGATTTCATTGCTTTCGACAAACTGCACCAGCTCGAACGTCTTCTTCGTTTCCAGCTTGATTTCGTCGATCTCTGCCGGATCGATCAACAGATACTCGTCGTCGCCCAACGAGTAGCCTTTCAGGATGTCATCGGCGTTGATCGGGCCAACGCCTGCGACGGTCTTTTCATATCGCACGGGCTTCCCGCTCGGTCCGTGGATCTGGCGAAAGCTGACGCGTCGGCCGGTTTTGGTCGCGTTGTGGATTTCGACTGGAATAGCGACAAGGGACAGACGCAGCTGTCCCTTCCAAATTGCCCGAGACGCCATGTTGCCGACCCCCACTTGCCGGGCCGCAGCCCTTTCCATCACGGCAACGCGAGTGCCGCGGGCAGGGTTGCACGGACGTGGCGATCAGGGCCGGGTCAGTTCCTCGTCAGCCTTGTCGGCCAACGCCTCTGCGCGCGCGGCCAGCTGGGCCATCGCATCGACAAGGCCGTGGGGGATCACCGGCACTTCGGTTTTGGGCGGGTTTGCCTTCAGTCTGGCCAACTCTCGCTCTGCCGACGCGACGCGATCTTCCAGCGCCAAGGTGCGATCTGCCAGCATCAGCCCCGCCAGAAGCAGCAAGCGCGGCTCAGGCATGCGGCCCGCCTGGCCGATAATCTGCTGCGCCTCGGCGTCAAGCATCGCGGCGGCGCGCTTCAACAGACGCTCCTCACCCGCCTGACAGGTCAGGGTGTAGTCCTTGTTGCCCAAAGTGAAATCAACGTTCGGCATCAGGGGCGTCCCTTCCGGTCAGTGTCGCCATCATCCGGGCCATCGCCGAAGTCGTCGAAGAAGCTGGATGGCACGTCATCGTCCCGTTCAACAACCAGTTCGGCGGTGATCTCCTCGGGCGGCTCATCGGTCGCGGCTTCCAAAGGTGTCTCCGGCAGGGTGGATTTGCGCTGCGGACGCGATGGCGGAGGGGGTGTGCCGATAAGGTTGTCGAGCGCGTCCAGAATGTCACCCATTTGCGCGATTTCCGCCGCGCGTGTCGCCCGAAGGGATTCGATCTCTGCCTCAAGCGCGGCAATGGTCGCGGCTTCTCCACTCGCCCCCCAGTCACCGCCGGCCTCGATCAAGGCGCGGTTTGCCGCCGACAGACCATCGTTTGCCGCGGCAAGACGGCCCGCCTGCTCACCTGCACCGGTCAATCGTTCGTGTGCTTCATTCAGGCGAGATTGCATCGCTCCAAGCGTGGCCGACTGGCGGTCGTGCAGTGCGGCAAGATCATCGGACAGACGACGGTTTTCGGCCCGGGCGTGAGCCAGATGCGATTCTATTTCAGACACGGCAGGGGTGTCCGCAGGCGCGTGTCCAGCGGACAAATGCTTTGCGCCCTGATTGATTGCCAGATCCAACCGGTCAAGTGCTGCGATCAAACGTCGCTCACTGGCAGACACATCGCTCATTTCAGATCCAGCCTTCATCCTGCGTCTTCCACGGTTGTCGCACCCAACGGCGCATGTGGCAAGCGGCCCGGTAATCCGCCTGCGATACCAAGCATTTGAGCCAAACCTGTCTATAAAGGTAGATCCCCGCCACTTGGCCCAACACGACCGATCGTGTTAAACATTTGCTCAACATACCAATCAGACATTACCGTTGGGCCAGTGTTATGAATTTTCTCCGTACGATAGGACTGACAGTAAAGGCAGTATGGCTGGTGGCCGGATCGAACGTCGGAAACCGTCGTTACCGTCGGCGGTGATTGCCGCCATGACGATCAATGACGCAGACCCTGTGACAGGGTCGCCGCGATGATATCAGCCGTTTGATCGGTTCGTGTTCTCAGCGCCTTTCCAAGGTCTTCCAGAGTCTCCGCTTCTGTCTCGCGTTGCAGAAATTCCTGCGCCCCTAGTCCCACCCTGTTCATCTCCAACGCGCGTTCTGTGATCAGCCGGATTCCCGATTGCAGACGCGAAAGTAGACGGTGCGTCTCGGCCAGCTCTTTCGCAGTTGCGGCATCTATCAGCTTGGCGCGCACGCCGGCGCGCAACTGGGCAGCGGTGCCCCGGGCGGATGATCCGGCGCGCAGGGCCAGCGACTGAGCCAAAAGCTCGATATCCTGCAATCGACCGGGGCCAGTTTTGGCCTCCCACTCTCCGTCCGCGTGCTTGGTGGCGAATATCCGGGCGCGCATGTCGGCCAAGTCGCCTGCGATGCGGGGATCATTCCCGCGCGTCGTGATGATTTCCTGCCGAAGGACCTCGACGTCGTGGCCCAGTGATCGCGCGGCTGAGCCCGAAATCGCCACCACGCGGGCGCGGGTCAGGGCAAGATGCTCCCACGTCCACGCTTCCGTCAGTTGATAGTTGCGAAAGCTTTGCAGGCTGGTGGCGACTGGGCCTTGGCGACCTGATGGCCGCAGTCGCATATCCACCTCGTAAAGCCGCCCGGCCGCGGTTGGGGCGGTGATCGCTGTCAGGAAAGCCTGCGTCAGTCGCGCGTAATATGTCCGGGGCGGCAGCGGCTTCGCGCCGTCCGACCCTTCGGAATCCGCGGAATCGTAGATCACGATAAGGTCAAGGTCGGACTGGGCATTCAGCGCGCGCGCACCAAGTGAGCCCATGCCCAACGCGATTGCGCCGCGCCCGGGGGGCGTTCCATGTTTGATGGCAAAGTGATCCGTGACCAAGGGGAACAGAGTCGTCAGGACCGCGTCTGCGATGTCGGCGTACTGCACGCCCGCCTCATCAGCGCCGATGAGCCCCCGCAGGTGGTGAACTCCGATACGGAACTGCCATTCATGCGCCCAGACGCGCGCTGCATCCAAAGCGCGCTCATATCCGCCGTTCGGTTGCGCCATGACGTTCGTCAAATGCGTCTGCAGTTGCTGCTGCAGCTCATCCTGCCCCGGCCAGGCAGAGAAGAACGAACCGCCGATAACAGCGTCAAGAACCTCGGGGTGTCGGGACAGATAGGCAGCAAGGCCCGGTGCGGTCCCGCAGATATCGGCCAGCAGGTCGATCAGCGACGGGTTCGCCTCGAACAGCGAAAACAGCTGCACGCCGGCAGGCAGCGCACGAAGGAAGGTATCGAAGCGGTTCAACGCCTCGGCAGGGTGCGCGGCGCGGAACAACCCTTTGAGGATGCGGGGTTTGATCCGATCAAAGATCTGCTGGGCGCGGGATGATTTCAGCGCCGGATAGGTTTGCCACCCATCCACGATAACCTGACTTTCTTCGGGCAAATCGGGCGCATCAGCGTCCCCTTCGTCAGTGTCAAAGAAATCACCCGTTAACTGCTCAACCCGGAGCAGCCGCTGAACGAGCGCCTCGGACCACGCATTGGGATCGTCGCTGCCGTCCAGATTTGCCACAATGGCGAGCCCTTCGGGCGTTACGGGCAGGCTGTGGGTCTGGGCGTCGTTCACCATCTGGATGCGATGCTCGATATCGCGAAGCCGCCGATAACTCTCGATCAATTCAGCGGCCACGTCACCCGGCACCCAGCCTTTGTCGGCCAACGCTTGCAACGCGGGCACCGTCTGGCGCATCCGCAATCCTGTGTCCCGCCCCCCGGCGATCAGCTGCTGGGTCTGGGCAAAGAACTCGATATCCCGAATACCGCCACGACCAAGCTTCAGATTGTGGCCCAGCGCCTCGATCGGGCCGCGCAGGCCTTTGTGGTCGCGGATACGGCGGCGCATGTCATGTGTGTCGTCGATGGTCGCGAAATCCAGATGCCGCCGCCAGACGAAGGGGCGCAGGTCATTCAGGAACCGCTCACCGGCCGCGACATCACCAGCGCAGGGTCGTGCTTTGATATAGGCCGCGCGTTCCCAACTGCGCCCTTCGGCCTCGTAATAGGTCAACGCTGCGGTGGCCGAGATGCAGACCGGCGTGACTGACGCATCTGGTCGCAAACGCAGGTCGGTCCGAAAGACATATCCCGCGTCGTTCACATCGGACAGCGTCGCCATGGCGCGCCGCGTCGCCCGGATCAGCGCGGCGCGAACTTCGGGCTGGTCTTCGGGGGCATAGGCGGCGTCATCGTAAAGGACGATCAGGTCGATGTCGGATGAGTAATTCAGCTCACCCGCGCCCATTTTTCCCATGGCCAGCGCGAAAAGCCCCGCTGCGTCTGGATGTTTCCCGTCAATCGGGGCAGGTATCTTGCCCTTGTCCGCTTCCACCTTGATCTGTGCATGCAGCGCCAGATCGGCCGCGCGATCGGCAAACTCTGTCAGTGCCCCGGTCACTTGTTCCAGCGACCAGACGCCGCCTAGGTCGGCAAGCGCCGTCCACAGCGCGACCCGGCGTTTGGCACGGCGCAGGGCTGGTCCCAGGTCGCTGGCCGATAGGTCGGCCAGATCGGCCGTGACAAGCGGCACAGGGTCGTCCGCTGACAAGGCGTCTTTCAGCCAATCCGCTTCGCTGCCCAATAGGCCGTCGAGATAAGGGCTGGAGCCTGCCGCGCCGTCGATCAATTGTTTCAGCGCCTCTGGCACATCGGCAAAGGCTGCGGCGGCGCGTTGCCCTCGAGCAAGGTCGAAGGGCACGGGAAATCGGGTGATACGCGCGGAGAAATCGGACATGGTGCAAAACTTGTTCGACAGGTGCTGCGGCGTCAACGGCGCACATGCACAGCAACGCTTGGCGGGGTGGAAAACTGTTGATAGGCTTCCCATATCCCGGCTTTGCGGCTTTCTCGTGCGACGTCTGATGAACGGTTTTTTCCAGTCCCCCCACGCCAGCCGCCACGTGGCCAGCCGACCAGTCCGCGCAGGGTTTCGGTGATGCGCCATACCCTGCCGAACGCGCCACAGTTCTATGTGACGGCGCCCCAGCCCTGCCCCTATCTGCATGGCCGCGCCGAGCGGAAGCTGTTCACCGCACTTGCGGGCGACAGCGCACAACCTCTGAACAATACGCTGTCCCGGCAAGGCTTTCGCCGGTCCCAGAACGTCCTTTATCGTCCCAGCTGCGAAAGCTGCGTGGCGTGCATGTCGGCGCGGATCAGGGTCGCGAACTTTGCCCCGTCACGCACGCAGAAAAAGCTGCTGCGTCGCAATGCCGGCCTTCGGCGTCTGGCGACCAGCCCCTGGTCCACCGAAGAGCAGTATGAGCTGTTCCGCCGTTATCTGGACCATCGTCACGCTGACGGTGGCATGGCCGACATGGATGTCTTCGAATTCGCGGCGATGGTCGAGGAAACGCCAGTCCGCACCCGCATCATCGAATACCGCGCGACCGACCCGGACGGCGGCCCGGACGATCTGGTCGGCGTTTGCCTGACCGACGTTCTGGATGACGGCCTGAGCCTCGTTTACAGCTTCTATGACCATGATCTGCCGCAAAACAGCCTCGGCACGTGGATCATCCTGGACCACATCGAACTCGCCCGAGAGGCAGGGCTGCCATTCGTCTATCTGGGCTATTGGGTGCCGGGCAGCCGCAAAATGGCCTACAAGGCCCGGTTCAACGCGTTGGAAATCTACAAGGGCGGCGTGTGGCAGGAACTCGGTGATCCGCAATCGCACGAGGCGGACATTCACCCCCTGTCGGTCGACCCGATTGTCGAACAAGTCGCACGCATCGACCTTCGCCAGTAACAAAACACCGTTCTCGGAGATTCTTCGCAACTTAATTTCGCGCATCGTCGCCGCAGGGACATTTTTTTACGTTTCTGCCGTTGACGCGCCTGAATCACCCGCCTAGTTTCCGGCCTGCTGCGCACATGGCCGCAGCTTGTCCAAGGAGAAGGCCTATGTCCCGAGAGATGACGGGTGCACGAATGGTGATCGAAGCGCTGCGCGATCAGGGCGTCGACACGGTATTCGGCTATCCGGGCGGGGCAGTTCTTCCGATCTACGACGAGATTTTCCAGCAGAACGACATAACCCACATCCTCGTGCGCCACGAACAGGGCGCGGTGCATATGGCCGAAGGTTATGCCCGGTCCACCGGCAAGCCGGGCGTAGTCATCGTGACCTCTGGTCCCGGCGCGACGAATGCCGTGACCGGCATGACGGACGCGCTGCTCGACTCGATCCCGCTGGTCGTGCTGTCGGGTCAGGTTCCCACGTTCATGATTGGCACCGACGGGTTTCAAGAGGCTGACACAGTCGGCATCACCCGCCCCTGCACCAAACACAACTGGCTGGTCAAAGAGACTGACAAGCTGGCAGCGACGATCCACAAGGCTTTCGACGTGGCCACTCAGGGGCGTCCCGGCCCGGTGCTGGTCGACATCCCCAAGGACGTCCAGTTCGCGACTGGCACCTATCAGGGCCCGAAGGAGCGTAAGGCACAGACCGCTCAGGACATCAACGAAACGGCCATCACCCAACTGGTCCAGCTGATCGAGAATGCCGAACGTCCGATCTTCTACACCGGTGGCGGCGTCATCAACGCGGGTCCGACGGCCAGTCAGACGCTGCGCGAGCTGGTCAACGGAACGGGCTTCCCGATCACCTCGACCCTGATGGGTCTTGGCGCATTTCCGGCGTCCGACAACCAGTGGCTGGGCATGCTGGGGATGCACGGTCTTTATGAGGCCAATATGGCCATGCACGACTGCGACCTGATGATCAATCTGGGTGCGCGGTTCGATGACCGGATCACCGGACGCGTTGCCGATTTCAGCCCCGGCTCGATCAAGGTGCACGTCGATATCGACCCCAGCAGCATCAACAAGGTGATCCGCGTCGATCTGCCGATCGTGGGTGACGTCGGCGATGTGCTGGCCACGGCGCTGCGCATCTGGAAGGACCGCGGCAGCAAAACGAATGCCGCCGCAGTGCAGCAGTGGTGGGCGCAGATCGAAAGATGGCGGGCCAAGAAATGTCTGGCCTATCGCCCGTCCGACAAGGTGATCAAACCCCAGCACGCGCTTGAGCGTCTTGAGGCGCTGACCAAGGGTCGCGACCGTTATATCACGACAGAGGTGGGGCAGCATCAGATGTGGGCGGCCCAGTATCTGAACTTTGACGAGCCGAACCGGTGGATGACGTCGGGCGGGCTGGGGACGATGGGCTATGGCCTGCCCGCGTCGATCGGCGTGCAGGTGGCCCATCCTGACGCATTGGTGGTCAACGTTGCGGGCGATGCCAGTTGGCTGATGAACATGCAGGAAATGGGAACGGCCGTTCAGTTCCGCGCGCCCGTCAAGCAGTTCATCCTGAACAACGAACGCCTTGGAATGGTGCGGCAGTGGCAGCAGTTGCTGCACGGTGAACGCTACAGCCAGAGTTGGTCTGACAGCCTGCCCGATTTCGTGAAACTGGCTGAAGCGTTCGGGTGCAAGGGCCGCATGGTCAGCGACCCCGCCGAACTTGATGACGCCATTCAGGAAATGCTGGACTACGACGGTCCCTTCATTCTGGATGTGCTGGTCGAAAAGCATGAAAACTGCTTCCCGATGATCCCGTCCGGCAAGCCCCACAACGAAATGCTGATGGGCGAAGCGGCCGATCTGGGCGTCATCGAAACCGATGGCGCGGTGCTGGTGTAAGGAACGCGATGATGGCTTTGAAACTTGAAACCGGCGCCTCCAGTCATTCGGCATACGACCTGCGCGACCCGAACTCGGCCCTTGAAGAGCCGCACACCCTTGCGGTGATCGTCGACAACGAGGCGGGCGTTCTGGCGCGCGTCATCGGGCTGTTTTCGGGGCGTGGCTACAACATCGACAGCCTGACCGTGGCGGAAACGGACCATGCCGGGCATCTGTCCCGCATCACCATCGTCACGCGCGGCACCCCTTCGGTCATTGAACAGATCAAGGCGCAGCTGGGCCGGATCGTACCGGTTCACGAAGTCCACGACCTGACCGTCGAAGGCGCCTCGGTCGAACGTGAGCTTGGGCTTTTCAAGGTGGCCGGCAGCGGCGAAAGGCGGGTCGAGGCACTGCGCATTGCCGAGATCTTCCGCGCGAATGTTGTCGACTCGACACTGGAAAGCTTTGTTTTCGAAATCAGTGGCGCGCCGTCCAAGCTTGATGCGTTCGCCGATCTGATGCGCCCGTTGGGCTTGATGGACATCGCGCGGACGGGTGTCGCAGCCCTACCCCGGGGCGTGTGACCTCAGCCGCACCTTGCCAGCGCGGGGCCCACTTGCGAATCCGGGCCCTGCGTGATGATGCGCATTGCTGTGACAGTGATGCCACCGTCGTTGTTGGCCACCGCATCATATTCAACAAGATCGCCGATCTGGGGCGTCATGGGTGAAAGGCCGCCATTCTCGGCCTTGATGTATGCCAACCCCAATCGGTCCTGGCACCAGATTACAGCGGATTCAGACCCGCTCCACACCACAACGCCGATCAATTCAGGTAATGCTCCGATATCAGGAAGCGGTTTGGCTCAACCGATACGCGCATTTGTGAACGAAACTGTCCATTTGTATAGGTGGGTTCATGGAACCTTCTCAACGTCTCGTTAAGAGTGGTTAATCTGCCACATGGTGTGGTGGCGCAACGATGGCCTCCAACGCATCAATCATTGTCGCGGCCTCTGCCGAGATTTCTGCTTCGTCGCGCAGCGAAATTCCCACCGGGCCGCCCAAAATCTCGTTTCGGATGGGTAAAATCGCCAGCGTTCCAGTGTCCAGCTCTGGACGGATGACTCCTTCCGATATGAACCAGACGGTATCTGACGAACGAACAACCTCTCGACCGAACGCGAGCGATACGTTCTGAAACGCGGGCTGGGGATCGGTCAGCCCGATCGAATGCAACCAGCCCAGGACGGACGCGGATATCACCGCGCCCGGCGGCGGCAGCATCAACGGAAAATCCGACAGCTGACCGTAATCCCAATCGCGGGCCAGCAATGGGTGGCCCATACGGACGACCGGTACCACGCGTTCCCAGTAAAGCCGCCTGAACGTCAGTGATTCCGTGTTGCCCGCTGTCGGCATCCGCCCGACCACAAGGTCAAGTTGCCCTTCTCTCAGCAATGACAGCAAAAGCCAGTTGGGGCCGGTCATTACGTCCAGCATCACATCAGGGCGGCGCCCCCGAAACGCCAGTGCGGCTCTCGGGACCAGCCCGGTTGCAGCGGTCGGCAGTACACCGATATGCAGCCGCGGTCGCTGGGGCGACGGGAACAACACGGCCGTCTGCGCATGTTCCAGATCGGCAAGCGCGGTTCCTGCGTGGGTCTGATAAACGCGCCCGGCTGGCGTCAGAACCAGCTTGCGCCCGCTGCGATCAAAAAGCTGCGTGCCGAGGATCTGTTCCAACTCTCGAATCGTTTTCGATGCAGCGGGTTGGCTGACGTTCAATGCCTCGGCGGCGGCAGTCAGGCTGCCCAGTCGCGCCGTTTCCAGAAAGCAGCGCAGATGACGCATGCGAAGGTGATTATGAATCACGCATAACCTGTATGTTAAGAGCGGTTGGCTGAATTATAATTTCCAGCGCGGCATTCGTCATGCAATATTTCTGGTGGAGGAGTTTCGAATGGGGAGAGGAGAAGGCGGTCACCGCCGCAGCCCCCGTTCGCACACCCCAGTCAACGAACTGAAAGGACCGCCCGATGCCTGACCGCCATGCCGCTGGAATGAAAACCCGGCGCGAGGTTCTGGGTGACACCCATGTCGACCGCGCCAGCGGCGCCGCGAGTGAGCTTGACCAGCCGTTCCAAGACCTGATCACCGAATCCGCATGGGGTACCGTCTGGGCCTCTGACGCGATCACCCGCCGCGAAAGGTCGATGCTGACGCTTGCCCTTCTGGCGGCGACCGGAAACTTCGAAGAAATCCCCATGCATATCCGCGCGACGGCACGAACAGGCGCCAGCCCCCGCGACGTGATGGAGGCGTTTCAGCACGTCGCCATCTATGCCGGCGTGCCGCGTGCGAACCACGCCATCAAACTGGCGAAACAGACCTTTGCCGAAATGGAGGCGGCATCCGAATGACCGACCAAGGCCCGCTTATCCCGCGTAACCGTGACGCGCATCCGCCAGCTTGGCGCGCTCGACAACAACCTGATCTTGAACTGGACCAAGGGTGCCGCGCCGGCCGTGGGCGAGCGCATTCTGGTCCACGGTCGGGTGCTGGACGAAAATGCGCGACCGGTCGTGAACACGTTGGTCGAGATCTGGCAGGCAAACGCGGGTGGCCGGTATCGCCACAAGAAGGACAGCTATCTGGCACCGCTGGACCCCAACTTCGGCGGTTGTGGACGGACGATGACTGACGACAACGGTTACTATCAGTTCCTGACGATCCGTCCGGGCGCGTATCCGTGGCCCAACCGCGGCAATGACTGGCGCCCGATGCACATTCATGTATCGGTCTTCGGCAATGCATTCGGTCAGCGGCTGATCACCCAGATGTATTTCGAAGGCGACCCGCTGATCGACCGCTGCCCCATCGCCGCGACGGTGAAAAAGCGGTCCCAGCTGGACGCGCTGGTCGCGCCGCTGGACATGCAGGCATCCAAACCGCTGGATTTCCTTGCCTACAAGTTCGACATCGTGTTGCGCGGTCGTCGCCAGACGATGTTCGAAAACAAGCTGGAGGGGATGTGAGATGGTCCAGAAACTTCATGAACTGACCGAAAGCGCGTCGCAGACCGCGGGCCCCTATGTCCATATCGGCCTGATGCCCACCTATGCCGGAAACCCCGGAACGTACTACGAAGAGATCGGCACCTCGCCCCTGTCAGGAGAGCCGAAGGGCGATGTGATCGAAATCGTCGGCTCGGTTTTTGATGGAACGGGTTGGGCGCTGCGTGACGCGATGATCGAAAGTTGGCAGGCTGACGCCAATGGGCGGTTCGCGGGGCAGGAAGGCGCCGACCCCGCTGTCAACGGTTTCTGCCGTTTTGCCGCCGATGCAGAGACGGGCGAATTTACTCTGCGCACCGTAAAACCAGGGCCGACCCCGTCCCGTTATGGTCGTGCGTTTGCGCCCCACATCTCGTTGTGGATCGTGTCACGCGGGATCAACATCGGTCTGCAAACCCGCATCTATTTCGAGGATGAGGATAATGAGGGCGACCCCCTTCTGGCCCGCATCGAACAGCGCCCGCGGGTCGAGACGCTGATCGCCAAGAAGACCGGTGAGGGGAAGTACCGCTTCGACATTCGCCTGCAGGGTCCGGGCGAGACGGTCTTTCTGGATATCTGATGACCGACGTCTTTGATCACCCGTGGCTTGGCGGCCTGTTCGCCGACGCCGAAACGGCTTCGCTCTGGTCGGCTGACGCGCAATTGCAGGCGATGCTGTCCTTTGAGTCGGCGTTCAGCCGCGCAGGCGGACGTGCCGGACATTTCGATCTGCACATGGCGGATCAGGCGGCTGGTGCAATCGAAGAGGCGACGCTGGACATGGGGCCCTTGCGCGCTGGGACCGCCAAGGACGGCGTGGTGGTGCCAGCACTGGTCACGCAGTTGAAGGCCGCTGCCGGTGACGCCTCGGGCGCAGTTCATGCGGGCGCGACCTCTCAGGACGTCATCGACACGGCCACGGCGCTGGCGATGCGTAACACGCTGGTGCTGATCGATGACCGCCTTATTGCGCTGCAATCGGTGCTGGCAAAGGTGACAGACCGGTGGGGCGCTGCGCCGCTGATGGGTCGCACACGGATGCAGGCGGCGACGCCGATTACCGTGGGCGACCGGGTCGCTACATGGCTGCTGCCCCTGGCCGACCATCGCGCGCGTATTGCCGAAGCACGCCCCCGCATTGCCCGGCTGCAGCTTGGCGGGGCGTCAGGTGACCGTCACGATCTTGGCCCCCATGCCGATACCATCGCCGCCGACATGGCGCAGGCGCTGGGTCTGGAAGACCCGACCCGCGCGTGGCACGCGATGCGGGACGGTGTGGCCGAATTCGCCAGCATCCTTGCCATGGTCACAGGTACGCTCGGCAAGATGGGTCAGGACATTGCCCTGATGACGCAGCAGGGCATATCCGAGATTGCACTCAGCGGCGGCGGCGCGTCATCGGCGATGCCGCACAAGCAGAACCCCGTTCTGGCGGAACTGCTGGTCACGCTCGGCCGGTTCAACGCGGTCCAGATCAGTGCGGTGTATCAAGCCATGATCCACGAACAGGAGCGTTCGGGCGCCGCCTGGGCGTTGGAGTGGATGACCCTGCCCCAGATGGCGCAAGCCACAGGACGCGCGCTGTCCGTCGCCCTGACGCTGACCCAACAGATTACCCGGATCGGAGAGCCAGACTGACAGGCGACGCCTTTCAGCGCCGCCCGGATGGTGTCACACGCGCTCCAGCGCGATGGCGATGCCCTGACCGACGCCGATGCACATCGTAGCAAGCGCGCGGGCGCCCCCGGTCTTTTGCAGCTCCAGCGCCGCGGTGCCGGTGATACGCGCCCCCGACATACCCAGCGGATGGCCCAAAGCAATCGCGCCGCCGTTGGGGTTCACGCGAGGATCGTCGTCCGCGATCCCAAGATCGCGCAGCGTGGCAAGACCTTGGCTCGCGAACGCTTCGTTCAGCTCGATAACGTCGAAATCCTGCTGGGTCAGTCCAAGCCGGGCCATCAGCTTTTTCGACGCCGGTGCCGGTCCGAACCCCATGATGCGCGGGGGAACGCCCGCAACCGCGCCACCCAAGATCCGGGCGATGGGCGTCAGGCCGTGACGTTTGGCGGCATCCGCGCTGGCGATGATCAGCGCGGCCGCGCCGTCGTTGACGCCGGACGCATTGCCCGCCGTCACGGCTCCGCCCTTGCGGAACGGCGTTTTCAGCGCCGCCAGCGCATCCAGCGTGGTCGCACGGGGATGTTCGTCCCGGTCGACGACCTTGGGATCACCCTTCCGCTGCGGGATCGTCACCGGCGTGATTTCCTGCGCCAGCCGTCCGTTTGCCTGAGCCGCCGCCGCCTTTTCCTGAGAGCGGAGCGCGAACGCGTCCTGATCCACCCGGTTCACGTTGAAATCCTCTGCCACGTTCTCAGCCGTTTCCGGCATCGAATCGACGCCGTATTCGGCTTGCATGACCGGGTTCACGAACCGCCAGCCGATGGTCGTGTCATAGACCGCGTTGTCGCGGCTGAATGCGGTTTCGGCCTTGGGCATCACAAACGGCGCCCGCGACATCGACTCGACCCCGCCCGCAATCATCAGCTCGGCCTCACCTGCCTTGATGGCGCGTGCCGCAGTGATGATCGCATCCATGCCCGAGCCGCAAAGCCGGTTGATTGTGGTCCCCGGCACGTCGACCGGCAGACCTGCCAGCAGCAGCGACATGCGGGCGACGTCACGGTTGTCCTCTCCGGCCTGATTGGCACAGCCGAAGATCACATCGTCGACCGCCTGCCAGTCCACGCCAGCATTGCGTTCGATCAGTGCACGTAGTGGAATTGCGCCCAGATCATCGGCGCGCACGCTGGAAAGCGCGCCGCCAAAGCGACCTATGGGCGTCCGGATATAGTCGCAGATAAAAACGTCGGTCATCTTAAACCTCGGGTGTGATCAGGTCGCCGACATCGCCGTCCACGTTCAGCGTGGCGCCGGTCAGCGATTGCAGCTCGTCAAGGGAGATCTGGGGCAGCTTTTCGATCAGGACAAAATGGCCGTCCTTGATGTCGACCACCGCCAGCGAGGTATAGACACGTGTCACGCATCCGACCCCTGTCAGCGGCAGCGTGCATTCCTGCACCAGCTTGGGCTTGCCGTCCTTGGTCACGTGGTCTGTGATAACGGCGACGCGTTTTGCGCCGTGGACCAGATCCATCGCCCCGCCAACGGCCGGGACGCCCTTGGGACCTGTGGACCAATTGGCAAGATCGCCGTTCTGCGCAACCTGATAGGCACCCAAAATCGCCACATCCAGATGACCGCCGCGCACCATCGCAAAGCTGTCGGCATGGTGGAAAAACGCGGTGCCGGGCTTCAACGTGACAGCCTTCTTGCCCGCGTTGATCAGGTCCCAGTCCTCTTCCCCCGGGGGTGGTGCCTCGCCAAAGCCAAGGATGCCGTTTTCGGTGTGAAAGATCGCCTGCCGCCCCTTGGGCTGAAAGCGCGCGACCATTTCGGGAAACCCGATGCCAAGGTTCACATAGGCGCCGTCCTGAATATCCTGCGCGGCCCGCCATGCGATCTGCGCGTTGGTCAGCTTTGCCTCGGTCATGCTGTCACCTCAGGGTAATGGGCATCGGCGCGGTTCAGCGCCTCTTCCTGTGCGGGATTGGCAACCTCGACGATCGCATCCACAAAGATGCCGGGCGTCACCACGACTTCGGGGTCGATGCCGCCCGCCTCGACCGCGTGGCTGACCTGCGCGACGGTTCGGGCGGCGGCCATCGCCATCAGGGGCGCAAAGTTGCGCGCCGCCATGCGATAGGTCAGGTTGCCCATGGTGTCGCCCGTTTCCGCCTTGATCAGCGCAAAGTCCGCCTTCAGCCAGCGTTCCTGGACATAGCTGCGACCGTCGAATTCCTGTACCGGCTTGCCTTTGGCCAGTTCTGTCCCGAACGACGTCGGGGTATAGAACGCCGGAATACCGGCCCCGCCCGCCCGGATGCGCTCGGCCAGCGTCCCCTGAGGGACTAGCTCCAGCTCTATCTCACCGGCCTGATAGCGTTCGGTAAAGACGCGCGGGTCGGCGGAACGGGGGAACGAACAGATCATCTTGGCGACCATGCCCTGTTCGATCAGCGCAGCGATGCCGACGTGACCGTTCCCGGCGTTGTTATTGATGATGGTCAGGTTCTTGGGGCTGCCGGTCGCCAGATATCGGTCGATCAACGCGTGGATCAACTCGATCGGCGCGCCTGACCCGCCAAAGCCCCCGATCATGACCGACGCGCCGTCAGGAATGTCCTGAACCGCCTCGGCCACGGTAGCGATGCGCTTGTCCATGGCTCTCTCCTCTTTGATGGCCGAAAGATATGCCTTGCCGCACGGCTCAGCCATCGTTGGCGTGCGCTTCTTGACCTTTGTTCACATCGCGTTCAATCCCGTGCGCATGGTGAACAAAACCGACCTGATCGCGTCATTGACCAAGGGCCTGCATGTGATCGAGGCGTTCAGCGCCGATCATCCCCGCATGTCCATCGCGCAGGTCGCCGAAGCGACAGGGCTTGACCGCGCCACAGCCCGGCGGTGCCTGTTGACGCTCCATCACGCGGGATATGCAACATATGACGGCAAGTTCTTTTCGCTTACCGCACGCGTGCTGCGGCTGGGGATGGGCGCATTGGCCGCCCTGCCCTTGGCCCAGATCGTCCAGCCGTGGTTGGAACAACTCTCCGAACAGATCGGCCAGTCGACATCGGTATCGATCCTGGACGACACGGACATTGTGTATATCGCGCGCGCAGCGCAGCGACGGGTAATGTCCATTGGGCTGATGCCGGGATCACGGTTGCCGGCGCACTCCACGTCGATGGGTCGCATCCTTCTGGCGGCACTCCCAGAAGCCGACGCCCGGGCGGTTGTCGAACGGTCAAACCTGACGCCGCGCACGACCCACAGCCTGACATCGGTGGATGACATCATGGCCCGCATCGCCGCCGCACGCAGCGACTGCTTTACGGTGATCGATCAAGAGGTTGAGCTTGGGCTGCGGTCCATCGCCGTCCCGCTCTA
>QFNE01000110.1 GCA_003240735.1 Paracoccus denitrificans | reverse complement strand
CGTCTCGACCAGCCCCCAGAAGAACAGCGCGAGGACGAAGTTCGCCTCGAGGAAGCGGAAGGTCTCGGTGGACATCCGCTGCACCTGATACATCAGCTCAGGCACGGTGATGATCGACAGGATCACCGTTTCCTTGGTCAGGATGATCGAGAAGTTGACCAGCGCCGGCAGCGCCGACACCAGCGCCAGCGGCAAGAGGATGCGGCGGACGATCACGGGCTCGGACAGGCCCACGGCGCGCGCCGCCTCGATCTGGCCGCGCGGGACGGCGTTGAAGCCCGAGCGGAAGATCTCGGCGAAATAGGGGCTGCCGTAGACGGTGAGCCCGACCAGCCCCGCGGTCAGCGCCTCGAGCCGCAGGCCGACCAGCGGGCCGCCGTAGTAGAGCACGAAGAGCTGGACGAGGAACGGGGTGCCGCGGATCACCTCGATATAGATCCGCAGCAGCCAGTTGACCCAGCGCGGCCCGTAGCGCTGGATCAGCGCGATCACAAGGCCGAGCGCCATGCTCAGCACCGTGCCGGCGAGCCAGCAGAACACCGTGACGCCGAAGCCGCGCAGCAGCATCGGCCCGTATTGCTGAATGATCGACAGGTCCATCACACCGCGCTCCGAAGCCGCGCAGCAGCATCGGCCCGTATTGCTGAAGGATCGACAGGTCCATCACACCGCGCTCCGCACTTCCAGCCAGCGGCCGGCGGCGGCGAGGCAGAGGTTGATGGCCAGATAGATGCAGGCCGCGGCGAGATAGACCTCGAGGGGCCGGAAGGTCGTGGCGGCCTGGGCCTGGCTCGCGCGGGTCAGCTCCATGATCCCCACGACCGAGACGAGCGAGGAGGCCTTGACCAGCAGGATCAGCTCGTTGACCAGCGCCGGCAGCGACATCACCACCGCCTGCGGCAGGATGATCCGGCGCCAGATCGCCACCGGCGCCATGCCGATGGTCTGCGCGGCCTCGGCCTGGCCGCGGGGCAGGGCGGCGATCGCGCCGCGCCAGATTTCCGAGATATAGGCGCTGGCGCAGATGCCGACGGTGACCACGGCGGCGACC
>QFNE01000033.1 GCA_003240735.1 Paracoccus denitrificans | reverse complement strand
ATTGAAGCAGGACACCGATTGTACACAGCATCGCGATCTACCTAACCCTTATCAATGCCGCACCTCACAGGCCCGCGCCTGTTGGCGCACGACGTAGTAATCGGCCAGCATGACCTCGATCGCGGTGCCGGATGGTAGGGCCTCGAGTTCATCCGCCACGCGGTACTGGAACTCGGCCGGATAGTCGACTACGGGCGGGCAGCCGGTGTGATCAGAACCGACCGTCGCGCAGCCTGCCAGTAAGATCGTCGCGATCCCGAGGGCGATCGGCCCCGGCGTCCAGCATCCGACGTTATGTATCATTTGTCCTTTTGGTGTTTTCCAGACGCTCGGCCGCACCCCCGGCGGTTTCGCCGGTGCGCCGCGCACCGATCATGAACAGAACAAGGGCTGCGGCGAGCACCAGCCATGGCAAGGAGTGCGCATTCTTATTTTCGTGAATGACGCTAAATTCGAAAAGATAGTTATCAACTAAATACTCTATTTACTTAGTTGACAGCACATCTTTCCTTTTCTCGAATCTTATTTTCGCCGCCAGATCAAGATCATCCATATAATAAAATGGTTGCGCGGTCAAAACCGGTTCTCCGGTCACTACAGGATGAAGTATCATCTCATGCGATAACCCACTGAACTTCAAGATGCGACTCAAGGGATTTGTATTTCCAACGATCATCATTGATGTAGTCGCCAACTTCTCTTGCACCCTACCATAGTCCTGAACCAAGATTTCTTAGCCAGTTTCGCCCTCGAAATCAAGCAGGCCCGCGATCCACCCCGCATGCAAGTAAATTATATTGAAAATCTTGCTTGCAGAAGCAACGAGGATATCCGAGTAAGGTGGAGCGGCATCGTGGAACCCCGGATTATAAGTGCCACGCCAAGAAAAGCTTTACTGGGATGATCGGACTATCTCGGGATTCTCGTCTGTGTCACGCAAAATAATTCTTGATGCTCAATCAGGCTGGGTCCGCGCATTGTTTTGCAACACAGACTAATCCTCAAAAAATTTTACAGCACGGGCATTCTGCAAAGCCGCGGTTCGTCTGGTGTCAATCGGCGCAGCTCTAATGATTTGACCGCCCCCGATGGCATCGATGTGCAAAGGTGGGTCTGCAACGATCCCCGGACGACTGTCATGTCGGAGATTACCACGGCGGGGCTCGATCTGGCGAAGAATGTGTTTTAGGTTCATGGGGCTGATGCCTTCGGGCGAGCTTTGCTTCGGAATAAGCTTCGGCGGAACCAGTTGCTCGACTTTTTTTTGGCCAGTTGCCACCTTGCGTCACGGCTATGGAAGCGTACGGCGGCGCGCATTTCTGGGGCCGGGAGATCGGAAAGCTCGGCCTTGAAGTGCGGCTGATCCCGCCCGCCTACGTAAAGCCCTTCGTCAAGCGCCAGAGAATGATGCAGGCGAGGCGATTTGCGAAGCGGCAGCGCGTCCGACGATGCACTTTGTGCCGATGAAGAGAGAGGAGACCCAAGGGGCGGCGATGGTCTTCCGCATGCGGAAGCTTCCGATCCGTCAGCGCACTCAGGCAATCAACGCCCTGCGCGAGCATCTTACCTAGTTGGCCTGATCGTGCCGCAGGGTGTTGCCAATGCGGTTCGGCTGATTGCTATCGTGGAAAATCCAGACAATGGCCTGCCCGCCGACTTATGACGGTGCACGGGATCAGGGCGTTGATTTCCACAGCCATCGCGGCGCTGGCACCACCGCCAACGATGTTCCGCAAAGCGCGTGACTTTGCCGCCTGGCTCAGCCCCGCGCCACGGCAGCACTCAACAGGCGCAAGCAGCGGCTTTGCTCCGCCGCCGTGGCCGACTTTTGCGCCGCCGTTGACACTGAAGGAAAGTCTTCCGCCCATCTGGTCCAAGTATCGATCGCGCTGAGAGATTTGGACCGATTTCGAAGGTAGTGGTTCGTCTGACCATACACCTTTCCTATAGCGTGACCCGCCGAAGAAGCCGTGCCTTTCCGCTGATACCGAACGTATCCAGGGCCGTCCCAAGGCGCGAAAAAAGCTGTATTGTCTCGCCCAGAACGACTAGATCTACGATGCGGATTCTGTCATTGAAATGTGAATCTGAGGCAGGATTGCGAGGGAATGATGCAGAAACCAAGAGCCATCGATCTATATTCCGGCGTTGGTGGTTGGTCCTTGGGCCTACGATTGGCGGGTGTTGACGTAGTCGCGTCTTACGAGCGTTGGGGGCCTGCCAACGAGACGAATTTCAAAAACAACTTCCACCAAACCCAAACTGTCGACATCCGACGGCTCGCCCTAGAAGATTTGCCGTCCAACATCGACATTGTGGTTGGCAGTCCGCCATGCACTCAGTTCTCCTTCTCGAACCGAGGCGGTAGCGGCGATCTAGACGATGGGCTAGTGGACATTATCCGGTTCCTTACCGTCGTTGATCATCTCAAGCCACGCGTGTGGGTGATGGAGAACGTTCCGCGCGTCGCGCCCATCCTTACAAAAGAGCTGAAGCCGGGAGGTCGCCTCCACCGCTTCGCCCATCTTGGCCTCGAACCGCATGTCATTAACATGGAGACATTCGGGCTGCCCCAACGACGACGCCGATGTGTAGCAGGGAACTTTGACCACGCCCTGTTGACGAGGTACACGACTCGCTGCGCACCAACTCTTGGGGAGGTAGTGCTTGCACTCGCCAGGGACCCCGTCATCGACCCTATCTACGGCATCTCAATCCCGCAGGAAAATCTGTTTGACCACGATGTAGAGACTGCGCTGAATGAAGAGGAGGCAAGGATCAACCGAGCGGCGAAGACGCTTCACCCAGTCTACAATTCCATGCCATTCCCTGACCCCCTTGATCGGACCGTGAGGACCATCACTGCGACTTGCACGCGCGTGTCGCGCGAGAGCATAATCGTTGAGCAACCGGGACAAACGGGCGCATATCGTAGGTTATCGATCAGGGAACGGGCAACGCTGCAGGGTTTCCCAATAACATTTCAATTCTACGGTGCGAACCATGGTCAGAAGCTCCGCATGGTCGGAAACGCTGTTCCACCGACCTTCGCCTACCTCATAGCCAACGCCTTTCTGGGCACAGCCAGTCACGATTTGCGCCCCATCGATGTGGCGGGTGCAGAATTGACGGCCCCATCGCCGAAGCCCGATGTCACGATGGTCGATAGCGCCGGGGCGAAATATCCCGAAAACCGGACCTTCCGCTTTGCCATCCCTAGCCTCCGACTGAAGAGCGGTGTGCGTTTTGAACTGGCAAATCTTTCGATGGGAACAAGCTTCGAGTGGCGGGTGGCATTCTGGTTCGGTACGTCAAAGGATATACGCAGTCTAGACCTTGTCCCCGCGGTGGCGAAACGTGCGCTAATGAAATTGCCACTTCAGGCACGTGACGCGCTCTCAGTCCCACTTGCATCACTAGAGACGATGCTAGCCGGCGCTGATCTCCAGAACATGCAGAAGCTCTGGAGCCATCGCGGACCTGGGCGGACACGTCCTTTCATGCTACTCGATGAACTTGACTCGGCAGGAGCCTCAATCCGATCGGCTCTGGAACCCTTCGAAGGTGATGCATGCCAAGCTCTCCGGGACGTCGTCGCCACGCAGTACGGACCAGAGACCTCGGAGCTACCTGGCTTGGCAAAACTCGACCGCAACGCCATACTCATCCTTTCGGGTGTCATTGTCGGTTCATTGACGAACGCTCACCTTGCGGACATGATCAACGGACCTCTGTTGGCTACTGGGAAGAAAGCAGGCTCTACCAGCGAGGGGTGAGTCATGGCTGGCGCTATACGAGCTGCTGCCAGTTTCGGGCACAGCACATAAATTTGTATAACGTGAGCGGTAGGGTGAAGGCAGTGCCTGCAATATAGAGCAAGTTACCACGACTTTAGCATCCGAGACAGACCAACAAAGCCGGGCTGTCCGACGCTCTTGGCTGGCCTTGTCTGTCAGAAATCGAGAGCTACGCACTCGAAGGTCGTCGGCGAGATCGACCAACCGTTTCCAGCGGTTTCGATGAGGGCGGCATAGGGGCCGCTGATCATTTCGGGGATGTAGCTTTCATCCCACATACACTCACGGTCAATGAGGCAGAGTTGGTATGCCTCGCCGAGCCGGCGGGCTGCCTCGATCTCGTTCCTAGACCAGAAGAAACGTCGGCGTCCCGCGAACGATTTGACTTCAAGGAAATGGTCGTGGACGACCGCTGTCGGCGTCGAGAAGGAGATGATATCGAATCCGGCACCGACATCTTCGATCGACAACCGGACTACTTGATCGATCAGCGGATGAGATTCCAGTCTCAAGCGCTCGCGACTCAACAGCCATTCCTCGGCCTCCTCGCCATTGACAGCCTGATTTGCCAAGCGCTTTTCCAGAGTCGCCTGTGACATACTGCGACGAGTTCCATGGTTCCAGATTCGCGCCGCTTCGAGAAAATACCGCTCGAAATTCTTGCTTATTATCCAATGCCTGCTGGTCGAGCCGGATTTTAACGCAACTCCAAACTCAATGAGCCACAATGGCAACCCATCGACCGGCCCAGGTAATCGCATCGGGTCCAACACGATGACGTCGCCATGGAATTGCAGCGCGTGTGCGCCGCCTTGACCTATACGGACAGAGATGGTGTGGGCCACCCAGTCTGTGATCAACGTTCTCCATCTCGCTTTAGAAGAGATGTTTAAGAAAACGCGATCCTCGCACCGCCCCACAATGCCAATCGCTTCTAGCATCGCTATGGAATTGAATGTCCGCACGAACGATGCCGAGCGGCGCGCGCTCATATCTCGCGCCGCTTGGTCCTCAGTCACGCTGACGCCCCTTTGCCCTATGGCTTCCAACAACGCGATCGTTTGGGCCGCTGAAAGCAGGCCGTCAGCAGGTCTTGCGGCGTTCATAGGATTCAAGCACCTTTTGGATGTCATCGATTCCATCCTCGTCTGAGGCCGCTGTAAAGAGTGGGATGTCATCGGAATCGACCAAATCGATCAGTCGTCGTTCCTTAATTAGGAGACGGCCATCTATGTCGTCGTCGATTGTGCCCTTGGAGATAAGGTGGATGTAGGTGACGGGGAGGCCGCCCTGTGGGTTATAGCGATGGATACGATCCTTTGATTGGATATATCTTCCGGCATTGAAATCTCGATCGAAGTAGATCGCTGTGCGACATGCCTTGTGTAGCGAGATAGATTCACCTACGGCCTGCGGATTGGCGATGAGGATCGCCTTTCCGGTGGCCCTATGGAAACCGTCAATGATCGCTTCTCGCGTTTCTTCGACTACCTCCGTCTCCGAATCCACCCATGCAACCGGGGTCGCGCCGGTTAACACCTCGATGAACGGCGCTAAAGGACTGAGGGTCCTACGCAATCTTTCAAGATTGCCAAGGAAGTACGACCAGATCAGTATCTTCCCCTGGCGATTGAGTACTTCCTCGACCTTTTCGCAACAGACGCGAAGCCTGGCCAAGTCTGTTTTGGCATTGAAGCCCTCGATCAAGTCGGCGACCTCCATCTCGCTGACCGTCAGATCGCCTGTACCGCCGGTATCAAATACACCCTCGTCGGCGAGCGGCTTCAACAATAATTCGGGATTGACGCTAGCTTGGCGCAATCGAATTAAGCGCGACTTCACACGGACATTGCCGTCAGGCCTGTCGAAGTCGGCTCGAAGTTGGGGAATGATGCGGCGCTCCAGCGCCCGGTATATCCTACCCTGGACAGGCCCCATCTCAATTTCGACACGCTCTTCACTGAGCTCTGGAAGGTCGAGATCGGCTTTCTTGATCCGCGTGAAGAATGGCTGGATGCGCTTTTTGAGCTGATCGACCGCGGGCTGCATGGCGCCCCCCGACATCGCTCGCAGAGTGGCAGCCGGAAACCCAACGATATTACGAGTAGGGTAGAGGAAGCGGAACAGGTTCGCCAAATCTTCATACCCGTTTGGTGCCGGAGTTCCGGTGAGAATTATGCGCCCGCGCGCATATGGTGCTAGCCGCAACGCAGCGTTAGCTTGGCGGCCGTCAGCGTTCTTAATGTAATGTGCCTCATCGAGCACCATCATCGTACGCGCGCTTCCGCGTGATAGGAAAATTCTAAAATCATCCTCGAGGTTAGCCATCGTCTGATAAGATGCCAGGGTCAGCTCGACACTTCTCGACCCGACAGTAATGCCGCGTAGGTGATCAGATCGATCGATTGATGGTGTGGCTCCACTGATTCTGCGTGAATTAGCCTTGCGCCCGAAGATTTCCTCGAACTCGTCTTCCCAAGCTTTGAATGACGAGAGCGGTCCTACAATCAGCAAGCGCTCGATTGATCGTGCGTCCTCCGCCGGCAGGGAATGAAGGTAGGCAAAAGCCGCATAGACGATCGAAGTCTTTCCAGCGCCTGGCACCGAGAAATTGCAAACGTTCTGTGCAAATGCAAGATGATATGCGGAGAGGAGTTGCTTCCTATAGAAAGTGCGACCGGGGCATTCGTGATCGATCACCTGGATGAATTTACGAAACTCATCGGTTTCCAGCTGGCGATGCCAGATATCAAAGGCGCGAGCCGAGAAGTCTTCAAACCGCGCTTCTTCGGCCTCTACACGCTCCAAAGCGTCTGCAACCCGTCCCTTTGTCTCAATACTAACTCCAATACGGCCGAGGAGTCGAGACACGGCTTGGTACCTTGCACTTAGCGCATCCTGCGGCGTGGGTACTAGCGCGCGGCTTTCGCCATCGATTTGGCCGCGATGTTGCCTTAGGAAAGCGGCTAATAATGGATTGCGTGCCAGCTGAGCATCCACTCCATGGATGACAAGCATTTCATCGGCCGGTTCAAAGGTGAGGCTAACAGACGTCATGGAAAATCAGTTTTGTCCTGAACGGTCAAAGCGTTTCTTGATAGCGTAAGTTATCCGATTGATGTCTACTGCTAATGTTAGGTTATCTTGGCCGCCAAGTATCGCGTCGCTGTCCAAATCGATCTTCTCCAGTAGTTCCTTCGCGCGTCGGAGGTATTCGCTTGGCTTTAGTTCGCGTGTGGCTAGGTCGAGACTATAGCTTGATCGACCGAAATTCGATTTCATCGCGGTTCCAACAGAAGCAGCCCACTGCTTATCACGCGCGCGTGCGGCATCGACCTTCGTCTCATATTCATGAGGGTGATGGCGGATGAAATCGTCGAGCGACCCCTGGTCCGCAGTTATAGGGTCAACCGCGTCTTGGTGCGTATTTCGGAAATTCTCCCAAATGTCCTGCTTAGCGAAAAAGTTGTTGCCATTCCCCTGGTGCGAGATTTCGCGATAAGCCTTCTTGGCGTCAGCAAGCTCGCCGAGCCGGATGTAGTCGAATTGGATCGTCTTGAGTTGGAGCGGATCGAGGTCAGGATCGAAGACCCATGGGATTTTGTGCTTGCCGCGGTTGATCCGGTTTAGATCACCGTGGAGGTCAACGAACATGCCCTCTTTGGACCCGTCCCCATCCTTGAGCATCGTATAGAGACGCGGCGCGCCAATGTGCAGCAGATACTCATCCATCAATTCCATAATCTGCAGGAGACGCTCGGCGTTCCCCCTCTTCTCATTCATAAGCGTATCAATCTGGTCCTTAGGAATGCCCAGATCGACATGGAGCCTACGTACGTGGAGGTATTTCTGGAGTGCACCATACTCAACCTTTGCATCCTCGCCGAGCTGGTACTGGGTCTCGAGGCGAACAATCGCCTCTTGGTTGTCTGCGTAGGCGTGCGGTAGGATGATGGCATCGAAGTACTGCTTGGTTCCGGTCAGCTTCTCCAGCCGACGCAGGAGCATAGCGCGTCGGTTACCGTCGATGATCACCCCATCAAGGCTCACGATCCCCGGCCGCTGCTGACCCTTGTCCTTGAGATCGGCCAAGGTGGCCTTATTTCGTTGGATCGATGAATGCCACAGCAAATCTTCGATGAGTTCATGGAGGTCTTCGTCATATTCTTCTGGGGAAACGGCATTCTGCTCCTCCCAGGTAAGCATCTCGGCTTCGAGACGCCCGTTGTGGCGATTGTAGATTAGATAATCGAGGTTGATGGTCGAAACTTTGTGGGGCTTCGTCTCACCGTCATAGTGCAGTTTCTGTAGTACCTGACCTTCCTCGGGTTTACGTAGCTCATTCAGTTTCTGGATTCTGACATCGGTGCTCAGAAGCATGACCCCCCCAACAAGACGGAGGCCGGTAAGGTCCGTCTCTGAAAATAAATTCTGCGACTGTCGACCCCCGAAACGCCACGACTATAGTTATTGCTAGCGCCCTTTTGCGGCTGAGACTATGTGAAGAAGATGCTTCTTCAGGCAATACATGTAAATGAGTGACACTCCAGATTAGTCCGCCTTTCATGACCAGCATCCGAAGGTTTCACCACGAGTCGTTTGATTGACCGCTAAAACGGGTTCGCAACGTCCGCTTTGGCGCAGCACCAACAGCCTGCTCTCCGTTAGTCGCGGGTGGGGGGCAGGGGGGATCGCCGTGGGCCGCGTGTGCGGCCGCTCTTCCCTAGTTGCTGCTGCTGCCACGCTGCGCCGCCATCAGACCGCTTCCCGCCCTTCGTGACCGTGACGGGTTACGGGCCACGGAGATGTTCGGGACAGCAGGTGGTTTGTGTGATGGGCAAGAATTTCTGGAAGCGAGCTCCCGCAACCACTTCAACTTGCGACCGGCGCAAGTTCAGATCAGAGTTGTTCCCCGCCACCAGCGTGATATCGAGATCTCACATTGCTCTCTGCACTGGTTACCGCGGCAATCTCGTTGTCGACAGGGCCTTCCCAACTAATTCCTTGAGTACGGTGTTATCCAGCACCGAGTCAGCCCAAAGGCGCGTCAACTTATCGTTTTCGTCTTCAAGGGTCTTCGGCCGGTGGGGATCAGATAGGTCCATGCCGCAGCATTTGGTCGTCAGCTCGTAGAATTTGGCAGGATGTAGACCAGAATGACGGCAGACTTCCACCGTTTCCGTCCTGGCGTTCTGCTCTTTTATCATTCCAATGTTGTGCGTCTGTATAAAAGGCTGTTCCTCGTGTCGTTTGCTCCCTCGTGGTGAAACAATCTCTACATTGAACCGTGGGACACTTCGGCGGACAGTTTAACGCAAATGGACTGAGACAGAGGTCGCAGCGGTGAGTTCTGCCGCAACATGAGATCGGGAACCTCTACGGCGGCCCCAACCTTCGATCCTGCCGGTGAGGGCGCAGGGTTCTCGTTCATCTGGATTCGGCAGACTGCAAAAGATGATAATTGGGACGACCCAGCAAGCTAACGTCTTAAGGAGGAACGTTTGGGGGAGCGGCAACTCGCGCAAGTTAAATTACTGAGCGATATGATATCAGTAAATGTGCAAGTGGCGGGCCATGCGGGATAGCGATGAGAACTATATCTACTCCATAGCCCTCTACACCCCTCCTAAATAGGCGCAATGGGTCAGCAAATTTGGCTGACGGCCGTCAAACGTCCGCTTCGCGCCTTCATCTGCTTCATTGAAGCGGCCCTGACATCCTCCATAAAGCGGACATTTGAAGTGCGGAGGATTGTACAGTTATTTAGCGAACGAATAGTAGACTGAGCAACTCGAGGCTGGCACCCAACCTCTGGGCAAAACGGGTAATAAACCTAAACTGCCGGAGAAGTAATGCGGCTCGTTACAACTCATCACGCCGTCCATCACCCAAACGGAAGCGGCAATGCCCGACTATGACTTTCATCAGCTATCGCCTTACGACCTCGAGCTTCTCGCGCGCGATCTCCTGCAAGCGCACTGGGGCGTCACAATCGAGAGCTTCAAGACCGGCAAGGATGGCGGCATCGACCTGCGCTACGCCGCCGGTGTCGGGAAACTTATAGTTCAGGTAAAGCACCTTCTTCGGACCGGAATAGCGGGGCTGATGAGGGAGTTGGCCAAGGAAGCGGAGAAGGTGCGGCGACTAAAGCCGACGCGCTACGTTTTGGTGACGTCGGTTCCGCTCTCAGCGGTCAACAAAGACGCGATAGTCGCTTTGATCGGCGCCGATGTACTGACGCCAAGTGATGTCATTGGTCGGGAAGACCTAAACAACCTGCTCGGTCAGCATCCTGCTATCGAAGGTAAACATTACAAACTCTGGCTCGCAAGTCGCGCCGTTCTCGACCGTGTCCTGCACAATGCCTCGGTGACACGTAGCGAATTCAAGGCCCGTCAGGTTCATGCCGAGGCCCGGCGTTACGTTCAAAGTGGCGCGTATCTCCAAGCGCTACAGATGCTTAACGAGGAGCGGGTTGTGGTTGTCGCGGGGCCGCCGGGAGTTGGCAAAACGACCTTGGCCAATCTCCTGCTGTATGAACATCTCGAGCGCGGCTTTCACGCCGTGGTAATCCAGCGCGACATTGACGAAGGCCTCGCTCTCTTTCAGCCGGGTGCGCCCCAAGTCTTCTACTTCGACGATTTCATGGGCGCGACCTTTCTCGGCGATAAGTCAGCTGCGCTTGCGGGCACTAGCGACAAGGTTTTGCTCGAATTTATCGCGATGGTGCGCTCGACGCCGACGGCGAGAATGATTTTGACCACACGCGAGCATATCTACTCACTCGCGATGGATAGATCGGAACGGCTGCGCTACTCTGACTTGGACGATCTCCGCGTCTACCTGAGAATGCCGAGCTACTCGTTCGCACAGAAGGCGCGCATCCTCTACAATCACTTATTCTTCAGTGAACTGCCGGTCGAATACCAAGACGAGCTTCTCCGGGACAACTACTACCTTCGCATCGTCAAGCATGAGAAATTCAATCCGCGCCTGATCGAGTGGTTGTCCAGCTTCCGTCGAGTTCGCAACGTCGCCGTCGGCGAATATCGCACGTTTGTTGACAATTTGCTGCGCGACCCATCCGAAATCTGGCGTCACGCCTACGAGCAAGAAATCACCGACGCCGGACGGTCCATGCTGCTAGTCCTGTTCTCCATGGGCGGCAAGGCCTTGGGAGTCAAGCTGAAACCAGCGTTCGTGCTACTGCATGAGCAGTGCGCCAAGCGCTACGGGTTCGCAACCAAACCGGAAGATTTCAGGTCGGCGCTGCGAGAAATCGCTGGGACGTTCATCAAACCGTTCGGCACCCACGGCGTCGAGGTCATCGATCCATCTGTCCTTGATCTGCTGAACGCTGTCCTGCGGCGGAGCCCGGAGAACGCGATCGACGTTGTTACTGCGGCTCATAACTTCGATCAGATTGAACACTCATGGGCGTATGCGAAAGCGCAGAAGAGCGGCGCCGTCCTGGACGCATTCCGGCAAAATCAAAGTTCAATTGCCGCCACTCTCTCGTTTCGCATGGCCGAAGCGCGCCGGTTCGACGTGGGCCAAGGTGCATTCGGCTATCGAGGCGTATCATTCGAACGGCGCTTGGAGATCGTGATCGAGATGGCTGATCGCCTTTCTTCGCCCGCGATTGCGTCGCTTATCGCGCCTCTGTTCGCACGCCTACAGCATGAGTGGCTGACAGAGAGGCCAAACATCAACGATGCAGTCGAGGCTCTTCGTGCGCTTGAGGGCGCCAATTCGGTCGATCCCGGCGCGTGCGAGACAATGATCGCAGCGATAAAAGCGGCATTGATGGAAGACATCCAAACCGGATGCCGCTCCGACGAGCTTCGCGAACTGATCATGGTCATCGACACCTCCGAGGCCGATCATGACTCCGCGTTATCGCCCGCGCGGATTGCGTTCGAAACGTATCGTCGCTCCATGTTTCAAGACGAGCTACTCGAGTACCGCGCCCGCGAGCAGTTTGACACGCTGGCCGAGGATCTCGAGCTTTTTAGAGATCAGCTTGGCGTCGATGTGTCTGTGTTACTTATGAAAGTGGAGGAGGCGAAAACCGAATTCGAGGAGCATGAGGAATCCTACGCTGACCAAATGCAGGACGATTACAAAGAGCGTTGGCGCGACGAACGTGCCAGCGAGCAAAGCGTTTCAGACATGTTCGGATCCCTTCGCGGCGACCGCAGCTGATAATTATTCTACTATGCGATGCCGCCCTTGCGGACCCTACGTGGCGGCCGCACATGCAATCAGATTGGTGATCCGAGGACAATCTTAGACCACGCCCTCAACGAGCGGGCCGTCTGCTTCCCATCCTGGACGTTGGAATGCAGCAAACAGCCAGTCAAGCAGGGGGTCATCGAGCAAGCCAGAGAGAAATACTGAGCGCCAGTTGTTGCGACTGCCATAAGTGTCATCTTGGCGATCCAGTTCTGTCGTGAGGATGTCGACTAGCGCTTGCCGGGAGGCTGGCGCATCTCGCAGATCGGCCGCTGCGAGGCTCGGTCGGCGCAGTAAATTGGTCCAACTAGTGCGCAGATACCGCAGTATCGAGGTGCGTTCGATCACATTTGTCATATGGAAATGCACCGCCGCAGCGTGTGGGGCAGCTGGATCGAGTACTGGTCGCAACGTGATCCTCGGCGCCAGACCAAAGTCCTCGAAATGCGCGGTAAACAGTCGCTCGCGTAGGATGTCATCGAAATAGGGATGGAGAATACGCTCACTCAGATTTGCACCGGTGAGCTGGTTGGTCCGCTTGCTGTTGCATTTGCACGCCGGAACCAAGTTGGGTCCGAAGATCGCGAAGACCGGATACTCCGTCTTGGGGAGCAGATGGTCGAGTGTGCCGCTGTGAAACGACCCGCACATCGGGCAGCAATTAGCGTCGCTATCCTCTCGGATGCGATCGATATGCGGAAGTTCGTTTGATGGCGAAGCGTAAAGCGCCTTGAGTTGAGCCTGGATCGGAGCGGGGAGCGCGACATTGGCGACGTTATGCGCATTGCCGCTGCCGGTGACATACTGAAGATAGCCCGCCTTGATCACAGGGACCTGAGCAGCGAGGTGCGGATAGCATTTGAGCCGCGTATTCAACGCCAGCGCGTCGAGCGCGGCTACGTCATCGAAATAGTCGGGAGGATCGAGTCGGTTCATTGGCCGTCAGCCTCGCGGTCGGTGCCTTCGACCCGCGCGCGGATCTCGCCTAGCAGATCAAGCGAGACCCGGTCCTTATAGGTCTCGAATATTTCTTCCCATGACGCAGTATGCGCCATGATCTTGGTTTCGACCTCCTGTGCAAGACGCGAGGGCTGATCTTCGCCGAATACGAAATAGGAAATTGCGCCGACATCAGCGCCAAACGTTTTGAGCGTCGGGGTCTCGGCGGAAATCATCCGATCCGCGTCGGACCGCAGAACTGTGACCTGATCCTCCATCGTCTCGCGTACGAAATAGACCGAATGCGTTGCCAAGATCGCCGCCGATCCGGTCTGTTCGAGTAAGTCGTCGAGCAGCGCGACGAACTGGCTGATGAAGTTAGGGTGGAGATGCGTCTCTGGTTCATCGAAAAGTAGCAGCGTACCATTCTCGATATAGAGACCGGCCAGCGCAGCAAAGCGCAGGAAGCTGAGTTCCCCG
>QFNE01000061.1 GCA_003240735.1 Paracoccus denitrificans | reverse complement strand
ACAGCGACCGGGCATAGGCGCGCAGCGCCGGCAGATGCTGCAGGACATCCTCGCCCAGGCCGCAGTCGGGGCCAGAGGGATCGGGTCCCGCAGGGCCTTCGGAATGCACACCGCCCATGATCGTCCTGGTCGATCAAGCGCCTTGCGCCGCAGCCTCGTCGTCTTGGGGTCACCATCTTGTCTCCTCGGCAAGGGGGCCGCCACATCACCATGGGTCAGGTCAAGCGAGGCCCATGAAAGACCACGTTCCGGCGCACCCACCACAATGCTCTCTCGACAGTCTGTTCATGGCGGCCGGAACCGGGATAGGCGGCAATTGTTCCCGAAATAAATCGCATTCTTTTCCTGAGAACCGCCGGCGCGACCAGGACGATCCCCGGCCCGCCGCCGATCCGCGCAAGGACACGGGCTGGCTGCGCGAGAAAGGCTTCGGGACACCGGGCCAGGGACCGGCGCTGATCCGGTTGATAAAGGATTGCCGGGCCGATCTTCGGGAACATCCCAGGTACGGGACGGTTGTAGGACCGGGTGCCCGTGCTGACGCCGATGCGTGTACGCCGTCTGGATGCCCGGCTTCCCTCCACGATCATCCGAGGACTTCCGATGTTTTATACCGACAACAAGCTGCAATATCCCGTTCGCGTCGACGCCCCGAACCCGCTGTTCGCCAGGGCGCTGCAGCAGGCCATCGGCGGGGTCGAAGGCGAGATCCGCGTGGCGATGCAATATTTCTTTCAGGCCTGCGGGGCGCGCGGAAACCCCAAGTTCCGCGACCTGCTGATGAACACCGCCGCCGAGGAGCTGGGCCATATCGAGATGCTGGCGACCGCCGTCGCGATGAACCTGGATGGCGCGCCTCTGTCGATGCAGGAGGAGATGGCCGCGACCGACCGCGTGGTGGGCGCGGCGATGGGCGGCATGAACCTGAAGAACCTGCTGTCGTCCGGCCTGTCGGCGATGCCGGTGGACAGCGACGGCGTGCCCTTCGACATGTCCCACATCTATGCCAGCGGCAATATCGCTGCCGACATGACCGCCAATGTCGCCGCCGAATCCACGGGGCGCACCCTGGCCGTGCGGCTTTACAACATGACCGACGACGCCGGCATGAAGGACATGCTGTCTTATCTGATCGCGCGCGACACCATGCACCAGAACCAGTGGCTTGCCGCGCTTGAGGAACTGGGCGGCATGACCGGGGCCTTCCCGATCCCGAACAGCTTTCCGCAGGCGCAGGAAAATACCGACTTCAGCTATGCCTACCTGGGCTTCCAGGCCGACGGCAGCGCGCCGGTTTCGGGCCGCTGGGGCGAAGGTCCGTCCATCGACGGCAAGGGTACCTTCGTCACGGGCAAGCTGCAGCCGTCCGACCAGAAGCCCGATCTGGGCATGGCGCGCCCCGACAGCGGCGCGCAGGCCGAACAGATCGGATGATCCTGCGGCCCGCCGGCCGGAACCGGCGGGCCTTTCCTTACGCAACACGCGACACCCTTGCAGGAGATGACGATGACCCTTGCCCTTGTCACCGGCGCATCGACGGGAATCGGGCTGGAACTGGCCCGCATCGCCCGGGCCGACGGACACCAGACCATCATGGTCGCCGATGAACCCGCCATTCATCAGGCCGCCGCAGGCTTGGATGCCGAGGCTGTCGAGGCCGATCTGGCCACGTCCGATGGGGTCGCTGCGGTCCTGGCCCATCTGGGCGGACGCGAGGTCGAGCTGCTGATGCTGAACGCGGGCACCGGGCTGGGCCACGCCTTTCTGGACCAGGATCCACAGCGCATCGACCATGTGGTGATGACCAACATCCTGGGCGTGCTGCGGCTGGCGCATCCCCTGGGCCGCAGGATGCAGGCCCGGGGCCAGGGGCGGATCCTGATCACCGGCTCCATCGCGGGCTTCATGCCGGGGACGTTCCAGGCGATCTACAACGCCTCCAAGGCGTTCCTGAACAATTTCGCCCTGGGCTGGAACGAGGAACTGAAGGACACCGGCGTCACCGTCACCTGCCTGATGCCCGGCCCGACGGACACGGGTTTCTTCGAACGCGCGGGCCTTCTGGACACGCCCATCGGCCAGATGAAGAACAAGGACGATCCCGCCATGGTCGCCCGCGCGGGCTATGACGCCATGATGGCGGGACAGGCGCAGATGACGCCGGGCCTGAAGAACAAGATGCAGGCCACCCTGGCCGAAGTCCTGCCCGCGGGGCTGGTGGCCAAGGCGCATCGGCGGATGGCGAAGCCCGAGGACGAATGACCCCCTTCCCGCCCGGCCGATGACCGGCCCGGCGGTTTCCAAGGTCCGATCCCCGGACCCCCCAAGCAGGAGAATGCAGATGAAGCGCAGAACCCTTTTCGCAGCCGGAGCGGTCGCCGCCGTCCTGCCGGTCGCCCGAATGTCGTTCGCCCAGACCGCACCCGATGCGGACATGCAGGCGATCCTGATGGGCGGGAATTTCTCGCTGCTGAGCAGCCGGGCCGCCGCCGACAAGGGCACGGACCCCGCCGTCAAGGCCTTCGCCGCGCTTGAGGTGGCCGAACAGGAGGCCGTGGCCCGCGCCTTTGGGGCGACGCCCTCGGATCAGGTGACGCCGGAACACGCGGCCCTGCTGGAGCAGATGACCGCCATGGAGGCAGGGGCCGAATTCGACCGGCAGTATCTGGCGGCACAGATGCAGGGCCACGAGCAGCTGCGCGCCCTGCATGCGGCCTATGCCGAAAACGGCCAGAATCCGATGGCGCGCGGCGCGTCCATCGTCGGCGTTCCGGCAATCGACAGCCACATGTCCATGCTGCGGGCCATCAGCGAGCGCATGGGCTGACGGCACATGGAGGCCTGGCTTTGCTTGGCCGGCGGGAATGCGCTTGGCGCGTTCCACGTCGGCGCCTGGGCTGCGATCGAACAGTCCGGCCTGCGCGTCACGCGCATGTCGGGCGCCTCGATCGGGGCGGTGGTCGCGGCGGTCATCGCGGGCAA
>QFNE01000060.1 GCA_003240735.1 Paracoccus denitrificans | reverse complement strand
TTTGTGGCCCGATTCGGCCGCTTTTCCCGATCTGGAAGAGTGAACGGGACATGGTGGGCCCACAACAGAACAGCATTGGGCTGTGGACAACTGCACCAAACTGCAGGAGGCCGCTCATAACCGAGGTATGACCCTCGTTCGGGCGACCACGCCCAGCCACCGCCGTCGCCTCAATCGCCTCGCCGCCCAAGGGGCGTTGACCTGGCTCCTGCCGGGCGTGTTCGCCCCCGAGGGCACCTGGCACGCCAGGGTACTGGCGGCACAGTTGAATCACCCAGACGCAGTGCTGTGCGGCGCTGCTGCCGCCCGCGCCACCTTCTGGCCGGAACTCCCAGAAGGGCCAATCACCCTGGCCGGATGTCGCCACTCGGGTGCAGCGCCCTGGTTGCGGACCAGCCAGGCACCAGTTCCGCGTGCGGCCTCTGTCTCTAGACTGGCCTCACCGCTCCTCCCGGAGCGCCCGTGCCAGCCGTAGCTGGCTCCGCCGGTCTTCCCGGTGGCTGGCGGGTACAACAGGGAGGAAGGTCCGACGATGGATTCCTCATCTCGGTGTACGTCGTGCTCTGCGCGGCCGATCGCCAACATGGCGAAAGCCACGAGTGCTGCACCCGGTAGACACGGGTACGTGCAGCTCCTCGCAGCTTTCGTCAACTTCGCAGCGGCGATCACTCGCCTGGTCGTGGACCAGGTGACCCGATAAGGGTCAAGGGCCCTGCTCTCGTTGCAGCGAGAGTGGGGCCCTTCCACTTCGGGTTGTATTTTCGCGATACGAACCGTGCTTGGCCGCTCGCGATAAGACGCACCTTCGGTCGCACTCACTATAGGTGCTGTCCCGTCCCGGTTGACAGTCCTGCTGGTGGCGGCGCCGAGACACTCGCGTCTCGGCGCCGAAGCTTGCATCGCGCTCGGACTAGGCCGCGTCCGACGTGGTGAGGGGGCCGCCGGCGGCCGGGTGGGATGGTGGCCCGGGCCCGGGGCTCAGCCGTGCGGGGTGCCCAGTACTTTCTCGTCATAGGCCTGACGAGCTTCAACGACGGCATCGAAGTGCTCGGCCGCCCAATCGACCAGCGCCTCAAGTGGATGCTCCAAGGTCGAGCCGAGTGGCGTGAGGCCGTAGTCGACGTGGCGGGGCACTGTGCCGTGATCGATCCGCTCGACGATCCCGTCGCGCTCCAGGTCGCGGAGAGTGTCCACCAGAACCTTCTTGCTGATGCCGTCGACGGCCGCCTGGAGCTCGCCGAAGCGCAGACGCCGATGCTGGAGCGCGATGACGATCAATGCGGTCCACTTGTTGGCGATCCGCGCGAGAGAGGTGCGCGACGGGCAGGTCGCGAGCAGGGGATTCCATGACCGTTCGGTGACCATCAGGTGAACTCCTTCCGTGGTCACGTTGAAGTGACCACAACAGCATCGGCCACCATCAGAGGGCGGCGATCCTGCTGCGCATCGAACGAAGGAGAACTGACCATGACTGCCACACCCCCCGTTGAGACCGTCGAAACCTACTTCACCCATCTGGCCCAGGGCAACTTCGAGCAGGCCATGGCCGTGCTCGACCCGGACGTCGCGTGGCACCAGCCTGGCGACAACCGCTTCTCGGGCGTGCACCGCGGCCCGGATGCCATCGGTGCCCTGATCGGCGGCATGATGGAGGCCACCGGCGGGACATTCGCGGTGGCCCCGACCGGCCCCCTCATGGCGAACGAGGACGTGGTGGCCGCCCCGGTGCGCTTCACGGGTCACCGAGATGGGCGAGAGCTGGACCAGCCCGGGGTGGATCTTCTCACTGTCCGGGACGGCCGGATCGTCGAGGTCCGGCTCTTCTCCTCAGACGGCCCCGCCGAGGACCAGTTCTGGGGGAAGGCGTAAGGCGACGGCCAGGTTGCTCAGCAACCTGGCCGTCGTCGTTGCGGCATGTGCGCGACATACCGATCAGCGAGCATCAGAAAGGTTGACATGAACTCCAAGCAGCACGCCCCAGAGCATCGTGAAGTCCTCATCGTAGGCGCCGGCTTCAGCGGCCTGGCCAATCTCCACCTGCTGCGCCAGAACGCCCTGGTCCTGTCAGGGTGGACGGTGCTGCGCTACACGATCGACACGTTGCCGACGATGCCCGGCCAGGTACGCCAGGCGATGCGCCGTCTTGGCGCACCCACGAGCCGAGTCGCATAAACTCATCCGGTGACTCTCTGCGGACTCGTTGACCTGCTGGCGACCGACCCCCAGATCAGCGAGGCGATCACGCTGGGCCGAGCTGGCACCCCGGCGCTTGACCTGACCGGCCCCGCCAGTGCACGCCCCGCCCTGGCCGCAACCCTGGTCAACCACACCGGACGGATGGCGCTGGTGGTCACCTCGACCTTCCGCGAAGCCGAGGAACTGGCCACCAGCCTCGAGTCCTGGCTCGGCCCCGACGAGGTCTGCTACTACCCGGCCTGGGAAACCCTGCCGCACGAACGCCTCAGCCCCCGCAGCGACACCGTCGGTCGGCGCCTCGAAGTGCTGCGGCGCATCACCGGCCGCGAACAATTGCCCCCACCCAAGGTCGTGGTCGCAGCGGTCCGCTCGATCCTGCAGCCCCAGGCCAAGGGTCTGGCCGAGCTCGTCCCGGTCACCATCACCAAGGGCGACGAACTGGCCATCGGCGACCTCGCCGAACAGCTGGTCGCCGCTGCCTACACCCGGGTCGACCTGGTCGAACGACGCGGCGAGTTCGCCGTCCGCGGCGGCATCGTCGACGTCTTCCCACCCACCGACGAGCAGCCGGTGCGCATCGACTTCTTCGGTGACGAGATCGACGAGATCCGCACCTTCACCGTCGCCGACCAGCGCTCGACTGACATCACGCTGGACGAGGTCACCGCCAGCCCCTGCCGCGAACTGCTGCTGAACGGGCAGCCCGTTTTTCTGCGCGGCATTGCGCTCCACGAGGAGCCGATCGGCGCCGTCGGCACCCGCCGC
>QFNE01000011.1 GCA_003240735.1 Paracoccus denitrificans | reverse complement strand
TGAACTTATGAAGGCGATAGCCGATGCGGGGCGGAATCATGGGGCATTGCCTCCCTTCGTGATTGAGCGGATCCAGGCGGCAGCCAGAAGCCACAGTGTTCTGACAGATGCGCAGCGGCAGGCCATTCTGGGCTGAAGGCACACGTTTGGCACACAGACTTGCTATTGGCATTGAAAACAAAGGGAAATTAGGCGTTTCTGGTGCGACTCACAACCTGAAGGTCGCAGGGCAAAAATTTCGTCATCTCGGTAACTACGGCCAAATCGTTGTTCCCCTTGTTCCCCAGACGCCTGCTCAATGGGGAACAGAATTTTTCCCTTATAAATCAGATCTGTTCCCCATGTTCCCCGCGTTCCCCACAAGAAATTCGTATCCAGATTGGGTTGCGGTCACTTCTGGGGAGGCTCAGCCATGCTCAGATGACGGTGGAACTGATGGCAAGAGGTCAAAGAAGCCCATGATCCCTGCGATCTCGGCGCTGATCTCGCTGGCTACTTGAACGAGTATGGGCGGCGCAAAGTGGGTGTAGTTGCCAGTCACCGTGCCGCTCCTCCTGTGGCCTACGACCGCCCCGCACAGGCTCTCCGAGAAGCCCAGCTGCTCTTGCCCCTTCGTGACGACGGTATGGCGGGCTGTGTGTGGTGACACCGACGAGATGCCCGCGCGATCACAGAGCCGCTTGAAGGCTCCATAGCCTCCGGCGAAGTGTTCGCAGCCTCGCAGTCCTGGCAGGACATACTTGGTCGGGTTTGCCAGCTGCCTGAGAAGCTTGATGACCGGAGCACCCAACGGGCGGATCGATCGCCCTTCTTTACCGTCCAAGATTGCTGTCGCGTTGGCCAGATCCAGGTTAGCCCAGAGCAGCCCTTCTATCTCGCTCTTCCGCCAGCCCGTCAGGACAGCAAGCTTGCAAAAGGCCACCGAGGTGGGGTGCTGGTCGAGGGCATCCCTCAGGACCAAGCCAAGCGCCTTGAGCTCGTCATCCGTTAGGCGCCGGTTTCGCTTCCTGTCGGCCGGCTTAGTGACCTTTGAAGCTGGGCTGTCATCAATAACGCCTTGGTCGACGGCATAGGCGAGGATGCCACCGAGGAGCCCGACAGCTCGGCTCGCGCTGACGCGGCCACCAGTAACCCGCACCCGGCCGCGCGCCTTGCCACTCAAACCAACGGCGGCAGTCTTACCGGTCATCACATCATTCATGAAGGCGACGATGTCGCGTCGGGTGAGATCGACAACCAGTCTGTTGCCCAATAGCGGCTTGATGTGTCGATCGATCCGCCCCCTGTCATTCAGTATTGTCGACGCCTTTTTCGGCTGGTCACCCTTGCCAGCGATTAGCCCGGCTTCGCAGGCCTTCCAATAGTCGTCGCAGAGTTCAGCCACCGTAAGAGACTTCCGACGGGTCTTGCGCTCATGCTGGGGATCACCACCGCGGGCCACCTCGCCCAAGGTGACGCGCGCTTCCTTCCGCGCCTGCTCTACTGTCAACGCTCCATGGTTTCCGAGCTTGAGACGGCGAGTCCGCCCCGCAGAACGATACTGGACAACGTAGGTCTTCTTCCCACTCGGCCATACACGAAGGCCGAAGCCGGGCAAGCTGTCATCCCAAACTAGGTAATCCTTTTCCTGTGGGGTGAGCCTATCGATCTCGGTCTTGTTGAGCTTAGCCATCGTGCTTCCTGTTGAGCGGGCGAATCTTTCAACAGGAAGCAAATAGGAAGCATATAGGAAGCAGATGAAAACCAACGTAGGCAAATGGCATCAACCTCATGCAAACTGAGATTGGAAGAAAATTACTTTCTTATCAAAATATAACAAAGCCCAGCAAGATAGAGCAAACCACTGCAAAGCCACAGTCATAACCTTGCCAAGGTTAGGGTCATGAGTTCGAATCTCATCGCCCGCTCCAAATCGAAAAGGCCGGTCCTTCACAGGGCCGGCCTTTCGCGTTCTGGCCTGACAGCAGTCGTCTCCCCCCACTCTTTGCTGGCCAACCCGCACCCGCCCCATCTTGCACCTTGGCGCACCATGGCTATAACCCCGGACGATTTGCGCGCCGACAGGCCGCGCCGTTTCCCGCTGCCCGCTGACCCGAGGATATCCCATGCCCAAACGTAACGACATCTCCTCGATCCTGATCATCGGCGCAGGGCCCATCGTCATCGGCCAGGCTTGCGAATTCGACTACTCCGGGGCTCAGGCCTGCAAGGCGCTGCGCGAAGAAGGTTACCGGGTCATTCTGGTCAACTCGAACCCCGCGACGATCATGACCGATCCGGGCATGGCGGATGCCACCTATATCGAACCGATCACGCCTGAAGTGGTCGAAAAGATCATCGCCGCTGAACGCCCTGACGCGCTGCTGCCAACGATGGGCGGGCAGACGGCGCTGAACACCGCGTTGGCGCTCGCCGACATGGGCGTGCTGGAAAAATACGATGTCGAACTGATCGGCGCCCAGCGCGCAGCCATTGAAATGGCCGAGGACCGCGCGCTTTTCCGCGAGGCGATGGACCGCATCGGTCTGGAAAATCCCAAGGCGACCATCGTGTCCGCGCCGAAACTGTCGCGCGGCAAGTTCGATATCAACGCCGGCATCGCGCAGGCCATGGACGCGCTGGAAACCGTGGGCCTGCCCGCGATCATCCGCCCGGCCTTTACCCTTGGCGGCACCGGTGGGGGCGTCGCCTATAACCGCGACGATTACGAGGCGATCGTCCGTTCGGGGCTGGAAGCCAGCCCCGTCGCACAGGTCCTAATCGACGAATCCCTTCTCGGCTGGAAAGAATTCGAGATGGAGGTGGTGCGCGACAAGGCCGACAACGCCATCATCGTCTGCGCCATCGAAAACGTGGACCCGATGGGCGTCCACACCGGGGACAGCGTGACCGTGGCCCCTGCCCTGACGCTGACCGACCGGGAATATCAGCGCATGCGCAACGGCTCCATCGCCGTTCTGCGCGAAATCGGCGTCGAAACCGGCGGCTCGAACGTGCAATGGGCGATCAATCCGGCTGACGGCCGCATGGTCGTGATCGAGATGAACCCCCGCGTCAGCCGCTCGTCCGCGCTGGCGTCCAAGGCGACGGGGTTCCCCATCGCCAAGATCGCCGCGAAACTTGCCGTCGGCTATACGCTGGACGAACTCGACAACGACATCACCAAGGTGACGCCCGCGTCGTTCGAACCCTCCATCGACTATGTCGTGACGAAAATCCCGCGCTTCGCGTTCGAGAAGTTTCCTGGTGCGAAGCCCGAACTGACGACCGCAATGAAGTCCGTGGGCGAGGTGATGGCCGTCGGTCGCACCTTCCACGAGTCGCTGCAAAAGGCGCTGGCGTCGATGGAAAGCGGCCTGACCGGCCTTGACGAAATCGCCGTCGAAGGTGCCGACAGTGACCCGACCGCCGCGCTGACGAAGGCGCTGTCGCGCCAAACCCCCGACCGCATCCGCATCATCGCCCAAGCCATGCGCGCGGGCCTTTCGAACGACACGATCCAGCGCATCACCAGCTTTGACCCGTGGTTCCTGGCCCGCATCCGCGAAATCGTCGATGTCGAGGCGGACGTGCGCGCGACCGGCCTGCCCACCGGCGCGGATGGCGTGTCTCGGCTCAAGATGATGGGCTTCACCGACGCGCGTCTGGCCACGCTGACGGGTCGTTCGGAAACCGACATCCGCCGCACCCGCCGCGGTCTTGGCGTCCTGCCCGTCTTCAAGCGTATCGACACCTGCGCGGCCGAGTTCGAGGCCCAGACACCCTACATGTATTCGACCTACGAATCCCCCGCGATGGGCGATGTCGAGGATGAGGCCCGCCCCTCTGACCGCAATAAGGTCGTGATCCTTGGCGGCGGCCCCAACCGCATCGGTCAGGGGATCGAGTTCGACTATTGCTGCTGCCACGCCTGCTTCTCGCTGACCGACGCGGGCTATGAAACCATCATGGTCAACTGCAACCCCGAAACGGTGTCGACCGATTACGACACCTCGGACCGGCTGTATTTCGAACCGCTGACGCTGGAGTCCGTTCTGGAAATCCTGCGCGTCGAGCAGGAAAACGGCACGCTCCACGGTGTCATCGTCCAATTCGGCGGCCAGACCCCCCTCAAGCTCGCCAACGCGCTGGAGGCCGAGGGCATCCCGATCTTGGGCACCACCCCCGACGCCATCGACCTGGCCGAGGACCGCGAACGATTCCAGCAACTCCTGAACCAACTGGGCCTGAAACAGCCCGTCAACGGCATCGCCCGCAGCGACGCCCAGGCGCTGGAAATCGCCGCCGACATCGGCTTCCCCCTCGTCATCCGCCCCTCCTACGTGCTTGGCGGCCGCGCGATGGAGATCGTGCGCGACATGGACCAGCTCAACCGCTACATCCGCGAGGCGGTGAACGTCTCGGGTGCAAACCCGGTCCTGCTGGACAGCTACCTTTCCGGCGCGATCGAGGTTGACGTCGACGCCCTCTCCGACGGCGACAACGTCCACGTCGCGGGCATCATGCAGCATATCGAGGAAGCCGGCGTCCATTCCGGCGACAGCGCCTGTTCGCTGCCGCCCCACACGCTCGACACCGCCACCGTCGACGAAATCAAGCGCCAGACGGTCGCCATGGCCCGCGCCCTGCGCGTCGTCGGCCTGATGAACGTCCAGTTCGCGATCAAGGACGGCGAGATCTTCGTGCTGGAGGTCAACCCCCGCGCCTCGCGCACCGTGCCCTTCGTCGCCAAGGCCACCGACAGCGCCATCGCCTCCATCGCCGCGCGCCTGATGGCGGGAGAGCCGCTGTCGAACTTCCCGCTCCGCGCGCCCTACCCCGCCGGCGTCGGCCCCGACACCGCGCTGCCCTACGCCGACCCGCTGACGCTCGCCGACCCGAACACGCCCTGGTTCTCGGTGAAAGAGGCGGTGCTGCCCTTCGCCCGCTTCCCCGGCGTCGACCCGGTCCTAGGCCCGGAAATGCGTTCGACCGGTGAGGTCATGGGTTGGGACCGCGACTTCGCCAGCGCGTTCTACAAGGCGCAGCTGGGCGCTGGCATCCTGCTGCCGACCGAAGGGCGCGTCTTCGTGTCCCTGAAGGACGCCGACAAAACGGCCGAGGTTGCGCAGGCCATGCAGGACCTGACCGCCATGGGCTTTACCCTGCTGGCGACCGGCGGCACCGCCAAGTGGCTTTCAGCCGAGGGTGTGGCGGCCGAGCATGTCTTCAAAGTCTACGAAGGCCGCCCAAACATCGTCGACCGCCTCAAGAACGACGAGGTCGCGCTGGTCCTGAACACCACCGAAGGCGCCCAAGCGGTGGCGGACAGTAGGGACATCCGCGCCGTCGCTCTGATGGACCGTATTCCGTATTACACGACGGCGGCGGGGGCTGTTGCGGCGGTGGCTGCGATCCGGTCGCGGCGGGATGGGGATATCGGGGTTCGGACGTTGCAGGGGTGAGGGAGGAGAACACCGAGAACGGTGTGACGTGCCGCGTCCTCGGATCTAAGGTTCCTGTAAGCGGTAAGCTTAGGCACCCAGAATCCTTCGGTTACGAGGCTGATCTGATCAGCTTCGATGGTACAATTATCTCAGGGAAGATAAGCCAGTCCAATTGCAACTCGCAAACGGCCAGCATGCCGCCTTTCTGACGGAATTTTCTTCCTTAACCGGCTCACGGCCGGGCACGTTTGGTAGGATTTTCTGTGACGAAACTGTATGCAGCTTGGCGCTTATCGCACCCGAGGTGGCGTTACCTGATCAAAAGGTCACAAAGGCCGTATTTGCTCTGCCTCGAGCAGGCGGCCGCTCTGCCTCAAATCAACGCATGGGACCTTGGGTCTAGGAAAGTCATAAAACTCCGTTCTTCTTCTGACCACGACAAGGGGGTTCAATCCCCGCCCCCGGCGACGACAGGGGTCACGTTCCTCGACGAGCTACGTTCTTTGGAACTTATTGGCAACCGGTCGACATCTCGGGGCCGTCGTCAGCTTAGGCCTCGCTCGGTCAATTATCCCTCTCCGGGAGGTGAATGCGCCGGGTGACCTTGACCCTAGTGACGGAAATTCTGTTTGTCTTGGCCTCATTTTGGGCCGAGCACCGGCTTGTCGGCCGGCGCAAGCAACCATACGATGCCGTAGCCTTTCCCGAACGTGGGACTTTGGTGAACATTCAATGGTGTGGATACTCGAAGATCACGAACGGGACGCCCTTGCGGCCGTATCCTTGAATCGCTCTCGCCGTCGCGTACTTGACCATGTCCGACGTAAGGTTCAACTAACCCCCGAACTGTCGCACGAGGATTACGAGAAAGTTGCGGGCATGCTCTTCGAGCGCGTCCGTGGGTTCCTTGCTCCCTACGAGATGGCCACATACGACAGCCACGTGATGATGATGCTGGTATACTTCGGGCGTGGAATCGATCAGGTCGAAGGCCCGGACATGCAAGCCTCACTGCGCAACGACCGGATCGGGATCAACACGCGGGTGCGTGTGAGCTATGAGCTGATGAAGGTCTTCATGCGGGAGGGATACTGATGCCCCAGCTTGCTCCTGTCGTACCGATCTTGGCCGGTGCGGGCGGTGGCGGTGCCGCTGCCGCAGGCGGTGGCACGCTCGTGGGCGGACTCACGGTGGCCCAAGTCGCCACGGCCGGCGCGATCATCGTCAGTGCCGTCGCGATAGGCGCACTGGTGGACGACTATCTAGACCGACCCGTGATACAATCCGAGACGGACGCCATCCTAGCCCAGGCCGGCGACCGCTCGAAGGCGGAACGCGATCGGCTCCGGAATTGTGCGAACTGCGTCTGGTGTCAGATAAACATCCAAGCCCAAGGCGATTTTCTACCGCTTCGTAATCGGTCAGACGCGCAGGGAATCGGGCCCTATCTAGTGCAGGGCCGCACCGTTTATGCGCGCGAGGGCGTCATCGTCGCCGGTCTGACGCATGAATGGGCGGAGCGCACAGCAAGTCGAAGGGATTTCCGTCAGATCGAGCAATGGGACATTCTGCCCCGCACGGTCAGATATATCCTATCCAGACCACCCGCCGGCTTACCGAACGGTGAGCACCGCACGGGCGGTATCGCGAGCCAGAACCGGAAGGTCCGTTACGATATCGAGGTTCGAGGTACCATCAACGCATTTATGGCTTAGACTATGACCCCGTCCTCCTACATCGACCTTTTACTCAAAAAATATCGGCAAGCTCCGCAATTTCCCTTTGATGACTGGGCTGAATCCCCTGTGAGCTTCTACGCTCTGATCAACCTTTGGGACGAGGTGTTCCGCGCCGCCGCAGGCGAGAGGGCTTCCGACTATGTGGCGATGCAGGACGTCTCGATGGACGAATTCAGTCCCCTCTACGACGTCGTTACCGCCGGGCGAGATCGGCATGTAACGATCCGCCACGCGTGCGAGGGTGGAGGGGTTCTCCTCGTCTCGAAGAAGGGCGATACTAATTTTCGCCCAGAGGACATACCGGTCGGTGCTTTGCCCGACCGGTCCTGGCTTGATGTGAGTTGTGACCTGAATCAAGACCGGCTCTGCGCTGTCTTCGAGATGATCCGCGACTACGTCCGCACCCCGCTGCCGGAACTCGGGATGGCCGAGGAGCTAGAGCGACGGTTCATCATCCGCCACAGAACCGCCTTTCGCACTGAGCAGGATGACCCGTTCGAGAACTACGACGAGAACGGCCGCTATGTCGAACGACCGCATGAGGACACCGACGAAGCCTAGCTCCCCTCGCCCCATCGCACGATCCGAAGATCAGGTCCGGTTGTCACGATGATCCGCATTGGTCCCATGAACTCAGCCTGCTTGGTAGTTGTCAGTGCCATGAGATAGGCGAGCAGATAATCCGCCTCCCAGAAGCGAAACATGAACCACTTACCACGCCGATCCTGCACGCTAGTGAACCGCCGAATATGGCGTCGCACCGCCGTCATGTCGGCCTTGGACCCTACGACTATTACGGGCGCCCGGTCCCATAGATGCCAAGGCGCATCACCAGACGTGAACAAGTTTCTCGTCAACGGTGCGCTAGGCGAGAGCTTAACCAGCCAGGGAGAGACGTCCCCTATATCCTCCTCGGATTGGCCTTGAAAAAGACAATCGGATTCCAGAAATGCTGCCTCCAGCATCTCAGGCAACCCAGGCACTTTCGCGGCATCGAGAATAGCATAGACGCGTAGCGGTGACGCTGTCTTAGCCTTCGATCCTTCCGGTTCTCCAAAAAGAACATCACGCAGTTGAGGCGGAATGAACATCGGCTCGACCGCACCGAACTGCGCGTCCAATGGCTTGAAGCCTTCGATCTTTTCAACAAGCAGGGCCGGTCCAGCATCAGGGTTGTCCGTCCCCGATGACGCATGCGGCAAGGCGTTCCACAAATCGTCGTCGCCCATCCTTCCCTCCGTATACCCTCACATGTCTCGCAATTCACACCAGAATGGATACTGAGGCCGGATGTAGACGGACACAATGTGCTTGGGCAGCTGCTATCCTAAATCTCAACAGCACCGTTTGGCGCGCAACAGGCCCGCAACTCTCCCCATGACTTCCCACGCCCGGCATGCAGAATGGCGCCGCAGACATCACTCGGCAGGTCCATGAAAGTCACGATCCTCCCCTCGCCCCACGACGCCATCACCCGCACCGCCGGGCTGATCGCCGACCAGGTCCGCGCCAAACCCGCCTCGGTCCTGGGCCTCGCCACAGGCGGCACGATGGAGCGGGTCTACGACGCTCTGACCAGCGCGGAAGACGTTGATTTCGCTGGGGTAACGACGTTCAATCTGGACGAGTACGTGGGCCTCTCGCCGGGCGATCCGCAGTCCTACCACGCCTATATGCAGCGCCATCTGTTCGACCGCGTCCCCGCGCCGTTCCACCGCACGCACATCCCCCGCGGCGACGTCGCCAACCTCATGGCCGAGGCTGCCGCTTATGAAGCCGCCATCCATGCCGCCGGCGGCATCGACCTGCAACTGCTGGGAATTGGCACCAACGGCCATATCGGCTTCAACGAGCCAGACTCGCCCTTTGACACCCGCACCCGCGTGGTGACGCTTTCCGACGCCACCCGAACCGCAAACTCTCGCTATTTCAACAGCTTGGACGCGGTCCCGACCCAAGCCGTCACGATGGGGATCGCGACGATCCTCAGCGCGAAACGCATCGTCCTCCTCGCCGTCGGTAGTGGAAAAGCCGGCGCGGTCCAACGGATGATCGAAGGCTCCATCTCGCCAGACTGCCCGGCCTCTTCCCTCCAGCGTCACCACGACGTCCACGTCATACTCGATCAGGCCGCCGCTGCACTCCTCGCGCCCAAATGAGATCTGGCCCACGTAGTTGGCGTGCACCTGGGATCGTCATCTCATTCAACTGATCGTCGTATCATTGACGCTTCATTAACCAGAATCGCCGACCACTGATGTCTGAATGAGGTTGCGCCTGTGGATAACATCAGGCATAAGTCACCAGAACAAGACGTGAACGCTTGGCGGCAATGATTGTCGGCCAAGGCGCACTGTGGCAAAGGGATTGCAGGATATGGCGGCAGGGGCGGATACTCTACAGATGAACGACAAGCGTGCAGCCGATAAGCAGAAGGCGCTCGATAGCGCTTTGGCGCAGATTGAACGTCAGTTCGGCAAAGGCTCGATCATGAAACTGGGCCACGACAGCCCGGTCGCGGAAATCGAGGCGACCTCTACAGGCTCACTGGGGCTGGATATTGCTTTGGGTATCGGCGGATTGCCGAAGGGCCGGATCATCGAAGTTTTTGGCCCTGAAAGCTCTGGCAAGACGACGCTGACGCTTCACGTCGTGGCCGAAGAGCAGAAGAAGGGCGGCGTTTGCGCATTCGTCGACGCCGAACATGCGCTTGATCCTCAGTATGCGCGCAAGCTTGGCGTCAATCTGGATGAACTTCTGATCAGCCAGCCCGACACGGGTGAGCAGGCGTTGGAGATCGTCGATACGCTCGTCAGGTCCGGTGCGGTCAGTCTGGTCGTTGTGGACTCTGTCGCGGCACTGACGCCGAAGTCGGAGATCGAAGGTGACATGGGCGACATGCAGATGGGCAGCCAAGCCCGACTGATGAGCCAGGCGATGCGCAAGCTGACGGCTTCCATCGGTCGTTCGAACTGCATGGTCATCTTCATTAACCAAATTCGCATGAAGATCGGTGTGATGTTCGGCAATCCCGAGACGACGACAGGTGGTAACGCGCTGAAGTTCTATGCCTCGGTTCGTCTGGATATTCGTCGGACGGGCGCGATCAAGGATCGGGACGAGGTGGTTGGAAACTCGACCAAGGTCAAAGTCGTCAAGAACAAGGTTGCGCCTCCGTTCCGTCAAGTCGAGTTCGACATCATGTACGGTGAGGGCATTTCCAAAGTCGGGGAACTGATCGATCTTGGTGTAAAGGCGGGCGTGGTCGAGAAATCAGGCGCTTGGTACTCCTATAACGATGAGCGGATCGGCCAGGGCCGAGAAAATGCTAAGCAGTACCTGCGTGACAACCCAGATACCGCCGCATCGATCGAGGAGCGTATCCGCGCCGGCCATGGCCTCGAGTTTGCAGAGACGGGCAGCGACGACGACAATCTCGTTGAAGAGTGAACCGTAACGCCTAGGGCAAAGCGGCCGTCAGAATGGCCGCTTTGCCCATTGCGGCACCATCTTTTTGTCGATACTAAAGCGCGACGCACCCGTAGCTCAGCTGGATAGAGCGCTGCCCTCCGAAGGCAGAGGCCACACGTTCGAATCGTGTCGGGTGCGCCATTTCAGAACAGAACTCTGAACGCCGAACGCCGCCGTGTCTACGCTTGAAGCGGCGACCAGCGTTCGCAGCAATTCCGACTTCGATCCCATAATGCGAACCTCGTCTTCGGCAACCTCGACGCGCTGTGCCAAGTCACGCAGGTGGTCACGATGATAGCCGCCATTGTCGAGCCGTATCGTTCACGCGCCTTACTGGCAAATGCCTTGAGCATATCGGGGGTGACACCCTGATCGCCTGAACTGTTTAGCGCGAGCTGCGTGCGCTCGGCATCAGCTACGGCTTGATCACGTATCGCCTTGAGGCTTGCCATGCGCTCTTTTGCCATGGCGTCGTCCTTGTCGATCATTCCTTATTTCTGCTTCAAGGTATCTATCTCAGAGGAACTCATCCTCAATGCGATGCTCGCCGATAAAGCCGCTGTTGAGGTTGATCCAGTTACCCGTAGTGCTTCTTGGGTCTCGTGTCAGACACTTTTGCTGCTCATGTCTAGCTTCGGACGGTGAGACCTGAAGAGCACACAGGTTGGCGAGTGTCTGCTTCCTATCGCCTGCGCCTAAAGCTGCTAGTCCGCTCTCCAGCCCAACCCAGCCACTCAAGCGCACACAGTATGCGCGGCTAGACCGACAAATAGGGGCTTAGAATCCCGCGAATATCATGCGCGCTTACATGGAAGCGGCCTTATGGCATCTGATGGGAAGATTCTTAGCCGTATTCTCGTCGAAGCGCTTCCCACTCTTCAAGGAGGGTCGCGTATCGGTCTCGGAAGTTGTCCTCCTCGTTTCCCGCAAGTGGATAGCGATTGATAGAGAAGGGCTCGCCGCGAATGACATCCAGAATCCGGATCTCGTCGTGCGGTACGACAAGTGCTTGGCCTAACAACCAAAGCCCGAGCCGCGCCGCCTCCTCATCCAGAATACGGGTCTCCGAGAAATAGGGGTAAACATAATGCTCGTCGCCACGACCATCGCGGGCGGACAAGATATTGTCGACCTTGACTGCGGCATCGAGCCCGGGAAACGGAAACGATGTCCCCAGCTGTTGTCCGGGCTCAAAGGGCGCGTTTGTCTAGCGACGCCTCCTGTCCCACCAAAGCAGGAAGCCATCCCTTAGCTGCGGATAGAGGTTTTGCCGGCGACAATTCCCAGCGATCCGCCCATTAGTCGCGGCATGCAGATCGTGCACACCAAAAACATGTCGCTTCGCGTCACTCCAGAAGGGTCCGTAAAAGTCTCCGCCGCCCCCGCCACCCCCATCTGCGGCTCGTGCGCGATCCTCTCGAATATCGGCTCGAAGTGCCGATCGGCGAGGAACTTCCGGCAGATAGATAATCTTGAGAAGTTTGCGAAGGTGTACGCGGCGCATCGACATTTCGACCTCCCGTAAACATCAAGACTGAATGGCAACTAATTCGGCAATCTTGGCCGCGACGTCGGCCATCGACTCTTCAGCGGTACTCAGCCCAGCTCGGGAGGCTAGTAGCAGGCTGACCTGTTCAAGCTCGTCATACGTTGTTCCGTGGACAACTGGGACGAGCCGCTCTCGCCGCAGAAGCGCCGACAGCTCTTTGTCTGCAATACCTTCTGCCGGCAGGCGGCGCAGCATAGCCGGGGTCACCAGAACAATACCGACACGCGAATTCACCAAGCCCTTATCTATCGCCCGCATCATCGGCACCCCGAGGCCAAGATCCTTCTCACTGAACCACACTCGGACGCCCCGCGCTTCGAGAAGGTCATGCAGTTCTTTGGCAGATTCTTGTCTGTCATCCCACGCGTGGCAAAGGAAAACATCTCGAAGGTCAGGCTGTGAATTTGCTAAGTTCTCAACATTTTCGCGAACAGGCGTGAGCGATTGCACTTGTTCGGGCGTGTACCACACAGCCGAACCGGCTCCAGACCAACGCGGCTTCGCAGTGCGGCGCTCCGACCCGCCACTACTGCTGCTTCGGCTGCTGCTTCCTGACTGGAAGTATGACGAAGTCCGGCCTGAGCTGTACGCGCCGCCATATCCACTGTAACTGCTATAGCGACCATAGCGGCTTCCGCAGGCAGGACAGTCGGCGGCCGCAGCGGCCGATCGATGCCCCCTTACCGGGGCGGTGCATCTAGCCATATCTTTCTCCTCCTTCCTCGATCCGCCTCCTTGCGGACACCCTTAGAAAAAAGACCGCGTTCTGAACAAACGCGGTCTTCGTGGTGGATCAGCCCTTTGGTGGGTACGGATCATTGCCATAACTGTCTCGTTCACGGATCTGACCGTTTCGGCCGTGGATCAACAGTTCGGACTGTTGGTTCTGTGCGATCGAACGAGCATGAGCCGTTGCTTCAGCTTGAGTAGAGTGAACCGCAGTAGCCCGGCTGTTCCCCGCACCCTGCACTGCCCAACCATTCGCGTGAGGCACAACGTGTTGGTTTCTTCCTGACATCTTCATCACCTCCTTTCCGTCCCAAGTATGGACATGTCGTAAGATATGGTGAACGTTGCCGTCGTTGTCAATGGCGAACGCGTTGTTCATTTGACAGAACGACGTTTTCCCCATACTGCCCGTGCAGCATGCATGGGAGATTTGAAATGTCGTTAGCTTCAAAGCTCAAGCAGCTTCGTTTGAAGCGCGGAGAGTCGCTCCAACAGGTTGGCGACGCCGTGTCAGTCTCAAAGGCCCATATCTGGGACTTGGAAAAAGGAACCAGCAACAATCCAGGGCTTGAGCTTCTGAAAAAGCTCGCCGCTCATTTTAACGTGACTGTTCAGTACCTCGCCGAGGACGGAAAGGACGAGGACGACCAGTCCTCGTTACAGTTTTTCCGCGAGTTTGGCGGTAAGCTTTCGGACAAGGACTGGGAAACGCTGCGCGTTGTCGCCGATCGCCTGAAAGATAAGGGCCCAAAATGAACGACGATTTGATGATGGATCTGGCAGACTGTGCGGCACTCGAATCCATCATCGCTTGCATCCTTCGCCATCACCAAGAGTGGACGGCACCAGTCCCCATCGAAGATCTGGCCCGCTCCGTCAACATTATCGACATTCTGGAGATGGAAACAGAGGAGTTCGAGGGCGGCCTTACGACCGATCCAACCAAACATAGGGGCGTAATTCTCTAAAAGGCCGGGACCAAAGGGGGGCGTCGACGTTTCACCAATGCTCACGAGATCGGACACTTTCTGATCCCTTCTCATAAGGGGGATCAGCGCTGCACGAAAAAGGACATGAGCGAGCGGCGGATTGAAACGCTCGTTCAGCGACAAGAAACAGAAGCCAACCGGTTCGCGGCCGGTATGCTCATGCCAAAGCCATGGTTCGTCTCCGATATGCGCAAACTGGGCGATGCCGACGTTGAGCACCTCAAAACGCTCTGCGACCACCCGGACTGGAACGATCTCACTAAGGCGTTCGATAAAGGCTGGCGGCCGACCTGGGTACACATGGAGCGCGCCGAAAATCTGCTTTACAATGTCAGAGACGGGATACCGCCACGCGACACCTCGAACGACACGGCAGTCGTTCTCAACGGGCATCAATGCACGCTGACTGAAGACTTTATGGACGTGCTGGTCTGGGGCAACAACTGGAGCATCCATCTGGGGCATGCCCCATCGGAATCCGCAGAGGTCGAGACCTACGGTCCTTGTGCCATCGACGATCCAGAAGTGCTCGCAGAAGCGATGAAAGTATTAAACGAAGCCGCAGACCGGCTCCGGGCGCGCATTGCGGATGACTTGCCGCGCGATGCGATGAAGCCCGATACTGAAGGACGGGTGATTCATCCGCTTATGCGGAGTGAAGCCTATTCCGGCTGGTACTGTCTGCATTGCGACGGCAAATTCACCGGAACGGAGATGAGCTCGAACATGTGGCACTGCCCGAACTGCTCAGCCACACCGATCGACATCTTCCCAATCGCTTGGTGGAAGGAAGCAGTCGTAGCTGGCAGCTAGGCATCCTGCTCCGGCGCGTATGACACGATTCTCGCGAGCGCCTCTATGAATAGGGCTTCAAGGTGCTTCGGAGGAACCGAAATGAAAGCGCAGGCGATCGGGATGAAAGCCTCGATCGCGTCGAACGGCGCTGCATCAAAGGCGTCGGGCCTCGAAACCCGAAGCACCTCGTAGATGTCGAAGATTTCGTGTCGCTCAGTTTCATGTCCGAGCGTATGGCCGAACTTATTTCGCAGAGCGTTGAGCTGGAGGATGCCAGGCTGCACAAAGGCTGCGCTTGATGCCTTCATTGGCAGTAGCTTCGCCTTTTGATAGAACGACAGCCGCAAGGACTCGTAGTCATCGATGCAGAAGTAGCTCGCCAGATATGAGTCCATAAAGTTCTCAATGATGAGATGCGCTCTCAGGACTCGGCCGATGGAGCTGGCGTCGGCAGCAAACAGGGATTTAAACCTGTCGTTCTCTTTGTTGAAGTCGGCCTCAATGTCTTTCCAATGAGGGGAAAGCACCTCGAACACGCGGTCAATGCCTTCAATGTCCTTCATCGTACCTCCCGGTCCGCAACTGCTCGGTGACACCATCGTCCAGCGAGAATGCCTGCACGTCCTGTGGGTCCACGCCAAACGCAGATTTGAACTGCCGCCGCATGAACTCTACTTGTTCTCCACGGCTTGAGTTCATTTCGAGCCAGCGCAGGTCATACCTGAACGGGCCATCCTGATTGATCCATTGCCTCGTAAGATCATAGGTAACATTGGCGGCATAGAAATGCTGGAACACCTCATCGACGATTTCTTCTGTGCGACCGTTTTGCATGCGCGGAAAGGTGCCTGCGCACCGCTCGGGGTGACGCTAGGCGTATCTGCATATCGGATCTGCAAAATGACTGATTGGCGAACCTCATGGCGTGGCACCATCACTCGCGAATGCCGGCTGTCGCAGGGTCATCCGTCCCGCGATTAGTTTGGAGAAGGCGGCTGCGCTCCACTTTTTAATTGCGTCATAAAGTGATCAGGGTATTCGCCCATTTGGATGAGTATTGCGTAGTGCTGATAGTCGATATTGTGCGTCCAAAGCCACTCCTTCAAAGAGAATAGGTATTTCTCCATCCTTTCCCTCATAGGATTGAGCCAAACTGCCTGAGCATGATCGGGATGTTTGACATGCAGGATATTGCTCGCCTGATTCCACGCCTCGATCACATCGTCAGCGCTCCAGTCCTTGTTCTGGCATGCATCGGGGACCCAGCGATCAGACTGGTGTCTATTCGCTTCGACAGCCTTTGGTAGGATAACCGCTTGGTGCTTTTTGAGCTCTTTTAAAAGATCAATTGGAGCCTTACCTCGCTTGGTTGAAATCGCCCGCTTCGAGAGCTCATCTCCAGTGACAGCGGAGAACGCCACTGCTTCACAAAATTTTCGGACCTAAAGAGCGAGCCATTCGGCTGGGATGATAGGTAGTTCGCCGCCACCATCAATCGGCATCGAGGCCAGCTTGTGGTAATGGATCAGGCGAAGCCTGACTTGGGCCATCGGTGACCGATAAGCAAATTCTGGGCTGGACGGGGAAAGTGTGCGTTTCGCCATTGCGACCCTGGTTGCTATTTTGGAGGGGGATGCTGGCAGGGTCGCTCCTGCCCGCAGTAGCTGCTCTCGCCAACTTGCAGTTGGGACTGACAGCACGCTGCCACATCATCTTTAGTTGGTAATCTACGGCGTGAGGGTGCGCAAAAATTCCTCGAGTTGGGCGTCAATAACGTCAAACGGCTCTTGGCCGTGCTCGCGCATCAGAAGCATTTCGACCAGTTCCAAGTCGGTGAGGAAAACAATCATCTTCTCTTGCTCCAACCATTCACGGCGCCTCTGTCCTAGAGATTGCGGGTTGGGCGCTTCACGCGATACGAGGAGCCCAAATCTTCGTTTCGCTGGTTTCCAGAGGTATTGTGCGATGGACTCGACCTGTTTTGGCCCTATTGGGTTCTGCCCACAATGTGGTTCTCAACGCACGCCACGAGTTCCGATAGCGAAAATGGCTTTGGCAGAAACACGGCACTTTCGATAGGTTCACTGTCCTCACCCATCTGGGTTTCGGTATACCCCGACATGAATATGACCGGTGTGCCCCGCCTGATTTCAAGCGCGGTGCGAACCCAGCTCGGTCCGTCCATGCCAGGCATGATTACGTCCGATATGAACAAGTCGATTTGAAGGTTTTGATCTTCCAGAAGCTCTAGAGCGGTCTCGCCACACTCGGCCTCATGCACCTCAAAGCCTTGAAGCCGAAGAACGCGCGCCGCGAAGGCCCGGACTGGGCCCTCATCCTCTACCAGCAGGATCGCAGCGTTCTTGACCTGCTCTATGACTGCGAGCGCACTATTGGCCGCTGGTTCAGGCGTGACAATTTCTCCAGCAAATACTGGAAAGTACAATGAAAAGCATGTGCCGTGGTCCAGTTCGCTGTCGCAGAAAATGTAACCACCCGTTTGCTTGACGATCCCGTATGCCGTCGAAAGCCCCAGCCCCGTGCCCTCCCCTTGCCGTTTGGTGGTGTAGAATGGTTCGAATATTTTCTGAAGATGGTCAGGGGCAATGCCGCACCCCTGATCCGTGACCGTGATCTGGACATATGACCCCTTTGGCATCTGGGTGTCGGCCCCGCCATGAGCGTGGATATCTGTCAGCAGAGCAGTCGCCACCACGATTTCACCACCTTCGGTCAGCGCATCTCGCGCGTTGACCACAAGGTTCATCATAACTTGCTCCAGTTGCCGCTTGTCGGCGCGGATAGGCAGAAGAGCAGGCGCATGGTTGAAGACCAGATTTGTCCGTTCGCCGACCAATCGGTTCAGCAAATGCGTTAGGTCGGAGAGGGTATCGCGCACATCAAGAATTTGCGGCTTCAACGTCTGTTTGCGTGAAAATGCAAGGAGTTGGCCAACCAGTGCGGCTGCGCGATTGGCGTTTTCGCCGATCTGATGCAGATCCGCGTGGTCGGGATCGTTCTGGTCATGGCGCAGCATCAGAAGATCGCAATGGCCCGAAATGGCGGTCAGCAGGTTGTTGAAATCATGGGCGATGCCACCGGCCAGCTGGCCAATCGCCTGCATTTTCTGGCTTTGGACAAACTGAGCTTCAAGGGTCTTCAGCGCACTCGCATCCGTCAGTACCGCAACAAGGCCGTCCCCGTCGCGGGTAAGGCGAACCTGGATAAACTTCTCTATCCCCGCCCCGAAATAATGGAGGACTTCAGCGCGCGTATCGGCCCGCCCCAAAGCCTCCGTCAACCAATCGCCCAGCGGACGCCCCGGCCCATCAACGATTTCTGCAAGACGGGTTCCGATCTCGATTGGGCCAAGAAGCTCCAACGCGGCAACGTTTGCATCGTCGATGCGCCCGTCCGCCCGCAGTCGGAGCAGGGCCACGGGAAGGGTTGCAAAGTCGGCATGAAGTGAGGCCACTTTTGGATCGGGTTCTTCGACGGCCGGTCGGATCGTCCAGAACTGGAGTTGATATCCTGCATGACGCTCGGCCTCGATCCGGGTATCGGGATCAAGATTGATCAGGCATCGACCGCCGTCCGTGACGCGCGTCAGGGTTGAGGCGACGGTGCTGTCGGGCAATGCACGATGTCGGCCGACCAATAGCGTGATCGACCGGTCCAGAATGTCCAAATGGTAAGTCGCAGCAGGGCTTTGCGCCAGAACACGGCCTTCGTCATCGACAGCCCAGCAGGGGTCCTTGACTGTTGCCAACCACCGCTCTGCCCGCTTGGCATCACGGTGGAAGCGATACGCGCGCGACATCCGCGACAGACTCGCGAACCCGGCGATCAGATACCAACACAACGCAAAGGCGGTGAGTGGTATGATGATGCGGGGATGAATTGCGGCCGGCGCGACAACCAGCCACGCCGCGGCCAGAACGATCGGCAAGACGAGTATGGGAACCATTGCCATGGCACGTGGCGATAAGGGGGTGCGGTGGGTCATGACAGCCTCAACTTGGTGCCCGCAGTCGGTCTATCCTCTTGTCCGTTAACGGCGGGTTAAAACCGCCCAGTAGAATCCGTCCGACGCCGTCAGAGGGGTCATCAAGTGTGACTTCAGCAAGTTAAAATGCGGATGCCGCGATAAGAATCTTTCGATTTGTTCGCCGTTCTCCGCATCGATCATGGAGCATGTCATATAGGCTAGCGCTCCGCCCGGGGTGACATGTGCCGATGCCCGATCCAGAATCTCTGCCTGCAGGGCAACAAGTCGATCCAGATCTTCAGGCTTCAGTCGCCATTTCGCGTCCGGCGTCCGCCGCCATGTGCCGCTGCCAGAACATGGCGCATCAACCACCACCAGGTCGTAAGTGCCATTCACTGAGTTCAGCCGCCGAACCTTGACACCTGCCCGCTTCACACGCGCCGGAAGGTCTGCCATCCGCCCTGCGTCCGCATCAAACGCGTCCACCGATGCCCCGCCTGCGGCCAGCGCCAATGATTTGCCACCACCGCCCGCACAAAAATCAAGAACCCGCATTTCGGGTGTGAAGTTCAGTGCGGCACAGGCAAGCTGAGGCGACAGATCCTGAAGTTCGACCAGCCCGCTCGAATATGCGGCCGACCGGGCGATCCGCCGCTCTCCGGCGACGACCCTCAGCGCGGTGTCGAGGCAAGACGACTGTTCAGTTTCGACGCCATCTGCCGCGAGAGCGGTGACGGCGGCTTCGGGAGTGGCCTTTGCGACATTCACGCGCAGCCAGACGGGCGCGCGCTGTTGAAGCGCGTTTGCAACGGGCTCGAAGTCCGTGCCCAGTGCCGACTGCATTCGCGGAATGATCCAGTCCGGCAGGTTCAGCGCCTCAGTTCGCGACGGTTCGCGGATCTGTCCTTCGGCGCTTGTCAGGGGTGCAGGCGCATACTGACCGCCCGTAAAGATGCTTGCTGGATCAGTCCTTGTTTCTCGACACATGCCAAGGATCAGGCCACGACCGGTATCCGACCCGCCCAAGGCGGCACGGCTGGCCCGTTTGCGAAGCGCGTCAAACACCAGATCCCTGACGGCACCCCGATCACCCGATCCGGCAAAGCGGCTGCCGCGAGCCCACCGGATGAGCGCGCGTTCCGCCGGGTCACCCGCGATGATGTCGTCCAGAACCTTGATCGCTGCGGCTGCGCGTGCGGCGGGGGTCATTCTGAAACCGGGGAATGGTCGGTCACGGCTGCGACTTTCAACAGGAAAGCCCTCGTTTACCCTGCCATCGACGACCGGCGCAACATCAGGGCGGTGGGGGCGGCATTTCGCCAAATAGTGGGCCGGACGCCACGCGCAGTAGATGTCCGCTGCTTTCCGGTGCCACGGCCAGAGAGCCTGCCTTCCGCGCCAGGCCCCTTCCCGCTTCGGCAAAACCGGGCGCATCAAGGTCTGCGCCCAGCAGGTTCTGCCGTCTGCGCGGCGTTGCGTTGCCAGCGATTTCGTCACCACCTTCCTGCACGGCAAATCGATTGTATGTTCCCTCTGTCCCCGACATGCCGTCAAAGCCCTGCTGACGAAACACCTCGCGCAACGTGTCGAAGCGGGTAAGGTATTTGTTGGCAAAGGCGGCATTCCGGGAATGGAACGCGCCTGCCGCCTGCCGCCAGTCGCCGGTTTCTTGGTACAACTGGCTGACGAACCGCGCCGCGTAACGGGCATTCGTCAGCGGATCGAACATCTGTTCCACTGACGCAAAGTTTTCTCCGTGCCAGCGATAGTTCAGTTGAAAGCAACCGATGTCGAGGTTTGTCCGCCCTTGAGACAACCGGCCCCGCGCAAACTCCAGCGCCGACTGGGGGTCGTCGAACCAGGTCCCCGACCCTTCCGAATTCACGCTCCAAGCCCATGGCCTTACTCCGCCGTCCTGACGACGACCTGTTTCCGTCAGGGTCAGCGTCCCAAGGATGTCTGCGGGCACCCCGGTTTCCGCGGCGGCCTGATTTGACGCTCGTTCGCACAGCCCCGCAAAGTTCGTGGGTGATGGCATCGCGGAGGCTGGAAGGCCAAACGATGCAGCAAGGCAAAACCAGAACCACACCCAAACCAGACGCACCTGTCACCTCACCGCAACCTTCCGTCGGGCTAGCACGTCGGACCTGAAGATCAGGTTAAGGCGTCAGCTGGAATATGGGGCAAAGCGCGCGACTGCGGGATCAGATGCCAGTGGCCGCCCGACCCGCGGGAATGCGCGCTGCGGACAACTGGTGCGTTCGCACAGCTTGCAGCCGGGACCGATTGGTACAGCCTGCGCGGGACTGCGCAGATCCAGTCCCCGGGCATAGACGAGCCGGGGCGCATGCGTCAGGTCACACCCCAACGCCACCGCGAATGTCTTGGTCGGCGCGCGAAAGCCGCCCTGCCCGTGGCTGACGGTCCGCGCAATCAGCAGATAACTGCGCCCGTCCGGCATCTGCGCGATCTGTCGAAGCACCTGACCGGGACGCGAGAACGCCTCATAGACGTTCCATAACGGACAAGACCCCCCGATGCGCGAGAAGTGGAAGTCGATCGCCGACTGACGTTTTGAGATGTTGCCAGCCCGATCCACACGAATGAAAAAGAACGGCACGCCCTCCGCGCCCGGGCGTTGCAGCGTCGACAGGCGATGACACGTCGTCTCAAACCCGATGCCGAAGTGGTTGGCGATCAGGTCGATATCATAGTCCATCGCCTCGGCCGTCTGCAGAAAGTCTTGATAGGGCAGGATCAGTGAGCCCGCGAAGTAGTTGGCGAGCCCAATGCGCAGAAGGCTTTGCGCACCTGCCGTCATCGCAGGGTCGCCCGACAGCCGACCGATCAGCGCGCCCTGTTCCAGAAATGCCAGCTGCGTCGCGATCTGGAATGCCTGCTGGGACTGTCCCAGATGGGGGGAAAGATACAGAATGCCGGCGTCGCTGTCATACCGCCGCAACGGTCCGTCATCGGCGCCCCGGGCGATGCGGACACCGTGCCGCCCCGCCAGCCGGTCAATCAGCCCCGCTGTCATACGGCCCTTCGGCAAGGCGGCCCCGATCTGTTCGGCCGCGTGGTCGAGTTCGGCGACGTGGTTGCGGCGGTCATAGAACCAGTCCCGCACGGCCTCGAATGCGGTCGCGTCAGACTGACCGAATGCCTCGTCACCCAAGGCAGCACGCTCTTCAGCGCTGCGCAGGGCGCGCTGCATTTCGACGATGCTGCGGGCGATGTCGGGCATGTGGGTCGCAAGCTCTCGCAGTTCGGCCAAGGGCGCATCGTGGCCCCGGTCCGCCAGTGCTGCGCGCAGGTCGGTGATCAGCCGCGCCTCATCCCCCACGGACAGGGGTTCGACCGACAGGCCGAACAGATCGTTCAGTCGCAGCATCAGCGGGACCGTCAGCGGTCGCGCGTTCCGTTCAATCTGGTTGAGATAGCTTGCGCTGATCTGCAACGCGCGCGCCAAGGCTGCCTGCGTCAGGCCGCGTTCTTCGCGCAGCCGGCGCAGTTGGATCCCCATGAACGCCTTGGCCATCTTCGCAACCTTTGCAACCTGACGCGGCCAAGGTTTGCAACCCTACGCCCTGCCCCGTCTTATATTCCACGCCCTGATGTGGCTAGATGCAGTTGCAAAGCTTGCGAAGCCGCAGCCCCTGCCTGTCGGTTTCCGCCCGCGACCGTGTTGCGCGCCCTTGCGCGTTCGAAAATGGGAAGAAGGGATTTTCGATGAAAACGCATGAACTCAGAACCTACCGCTCGGCCGAACACCTGCCGCGAGAGGATCAGTTGGCATGGAAGATCGCCGCCGTGGCGACCGATCCGGTTGCCGTCGATGACGACGTGGCCGAAATGATCATCAACCGCGTCATCGATAACGCAGCCGTTGCCGCCGCGTCGGTCGGACGGCGCCCGGTGGCTTCGGCGCGTGCGCAGGCGCTGTCGCACCCCTTTGTGCCCGGCTCGACCATCTTTGGTCTGGCGGATGCGCGGGTCAGCCCGGAATGGGCCGCATGGGCCAACGGCACCGCGGTGCGCGAACTCGACTTCCACGACACGTTCCTTGCCGCCGACTATAGCCACCCGGGCGACAACATCCCCCCGATCCTGGCCGTGGCGCAACATACCGGCCTTTCGGGCCACGACCTGCTGCGCGGTCTGGCGACGGGTTACGAAATTCAGGTCGATCTGGTTCGCGCGATCTGCCTGCACGAACACAAGATCGACCACATCGCCCATCTGGGGCCGTCAGCCGCGGCCGGGATCGGAACCGCGCTGAACCTGCCGATCGAGACCGTCTATCAGGCCGTCCAGCAGGCGCTGCACGTCACCACCACCACGCGCCAGTCCCGCAAGGGCGAGATTTCGACGTGGAAAGCCTTCGCCCCCGCTTTTGCCGGCAAGATGGCGATCGAGGCCGTGGACCGTGCGATGCGCGGCGAAGGTGCGCCGAGCCCCGCTTGGGAGGGCGAGGACGGGTTCATTGCGTGGCTGCTGTCGGGTCCGGAAGCCCGCTATCAGGTGCCGCTGCCCGCCCCGGGAGAGGCCAAGCGCGCGATTCTTGACACCTACACCAAGGAACACTCGGCCGAATATCAGTCGCAGGCCCTGATCGACCTTGCGCGCCGGATGGGTCCGCAGATCGGCGATCTGTCGAAAATCCAAAGCATCGTGATCCACACCAGCCACCACACCCACTATGTGATCGGCACCGGCGCAAACGACCCGCAGAAGATGGACCCGAAGGCCAGCCGCGAGACGCTGGACCATTCGATCATGTACATCTTCGCAGTCGCGCTGGAAGACGGCCGATGGCACCACGAACGCTCCTACGCGCCCGAGCGTGCGAACCGTCCCGAAACGGTCGCGCTGTGGCACAAGATTTCGACTGTGGAAGACGGGGAATGGACCCGCCGCTATCACGCCAAGGATCCCAAGGAAAAAGCGTTCGGCGGTCGCGTCGTCGTCACCTTGCAGGACGGTCGCGTGATCGAGGATCAGCTGGCACTGGCCGACGCGCACCCGGATGGCGCCCGTCCGTTCCAGCGCGCAAACTATGTCCAGAAATTCCGCGAACTGTCTGACGGCATCATCGCGCCCGACGAACAGGCACGCTTCCTTGCCGCCGCCGAAGCCCTTCCCGACCTGAAGCCGGGCGAGTTGTGGCAGCTGAACTTTGCCGTTCCAGCCGACCGTCTGGGCGCGCCGCGTCCGACCGGCATCTTCGATTTCAAATGAGGAGACCCCATTCATGAGCGGTTCCGTCAAGACACCGAAGAAATCCGTGGCGTTGTCCGGCGTGGTCGCCGGCAACACCGCCCTCAGCAGTGTGGGTCAGACTGGCAACGACCTGCATTACCGCGGCTATGACATCCTCGATATCGCCGATCAGGCACAGTACGAGGAAGTCGCGTATCTGCTGATCCACGGCACCCTGCCCACCGTGCCAGAGCTTGCGGCCTACAAGGCCAAGCTCAAATCTCTGCGCGGTCTGCCGACCACCGTGCGCCAGACGCTGGAGGCGCTGCCCCCTGCGACGCACCCGATGGACGTCCTGCGCACCGGGGTCAGCGCGTTGGGCTGCGCCCTGCCCGAAGCGCATGATCACAATCTGGCCGGCGCGCGCGACATCGCCGACCGGCTGATCGCGACCGAAGGGTCCATGCTGCTCTACTGGTATCACTTCAGCCACAATGGCCGCCGGATCGAGGTTGAAACCGACGACGACAGCATCGCGGCTCATTTCCTGCATCTGCTGCATGGCAAGCCGCCATCCGAGGCCGAAACAAAGGCGATGCAGATCACGCTGAACCTGTATGCCGAGCATGAGTTCAACGCCTCGACCTTTACCGCACGGATCATCGCGGGCACCGGGTCGGACATGTATTCCTGCATCACCGGCGCGATTGGGGCACTGCGCGGCCCCAAACACGGCGGCGCCAACGAAGTCGCGCTGGATATCCAGCAACGTTACGCCACCCCCGACGAGGCCGAGGCGGACATCCGCGACCGGGTCGGGCGCAAAGAAGTCGTGATCGGCTTTGGCCATCCGGTCTATACCATCGCCGACCCTCGCAATGCCGTCATCCGCAAGGTGGCCAAGCAACTCTCGGACGACGCCGGCACAACCAAGTTGTTCGATATCGCCGCGCGGATCGAAGATGTGATGGCCGACGCCAAGGGAATGTTCCCGAACCTCGACTGGTTCTCGGCGGTGTCCTACAACATGCTGCGGGTTCCGACGGCGATGTTCACGCCGATCTTCGTCATCGCGCGGACCGCAGGCTGGGCCGCGCATGTCATCGAACAGCGTATCGATAACAAGATCATCCGCCCGTCGGCCAATTATGTCGGGCCGGACAACCGCGATTTCGTGCCGCTGGACCAGCGCACCACCCAGGACGCAGGAGCCGCCTGATGCCTTATCTTGACGCCAAGGACCTGCCGACCCGCCCCGCGGGTCAGCGTTTCCGCGAACTTCTGGATGCACCTGGCATCCTGCGCCTGCCCGGTGCACATAACGGGATGGCGGCTTTGCAGGCCAAGGCCGCCGGGTTCGACGCGGCCTACCTTTCGGGCGCGGCAATGACTGCCAGCATGGGTCTGCCCGATCTGGGGATCATCACCGTCGATGAGGTCGCCTTCTTCATCCGCCAGATCACCCGCGCATCGGGACTGCCGCTTCTGGTGGACGGCGACACCGGCTATGGCGAGGCGCTGAACGTCATGCACATGGTCCGCACATTTGAGGACGCGGGCGCCGGCGCGGTCCATCTGGAAGACCAACTGCTGCCAAAGAAATGCGGGCATCTGAACGACAAGAAACTGGCTGGCGCGCATGATATGGCGGCCAAGGTGGCGGCCGCGGCCCGGGCGCGGCGCGATCTGGTGATCATCGCGCGCACCGATGCCGCTGCATCCGAGGGCATCGAAGGCGCCGTCGCACGTGCGAAACTGTATATCGAAGCCGGGGCTGACGCGATCTTCCCCGAGGCGCTGACATCGGTCGAGATGTTCAAGGAGGTTCGCGCAGCCCTGCCGGGTGTCAAGCTGCTGGCCAACATGACCGAGTTCGGCCGCACCCCCGCCCTGACAGCGGAGGAATTCCAGGAGCTTGGCTACGACATGGTCATCTGGCCGGTGTCGTCGCTGCGCGTCGCCAACAAGGCGCAGGAAAAGCTGTACCAGACCATAGCGCGCGACGGGGCGACGACTGCCATGCTGCCCGAAATGCAGACGCGGGCCGAGCTTTACGACCTGATCGGCCTCAACGACTTCGAGGCGCTGGACGCGACCATCGCCAAAAGCGTTCTGCCATCCTGAAAAAGCAGAAAGCCGCCCCGGGACAGGGGCGGCTTTCCATGAAACGTCTCTCGGTTAGCCCAGACGATAGTTCGGGCTTTCCCGCGTGATCTGAACGTCATGGACGTGGCTTTCCGCCAAGCCCGAGCCGGTGATCCGAACGAACTCGCAGCCGCGCCGCATCTCTGCCACCGTTGCGTTGCCGGTGTACCCCATTGCCGCGCGCAGGCCGCCGACCATCTGGTGAACGACCGCTGAAACCGCGCCCTTGTAGGGCACCTGCCCCTCGATCCCCTCGGGCACAAGCTTGTCGGACGCGGCATCCTTCTGGAAATACCGGTCAGCCGAGCCGCGCGCCATCGCGCCCAAGGACCCCATGCCGCGATAGGATTTGAATGACCGGCCCTGATACAGGATGACCTCGCCCGGCGATTCGTCGGTCCCGGCAATGGCGCTGCCGACCATGGCGCAGCTTGCGCCCGCAGCGATCGCCTTGGCGAAATCGCCCGAGAATTTGATCCCGCCGTCCGCGATGATCGGTACGTCACCCGCGCCGGACACCGCATCCATGATGGCCGTCAGTTGGGGCACGCCAACGCCTGCGACGATGCGCGTGGTGCAGATCGAGCCCGGACCGATGCCCACCTTCACCGCATCTGCGCCCGCGTCGATCAGCGCCTTGGCGCCGGACCCGGTGGCGACGTTGCCGGCACAGATGTCGACATTCGGGAATTCGGCCTTGATCCGCGCCACCGCCTTGGCGACGCCTTCGGAATGACCATGTGCCGTGTCGATGACCAGCAGATCGACACCCGCGTCGATCAGGGCCGATGATCGCTCAAACCCCTCGTCCCCGACGGTCGAGGCCGCCGCGACGCGCAGACGCCCCAGATCATCCTTGCAGGCCAGCGGGTTCAGAACGGACTGTTCGGTGTCCTTCAGGGTCAGCAGACCCGTCAGGTGGCCCTTGTCGTCGGTCACCAGCAGCTTTTCGATACGCCGCGCCTTCATCAGACTGATCGCCTCGGTCCGGTCGGCAGGCTCGCGCAGCAGGGCCAGATTGTCGGCCGACATCATCGTGTGAACGGGGGTCGAATCGTCGCTGGCAAAGCGCATGTCGCGGTTGGTGACGATACCCACGACGCGACCTTCGGCGTCGACTACCGGAAAGCCCGTCACCTTGTAACGCTCGGCCAAGGCCTTTGCGTCGGCCAAAGTCTGATCTGCGCGCAGCGTGATCGGGTTATAGACGATGCCCGATTCAAAGCGTTTGACGCGCCGAACCTCATTCGCCTGCTGTTCGGTGGTTAGGTTGCGGTGGATGACCCCAATGCCCCCGGCCTGCGCCATTGCGATCGCCATTCGGCTTTCGGTGACGGTATCCATCGCCGAAGAGATTAGGGGGATGTTCATCTGGATCCGGCGCGTCACCTGCGTGCGCACATCCGCCGTCGACGGCATGACCGTCGATGCTGCGGGAACCAGAAGAACGTCGTCGAAGGTAAGCGCCTCGCGAATCTGCATGGGATCGTCCTGTCAGATGGTCGTTTGGCAGTTTCCCCTTTCACGGCATCCCGGGATTGTCCACCCCGGCGGGCTGAAAATGGTCACCTGAACGACACGGTCCGGTTTCTCAACGCGACGTCATATCACTGGGTGATTGACCGATTTTTCAACTGGAGTAACGCTGGTGTGACGGACTGCGGTCCGACGTGGGAGGGACGACATGAAGATTTTTCTGACAGGGGTGGGGGCACTGCTGCTTGGGACGGCTCCGGTACTGGCGGGCGGCATTGAGCGCGCACCCCAGTCGCTGGGCATCCTGTTCGAGCAGGGCAATTACGTCGAATTCAACGGTGGCCGGGTCAGCCCCGACGTCGAGGGGCGCGATCTGCTGCAATACGGTGGTCGCAAGACCGGCGATGTCGCCGGCAACTACAGCTTCTATGGGTTGGGTTACAAACATCAGTTCAACGACAATCTGTCGGCTGCGCTGATCGTCGAACAGCCATACGGCAGTGACGTGGTATACCCGCGCACGACCGCGACCAGCGGGTCGGCCATGTTGGGCGGCACCTATGCCACGGTCGATTCGACCACCTATACGGCGATCCTGCGTTACCGCGCGGACAACAACTTCAGCATTCACGGCGGTATCCGTGGGTCCCATGCGGACGGCGACGTGGGGCTGACCGGCGCGGCATATGGACCGCTGTCGGGGTACCGGGTCCAGTTGGACGATACCTGGGGCTGGGGCTACGTGGTCGGCGTCAGCTATGAGCGGCCCGAGATCGGCGCACGCGTTTCCTTGACCTACAACTCGGAAATCGAGCACGACTTCGACACGCGCGAAACGATCGGCGGCAACCCGGTTGCGCCCAAATCGACAACCACTGTGTCCACGCCGAAATCCTGGAACCTTGAGGCACAGACCGGGATCGCGGAGGACACGTTGCTCCTCGGCTCCATCCGGTGGGTCGATTGGTCCAGCTTCAAGGTCGATCCCCGCTTCTTCACGCAGGCCGCGGGCGAAGGGTTGGTTTCGCTAGAGGACACGACCACCTACACCATCGGTGTCGGACGCAAGTTCAACGATCAATGGTCGGGTGTGTTCAGCTTCACGTACGAGCCGAAGAACAACAAGCTGGTCTCGCCGCTGGCACCGTATAACGGGCGCAAGGGAATCAGCCTGGCTGCGATCTATACGCAGGACAGGTTCAAGATCACGACAGGTATCACCTATGCCAAGCTGGGTGACGCGGATCCGGAGACCGGGACGCCAGATGCTGCCCGTGCACGGATGCGCGACAGTGATCTGCTGGGTGTCGGCGTCAAGGTCGGCTACAGCTTCTGATACGCTGAGGATAGGAAAACCACGCAACCCCGGCCACGCGCCGGGGTTCGTCATGTCTGCGCCCCTTTTTTCTTTTGCGCTGGGGGCTTACGTTCCCGACGTCATCAGCGGGGGCACCATGATCCACCAAACCGGAAACGATTGGCGCGCGGCACCGACCAAGCGTGTCATGCTGTTCGGCATGTCTGGCCTTGGCAAAACGCATATCGCATCGATGCTGCGCCGTACCGGCACGTGGTTTCACTACAGCATCGATTACCGCATCGGCACCCGCTACATGGGAGAGCTGATCGCCGACGAGTTCAAGCGCCACGCGATGCAGGTTCCCCTGCTGCGAGAGCTGCTGATGACGGATTCTGTACGCATCCAAAGCAACATCACCTTTGACAACCTTTCTCCGCTGTCGACGTACCTTGGCAAGCCCGGCGATCCGGCTCAGGGCGGGTTGGACATTGCCGAATATCGCAAGCGGCAGGACCAGCATCGGATGGCCGAAATCGCCGCAATGCTCGACAGCGCGCATTTCGTCGACCGGGCCAAGAACATCTACGATTACGACCATTTCATTTTGGATAGCTCAGGCTCGGTCTGCGAAATCTCCGACCCCGACGACCCGAACGATCCGGTTCTGTCGGCGCTGGACAAGCTTCTGCTGCCGGTCTGGATCAAGGGGTCCGACGCCCACACCGCCGAATTGGTGCGCCGCTTTGACCGCGCGCCGAAGCCCATGTACTACCGCCCCGAATTTCTGACCCAAGCGTGGGCCGAGTACGCAACGGCGTTTCCTGGCTCCGTCAACCCTGACGATTTCATCCGCTGGACATTCGCGCGCGCGCTGGCTGCTCGTCAGCCCCGGTATGCTGCAATGGCCCGGCGCGGTGTGACTGTGACCGCGGATGAGGTGGCGTCCGTCACCTCACCCGAAGATTTCATCGACCTGATCGCCACGGCGATCGACAGAAAGGACGCGTAAATGCCGATTACCCTGCCAAATGACCTGCCCGCCTTCGACATCCTGTCGGATGAGGGCGTCATGGTCATGTCCCCCGGCAGGGCGGCGACACAGGACATCCGGCCGCTGCGCATCGCGCTGCTGAACCTGATGCCGAAAAAGATACAGACGGAAAACCAGTTCGCGCGCGTGATCGGCGCGACGCCGCTTCAGATCGACTTTCACCTGATCCGCATGTCCGACCATGCCAGCCGCAACACGGCAGCCGACCATCTTGCGGCGTTCTATCGGACCTTCGCCGAGGTGCAGGCCTCTGGCGACCGGTTCGACGGGCTGATCGTCACCGGTGCCCCGATCGAGCATCTGCCTTTCGAAGAAGTCGACTACTGGGACGAGTTGCGGCAGGTCTTCGATTGGTCACAGACGAACGTGCATTCGACGTTCGGCGTCTGCTGGGGCGGCATGGCGATGGCTCATCATTTCCATGGCCTTCCCAAGCATGACCTGCCGGCAAAGGCATTCGGGTGCTTCGGGCATCAGAACCTGTCACCGGCAAGCCCGTTCCTGCGTGGATTCTCTGACGACGTTCTGGTGCCCGTCAGCCGCTGGACCGAGGTGCGTGAGGCAGATATCGCAGGGCGCAACGGTCTGAGCACGCTGCTGCAATCGGACGAGGTCGGCCCCTGTCTGGTGCAGGATAATGAAAACCGCGCGCTCTATATCTTCAACCACCTCGAATACGATTCCGAGACGTTGAAGGAGGAATATGACCGCGACATCGCCGCCGGCAAGGCCATCGATGTTCCGGCGAACTATTTTCCTGACGACGATCCCGCGCGCGCGCCGACCAATCGCTGGCGCAGTCACGCCCACCTGCTTTACGGCAACTGGATCAACGAGATCTATCAGACAACCCCGTTCGATCTGGCGAATATCGGGCGGAACTGAGGCCATCTCATTGCGATTGTCCCCTACGCCCTGACGCGTCATCGTCAGGGCAGACAATTTCAGCCGTGGGGACATCCGATTGGCCAAGAAATCCGGCACCGCGCCAGACAGCGCAAAGTCGCAAACACCATTTGTCGGCGACATCACCAAGTTTCTGCACAAGGGCGCACCCGCCGCGATCCGCAAGCGGATCGAGTCGGCCGACCGGTATGAAATCCTGGATCCAGATTACCCCTATCGCGACGAGATGGGGAAAAAGGATTACGCGGCCGCGATGGAGCCGCTGCAGATCGAACTGGTCAAGATGCTGCGCGGCCTGTCCAGCATCGACAAACGTCTGGTCGTCCTTTTCGAAGGCCGTGACGCCGCCGGCAAAGGCGGCACGATCGAGGTAATGCGAGAGAACCTGAATCCGCGCTCGGCCTATATCGTGGCGCTGCCAAAGCCGACCGAGCGCGAGGCCAAGCAGTGGTACTTTCAACGCTACGTTGACTGGCTGCCCACCACCGGCGAAGTCGCCCTGTTCGACCGCAGCTGGTACAATCGCGGCGTCGTCGAAAAGGTCTTCGGGTTTTCCACGAACGAACAGCGCGAACGGTTCTTTCATCAGGTGCCCGAGTTCGAGCGGATGCTGGTCGATGACGGCATGATCCTGGTCAAGCTGTGGCTCAGCGTCGGACGCACTGAACAGCTGCAGCGTTTCCTGGACCGCGAACAGGATCCGCTGAAGCAGTGGAAGCTGAGCAGCATCGACGTAGACGGCCTTGGGAAGTGGGATGAATACACCGACGCCATCACCGAAACCCTGGCGCGAACCCACACCCCCGCCGCGCCGTGGACCGTGATCCGGTCAGATGACAAGCGTCGCGCAAGGATCGCGGCGATCCAGACGGTCTTGCGGTCAGTCGACTATCCGGGCCGGGATGACAAAGCGATCGGATATCCGGACCAAAAGATCGTCGGCGGGCCAGAGATGGCGTCGAAATGATCCGCGCGCTGATTCTGTCGACCGCGCTGGTCGCGGTGGCCCCTGCCCTCGCGCAATCGTTGCCGGATTGGCAGCACACGTCGGTCAACGACTTTGCGCGCGTCCTGACGCAGGACGACACCCGCGCGCTGGATGAAGCGCTGATCGCGCTGCACGACCAGACGGGTGTGGAAGGCACGGTGGTCACACTGGAGGATCGTGCCCGCTATGGCGGCGGCACACTCGAAGATTTCGCCACCAGCCTCTTCAACACGTGGGGCGTCGGCGACAAGGATCGGAACGATGGCTTCATGGTGCTGTTCCTGCGCGATGACCGCGAGGTGCGGATCGAACTGGGTCGCGGCTATTCCCGAAGCGCCGACATCCGCGCGCAGGACGTCATCAACCGGGTGATGATACCCGAATTCAGGGACGGCGATTACTCCGCGGGTCTGCGCGACGGGACGCAAGCCGTGATCGACACCATCGCGCGTCCGGTCGCCGCAGGGCAGCCGGTCGCCACCCCGCCCCGCCGCAACGGAGAAGGATTGGACTGGCTGCCCTTCGGCCTGTTTGCTGGCGGCGCCGCGGTCATGATTGGCCATTCAAGATGGCGCGAGCGGCGCCGGAACCGGTGTCCGAAATGTGGCCATCAGGGTTTGAACACCACCGTCAGCCCTATTCGCGACGCGCAACCCGACGGCGGCTGGATGACCAGCAACCAGACGGTGACACAGGTCTGTCCGAACTGCGGGTGGACGGAGACACGCACCGCCCCGATGAACACGGTGACGCGCTGGAACAGCTATGGCCAACCGATCCAGTCATGGCGGCGCGATGATCGCGCCCGGTCAGGCGGCAGGTCAGGCGGCTTTGGCGGGGGTTCATCGTCAGGCGGCGGCGCATCGGGGCGCTGGTAACAAAAAGGCCCGTCGCACCGGACGGGCCGTATTATATCCTTGGCTCAATCGCCTTCGCCGGGCAGCGGAGAGAAGTATTTCTCCAGCTTGTCTGGCTGGCCGTCCATATCCTTGGCCTCGGGCATCGGGTCTTTCTTGCGCGTGATGACCGGCCATTGCTCGGAATACTTGCGGTTGAATTCAACCCAGTCTTCCATGTTCGGCTCGGTATCCGGGCGAATGGCGTCAGCCGGGCATTCAGGCTCACAGACACCGCAATCGATGCATTCGTCGGGATGGATCACCAGCGTGTTCTCACCCTCGTAGAAGCAATCCACCGGACAGACTTCCACGCAATCAGTGTATTTGCACATGATGCAGTTGTCAGTCACGACATACGTCATTGTCCGGTCCTTGGCTAAGGCATTGCGCCGGTTGACCTAGACCTTCGTGCGCGACACTTCAAGCGTCACGCCACCATGACATAGCGGCTATTCGTCCGACTGTGGCAGCGTCTCCGCGCTTCCCGCAGTCAGGTCATCGTAGAGTGTGCGGGCCTCGGTGGCGGGACCGCGGCGTTCGCCGGGCGCCAGAACCCGCAGGCTGCGAACCTGCCCCCCGGCTGAGACGGTCACCACGTCGCCGGGTCGGACGACGTGGCCCGGTTTGCGGCAGGGGGCGCCGTTCAGACGGATGCCGCCGCCTTCGATACGTGTCGCGGCCAAGGTGCGCGTCTTGAAAAGACGCGCGTGACACAGCCAGCGGTCCAGACGGATCGGACCGTCGACCGGTTCGTCCATCCTGTCCTTGCTGCGTGCCATCAGCCCCGCACAGAGGCGCGTGCCCCGGCGATCAAGACTTGTTCTTCAGCGCGGCCAGAACGGCGAACGGGTTGTCCGGATCGATCGGCTTGTCGCGTTTCGGGGGATGCGCCTCGAAGCTGCGCTTCTGGTCGGGCTTGCCGCCCTTACCCGGCTTGCCACCGCCCTTGCCGCCCTTGAAGTTCTTGCCCCGGCCTTCGCCCTGCGGCGCATCGTCGCGACGACGATTGTCGCGGTTCGGCCGACCATTCGACGGTTGCGCCTGCGCACCTGCTTCGCCACCGGCCTCTGGCGCATTGCGGTTGCCACCGCCGCGGCGCTGGCCACCCGCGCGGCCCTGCCCGCCTTCCGCATCACGACGCGGTGCGCGCGGACGCGGGGCCCACGTAAAGCTGTAGAACACTTCGGTCTCAACCGGCGCATCAGCCTGATCCACGCCCTCGGCCGCGGCGACGGGGCCGTCTTCCCCACCTGCCGCAGCCGCCACGGCGGCCTCGGCCGCGCGACGCTCGGCCTGCTCAGCCTCCCACTTGGCGCGGGTTTCGGCGGCCAGAACGCTTTCTTCTTCGGTCATCGGCGCAGTGACGTCGGCTGCCGGCTCTTCGGTCGGTTCTTCCGCCACGACCGGGGCCGCAACGGCAGGGCGTGCCTTCGGACGTTCGCCCTTTTCGCCGCGATAGCCCAGCCCCGCCATCAGGTCGGCAAACTGTTCCAGCGTCATGCCAGTGATCGACAGCATGTCTGGCGTCGCTTCAAACCCGCCGCGGCTGTCCTGACCGCGCAGCAGATCGGCCAGCCGTTCCAGCATGTCGATGCGGATCGCCCGCTCACCCGCCGGGTGATAGCCTGACAGGGTGTAATAGCCGCGCGGCACGTCGGTGATATTCGGAATCGTCACCAGACCCGGGGGCGGGCTTTCGGGAAACTCGGCCAGACCGTCCCACAGCGACGACAGCACAAGCCGCAGCCGCGTCGGGGCGGGTTTCAGCAGGGCCGGCAGAAAGATCGTGTACTGTCCGAACCGAACGCCATGCTTGCGCAGAAAGCCGCGGGATTCCTGATCAAGTTCCTTGATCTCGGACGCCACGCCTTCGCGCGGCAGAATCCCCAGCGCCTCGACCAGACGGAAGGCGATGCCACGGGCCAGCCCGGTCAGCGTTTCGTCATCGCGAAGCGACGTCAGAGGTTCGAACCCGGCGGCAATCTTGCGGTCGATGAAATGCTGCAACCGACGGCGCACTTTTTCGGCAATCTCGGGCCCGGCCTCTTCGTCGACGAACGGCTCAACGCCGGGTTTCAGCGCATCGCTGCCCTTGACCAGCTTGCCCACGGCAGAACTGCCCCACATCAGGCCACCCTGCTCCGTGAAGTCCAGCTCGGTGTCGGGCGCGTTATAGAACCGGTCGGCGCGCAGGTGGAATTCCGGGCGCAGCGCCTCGTAACTGGCGCGGGTCAGCATCTTGGCTTCATCCCCCGTGGCCGAAGGGTCGGTCCGGAAACGGAAACCTTCCAGGCGTCCGGCGAATTCGCCCTCAACCGTCACTTCGCCCTTGTCGTTCACCTCGGCCACCAGGCTCTCCTTCTGCTTGAGCCGGCGCAGCAATACGGATGTGCGCCGGTCCACGAATCTTTGCGTCAATGCCGCATGCAACGCATCCGACAAACGATCTTCTACCGCGCGGGTCTCGTCTCGCCAATGGGCTTCATCCTGCACCCATCCGCTGCGCTGCGCCACATATGTCCACGTGCGGATGAAGGAAAGCCGCTTGCTGAGGGTGTCGATGTCGCCCGCCGGTTTGTCGATGCGAGCAATGGCGCGCTCCAACCACTCGGTCGGGATGCCGCCCTCCTGCAGGAACCCGAACACCCGGGACAGAAGCGTCGTGTGTTCAGCGGTCGAGATCGAGCGGAAATCCGGCACACGGCAGACGTCCCACAACAGGCGCACATCACGCGGATGCACCAGCCGGTCACGCACGTCGGGCTGGTCGCGCAAAATCTTCAGCGCCGAAATGTCGTCGGCCTCGCGCCCCTTGCCCAGCCATTCGTTCCCGGAAGGCGCCTCGAGCGACTGCAAAAGCCGGTCCACCGTCCCGAATTCCAGCGCCGAGTTGCGCCACACAAGGCGGCTGATCGGCTGAAACCGGTGGTTTTCGATGGCGTCGATCAGTCCCTCATCCAACGGCTCGGCGTCCCCGGTCACGCCGAACGTGCCGGATTCCGTATGACGACCGGCGCGCCCCGCGATCTGCCCCAGCTCATGCGGGAAAAGCGGGCGGACGCGGCGTCCGTCGAATTTATGCGTGGCCTCGAACGCCACATGCCGGATGTCGAGGTTCAGACCCATCCCGATGGCGTCTGTCGCGGCCAGATAATCGACCTCTCCGGCCTGATACATGGCGACCTGCGCGTTCCGTGTCCGGGGGCTCAGCGCCCCCATCACGACGGCACAGCCGCCTTTCTGGCGGCGGATCAGCTCGGCCGTGGCGTAGACATCTTCGACCGAGAACCCGACGATGGCCGACCGCGTCGGCATCCGGCTGATCTTGCGTGACCCCGCCCAGCTGAGCGTGGAGAACCGTTCGCGGCGCATGAACTGCGCCTCTGGGACCAGCGCCGCGATGGCTGGGCGCATGGTGGACGACCCCAGAAACAACGTCTCGTGCAGGCCGCGCCGGTGCAGCAGGCGGTCGGTGAAGACGTGGCCGCGGTCGGGGTCCGCGCAAAGCTGGATTTCATCAATGGCGACGAAATCGGCCATGACCTCTGGCATCGCTTCGGTGGTCGCGACCCAATAGGCGGCGCGTTCTGGCACGATCCGCTCTTCGCCGGTGACCAGCGCCACGACCGATGGTCCGCGCGCCTTGACGATGCGGTCATAAACCTCGCGCGCCAGCAGACGCAGCGGCAGGCCGATGACCCCGGTGCGGTGCGCCAGCATCCGTTCGATCGCGTAATGCGTCTTGCCGGTATTGGTCGGGCCCAAAACGGCCGTGATGCGCCCCGCCATCAGATGCCGATCCCGCTCATCTCCTGCTCCAACCGGGCAAGGCCGTCATAGGCGTCCTGTTGGTGGGGATTGATCGTCAGGCTTTGGCGATAGGCTTCGGCGGCGCGGTCGTCCTGATCCATTTCTTCCAGCATCGTGGCCAACTGGGTCATCGCGGGCCAGTGACGGGGTTCAAGCCGCAGCGTGGTGGAAAAATCCGACATCGCCGGACCGAACTCTCCGCGCAGATAGAACGCTGCCGCGCGCATGGCATAGCCTTCGGCAAAGTCGGGCGCGTGGTCGGTCAGCGCGGTCAGATGACCGATCGCCGCGCCGAAATCGCCCTGATCGATCGCCGCCTCGCCCCGTTTCAGCAGGTAATCCGCCGACGCCGATCCACTGCGCGACCAGATGCGGATGATATCGCTTTCGGCGGCCTGCCACGCGTCCCCTTCGGGCTGCGCCAGTTCAGCGAAAAGCGTGTCCATTTCCTGCGGCGTTTCCGCGGTGGCACCCGGCGCACCAGCGAAAATGCAAAGGATTGTCGCAACGACAAACTGGAACCGAGGGGCGGCGGCGTGCATATGGGTCATGTAATCAATCACAGGCCGCTGCGCCAGTGAAAGCAGGATGGGAGAGTCCGGATGAGCAAAGTGGTCGAAGGCGCGGTCGAGGCGCTGAAGAAGAAGATCGGGTCTTTTGACGACACCGCCAAGTTCGTGATCGAAGGCGAAGGCGCCATCATGATCGATCAGGCCGGCGTGCGCGAAGGCGACGAGCCTGCTGACGTCACCCTGACCGCAAACCGTGAAACGTTCGAAGGCATCATCAACGGTGACGTGAACCCGACGATGGCCTATATGTCCGGCAAGCTGAAACTGGACGGCTCGATGGGGACGGCAATGAAACTGGCTTCGGCCCTGTCATGATCCTGGAACAGGCGCCGTTCCATCGCCTGCCGGGCGACGGTCCGGCGCCTGCCCGTGCATTCTGGGTGCAATCCGAAGACGGGTTGCGCCTGCGGCTGGCTCACTGGCCGGCCGAGCGGTCGCGGGGGACGGTTTTCCTGTTCACTGGCCGCACCGAATACATCGAAAAATACGCGGTCGTTGGCGACCATCTGGCGAATAACGGCTTTGACGTGCTGTCCATCGATTGGCGCGGTCAGGGCATGTCGGATCGCCTGCAAAGCGACCCGCGCCCCGGACACATCGTCGATTTCGCCGATTACCAGACTGACGTCGTCGAAATGCTGGTCGCCGCACAGCGTTTGGAATTGCCGCGCCCGTGGCATCTTCTGGCCCATTCGATGGGCGGCGCGATTGCGCTGGCCGCACTTGATGGCGGGCTGCCGATGTCGCGCGTGGCGTTTACGGCGCCCATGTGGGGCATCCGGCACGAACCCTTCCCCGCCCGATTGGCCTCTGGCCTGACGGGTACGGCGGCGCGGCTGGGTCGCGGCGGCAATCCGGCCATTCGCACGGGCGGACGCGGAACTTGGGTCCTGGACGCACCGTTTCGCGGCAATCTACTGACGTCCGATGCGCAGGCATGGGGGCGACTGGTGGCCGAAGCCGACGCATGGCCTGACCTGACCATCGGGGGCGCAAGCTGGTCGTGGGTCAACGCCGCCTTGCGCGAATGCACCCGGCTGGCGGCGCGCCCGTCACCCGAACAACCGATGCTGACGATACTGGGCGATCAGGACCGGATCGTTTCTACCGTCGCGATCAGGCAACGTGTATCCGACTGGGACGGCGCGCGTCTGCTGGAGCTTTCGGGATGCCTGCACGAACCGCTGTTCGAGCTGCCCGACCTGCGCGCCAGAACCATGAACGCGATTCTGGCGCATTTCACAGCCTAGCCCCAATCCGCGCGGATCAGCTGGATCAGGCGGAGGGTCGACCCGTCCTCGGGTGTGTCAGGGGTTTCGCCGTCCAGAAGCGGGGCCAGCTTCTTTGCCAGTTCCTTCCCAAGCTCGACGCCCCATTGATCAAAGCTGTTGATCCCCAAAATGACGCCTTCAACAAACACGCGATGTTCATAAAGCGCGATGATCGCACCAAGAGTATAGGGATTCAGCGCCGGAATCAGCAGGGTCGTGGACGGACGGTTTCCCGGAAAGACGCGGTGACGGGCCTGACGGTCCAACTCTGCGCCGGTGAAGCCCTTGTCGGCGACGATCTTTCTGGCCTCATCCAGCGACCGCCCCACCATCAGCGCCTGACTTTGCGCGAGACAATTGGCGATCAGCAGCTTGTGCTGATGCGCCAACTCAGGCTCGTGGCCCCGCGCGGCAACGATGAATTCGCACGGAACGACGTCCGTACCTTGGTGGATCAGCTGATAGAACGCATGTTGGCCGTTCGTCCCCGGCTCACCCCAGACGACGGGCCCGGACGGCAGGGTCAGATCGGTCCCGTCCATCGCAACGCTTTTGCCGTTCGATTCCATCTCCAACTGCTGCAGATAGGCTGGTAGCCGGACCAGACGGTTGTCGTATGGCAGCACTGCCCGCGTGGGATAGCCGCAGATCTGGTGGTGCCAGATGCCGACCAGCGCCAGCATTACCGGCATGTTCGCGGCCAGATCTGCCGTGCGGAAATGGTCGTCCATCGCCGCGGCACCGGCCAGAAAATCGTCAAACTTCGCCCGGCCGACGGCCAGCATCACGGACAGCCCGATGGGACCCCAGACCGAGTAACGCCCGCCGACCCAGTCTTCGAAACCGAACACGCGCGAGGGGTCGATCCCGAAGGCCGAGGTCTTTTCAAGGTCGGTCGAAACGGCGACGAACTGGCTGGCCGGGTCAGGCACGACCCGTGCCATCCACTTGCGCACGGTTTCGGCGTTGGTCATCGTCTCGATGGTGGTGAAGGTCTTGGACGCCACGATCACCAGCGTCCGCGCCGGATCCAGCCCCAGCAACGTGTCATGCACGTCCGCACCGTCGACGTTCGATACGAAATGCACGCGCGGTCCGTCATGCCATGGCGCCAGCGCCTTGACGACCATCACGGGGCCTAGGTCTGACCCGCCGATCCCGATGTTTACGACGTCGGTATAGCTGCCCCCCTGCCCCTGGATGCGTCCGTCGCGCACCGCCTCGGCGAAGTCGTAACACCGCTCGAGCGTCGCGCGGACATCTGGAATGACATCCTTGCCGTCAACTAGAACCTGTGCGTCACGGTCACGCAGGGCGGTGTGCAGAACGGCGCGCCCCTCAGTCTCGTTGATCCGTTCCCCTGAAAACATCGCTTCGCGCCGCGAAACCACTGGGGTTGCGAGGTTCAGCAACAGGTCGCGCGCGGTCGTGTCGATGGCGGTCTTGGACCAGTCGAGCACCAACCCGCAGGCATTCGTCGAAAAGACCTCGGCCCGCTCAGGGTTCTGGTCAAACAGGTCGGTGATCCGCGTGTCGGCGTGATCTTGGCGATAATCGGCAAGGACAGCCCAGTCGGCTTTCGATGCTGGCATGGTCACTCCTACTCCGCCCAGTGGACGATCAGTTCCGGCCAGACGGCGCGGATGGGGGCCTGGACGGCATCAAGGCTCGCCGCACGCTCGAACGCCTCGCGCTTGTCGCGGCCGAAGATCATCAGGTGGATGGCCTGCGCCGCGCGCAACGTGGGCGCGGTCAGCGTCAGGCGACGTTCGCCGTCAGGTGCCTCGACCTCGACGACTGTTTTCGTCCCGGCCAAGGCCTGATCCAGACCGACGCCGTTCGGGAACATGCTGGCGGTGTGCATATCGGTGCCCATACCCAGCAGCAGGACCGTGATCGGCAGATGCGGGTCGATGCGGTGCGCCGCCGCCTCGGCCGCGGCGCCGGGGGACGTGTCGTCCGCGGGATCGAACAGCGGAATCACCTGCGCGGCGGCCGCCGGTCCTTCCAGCAGATGCCGCCGGATCAGGCGATAGTTTGATCGGTTGTGATCAAGCGGCAGGCACCGTTCATCGCCCGGGAATACGGTCACATGGCCCCATTCCAACGGCGCGGCCGACAGCGCGTCGATCAGCGGCGCGGGGGTCGACCCGCCCGGCAGCGTCAGGGTCGCATTGCCCACAGCGCGCAGATTTCCTCGCAACTGGCTGGAGATCTGCCCCGCCAGTTCCAGCAGCAGCAGTTCCCGGTCGGCATAATCGACGAAATCCATGTGGCCCTTACCCTCGTATGTCGCGCCAGCGGCGTCCGTCGCGATGCAGCAGTCGTAACGCCTCGTCCGGGCCGCTGGATCCGGGGTCATAGGGTTCGGGTTTGGCCTTACCATCTTCCCATGCGGTAATGATGGGATCGGCCCAGCTCCACGCGGCCTCGACTTCATCGCCGCGCATGAACAGGGTCTGGTTGCCGCGGATGACGTCCATGATCAGCCGCTCATAGGCGTCCGGAAGGTCGGCCCCCTCGGGGCCAAGCGCGTCAGCAAAGCTCATGTCCAGTGGCACCTGGATCAGGCGCATGCCGCCCGGACCAGGTTCCTTGATCATCACCTTCAGGTCCATCCCCTCATCGGGCTGAAGCCGGATGACCAGCTCGTTGGCGCGGGGGTCGTCGGTGTCGTCAAAGATCGAATGCGGCGGTTCCTTGAAGACGACCGCGATTTCGCTGACCCGCGCACGCAGGCGCTTGCCAGTGCGCAGATAGAACGGCGTCCCCTGCCAGCGCCAGTTCGAAATCTTCACCTTCATCGCAACAAAGCTTTCGGTGCGAGAGGTCGCGTCCTCGACGTCGGTCAGATACCCTTCGGTATCCTCATCCGCCTGATACTGACCGCGCACGATCTCCTCGGCCGAGACCGGCTCCAACGCGCGAATGACCTTCAGCTTTTCATCCCGCACGGCGTCGGGGTCGAAGTGATAGGGCGGCTCCATCGCGGTCAGACACAACAGCTGCATCATGTGGTTCTGCACCATGTCGCGCAGTGCACCGGACTTGTCGTAATAGGCGCCACGCCCGCCCACACCCACCATTTCGGACACGGTGATCTGGACATGATCGACGTACTGCGCATTCCAAAGTGGCTCGAACAGGATATTGGCGAAACGGACGGCCATCAGGTTCTGGACGGTTTCCTTGCCCAGATAATGGTCAATGCGATAGATCTGCCCTTCCGCGTAATGCCGCGCCAGCGTCGCGTTCAGCGCCTTGGCCGAGGCGAGATCCTTGCCGAACGGTTTTTCAACGACGATCCGGGTATGATCATCTGCGATGCCGTACTGCGCCAGCCGCTCTGCCAGGTCGCCAAACAGCGACGGCGCAACCGAGAAATAGACCGCACGGACAACATCAGGCCGCAGCACCTGCGCCAGCCGCTCCCATCCTTCGGTCCCGGTAGCGTCCACCTTGACGTAGTGAAGCTGTTCGAGAAACGCCGGCAGCTCCGGGGCTGAAGCGCGGGGCTTGTCGAATTCGGTGATCGCCGCCGCGACTTCGGCCCGAAAGGCCGCGTTATCCAGATCACTGCGCGCGGCGCCGACGATCCGCGCCGTGGGCGGCATCTGTCCCGCGATAAAGCGGCGAAACAGACCCGGAAGAATCTTGCGCCGCGCCAGATCGCCGGTGGCGCCAAAGATGACCAGATCGAAATCGTCGACCGGAATGACTCGAGAAACCATGACCGTTCCTGCGTTAATTACCTGACGGATAACTCTTGTTAGCGCTAGCGGCAAGCGCGGGGTGGTGACGCAAGATCGCCTTGGACAGCCGTGGCAACCTTGCACGCGACATCAACGCACGAAACTCGATATCGCTGCCAAGCGTCGTAGCCTTGCGGTGAACCTGCACGGCGATGGCGGTAAGATCGTCCGGGTTTTCGTGAAACAGATCGGTCAGAAACGCATCCGGATGAACCGCTGTCAGGCCAAGTGCCGCCAGACTGCGTCGCGGAAAGTCGCGCAGGTTTGCCGTGACGATGACACTGGCACCGGCGGCCAACGCAGCTTCGGCCACATGGCGGTCGGCGGGATCGGGCCAATCGACGCCCGTGGCCGCCGTGCCGTCGGACGCCACGCTGGCGTGCGGCCAGTCCAGCGCCAGCATCGCAATTTCTGCGTCGGCAATTTCACCCTGAACCGCGCCCAGACGCGCGGCCGCTCGGGCCCATTCGGCGGTGATGCGGTCCGACCAGACCGGCACGTATAACTGCCGCTGCGCCGCTCCGATCAGGATTTCCCGCAGCACGGTCGGAAACAGGACGCAGGCGTCCAGAACCGCCTTCATCAGCCGTCCAGACGAAAGAACAGCGCCTTCAGATAGCCGCTTTCCGACAGCTGCGGCAGGGTCGGGTGGTCAGGCCCCGCCTGCCCGGTGTGGATCAACTGCATCCGGCGACCGCCCCGACCGATCCCGCGCGCACTGGCATTGCGAAACGCCGTCAGGTCGACGGCATGGCTGCAGGAACACAGACCCAGATACCCGCCCGGCCGGACCAGCGGTGCCGCCAGCCGCGCAACGCGTTCATAGGCGCGCAGGCCAGCCTCCAACGCCTGACGGGACGGCGCGAACGCCGGCGGGTCACAGATCACGGTGTCGAATTGACGCCCCTCAGTGGCCAACGCCTCCATCACGGCGAACGCATCGCCCTGCCGGACGTCCAGACGGTCGGCAGCCCCCATCGCCGCGGCGCCGCCTTCGGCCAATGTCAGCGCGGCGGCCGATGCATCAACGCAGGTTGCGTAGGTCGCGCCACCCGCCAGCGCGGCCAGACCAAAACCCCCGACATGGGAAAAGACGTCCAGCACATCGGACCCGCGCACCAGCCGCTGCGCAAATGCCTGGTTCGGGCGTTGGTCATAGAACAGCCCGGTTTTCTGCCCACCCGCCAGATCGGCCAGATAGTTCGCGCCGTTCATTGGAACCTCGATCGGCCCATCCAGCGCACCCGACAGGACCCGCGAGGTGTCGTCCAACCCTTCCAGACTGCGGGCGCGGCCGGACGCGTTCAGGATGACCGTGCTGACGCCGGTCACATCGCGCAGGGCGGCGGCCAGATCGTCGATCATGGCATCGGCCCAGGCGGCGTTCGGCTGAATGACCGCCGCGTCACCGAAGCGGTCGATGATGGTGCCGGGCAGACCGTCCGCCTCGGCGTGGATCAGGCGATAGAACGGCGCGTCGAACAGACGTTCCCGCAGATCCAGCGCGCGCGACAAACGCACTGCCAGCCAATCGCGCGTGATCCGCACCTCTGGGTCGGCATCCATCACCCGCGCGATGATCTTCGATGCCCCGTTGACTGTCACCAGCGCCATGGGGCGACGCTCGGCGTCCTCCAGCACGGCAAAGCTGCCGGGGGTCAGGCTCTTGGTGCGGCGATCAGTGACCAGCTCGTCGGCGTAGACCCACGGAAAACCGTGCCGGATCGCGCGTGCATTGGCCTTGGGGCGCAGACGCACCACGGGCAAGTCACCCGCCGCGTTGCGGTCATAAAGCCCGCCATCCGTATCGTCGTCACTGGCAAAATCGCTCATCACCGTCATCCTTCTTGCGGGCCCTAGCTGCCACGCCGGGACCGGCCAAGCAAGGCGCGGACGTCAAGCGGCCGCGCGGATCGCCTGCGGACAGAAGGGCGTTATGGTGAGGTTCGCCCCTTCGAAGACGCAGAACGAGCCGGGCGGAACCTCCAGCCAGCCATCCTCTTCGGCCTCCAGCGGCTCGGACACGACGGCGCGGCCCATCCGGCTGTCGGACCAGCGGTGAAACAGCGTCGGGGCGAAATCGTCGCTGGCATAGCGGACCGCATAAAGCCGCTGCCCATCCGAGAACGCCGCCGTCAGACGGATATGAGCAGCGTCCGATTTGCTGCGCTCACGGGCCAGCGCCTCGAACCGCGCGGCGGTGCGTGCCATCGCCCCGATCGGATCGCGGTCCAGCCCGTCACCGAGTGCGGCCAGAAAGAACGCCTCGCTGTCGGTCGCCCCTTTGCGGTGGGCATAAAGGTCGTCTGGGATCAGCACTTCGGCCGCGCGCCGCCAGCCGTCATAGCCGCCGAACTGGCCGTTATGCATGAACGACCAACGACCAACGGCGAAAGGATGGCAGTTGTTGCGACTGGTCGCCGTCCCAGTGGAGGCGCGGACATGGGCCATGAACAACGACGATTTCACCGTGGCGGTCAGGCTGCGGAGATTGGGGTCTGACCACGCCGGCAGGACGTCGCGATAAAGCCCCGGCTCATCCCGGTCACCGTACCACACCAACCCGAAGCCGTCCGCGTTGACAGGCGTGTGGCAGCGCGTCGCGCAGTGGCTTTGCTGGACCAGCGAATGTGCTGGCCGGCTGACGATGTCCTCAAGATAAATAGGACTGCCGGTATAGGCTGCCCAACGGCACATGCCCCTGCCCCTTTTTGTTTTTTGCTTCTTACCACCCAGTCTGCGCGAATGGTGCAAAAAGACCTAGACCGGGTTCTCTTCCACGATCACAAGATCGCGTTCTGCTGCATTTTTGGCATGAGACAGCGCCGCCTGATAGGCATCTGACCGATAACACGCCACCGCTTCATCGACAGACGCGAACCGCGCGACGACATTGCGCGCCCGGTCCTTGCCTTCCAGCTGCACGTAGCGAGAGCCGCGGGCGAGAAAGACCCCGCCATGCGCGGCAATCGCCTCGGTCGCCAAACGGGCGTATTTCCCATAAGCGTCCGGGTCGGTCACGGTCACGTGGGCGATCCAAAGCGCGCTCATGCGGTGGCACCGATCAGGGCTTCGACCGCGGCGATGGCGGCATCCGACGCCTCAAGGCTCGGCGCGCCGCCCTGGGCACGGTCGGGGCGTCCACCGCCGCCCTTGCCGCCAAGCGCCGCGACCGCGGCCTGGACCAGCGCCACGGCGGTGACGCGGTCGGTCAGATCCGACGACACTGTCGCCGCGACTGTCGCCTTGCCGCTGTCTTCGGCCATGACAAGCACGGCACCCGACCCCAGCTGCTGGCGCATCTGATCCGCCAGCGGCCCAAGTTCCTTGCCCGACACGCCTGACACCGTCGTGGCGATCAACTGGACCCCGGCGACATCCTTGGCCTGCGCACCGTCGCTGCTACCCATGGCGAGCTGGCGTTTCAGTTGCGCGACCTCGTTGGCCAGCGCCTTGCGTTCGTCCGACAGCGCCTTGACGCGGCCCACGACATCGCCCGCCTGCGCCTTCAGCAGACCCGAAATCTCGCTCAACTGCGCGTCAGAGGTGCGCAGATGATCCAGTGCAGCCTGACCCGTCAGCGCCTCGATCCGACGGACGCCCGCGGATGACGCGCTGTCGCCCAGAAGGACGAACGCGCCGATATCGCCCGTGCGCTTCACATGCGTGCCGCCACAAAGCTCCAACGAGTAGGTTTCCTTGTTCGCGCCCTTTTGCGAACCGGCCCGGCGTCCCATCGACACCACGCGGACCTCGTCGCCGTATTTTTCGCCAAACAGCGCCTGCGCGCCCATGTCGCGTGCGTCGTCGGGCGTCATCACGCGCGTCTCGACCGGCGTGTTCTGCCGGATGATCGCGTTCACCTCGGCCTCGACCGCGGCCAGTTCGTCGGGGGACAGCGCCTTACCGTGGCTGAAGTCGAACCGCAGCCGGTCGGACGCGTTCAGGCTGCCCTTCTGGGCCACGTGTTCGCCCAGTGCTGCACGCAGCGCTTCGTTCAAAAGATGCGTGGCCGAGTGGTTGGCCTTGATCGCGCCCCGCCGGCCGGCATCGACGTCCAGCGTCGCGCCCTGACCGCGCGTGATCTGACCCTTGGTGACCTCGGCCACGTGGATGAACAGACCGCCGGACCTGCGGGTATCGACGACCTGCGCCGCCCCGGTTTCGGTCCGGATCAGGCCCGTATCACCGACCTGTCCGCCGCTTTCGGCATAGAAAGGCGATTGGTTGACGACGATCTGAACCTTCGCGCCTTCGGCCGCCGTTTCGACTTCGGCCCCGTCGATGACCAGTGCCAAGACCGCGCCTTCGGCCTGATCAGCGTCATAGCCCAGAAACTCGGTTGCGCCGTGGCGTTCGGCCAGATCAAACCAGATCGCGGCGTCCTTCGTCTCACCCGAACCGGACCAGGCGGCACGCGCCTTGGCCTTCTGTTCGGACATGGCTTCATCAAAGCCCGCGACTTCGACCGCGCGGCCCTGTTCGCGCAGGGCATCCTGCGTCAAGTCCAGCGGAAAGCCATAGGTGTCGTAAAGCTTGAACGCCGTGGCGCCCGGAAGATCAGCGCCTTCGGGCAGGCGGCCCAGTTCGTCCGATAGCAGACGCAGACCACGGTCCAATGTCGTGCGGAAACGCGTCTCTTCGCCCTTCAGCGTCTCTTCGATCATCGGTTGTGCGCGGCCAAGCTCGGGGTATGCGGCGCCCATCTCGCGCACCAGCGCGGGGACGAGCTTGTACATCACGGGGTCCTGCACGCCCAGCATGTGCGCATGCCGCATCGCGCGCCGCATGATGCGACGCAGAACGTATCCGCGGCCTTCGTTCGACGGCATCACGCCGTCCGCGATCAGAAAACTGGTGGACCGCAGGTGGTCGGCGATGACCCGGTGGTGGATCTTGCCCGGACCGTCCGGGTCGCTGCTGGTCGCATGGGCCGACGCCTCGATCAGCGCGCGCATCAGGTCGGTGTCATAGTTGTCGTGCTTGCCCTGCAGCAGCGCGCCGATGCGTTCCAGACCCATGCCGGTATCGATCGAAGGGTTCGGCAGCGGCTTCATCGAGCCATCCTCGAACTGCTCGAACTGCATGAAGACGAGGTTCCAGATTTCGATGAACCGATCGCCGTCTTCGTCGGGCGAGCCGGGCGGACCACCCCAGATGTGGTCGCCGTGGTCATAGAAGATTTCGGTGCAGGGGCCACAGGGACCCGTCGGCCCCATCTGCCAGAAGTTGTCGTTGGTCGCGATGCGGATGATCCGGTCGTCGGACAGACCCGCGACCTTTTTCCAGATCTGCGCAGCCTCGTCATCGGTGTGGTACACCGTGACCAACAGCTTGTCCTTGGCCAGGCCGAATTCCTTGGTCAGCAATTCCCACGCGTAAGGGATCGCCTCTTCCTTGAAGTAGTCACCAAAGCTGAAGTTGCCCAGCATTTCAAAGAACGTGTGGTGGCGTGCGGTATAGCCCACATTGTCCAGATCGTTGTGCTTACCACCGGCCCGCACGCATTTCTGCGCGGTCGTGGCGCGGCTGTAATCACGATGCTCGACCCCTGTGAACAGGTTCTTGAACTGCACCATGCCCGAGTTGGCAAACATCAGCGTCGGGTCATTTCGGGGGACCAGAGGCGAACTTTCGACGCGACGGTGACCGTTGCGTTCGAAGTAATCGAGATAGGTCGAGCGGATGTCGTTCAAACTGGGCATAATCAAGGCTTTCGGCTGGCGTCGGCGACATCAGCAGATAGTCGCGCCAAGCGGCGCGGTAAAGATGGAACTGCGGTCTAGCCGGCTCTGCTACGCTAACAGCTTCCCGGGTGCGTGCCTCGAGCCTCTGACATCAGCAAGGTGCCGCCGTCGGACCGCCGTTCGTCGGCAAGGATGCCGCACAGCGTGGCCAGACTTTCCGACACCTGCGTCAGACGGTCCAGATCCTGCAGCGCGACGATCACGGGGGCGGCCTTCGCCTCGGGCATGGCCCAGACGGCCGCGATGGGGCCGTCATCGGCAGACAGGACGTCCTGCAGTCGCAGCAGGTCCCGCGTCATTCCCTGAAGTTCAAGCACGACGGTATCAAGAAGTTCATGCATCAGAATTTTCCAATCACAGCTTCCAGGCACCCTTTCAGTTCGGCCGGGGTGAATGGCTTCCTGAGGAAGTTGTTCATCCCAAGTCGCCGTCCGCGGTCAATCATTTCCTGCTCTGCCCGCCCGGTTATCAGAACAAAGCCGGTTTTGCGCAACGCCGGCTGGGCACGCATCCATTGCAGCAGTTGCAACCCATCGATTCCCGGCATGTTGTAATCCGATATGACCAGATGAACCGGCTGCCGCGTCAGCTTTGTCGCGGCCGCAGCGCCGTCGCCGGCATCGGTGACGTGGCGCAGGCCCATCAACTCCAACGCTTGAACGATCAGCCCCCGGCTGGTCGACATGTCGTCCACCACCATGATCTGCAGCCGTTCGCGGATATTCATGGCGAAAGTTCATCCGTCGAAGGGTGGGCGGACCGATGACAACGTTCCAAGCCTCAAGCCGCCTGCCCGGCCTGATCGGGCAGGACCTCGTCAACATCCAGCAGGCGGATCAGCCGGTCATCGACCAAGGCGATGGCGCGCACGAATTTCGTGTGCCCGCCATCATGTACTTCGGGGGTTGGCCTCAGATCGGTCACCGCCACTGACAGGATGTCAGAAACCGCTTCGACCAGAAGACCCGTCAACTGCTCGTCCCGGGTGACAACGATGATCACATTGCGATCGTTGCCCGGTATCGGCGGCATGCCCAGCCGCGCCGACAGATCGATCACCGGCAGCACGGTCCCGCGCAGATTGATCATGCCCTTGACGTGGGATGGCGCAAACGGCAACGGCGTCACCTGGCTCCACCCCCGAATTTCGCGGACGGACATGATGTCGATGCAAAATTCCTGGGCGGAGAGGCGGAATGCCAAAAGCTCGGTTTCGGGTGTCGGCTCGATCGTGTTCATCGGAACGTTCCTGGGTGTTTCTGGCCGGCCACCCGGTCAGGTGTCAGAAGAATGGGGCCGGTACCTACGGGCGGTACCGCGTTCACGGCGGCGGGGTCGATGATCAACGCGACCCGGCCATTTCCCAGGATCGTCGCGGCGGCGACGCCAGCAAATTGGCCGAGCGTGCCGCCAAGCCCCTTGATCACCACCTGGCGCTGGTCGACGATCTCATCAACCATCAGCGCCGCCGGCGTTCCACCGTCCCCGGTTGTCAGGATCGCGATCCGACCGTGATGGGCCGAGATATCCTGGCGGGACCGAAAACCCAGACGGACCCCCAGATCGGACATCGGCATCACCTCGTTGCGCAGATGCAGCATTTCGGTTGTGGCCCCGACGCGACGGATATCCCTGGCGTGGATGATGGCCGTCTCGACGATCGCGGTCAGCGGAATGACCAGCGTCTGTCCGGCCACCCGAACGATCATCCCGTCCAGAACCGCAAGCGTCAGCGGAAGCGAGATCGAAAAGCTTGTCCCCTGCCCCGGATTGCTGGTGATGGTGACCTCGCCGCCCATGGCCCGGACTGAATCGCTCACGATATCCATCCCCACGCCGCGACCCGAAACCGCAGACAGATGATCGGCGGTGGAAAATCCCGGCATGAACAGCAGATGATCGATCTCCGCATCGCTTAGCTGGGCGTCGGGGTCCAGCACGCCCCGGCGGATGGCGGTCCGTCGCACCCGGTCCCGGTCGATCCCACCCCCGTCGTCAGACAGCGTAATCAGGATGCGCCCGGCGCGGTGGGCCGCGGACAGGATCACGACACCTTCGTCGGGCTTGCCGGCCGCCGCGCGTCGATCCGGCGCCTCAAGCCCGTGGTCGACGGCGTTGCGGACCATGTGCGTCAACGGATCGACCAGGCGTTCGATCAGGGTCTTGTCCACCTCTGTCCCTTCGCCCTCGGTCCTGAAGGCGACGGTTTTTCCGGTCATCGTCGCGGTCTCTCTTAACACCCGGCCCATGCGCTGGAACAGCGACTTGACCGGTTGCGCGCGGATTTTCATGACACTGTCCTGAATGTCGCGGGTTAGGGTCATGAACTCATCCAGCCCCGCAAGAACCGCGTTCTGCTGCTGGATGCCCGCATCAGCGACCGCCTGTGCCAGCATGGACTGGTTGATCACCAGCTCTCCGACCAGATCGACCAGCCGGTCAACCTTGTCCACATCAACACGGATCGTCGACGGCGAGGGCGCCGCGGCATGCGCGTGTGCCTCACTGTCGTGCAATTCGATTTCGACCACCGGGGCCGAGACCTCGTTGGCTGCGAGCGCCGCTGCCAACGGGACGATGGTCAGGTCGCAGATGTCCTGCACGAATTCGAACAGGTCACGGATTTCATCTTCCGACACGTCGCCTTGCAGCTCTACCTGCCAGCACAGGACCGGCATTTCGGCGGCGGCCGGGTCAGTCGACAGATTGCCGACGACATGGCAGGTGACCATTGCACTGCCCAGCGCGGCCAGATCGCGCAGGATCATCAGGGCATCGTTGCCGCTGCGATACAGCTCTGCATGCGGTTGGAACGTGATTTTCCAGCCCTGCGGCACAGACCACCCGTCAGGCCCATCGTCCGACGAAAAGTCCAACGACAAGGGTTGAAACTGAAACGACGTTTCGGCGTCGCCGGGCGACAACAGGGATTCAAGTGACAGCAGCGCATTATCAGGCCCCCCATCGCCTGACCCGTGCCGCGCGGCCTCAACATGATAAAGCAGCTCATCCGTAGCCACGGTCAGCTGCCGAACGACATCGCGCCCAGAGGTAAGCTTGCGGGACCGCAGCGCGTCCAGCACGGATTCCAGCCGATGCGCAAACTCGACCAGACCGCCGAAGCCGAACGCACCGGCACCCCCCTTGATCGAATGAACGGCGCGAAAGACCGCGTTGATCTGTTCCAGATCAGAAGGCTGGTCGTCCAGAACGACCAACGCTTCATGCGCGCTGTCCAGAAGCTCTCCACACTCGATAAAGAACAGATCGCGGACCTCGTCCAACGGGTCGCTCATGCACCAGCCCCCGATGTGACCCGGGCGATCGTGCGTATCAGGTGATCGGGGTGAAACGGCTTGGTGATCCAACCTGTCGCGCCAGCTGTCCGGGCGCGTTCACGCATGGCGGGTGCGGATTCGGTCGTCAGCACCAGAATGGGAACAGCGCGAAGCGCCTCTTTCGCGCGCACGGCGTGGATCAGGCCAAAGCCATCCAGACGAGGCATGTTGATGTCGGTGATGATCAGATCGGGGATCAGCCCCGCATCGATGATCGTGACCCCGTGCTGACCATCATCAGCCGTGGTGACGTGCATCCCCGCCCGTTGCAGCGTGATCGAGATCAACGCCCGGATCGTGCGGCTGTCATCAACGGCAAGGACCCCCAGACCCATCACGCAGCATCCGACGCGGTGTGGTTTGCGAAATGGCCGGTTTCCAGCCCGAATGTCCGCAACCCGAGCTCATATGCATCTGACGGGTGGATGACGGCGAAGGGCAACCCGTCAGCCTGCCACGTTGCCTGCACGGCCAGCAGCAGCTGCAGCCCCAACCCACCCAGATGACGAAGCTCACTGGCGTCGATGACCAATGGCTGGCCCCGCCATGCGATGATCTGCTCGGCCACCTCGGTCACCGTTGCCAGATCCAATCGCGCCGGCAGGATCACCGACATGACCGCACCCATTTTGTACCCCGACCCATTCACCGCCCCACCTGTGCCGCCTGCCCGGTCCTAGCGTGGCAGGGTTTAAGGTTTGGTTGACGCACACCGGCAAACCGCCCGATCTGTGTAAAAGGCGGCCTATCTAATTGGGCGTGACCCTTGCGGCGCGCGTAAATCTGCGGTAACGCGCGCACACTTCACAGGTGAGGGCGGGCTTTGCAGGAGTTCTGGAGGGTCCACCGGTTGGGCTGACGTCGTCAGTCTGAATCCCTTGCCAAGGCGCAAACCGGAAAGGAAATGGATATGGCGCTTCCTGATTTCTCCATGCGTCAGCTGCTCGAGGCTGGCGTTCACTATGGTCACCAGACTCAGCGCTGGAACCCGCGGATGGCCGAGTACATCTATGGCGACCGCAACGGCATCCACATCATCGACCTGACGCAGACCGTTCCAATGCTGGAACAGGCGCTGCAAGTCGTGCGTGACACCGTCGCCAAAGGCGGCCGCGTCCTGTTCGTCGGCACCAAGCGTCAGGCCCAGAAGCCGATCGCGGACGCTGCCGAAAAATCGGCGCAGTTCTACATGAACCACCGCTGGCTGGGCGGCACGCTGACCAACTGGAAAACCGTTTCCCAGTCGATCCAGCGTCTGAAATCCATCGACGAAGCTCTGGAAGGCGGCGCCGAAGGCCTGACCAAAAAAGAGCGTCTGGGCATGGAGCGTGAGCAGGCCAAACTGCAGGCCTCGCTCGGCGGGATCCGTGAAATGGGCGGTCTGCCCGACCTGCTGTTCGTCATCGACGTCAGCAAGGAAGATCTGGCCATCCTGGAAGCCAAGAAACTGGGGATCCCGGTTGTGGCTGTCGTGGACACCAACACCTCGCCCAAGGGCGTCGACTATGTGATCCCGGGCAACGATGACGCGGCACGCGCCATCGCGCTGTACTGCGATCTGGTCGCGCGCGCGGCGCTGGACGGCATGTCGGCCCAGATGGGCGCGGCGGGCGTCGACCTTGGTGCGCTGACCGAAGCTCCGACCGAAGAGCTGGACGTCGAAGAAGTCGAGACCGAAGCGCAGGCCTGATCGGCCTCGCCTCATCCACGTCGCACGGCATTCATCAGGCGGGGGTAACCTCGCCTGATCGTTTAGACACAAAGGAGAGACCAGATGGCGATTTCAGCCGCAATGGTTAAAGAACTGCGCGAGTCGACCGGCGCAGGCATGATGGACGCCAAGAAGGCGCTGGAAGAAAACAACGGCGACATGGAAGCCGCGGTTGACTGGCTGCGCACCAAGGGTCTGGCGAAAGCCGCCAAGAAATCGGGCCGCGTGGCTGCCGAGGGCCTTGTCGGCGTGGCCGTCAAGGATGGTCGTGGTGTTGCTGTCGAGCTGAACTCGGAGACCGACTTCGTCGCCAAGAACGCCGATTTCCAGAAACTGGTTCGTGACATCGCGCAAGTCGCGCTGGATGCAGGCACCAATGATGTCGAAGCCGTCAAGGCCGCGTCGCTGAACGGCTCGACCGTCGCCGAGACACTGACTGCCGCCATCGCCCGCATCGGTGAAAACATGACGCTGCGCCGCGTGCAGTCCGTCGATGGCGAAACCGTGGTGTCCTATGTCCACAACGCCGCCGCTGATGGCATGGGCAAGATCGGCGTGCTGGTCGCGCTGAGCGGCCCGAAAGACAAGGCGCAGGAAATCGGCAAGCAGATCGCGATGCACATCGCGGCAACCTCGCCCGCTTCGCTGTCCGAGGCCGATCTGGACCCGGCGCTGGTCGAACGTGAAAAGTCGGTTCTGACCGAACAGGCGCGCGAATCCGGCAAACCGGACGCGGTCATCGAAAAGATGATCGTCGGCCGCATGGCGAAATACTTCGAAGAAGTGACGCTGCTGGGCCAGAAATTCGTCATCAACCCGGACGTCACCGTGGCTCAGGCCGCGAAAGACGCAGGCGTTGAAGTGACCGCGTTCGCGCGTGTCGCCGTGGGCGAAGGCATCGAGAAGAAAGAGGAAGACTTCGCCGCGGAAGTGGCCAAGACCCTCGCTGGCGGCTGAATTTATCAGCCCATTCTATAGGAAACGCCGGCCCGATTGGGCCGGCGTTTTTCGTTGGATGACAGATTGAGGCGTCGGTTCGTCAGACGAAGCCCTGATCCAGCTTTGCCTCGATCGCCTGCCAGATCAGTTCGGCAGCGTTGACGCCGTCAAATCGCTCCAGCTCCTGAATGCCCGTGGGCGAGGTGACGTTGATTTCGGTCAGCCAACCGTCGATCACGTCGATTCCGACGAAGATCAGCCCCTTTTCGCGCAAGGTCGGGCCGATGCGGGCGCAGATTTCCCGCTCGCGATCAGTCAGGCCCACCTTTTCAGGGCGGCCACCCACATGCATGTTCGACCGCGCCTCTCCCTTGGCGGGAACGCGGTTGATCGCGCCGACCGGTTCACCATCGACAAGGATCACCCGCTTGTCGCCATTCACCACCGCGGGCAGGTATTTCTGCGCGATCATCGGCTCGCGGTTGATCGAGGCGAATGTCTCCAGTAGCGAGGACAGGTTCGGGTCGTCGGGACGCAAGTGGAACACCCCGGCCCCGCCGTTGCCGTAAAGCGGCTTCAAGATGATTTCGCCGTGCCGGTCGCGGAAGGCGCGGATCGAGGCCGGATCGCGCGCGATCATGGTCGGCGGCGTCAGGTCAGGGAAGTCCAGCACCATCAGCTTTTCGGGGCAATTCCGGACCCAAAACGGGTCGTTGACCACCAGGGTCTGCGGGTGAAGCCGTTCCAGCAGATGGGTGGAAGTCACATAGGCCATGTCGAACGGCGGATCCTGACGCAGCCAGATCACGTCGAATTCCGACAGATCGACCTGCCGCCAGTCGCCGAAGCTGACATGGTCGCCCTTGACCGACTGCAGTTCGACATCGCGTCCGGTCGCCAGCACCAGTCCTTCGTCGAAGATCAGCTTGTCGACGGTATACTGAAACAGCGAATGCCCGCGGGCCTGCGCCTCGAGCCCAAGGCGAAAGGTGGAATCCCCGGAAATCGAGACATCCTCGATCGGGTCCATCTGCAATGCCACTTTCAGCTTCGTCGCCATGATCGTGTCCTGACCGCTTGTTATCGCGACCTTGTCACCCGCACGCGGCGGTTCTGCAACCGTTCAGTTCCCCCCGAACGCGTTCTGGATGACGTCGATCTGGCCGGACGCATCGACGCAGGCGGCATCGAACCGCATCAGGGTCAGTGACCGGGTGGCCAGCGTATCGCAGAACGCCATCGCCGCATTGCAGATGCGGTCGATCTGCCGGCGATTGATCCGGGCGGCTGCCTGCGAATGCGTGGCAGACCTCTTGACCTCGACGAACACATATTCGCCACCGCGTTCGGCGATCAGATCGATTTCGCCCCACGCGCTGCGCCAGCGCCGGGCGACGACCCGGTAACCCTGTTCAGTGTAGTGATCCGCGGTCCGTTCCTCGGCACGCATGCCGGAGGCGTGTGCCGTGACACCGCGGGCGGTATTCCCCGCGCGCGTCCGTACGGCGCGCCACGGCATCGCCGCATCTGCTGGATGCATCGTCATCCGTCTTTCCCCATTTCGACCGCCAGCTGATACGCCATCTTCCGCGCCACCCCGAGTTCCGCCGCCACTTCACTTGCCGCGTCCTTGACCGACATATGCCCCAGCCGTCTGGTCAGGGCCGCCCGAACGTCATCATCACCGATAACGACAGGTGCCGGTGGCGCCAGGATAAGGACGACCTCACCCTTCAATTCAACATCCTGCAGCCTGCCCAGCAGATCCGTCACGCTGCCCCGCAGGGTTTCTTCAAACCGTTTTGTCAGTTCGCGACACAGCACGATACCCCGACCGGGTTCGATGTCGCACAGAATTCCCAATGTTTCGTTAACGCGCCTCGGGCTTTCGTAAAGAACCACGGTCGCCGCAATTTTTGCGACGTCGGAAAGCCACGTGCGGCGCTGCCCCATGGGCGCTGGGGGAAAGCCCGCGAACAGGAACCGATCCGTTGGAAGGCCCGCGATCGTCAGCGCTGTCAGGACGGCGGACGCGCCCGGGATGCCATGGACCGGCAATCCCGCCGCGACCGCCTGATCCACCAGCGTATACCCCGGATCAGCGATCATCGGCGTTCCCGCGTCCGAGGCATAGGCCACCGATTTGCCGTCGCGGATCGCCGCGATGATCGGGCCTGCGCTTTTGGCTGCGTTGTGATCGTGATGGGCGATGATCCGCCGACCTGCCAACGGCACGCCGTGGATCGCTAAAAGCTGGCGCAGCCGCCGCGTATCCTCTGCCGCCAGAACATCGGCGTCGCGCAGGATATCCAGCGCACGTAGCGTTATGTCGCGGGCGTTCCCGATCGGCGTCGCCACCAGATACAGCCCAGCCGCAAGCGTGCCGCTTTCTGGCGCGGCGCCATCCTCGGGCGCGCTGGTCGATGTCGTGCTCATATGGGGTAACTTTCGTCTCGGCGTGCAGGATGGGCAGGTTGCCAGCATTCGCACACTGTGGCTACCCTGACGCCATCGAATCCGTCTTTTCCTTGTCAGTTGTTTTACGGGATACCACGATGACCCTTGCCGCCTTGACGCGCGACCGCGTGCGCAGAACCTTTCGACTTTCGGGCCAAAGTGGCGCGTTTCAGCGTCCGTTGATGCGTCTGGGCGCAATTGCGGCCGCCACGCTTCTTGCGGCGTGTCAGCCGCTGTCCGAAGGTGGTGCTGCGCGGGGCCCGCAGGTCGGCCCGACCATCGATCCGTCCCAACCCGTCCAAGTGGCTCTGCTGGTCCCCGGCGGCACCGGTGATGCAGAGCTGGAGCGGATTTCCCGGTCCATCACCAACTCTGCCAAGATGGCCGCTGCCGATGCGCAAGGCGCGCGCATCGATCTGCGCGTCTATGAGACCGGCAGCGATGCGGGCGTCGCCGCGGCCAAGGCCAAGCAGGCCGTCGCGGAAGGTGCCAAGATCATCGTCGGGCCGCTGCACGCCGACGCGGCCAATGCCGCCGGCAGCGCGGTTGCAGGTCAGGTCAACGTCCTCAGCTTCTCGAACAACCCCGAAATCGCGGGCGGCAACGTGTTCGTGCTGGGCAACACGTTCGCCAACGTGGCGGACCGGCTGGTGAATTACGGCGTGCGACAAGGCAAACGCCGCGTGCTGGTCGTGGCCGAGGATGACATTTCCGGACAGATCGGCGCACGCGCGATCGAAAGCGCGATTTCGCGCAACCGCGCCACGCTGGCCGGCAAGGCGACCCACCCGGTGTCGCAGACCGGCATCGACGCGATCATCCCGCAGGTCGCTGCCATCGCCAAGGCGCGTCAGGCCGATGCGATCTTCATGACCGCCAACCACCCCGAGGTGCTGCCCTTCCTGACCACTGGCCTGAACAAGGCCGGCGTGTCATCGGCCGATGCGCAGTTCATGGGCCTGACCCGCTGGGATCTGCCGGCGACGCGCCTGCAGCTGCCCGGCGTCCAAGGCGGCTGGTTTGCGGTTCCTGATCTGGCGCGTCAGCAGGCTTTCGCGCAACGTTATCGCCAGACCTACGGCGAACAGCCCCACCAGCTGGCAAGCATGGGCTATGACGCGGTCTCGGCCGTGGCATCGCTGGTGCGCGCCGGTCGCGCGAACGCGGTCACCACGGCAGGCCTGACCACGGGTGCCGGTTTTGCAGGTGTCGACGGGGCGTTCCGTCTGCGTCCCGACGGAACCAACCAGCGCGCCCTGTCCATCGCCACGATCCAGAACCAGCGCGTCGTCATCATCGACGCCGCCCCCAACAGCTTCCGCGGCACCGGTTTCTGATCTTGAGCGATAGCGCCTCTGCCACCTACCAAAGCGCCCCGGCATTGCCCGGGGCGCACGTCATTTTCGACACGGACCGCTTTCACGCCCTGCTGGACGAACAGCTTGCCGGGTTGACCGATCACCGAGAGATTCGGGCAGCGACCGTACAGGCCATCGCCGCATCCCGGGCCGAGGCGCTGGACGACATCCTGAACGGGTTCGACACCCACCCCCGCGCCGCACGCGAAACTGTCCGTGCGATCGCGGCGCTGACTGACGCCGTCGTGCGCGCCACCCACCACGTTGCCGTGACCCGGCTGCACCCACAGAACGGCCAGACCGTGGCCGAACGACTGGCCGTCATCGCCGTCGGGGGCTATGGCCGCGCTGAAATGGCACCCCACTCCGACGTAGACCTGCTGTTTCTGACCCCGCACAAATCCACCGGCTGGGCGGAAAGCGTCGTCGAATCGATCCTGTACATGCTGTGGGATCTGAAGCTGAAGGTCGGCCAGTCGACCCGCAGCGTGGCCGAATGCCTGCGCCTCGGCGAAGCCGATATGACCATCCGCACCAGCCTTCTGGAACACCGGCTTGTCTGCGGTGACGCCGTCATCGCCGAAGAACTGCGCACCCGCCTCTGGCCCGAGCTTTTCGAACGCACCGTCCCCCAGTTCATCGAGGCGAAGCTTGCCGAACGCGACGCCCGCCACCTGCGCCAGGGCGGCCAGCGTTACGTGCTGGAGCCGAACGTCAAGGAAGGCAAAGGCGGCCTGCGCGATCTGCAGACGCTTTACTGGATCGCCAAATACATCCACCGCGTCGACCGCGCGGTCGAGCTGGTCGATCTTGGTTTCTTTACCCGCGACGAACACGCGACCTTCTGGCAGGCCGAAGACTTCATGTGGGCCGTCCGCTGCCACCTGCACCTGATCACCGGTCGCGCGGTCGATACGCTGTCGTTCGACCTGCAGTTGGAAACCGCGCAGCGGATGGGATACCACGACGCCGGCGGGCGTCGCGCGGTCGAAATCTTTATGCAGGATTATTTCCGCCACGCGACTCGCGTGGGTGAGCTGACACGCGTGTTCCTGACCGCGCTTGAGGCGCGGCATCTGTACCGCGCGCCCCTGATCGGCGTTCTGCGACGCAAAAAGCGTCTGCGCCCCGGCTTCACAGATCAACAGGGACGGCTGGACATCGCCGACCCGGTTACCTTCCTGAAAGACCCCCTGAACATCCTGCGCCTGTTTTCCGAAGCGTTGCGCACGGGGTTGCTGCTGCACCCCGAAGCGATGCGTCTGGTCGCAGCCAACCTTGATCTGATTGACGACGACGTTCGATCTGACCCGCAGGCCGTGCAATTGTTTCTGGAACTGCTGCTCAAGCACGGCACGCCCGAACGGGCACTGCGGCGGATGAACGAACTGGGCGTGCTAGGCGCGTTCATCCCTGAATTCGACCGCATCGTCGCGATGATGCAGTTCAACGTCTATCACCACTTCACCGTCGACGAGCATCTGATCCAATGCATGATCGCCCTTGCCGCGATCGAGCGGGGCGAGGAAACGGACGACCTGCCGCTGGTCACGCGGATCATGCTTGACAAGGGGACCAACCGGCGCGTGATCTATCTTGCGGTGCTGCTTCACGACATCGGCAAGGGGCTTCCCGAAGACCACTCCATCGTCGGCGCACGGCTGGCTCGGCGGATCTGTGTCCGCCTTGGCCTGCCGCAGGACGAGGTCGAGACGATCGAATGGCTGGTGCGCAACCACCTTCTGATGTCCGACGTAGCGCAGAAACGCGACATCTCGGACCCCCGCACTCTGCGCGACTTTGCCAAGGCGGTGAAATCGCGCCGCAGGCTGGACCTGCTGACCGTGCTGACCGTCTGCGACATTAAAGGCGTCGGCCCCGGCACCTGGAACAACTGGAAGGCCGCCCTGCTGCGCAAGCTTTATGACCAGACGGCCGACGCGCTGGAAAACGGGCTGGAGGAAGCGAACCGCGAAAAGCGCGTGGACGAGGCACGCCGGTCCCTGCGCCATCAGCTGTCGGCCGAGAAGTGGGAGCCCAAGGCGATCCGGTCCGAAGTCGGGCGCCACTACGACAACTACTGGCAGGGACTGCCCACGGAAACGCAACGCGTGTTTGCCGATCTGCTGGACGGCATCTCGGGCGACGAAATCCGGATCGACCTCCACCCCGATCTGGCCCGCGACGCGACCCGCGCGGCGTTCGTTCTGGCCGACCATCCGGGCATCTTTTCGCGGCTGACCGGGGCGCTGGCGCTGGTCGGCGCGAACGTCGTCGACGCTCGCACCTACACCACGCGCGACGGCTTCGCGACCGCCGTGTTCTGGGTCCAGGACGAGGCCGGGCGCCCCTACGCATCCGACCGCCTTGACCGTCTCCGCCGTATGATCGACCGCACCCTGGCCGGAGAGGTCGTCCCACGAGAGGCCCTTGTCGACCGCGACAAGCTGAAGAAACGCGACCGTGCCTTCCGGTTTCCGACCCATGTCACCTTTGATAACGAAGGCAGCGAAATCTATACCATCATCGAAGTCGACACCCGCGACCGCCCCGGTCTGCTTTATGACGTGACGCGGACGCTGGCGGCGAACCACATCCAGATCGTCAGCGCGGTCATCGCGACATACGGCGCGCAGGTCGTCGACAGCTTTTACGTCAAGGACGCGTTCGGCCTGAAGCTGCACCAGCAGTCCCGCCGCGATGCGCTGGAAAAAAAGCTGCGTCAGGCCATCCGTGAAGGTGCCGACCGCGCCGACCGCCCACCAGAGCGGCCGGCAGACGCGCCCGGCGTCTGACACGCTTGCCATGACGGGGCTGCGGGCCTAGTCAGCCAAGGAACGCCGCGGCAAGAAACGACCGCGCCGACCGGGACCAAGGGGCACGCAGCCGATGAAACCCATCCGCATGATCCGGGGCTTTCTGACCGTCGGCGCGTCGACCTTGGTCAGCCGCGTGGTGGGCTTTATCCGCGACATGATGATCGCCGCGTTTCTGGGCAACGGCCCTGTGGCCGAGGCGTATTTGGTCGCCTTCACCCTGCCCAACATGTTCCGCCGCTTCTTCGCCGAAGGTGCCTTCAACACGGCCTTCGTCCCGATCTTCGCCAAAAAGCTTGAGGCGAACGACAACCCCAAACAATTCGCGGAACAGGCGATGTCGGGACTGGCGTTGGTCGTTTTGATCCTGTCGCTGATCGCCACGCTGGCGATGCCGTGGATGGTTCTGGCGATGGCGGCAGGTTTCAAGGGCGACGAACGCTTTGATCTGGCGGTGATCTATGGCCGGATCTGTTTCCCCTACATCCTGTTCATGTCGCTGACTGCGCTTCTGTCCGGTCTGCTGAACGCGGGCGGGCGGTTCTTTGCGGCGGCCGCAGCGCCGGTGCTGATGAACGTGATCCTGATTGCGGCGATGTTGCTCGCGCACTGGTTTGGCTGGGACATGGGCCTTGCGATGGCGTGGTCGACGCCGATTTCCGGCGCGGCGCAGCTGTTCACCGTGTGGTGGGCCGCCAAGCGGATGGGCTTTCCCCTACGGCTGATCCGTCCGCGCCTGACCCCCGACATGCGCCGCCTGCTGATCGTGGCCGCGCCCGCGGTGCTGGCCGGGGGCGTCGTCCAGATCAATCTGCTGGTCGGCCGTCAGGTCGGCTCGTTCTTCGAGGGCGCGATCGGCTGGCTCACCTATGCCGACCGTCTGTATCAGCTGCCGCTGGGCGTCGTCGGCATCGCCATCGGCGTCGTCCTGCTGCCCGAAATCGCCCGCCGTTTGAAGGCCGACGACCGCGAGGGCGCGCAAAGCGCCTATAACCGCGCCGCCGAATTCGCCTTGTTCCTGACCATTCCCTCAGCGGTCGCGCTGGTCGTGGCATCATATCCGCTGATTTCGGTCCTGTTCCAACGCGGCGCCTTCACGCCCGAAAACGTAGGACCGACTGCGCTGGTGCTGGCGATCTACGGCCTCGGCCTGCCTGCATTCGTTCTGCAGAAGGTCCAACAGCCGCTTTACTTCGCGCGCGAGGATACGCGCAGCCCGTTCCGCTTTGCCGTCTGGTCGATGGTGGTGAATGCGGTCGTGGCCGTCGGTCTAGCCCCGCTGATCGGTTTTTCGGCTGCGGCCCTTGGGACGACTGTTGCGGGCTGGACCATGGCGCTGCAGCTATGGGCCGGCAGCCGGCAGTTTGAGGACGCGCGCGCCGACGCCCGACTGCGCGCGCGCCTGCCCCGGATCGTTGCCGCGTCGCTGGTGATGGGCGTTGCGGTCTTTGGCCTGACCCAGTTGCTCGACCCGTGGCTCTACGCCCCCGGCAGGCGCTATCTGGCCCTGCTGGCGCTGGTTCTGGGTGGTATGGTGGTCTATGCCGGCGCGGCTGTGGCACTGGGTGCCATCAGCCGCACAGATCTGGCCGCCGCGCTGCGCCGCAAGCGCGCCTAGCGGTGGCGCACCCCGCGCCGCAGGCGGGCGAACCCGCCCGGCACCAGCGCGAACGATGCAAGGAAGCCGACCGCGAAGCCCGCTACATCCCCGATCCACGTCAGGCCCGTTGCGCCGAACGCCAGCCCGAAGATCAGCTGGAACAGCAGCAGGACGCCGATCAGTGTGAAGGCCCGCACGCGGTTCGCATTCTGCGCACCCAGCCGCGTCCACAAAAGCCAGGTGAACCCGCCCAGCATCCCATAGACGGCCGGATATCCGCCGACCAACGGATCGAACCGGAACGGAAGGATCAGCGACAGCCCGGTATAGATCAACGCCGCCCCGATGGCGGATGCAAAGAACAGCGCCACGACCGCCCACGGCCGAAATGACTGCGCGACCATGTTCCCCAGTGCCAGCAGAAAGACCGCAACGAACAGGGCATGCGAAAACGAATAATGGACAAAGGGATAGGTCAGCAGGCGAAACATCTGGGGGCTGAACAGGTCGCCGCGCTGCCATGCGCTGACCAGCAGCTCGGGCGCAAAGGCCGTGCGTTCTACCCACAGCTGGCGCAGGACCGTGCCGGCGCCTTGTGCGCCGCCGCCCAGAAAGCCAAAGCGACCCAGCGCGAACGCCGCCTCGCCCACGATGATCGGCGCGGCCATGATCCACAGCACGGGCGGGATCGGATTCAGCGGATTTTGGTCATATCCCGGGCGCATCAAGGGTCCTTTCGGTCTGGCCGACATCTGGCGCGGTTGCGCCGGTTCGGGCCAAGGGGTAATCGGGCAGCGATCATTTGAAAAGCAGGCAGACGCCATGACCACGAATGGGACCATCGACGGGACCAAATCCGGCACCACAACCGGGACCACCGCCCGCACGCCGCGCATCTTTTCCGGCATCCAGCCGTCGGGCAACCTGACGCTGGGCAACTACCTCGGTGCGCTCAAGCGTTTCGCCGACCGCCAGGGCGAGGTCGAGACGGTGTTCTGCCTGGTTGATCTGCACGCGATCACTGTCTGGCAGGACCCCGTCAAGTTGCGCGAACAGACCCGCGCGGCGGGGGCTGCGTTCATCGCATCCGGGATCGACCCCGACAAATCCATTCTGTTCGTGCAAAGCCATGTCCCCGCACATGCCGAGCTTTCGTGGCTTTTGTCCTGCGTGGCCCGCATGGGCTGGATGAACCGCATGACCCAGTGGAAGGACAAGGCTGGCAAGGACGCTGAAAAGGCATCTCTCGGGCTTCTGGCCTATCCGGCGCTGATGGCGGCCGACATTCTGGCCTATCACGCCACGCACGTCCCGGTGGGCGAGGATCAGAAGCAGCATCTGGAACTGGCGCGCGACATCGCGGCCAAGTTCAACCACGACTACGGCGTCGATTTCTTTCCCCAGCCCGAACCGGTGATCGAAGGAGCGGCGACCCGCGTCATGTCCTTGCGCGACGGCAGCAAGAAGATGTCGAAATCCGACCCGTCGGATGCCAGCCGCATCAACCTGACCGATGACGCCGACACCATCGCCCAGAAGATCCGCAAGGCCCGCACCGACGCAGAGCCTTTGCCCGCGACGATGGACGGGCTGAAAGACCGCCCCGAGGCGCGCAATCTGGTCAACATCTATGCCGCGCTGTCGGGTGAGACGGCGGGCAGCGTCCTTGACCGGTTCGAGGGTCAGGGGTTCGGGGCGTTCAAACCAGCGCTGGCCGAACTCGCCGTGGCCACGCTTGGCCCGATCACCGCGCGCATGAACGAACTCATGGCCGACCCGGCCGAACTGGACCGCATCCTGCAGGCGGGCGGTCCCCGCGCCGCAGCCATCGCCAATCCGATCGTGGAACAGACGCGCGAGATCATGGGAATGATCCCCGCCGCGCGCTGAACCGACGCTCAGGCCTGCGGGCGCTGCGGCTCGGCTGTGGCGCCCGTGCTCTCCGCGTTGACCGTGGGCCGTGCGCGGTCCAGCAGCGCGGTCAACGCGGTGCCGACATGCACCCAGTTCTGCGGGGCAATGGTCTTTGCCGCATGGTCAACGGTCCAGTCGTTTCGCATTTGCATCGTCATCGTCACGTCTCCTGTCAGGAAAGTCGTCAGAACAGTGCCAGTTGGTCCCCCGCGCGCGGTGGCGGTCCGAACCGGCTGCAATCCAGCGTCGGGCTTTCGGTCGCATAGCCCAGCCGCTTGCGCGCCAACCTGAAACGCTGGTGCAGCAACTCGGCCTCGGTTCCCTCGCCTTTCATGCGGGTGCCGAATCTGGGGTCGTTGTCCTTGCCGCCGCGCATGGCCTGAACGGCGGCCATCACATGCGCAGCCCGCCCGGGGTGGTGCCGCTCCAGCCAGTCGCGGAACAGGGGCGCCACGTCATAGGGCAGACGCAGCGGGACCATGCTGGCAGTCATGGCCCCGGCCGCACGGGCGGCGGCAAGGATGGCTTCGACCTCGGGGGCGGTCAGAACCGGGATCACCGGGGCGACCATCACCCGCACGGCAACGCCCGCCTCGGTCAGCGCGCGGATCATCTTCAGGCGGGTGGCGGGGGCCGGCGCGCGCGGCTCCATCTGGCGGGCCAGACGCGCATCCAGCGTCGTGACCGACACGCCGACGAAGATCTGACCCCGCGCGGCCATGTCACCAATGATATCCAGATCCCGCAGGATGGTGTTGCCGCGGGTCACGATGCTGACCGGATGGTTCCAGTCACGCAGGACGGACAGACAGCCCCGCATGATCCCGAACTTGGCCTCTGCCGGTTGATAGGGGTCGGTGTTCGTCCCGAACGCCAGCGGCGCCACCGCATATCCTCGGCGTCCGATCTCGGCCTCCAGCAGCGTGGGCGCCCCCGGCTTGGCAGTGATCTTGGTTTCAAAATCCAGACCCGGCGACAGACCCAGATACGAATGGCTGGGCCGCGCAAAGCAGTAAATGCAGCCGTGTTCGCACCCGCGATAGGGGTTCAGCGACCGGTCGAACGGCACGTCGGGTGACGTGTTGCGCGTGATCACGCTGCGCGGCTGTTCGATGCTGATTTCAGTGCGCACCAGTTGTTCGTCCGGCGCAGTGTCCCAGCCGTCATCTTCCCTGACGGTCTGATACGGCTCGAACCGCCCGGCCGGGCGCGTATCCGCGCCGCGGGCTTTCAGGATCTCATCAGGGTTGCGCGGCGGAAGCATGCCGCCAACTTAGAACATTTAAGGAACATTTGCAAAGATGTCGCGTGACACTTTTCTTACCGACTATCCCGCCCCATATTCGTCTGACGAAAGCCGGAGGAATCATGCCCCTGCCTTATTTCCTGCTGTTGCTTGGTGCCGTCATCGTTGCGGCGCTGCTCACGATCTGGGTTGCCGCTGTTGCAGGGCTTCCGCTGCCGGTTCTGGCGATTGCCGCGCTGGCGCTGGCCGGTCTGGTCCACTACGCCGCGCGCACGGGCGACGATCCCAGCCACAACTGATCGCGGCCCAGCAGGCCTCGGCTATTCGGCTTCCATCTTCTGCAGATCGCGAAAGATCTCGTGCCAGTCGTGGTCGTCGATCTCCACACCCATGAGATTGCGCAGCAAGAACGCCCCCTCGGTCGCCAGATAGACCAGCCGTTCGCGGCGCTCGGCCTCTGTCGTGGCGTTCAGCGGCCCAAGACGGCGCCCGTACCAGTCCCGCATCGCCTCGCTTTGACCGCCTGACGCGATCAGCGTTGCCAGCAGGACCGACGTCCGACGCCCGGCCGGTGTCTGCTGCCCTTCGGAGGCAAGGATATGCGCGTCCAGCCGTGACCGCGCGCCCTGAGCCAGCTCCTGCTCGAACCGCTTGTCTTCCTCGGCCATGCCGCGCCCGATCAGCGCCTCCAGCAGATGTTCGCGCGTGCCGAACGCCGATTGTACGCTGGCTTTCGACACCCCCGCCGCCTCGGCGATCGAGCCGAAGGACAGCGCACCAGCCCCTTCGCCCGTCAGAACCTGCTCGGCCGCGTCCAGCAGCTTTTCGCGATCAATCGTTCTTGGACGTGCCACGCGCCTCTTGACCTTGTTAATATACGACCGTATCTAAACCCGGACCGGCGCATCCCCGTCGGGTGTCTGGCAGACCCAAACAGCGTCGCCAGCATTTCGAATGGAAAGTGAAAAGGCAATGTTGCACCTCAGCCCGCTTACCCGGCGCATCACCTATGTCGTGATATTCGAAACGCTTGCGATCATCTTCGCAACGCTCATCCTGACGGCCCTTGCAGGTGGCGAGGCGCATAATTCGTTCCCCGTCGCGGTCGCAAGCTCGACCATCGCGCTGATCTGGAACTTCATCTACAACACCGGGTTCGAGCGGTGGGAGCGCCGCGCGAAGATCACCCGTCGCACGCCCCTGCTGCGTGCGGGTCACGCGCTGGGGTTCGAAGGCGGGTTGGTGCTGGTCCTGGTGCCGGTCTACATGTGGTGGTATCAGATCGGACCAATCGACGCGGTGATCATGGAAGCCGCCCTTCTGGTCTTCTTCCTCGTCTACACCTTCATCTTCACCTGGATCTTCGACTGGATCGTGCCGCGCACCGATCTGGCCCCGACCACGGCCTGACCGTCACGTCAGCTTTCCAGCTCGGCGTCCCAGTAAAGATAGTCGATCCAGCTGTGATGCAGGTGGTTCGGCGGGAAACGCCGGCCCGCCGCGTGCATGTCGTCGGGTGACGGCTGACGCGGCGCGCGGCGCAGCTTCAACCCGGAATTGCGCAGCGACTTGTTGGCCTTGCGCAGGTTGCAGGGCGAACAGGCCGCCACGACGTTTTCCCAGCTGGTGATGCCGCCGCGCGACCGCGGGATGACGTGGTCGAACGTCAGATCACACTTCGCCCCGCAATACTGACAGCAGAACTCGTCCCGCAGAAAAAGATTAAAGCGCGTGAAGGCCACGCGCTTTTGGGGTTTGATGTAATCTTTCAGGACAACCACAGACGGTATTCGGATCACCGACCACTGGCTTCGCACGACCTCGTCATATTCGGCGATGATCGTGACCCGGTCCAGGAACACCGCCTTGATCGCCTCCTGCCACGGCCAGAGGCTGAGGGGGTAGTAGGACAACGGCCGATAATCGGCGTTCAGCACCAGGGCGGGATGACGTTTCAGGCCCGCCCCTTCGCGAACGAACTGGGTGCGAAATTCGGTCTCCGGATGGTGGTCGTCCAACATCGTGCAGTGCCCCGTTTTGGGTGCCGTCAAGACTTGGGGACGACTATATCTCGCGTCCAAGTGCTGACAAGCCCCCCGCATGTGTTCGGTGGGCCCCAGTTAGCGCGCGGCTGTGACAACCGCGTGACGCGGCCCCCAGATGCCGGTCAGTCCGGCAGCACCTGCGTCAGGAACGCAACCGCCGCGCCCAGCCCTTCGGGTGAAATCCCGTGCCCGGTGCCCTTCATGACGAAGGTGCGGACATCGAACCCTGCGGCCTTCAGCGCGCGTTCGGCATTCGCCATGTCGGCGAACGGCACCATCTGGTCCTGATCGCCGTGACACAGCAGGATCGGCGGCCGGCTGACCACCTCGTCCGCGCTCGCCTCTGGGTCCAGAAGCCGGCCTGAAAACCCGACGACACCGGCAACAGGCGTGTCGCGGCGCGGCGCGACGTGCAGGGCCATCATCGTGCCTTGCGAAAACCCGACCACGGCCAGCCGGTCAGGCGTCAGCCGTTCGTCCGCCAGAACCTTGTCAAGAAACGCGTTCACATCGGCGAATGACGCCGCCGCCGACTGGCGCGCCTGCGCCTCGGTCGAGCCGTCAAGCCACGGGATCGGAAACCACTGCCGACCCATGGGATTGTTCACGCACGGCTCTGGCGCGTCGGGGGAATAAAACACCGTCTGCGGAAAATGCGGCGCGAGCGGGCCGGACAACGACAGAAGATCCGCCCCATCCGCGCCGTATCCGTGCAGGAACACGATGGCCGATTGTGCGGTCTTGGGGCCGACCCGGCCTGACTTGAGTTCGCGGGGCATCACTCTCTCCATCGTTGGCAGTTGCGCGGCAGGCTAAGCGCGGGGTGGCGTGCAGGCAACCGCACCTATCTAATGCCCTGCCGACCCTTGTTCTGGGCGTAATACGCCCACAACGCGCGCGCCGCGACCGACCGCCACGGCCGCCACGGGGCCGCAAGTTCCTCAAACGCCGCAGGCGTCGGCCGCGCGTCCAGCCCGTACAGCATCCGCGCGCCCTCCTGCAGGGCCAGATCACCCGGCGCAAGGATATCGGGCCGACCCAGCGCGAACATCTGATAGATATCGACCGTCCAGCGCCCGACCCCTGGCAGCGCGATCAGCAGATCGGCCACGTCGTCATCCGCCATCCGGGGCAGCGCGTCCCAGTCGAGTCCCGCCGCCGCGATCCCTTTGACATAGCGCACCTTGGGCCGCGACAGGCCCAGCGCGCGCAGATCATCGTCCGGCGCGGCCAGAAACGCATCGGGCGTCGTGATGCCCGCATCCGCGATGCGGTGCGAAATCGCCGCCGCGCTGCTGACGGACAGCTGCTGCGAGATGATGATATCCGCCATCGCCCAGAACCCGCCCGCCCTGCGCCGCAACGGCAGCGGGCCCAGTTCGGGCAGCGCGCGCGCCCAGACCGGACAGACCGCCGCCAGATGGGCCGCGCCCGCCAGCACGTCCGCGTCCGTCACGATCACCCGGTCGTCAGCCACGATCCCGGCCAAGCTTTGCGGCCCAGTCCCGCGCGGTCTGCTTCAGCCGCGTCTCATAGGCCTCAGAGATGTGGGTGCGCAGCGCCTCCTCGGCCCCGGCGGCATCACCGCGCTTGATCGCGGCAACGATGGCCGCGTGTTCCTGCAGCGCGATTTCGCCCCGCCCCGGCACCCCAAGCGAGCTGTGCGCCATCAGGGCCATGGTCCGATGCACGTCGTCCAGTTGCTGGACCAGATACCGGTTGTGCGACGCCAGATGGATCTGGTGATGAAACCGCCGGTTCGCCCGCGACAGCGCCACCGGATCGCCGATCAGCGCGTGATCGTCATCGACCATCGCCGACAGCAGGCGCACCTCCTCGGGGGTCGCATGGCGGGCGGCAAGGCGGGCGGCCAGCGCCTCCAGCTCGGTGCGCACGGTGTAAAGCTCAGCCAGCTGGTTGTGGTCCAGCGTGGCCACGATCAGGCTGCGCCCGTCGCGGGTCAGGATGGATTGCGTCTCCAGCCGTTGCAGAGCCTCTCGGACGGGGGTGCGGCTGACGCCGAACCGCTCGGCCAGTTCGGTTTCGACCAGCCGGTCGCCGGGGCGATAGGTGCCGTTGTCGATCGCCGACAGGATCAGGGAATACGCGTCGCTCATACGCGCGACTAGGGCAAGACCTGCGCGGGATTGCAAGCCCGAACGCCCCGCGCTAGGCCAAAGCGCATGACCCAGAGAACCCCCCTGCCCGCCCTGCCCGACCCCGCCGATTTTGCGCATGTCGATGTCTGGATCTTCGATCTGGACAACACGCTGTACCCTCCGGAAGCGGCGCTCTTTGCGCAGATCGAAACCCGCATGACGGCCTATGTCACCCGCCAGCTCGGCGTGACAGAGGCCGAGGCAGCCCGCCTGCGCGACACGTACTGGCGCGACCACGGCACCACGCTGTCGGGCCTGATGACCCATCACGGGATCGACCCGACCGCCTATCTGGATGACGTGCACGACATCGACTTTTCGGGCCTGACCCCCGATCCCGACCTTGCGGACGCGATCCGCGCGCTGCCGGGAACCCGGATCATCCATACCAACGCCGACGTGCGCTACGCCGCCCGCGTTCTGGCCGCGCGCGATCTGGACGTCTTTGACGCCGTCTATGGCATCGAGGAAGCGGGCTTTCATCCCAAGCCCGACGCCGCCAGCTTTGCCGCCATCATCGCCGCCCACGGCGTCGACCCGACGCGCGCCGCGTTCTTCGAGGACGATCCCCGCAATCTGGACATGCCCTACGCGCTGGGAATGCGCACCGTCCTGGTCGGCCAAGGCCGCCACGGCCCCGAATTGCTGGCGGACGACCACGCGCACGGCGACCATGTGCTGTATCAGACCCACGACCTGACGGCGTTCCTGCGGGGCGTCAGGCCGCCGCAGACAGCATGACCAGCAGGACGGCGATGGCACCGATCTGGGCGTTCGATGCAGGCGGCAGCCGCATCCGCAGTCCCAGCACATAGGGCGGGATGTAGAACACCGACAACGCGACCAGATAGTAAACAAACGCCAGCGCCGCTGTTTGCGGCACTCCGGCCAAGCGGCGATCCGCGGCCACATAGTGGCTTTCGGCAGAAAGACCGATTGCAAAGCACAGGATCAGCGCCGCAGCGATGAACACGGTCGCGCGCGCGGCAGACCCGGTCAGCCGCACCCGCCCGGCTCGCAAATCGGCCGCAAGCACGGCGTAAAAGCTGACCAGTGGCATCACCGCCGATGCGACGGTGATCGCCAGCGCCTTCCAGACCGGCCGATATCGCAACAGCCGCATGACTAGCCAGACCAGAAACAGCGCATGGGCCAGAAGGGTGCCGAACGTCACGAAGGCAAGCAGCAAAAGGCCGGAGGTCGAGGGATAGCCCGGCGTCATTTCTCGTGCCCCTCCGTCGTCGTTCGATCCGCGACCAAAGGCGCCCTATCTTGCGCGATAATGCAACCCTGCCGCCGTCCCTCCGCCGTCGCCCGAAACGGGGTCAGGGCCCGTCAGGGGGCCGCAGTTTCGCGCCCAAGGCCCGCGCCGCGCAAAAGCCGCGCATGGATTGCGCATCGCAAAACCCTGTATTTGTTTGTCTTTTCAGAGCCGCATCCCCGACCTTTTGCGTAAATCGGCCACGCAACGTCCGCTGCTGGCGCGCGCCGCTGCAGATGTTAGGATCGGGCCGGACATGAAAGGCACGCGCGAATGACCGACCTGATCTCTACCGACATTCTGGTGTCTGGCGGCGGCATCGCCGGGCTGATCGCGGCGGCGGGATTTGGCGCGCAGGGCCAGCGCGTGCTGTGCGTGGACCCGGCGCCCCCGGTCACGCAGGAAGGCACTGGTGCCGACATGCGCACGACGGCATTCCTGCAGCCGTCGGTCGCCCTGCTGCGGCGCATCGGCCTGTGGGATCGTCTGGCGCCTTTTGCCGCGCCGCTGCAGATCATGCGCATCGTCGAAGGCAGCATGTCGCGCGAATTCGATGCCTCCGAAATCTCGGATGAGCCGTTCGGGTACAACCTGCCCAACTGGCTGATCCGGCGAGAGATTCTGGCCCGCATCGCCGAATTTCCCGGCGTGACGTTCCGCCCCGGCACGGGCACCGCGACATTATTGCCCCGCGACGACGCGGCGCTGGTGACGTTGACCGACGGCACCCGTGTCGCCGCGCGGCTGGTCGTCGCGGCGGACGGGCGGGATTCGCCAGTCCGCAAGCAGCTTGGCATCGGGGTGCGCACGACGCGTTATGGCCAGCGTGCGCTGGCGTTCGGGGTGACCCACGACACGCCCCACAACAACATCTCGACCGAGGTGCATCAATCCGGCGGCCCCTTCACGCTGGTGCCCCTGCCCGACCGCGACGGCAAACACGCATCGGGCGTCGTCTGGATGGACAATGGCCCGGCGATCGAACGGCTGCGCGCCCTGCCTCCGGACGCATTCGTGCAGGCGCTGAACGACCGCTCGCTGGGTGTTCTCGGGCACCTGACGCCCGCGACCCCCCTGGGCGAATACCCCATCATCAGCCAGATCGCCGACCGCTTTTCCGGCCCCCGAACCGCCCTGATCGCCGAGGCCGCGCATGTCGTCCCGCCCATCGGCGCACAGGGCCTGAACATGAGCCTGGCCGATCTGGCGACGCTGCTGGACCTGTCCCTGACCGCGCCGGGGTCCGGCGAAAGCCTGCGCGCCTATAACCGCGCACGGCGCCCCGATGCGGTCGCGCGTCTGACCGGAATCGACGCGCTGAACTGGGCCAGCATCGCAGGGGCGGCCCCCCTGCGACGCGTGCGGGCGGCGGCGCTGGCGGCGCTTTTCGCGCTGCCCCCGGTCCGTCACGCGGTCATGCGGGCGGGGCTGGGGCTGCGGTAAGCCTCAGCGCAGCGGGCCGGGCAGCCGTTCTTCGGAAAGGACCACGTTCGCCTCGACCTGGCCGATGCCGGGCAAGGTCATGATCCGGCGACGCAAAATGCGTTCAAAATCAGGGATGTCGCGCGCGATCACCCGCAGACGGTAATCGAACCGGCCAAGGACGTGCTGGACGGTCTGCACTTCTGGAATGGCGGTCACCGCACGCTCGAACGCCTCCAGATCGGTGCGACCACGTGCGGCCAAGCGCACGCCCAGAAAGATGCGGACCGTGAACCCGAGTGCGGCGTGATCTACCGCAATCTTGCGCCCGGTGATGACGCCCGCATCGGTCAATCGCTTGATCCGCCGCCAAGCCGCCGGCTGCGTGATGCCAATCCGCCGTCCGATTTCGGCCGCGCTCAGCGTCGCGTCCCCGGCCAGCAGGCGTAAAATCCCCATGTCCGTTGCATCGGGTGCGAACGGTGCAACGGTCAAATCGGCAACTCCTGCACATCCTTGATACTACTGACCAGCATCAGCGCATCGGAATCCGCAACATGGGGCAACGTCAGAATATGGTCGCGATAAATCTGCTGCCAATGCGCCATGTCGCGCGCGATGACTGACAGGCGCAGGTCGACTGACCCGAGGAAGGTCTGGATTTCGACCACCTCGGGCACGCGCCGCGCGGCTTCGGTGAAATCCTCGAACGCGCGGGGGACTGTCTTGTCCAACGTAAAGCGCAGGCTGACCTGCACCGCGTATCCCAGTCGCCCCCAGTCGATCTTCGCCTCGATGGCCTGAATGACGCCCCTTTCCCGCATCCGGTCCACGCGCCGCCACAGGCTTGCCGCCGAAACGCCGGCACGCTCCGCCAGTTCGGCCGATGCCATGTCGGGTTGTGACAGAAGATGGCGCAGTATGCGCCGATCTGCATTATCAGGCATGATTATTTCACCCCTTCAGTTTTATCGACATGATCTACGCGTATTTAGTCGCGCTGACGTAAAGATTGCAAAAACCACAGCCAGACGCTGCGCTATAAACTCCCTCATCAAAGGATGGGAGTGCTTTCATGCGCGTTTATTATGATCGCGATTGCGATGTGAACCTGATCAAGGACAAGAAAGTGGCGATCCTCGGCTATGGCAGCCAGGGCCACGCCCACGCGCTGAACCTGCGCGATTCGGGCGCCAAGAACATCGTCGTCGCGCTGCGTCCCGGCTCGGCCTCCGCCAAGAAGGCCGAGGCAGAGGGTCTGCAGGTCATGGCGATCGACGAGGCCGCCAAATGGGCCGACCTGATCATGTTCACCATGCCCGACGAATTGCAGGCGGAAACGTACAAGAAATATGTCCACGACAACCTGCGCGAAGGTGCAGCGATTGCCTTCGCCCACGGCCTGAACATCCATTTCGGCCTGATTGAGCCGAAACCCGGCGTCGACGTCATCATGATGGCCCCCAAGGGCCCCGGCCACACGGTGCGCGGTGAATACCTGAAAGGCGGCGGCGTGCCCTGTCTGGTCGCGGTCGATCAGGACGCATCCGGCAAGGCCAAGGACATCGCGCTCAGTTACTGCTCGGCTATCGGTGGCGGGCGTTCGGGCATTATCGAAACCGACTTCAAGGAAGAATGCGAAACCGACCTCTTCGGCGAGCAAGCCGTTCTGTGCGGTGGTCTGGTCGAACTGATCCGCATGGGCTTTGAGACGCTGGTCGAAGCGGGCTATGAGCCCGAGATGGCGTACTTCGAGTGCCTGCACGAGGTGAAGCTGATCGTGGACCTGATCTACGAAGGCGGCATCGCGAACATGAACTACTCGATCTCGAACACGGCCGAGTATGGCGAATATGTCAGCGGCCCGCGCATCCTGCCTTACGAGGAAACCAAGGCCCGCATGCGCGCGGTGCTGAAGGACATCCAGTCGGGCAAGTTCGTGCGTGACTTCATGCAGGAAAACGCCGTGGGCCAGCCGTCGTTCAAGGCGACACGCCGCAACAACGACGCCCACCAGATCGAACAGGTCGGCGCCAAGCTGCGTGAAATGATGCCGTGGATTTCCAAGGGCAAGATGGTCGACCGCGCCCGCAACTGATCGCGGCCCATCCAGAAATGCGGAACGCCCGCCGATTTTCGGCGGGCGTTTCCCGTTCAAACGGCTGTGTGGCTTACGACCTGGCGATGCCCGCCCATTCCAGCGCGGCCATCAGATCGTCTGCTTGATGGTTCGCCGCGCGGTCCGACGACGGCACCATGTCGGGGATCTGCACCACCGTCATGCCTGCCGCCTTGGCCGCACGCACGCCCACGTCACTGTCCTCCAACGCCAGGCAGTCGGCCGGATCAATTCCCAGAAGCTTCGCCGCGTGCAGATAGACGTGCGGCTGTGGTTTGGATCCGCCGGCCGAATCCCGCCCCACGATGGCGTCGAATCGTCCACCGATCCCGGCGCGTTCTATCTTCCACTTGGCAGTTTCAAGCTCGCTGTTCGTGGCCACGGCCCGGGGCATGCCGAGCTTATCGAGCAGGTCCAATACGTCCAGAACCCGCGGACGCAGCGGGATACCATCCTCGGTCCCCGCCAGAAACGCCGCGTCCCACGGGCCATAGATGTCGGCGAACGGCAGGTCGTGGTCCAGCATTTCACAGATCAGGCGGTGCCCGGCCTCGGCGTCCAGACCCACCACGCGCTGCAGCTCAGCCTGGGTCAGGGGGTGGCCAATGCTGGCCAGCGCCTCGACCCCGGTTTCCAATGCGACGCGTTCGGTGTCCAGAAGGAGCCCGTCCAGATCGAACACGACCGCTTTGAATTGCTGCATGATTTGCCCTTAAAGATCGTTGTGGCTGTTCAAAAGATCGGCGGCCCGCACCGTCCGTCCATCCTGCATCCGGCACAGGTCGGCGCGGCGGTTGCCTTCAGTCCGGTGAATGACAGTGCCGCCCCGTCCCGAGCAGTACAGTGCGGCCGGGTCGACGATCGCCGTCGACGCATTGCTGGTCGCGGCCCGCGATGTCGTGGTGCCGCCGCCGCCGCCCCCGCATGCGGCAAGCGTCAAGGTCATCAGCAATATGGCTGTGCGTCGCATGGTTTCCCCCCGGGGTCGTGTCACAATGGTTTGGATCGACTGTGACAGCGCCGCACGGGGCAGGCAACCGCGTTACAGCGGCGCAGGCCGGGGTTTATTCCTCGGTCACGTCCAATACGCCCTCGACGGCGCGAAGCTCCTGGCGGATGCGGGGCGATACCGGAAGGTTCTGTCCGACGGCGATATCATAGATTGTCAGACCGTCGCGCACCCGCATCAGCACATCACCGCGACCGCGGTGGCTGGCGGTCGGATCATCCGCGATGGCCCGCAGCCGCGCCAGCACCGCCGACGCCGCGCGGCTGTCCGCAATCTCGATCGCCAGACGATCCGGGCCCGCATCCGCCACCGCATCTTCCAGCGGCTGGACCGAGCGGATGAGCATCTTGACCTCATCCCCCGATGGCTCGACGCTGACTTGCAGCAGCACGTTCGAACCCGGCTCCAGCAGGTTCCGGGCCACGTCCAGCACATCGGAAAAGACCGTCGCCTCATAAAGCCCGGTGGGGTCGGACAGCGTGACGAACGCATAGCGCGTGCCCTTGGCGGACTTCTTTTCCTGCCGGACGGCGACTGTCCCCGCGATCATCACGACGCCCGGACCGTTCGCCGCGTCCGCCTGCACCTCGGCCAGCGTCATGGCGCCCTTGCGCCGCAGCGCCGCCAGATAGTCGTCCAGCGGGTGGCCCGACAGATAGAACCCGACCGCCGTCCGTTCCTCGGCCAGTTTCTCGGCGGGCATCCAGACCTGCGCGATGGTCGGGCGCGGGGGAGGAAGATCTTCCCCGCCGCCGAACAGGGACGACTGGTTGCTGACCGCAGCCTCTTGCGCCGCCGCCGACCACGCGACCAAGGCATCCAGCGACTTAAGGACGCGTGCCCGGTTGTTGTCCAGCAGGTCGAACGCACCCGCGCGCGCCAGCATTTCCATCGCACGCTTGCCGATCTGCTTCAGCGGCACGCGGCGGGCAAAGTCGGTCATGTCGGCAAAGGGCGTGTCGCCGCGCGCGCGAACCAGCGTGCGCATCGCCTCGACCCCCACGTTCTTCAGCGCGCCGAGAGCATAGACGATGCGCCCTTCGTGAACACTGAACATCGGTTGGCTGCGGTTCACGCAAGGGGGGATGACCTCGATGCCCATGCGATCCACTTCGCGGCGGTAAACTGCCAGCTTGTCGGTCAGATGCAGGTCGCAGTTCATCACGGCGGCCATGAACTCAACCGGGTGGTTCGCCTTCAGCCACGCCGTCTGGTAACTGACGACGCCGTAGGCTGCCGCGTGCGATTTGTTGAAGCCATAATTGGCGAATTTCTCCAACAGGTCAAAGACTTCGCCGGACTTTTTCGCGTCGATTCCCTGCGCCGCACAGCCCTCGACGAACTTCGGACGTTCCTTCGCCATCTCCTCGGCGATCTTCTTGCCCATGGCGCGGCGCAGAAGGTCGGCCCCGCCGAGGGAGTATCCCGCCATGACCTGCGCGATCTGCATCACCTGTTCCTGATAGACGATGATGCCCTGCGTTTCC
>QFNE01000004.1 GCA_003240735.1 Paracoccus denitrificans | reverse complement strand
ACCAGCGCCCCGTCCGGCAATTTCCGGGAGATTTCGCCCAGCAGCTGGGCCGATACGGTCGTCGCGCCGGGACGTTCGACCATGGCCGGCGCCCGGTCCACAACTTCGGTGTCCAGATCGGTGGCGCGGAAACTGATGCCGCCGTCCTTGGCCTCGATCAGGACGTTGGCGAGAATCGGGATCGTGTTGCGGCGTTCCACGACCGACAGGGCTTGCGCCACGGATTTCACAAGCACGGCGCGCTCGATCGAAAACTTCATGGGGTTGCCCTTTTCTGTCGTGACTGCCGCCGCCTGCGGCGCGGTCAGTTTCGTCATGGATCGGCGGCGGTCAAGACCGCACGAGGATTCGCGGGAATTACAGTTCCAGCGTGCGGCGCAGCAGATCGATGTCTTCGGCCAAGCTGCGGTCTTCGGCGCGCAGCTCTTCGATCTTGCGCACACCGTGCATGATGGTGGTGTGATCGCGCCCGCCAAAGCGACGCCCGATTTCGGGCAGGCTGCGGCTGGTCATCTGTTTGGACAGATACATCGCGATCTGGCGCGGCCGCGCCAGCGTGCGGACGCGCTTCGGCCCGATCAGGTCCGACAGGCGGATATTGTAATGCTCTGCCACCTTGCGCTGAATTTCCTCGATCGAGACGTGGCGGTCGGAGGAGCGCAGGATGTCGGTCAGGCATTCCTGCGTCATGTCCAGATCGATCCGGCGTCCCATGAGGCTGGCAAACGCGAACAGACGCTGCAGCGCGCCTTCCAGAACGCGCACGTTCGAGGTGATGCGGTGGGCCAGAAACTCCAACACGCCCTCGGCCAGATCAAGGCCGGGATAGGTGGTGCGGAACTGCGCGGTCTTGGATTGCAGGATCGACAGGCGCAGTTCGTAATCGGTCGGGTGCAGGTCGACGATCAGCCCGCAGGACAGGCGCGACTTGATGCGTTCTTCCATGTCCTTGATTTCGCCGGGGGCGCGGTCGGCGGAAATCACGATCTGCTTGCCCTGATCGACCAGCGCGTTGAACGTGTGAAAGAATTCTTCCTGCGTGGAATCCTTGCCGGCGATGAACTGCACATCATCGACCATCAGCAAGTCAACGGTCCGGAACATTTCCTTGAAATCCATGACGGTGCGTTCGCGCAGCGCCTGGACAAAGCGGTACATGAACTGTTCGGCGGACAGGTACAGCACGCGGGCATCGGCGTTGCGGGCCTGACGTTCACGCGCAATCGCGTGCATCAGGTGGGTCTTGCCCAGACCGACGCCGCCATAAAGAAACAACGGATTGAACGTGACCGGACCACCTTCGGCGACACGGCGGGCAGCGGCATGCGCCAGTTCGTTCGGCTTGCCGACGACGAAGTTGTCAAAGCTGAAACGCTGATCCAGCGGCGCGCCGACCGGGGCGGCGGGGACACCCTCAGACGGAGCGTCGTCGGCGCGCAGGCCGGTCTGACGGTATGAGGCGGGGCGCGGTGCGGCGGTCACGTCCGCGGGTGCAGATGCCGGAACGCCTGCCACCTGACGTGCGGTCGCGGGGGCCGTGGCTTCGACCCGGAAGGTCAGGCGTTCGACCGGTTCGCCGTGCGCGGTCAGGGCGTCAAGGATCGGACGGGCATAATGGCGCGACACCCAGTCGGACAGGAACTTTGTCGGGCTGGCGATTTCGGCGATGCCGTCGCGCACGCCCGTCAGCCGCAAGGGTTTGATCCACGTGGTATAGGCATTCGCGCCAATGACCCGCTCCAGATCGCCCCGCGCCTGTCCCCAGATACCGTCCATGACCAGTCCCCTTGCTGCACATCTCCGCCACGGAACATGGCGGACCTTGATGCAATTCACAGGCACCGGATCGGGGCGAAAAACACACAGCCGATCGCGCAGACGCGTCAGCGAACGGGGCTGTGCCCGTGTATGTCATCCGGACGGGAAATCGGGTGGCGGTGGCAGCCGCTGTCCACGAATTTCCCTGCGCACACGCATATTTGGCGTGTTTGCCGTCTGTCCCGGTTGCGGCTGGCAGGCCGGTCCGAAACAGGGTGTCCCCCAGGTGCGAGATGAATCGCAAGCACCAAGCTAGCGGGTTGGCCAACCGCCCTGCAATCGATTCTCTTGCTTGACAGCGAGATTGTCGGAACGAATCCGGGCCACTGTGGCATCGGGGAAAAACGTCCTAAAACCAGCCAACCGGACAGCAGAAAAGGGCGCGTCCCGAAGACGCACCCTTTCTAAAAACCAGACCGGAGATAGGGTGGCCCGGGTGACGAATCACCCGTTGGCCAGCCCTTGATCAGGCAGCCGACAGCGCTTTGACGCGGGCTGCGAGGCGCGAGATCTTGCGCGAAGCGGTGTTCTTGTGGACGACACCCTTGGTGACGCCACGCATCAGTTCCGGCTGCGCGGACTTCAGCGCGTCGGCTGCGACGGTCGCGTCGCCACCGGCGATCGCCTCTTCGACTTTCCGCAGGAAGGTGCGGATGCGCGAACGGCGAGCTTTGTTGATTTCGGTGCGGCGCTCAGTCTGGCGCGCGCGTTTTTCTGATTGGGGCGAGTTTGCCATGTATATATACGGTTCCGGCTGGTTTTCGGATGGAAATTCTTGAAGCCGTGCTTCTATGAGGGCCGCGCCAAGCTGTCAACCGGCGCAGCTGATTCTTTTGTCGGTCCGGGGCGGACCCCGGACATGGTCCGGCCTCAGACGAACAGGCGAGCCAGACGGGTATAGACCTCGTTCCCAGCCAGGGCGATGAACGCCAGCGCGCACAGCGTCAGCAGGATGTTCGTCAGCATCCCATTGCGCCACTGACGCGGCACCCGGTCGGTGTTCAATATCCACAGCAGCGTCACCGCCATGAACGGCATGAACAAAGATCCCAGCACGCCATAGGCGAGGATCAGATAGACCGGCTGTCCCAGGAACAGCATGATCATCGGCGGGATCGTCAGCCAGAAGATGTAGAACTTGTAGTAGCGCCCGCCCGACAGGCGATCGGGGTGATTGGCTTCCTTGCCGGTGACGTGACCGAAGAAGTCGGCAAACATCAGGCTGACACCGTTCCACACCCCGATGAGCGAGCTCATCGATGCGGCAAAGAAGCCGACCAGGAACACCTTGGACATCCAGACGCCGTAGCGTTCGCCCAGGACCCGGGCCAGATCGACCATGCCCTGATCGCCACCGCCGATGGCGATGCCGGCAGAATACAGCAGCTCGGCCCCGACGATCAGGGTCGCCACGACGAAGATGCCGGTCATCAGATAGGCGATGCCGTTGTCGATGCGCATGACCCGCATGAAGCGCGGCCCGCTCCAGCCTTTTTCGCGCATCCAGTAGCCATAGGCTGCCAGCGTGATCGTGCCGCCGACGCCGCCCGCGACGCTCAGGACGTTGATCAGCGCGCCGTCGGGGATATGGGGCACAAGACCCGCAAAGATTTCACCCAAGTTTGGCAGCGTGAATGCCGCGGCCAGAATGATCGTGACGAACATCATGATCACCATGACCGTCAGCACCCGTTCGAACAGGTCGTATCGACCGGACCAGACCAGTGCGAGGCCGGCAAGCCCCGACGCCATGCCCCAGATCGGCACACCGATCAGGGGGAACAGCGAGTAGAGGGCAAGTCCCGTGCCGGCCATCGCGGCCGCCCCGTAAACGAAGCCCCAGATCACGATGTAGGGGCCGAAATACCAGTGCGTCCAGCGACCCAGACTGCTCCATCCCTCGAAGATGGTCTTGTCGGTTGCCAGCGTGTATCGCCCTGCCCCTTCGACAAGGACGACCTTCATGATGCAGCCCGCAATGACCGCCCACAGCAGGGCATAGCCATACTTGCTGCCCGCCACGGTGGTCGCGATCAAATCGGCCGCGCCGACCCCTGTTGCCGCCACGACAAGGCCGGGGCCGATAAGGCTCCACTTCGGTTCGGCGGTGGATTGATGTTGGTGGTCTGCCATTCTTCCTCCGAAATATCGCGCGGGACATTGGACCAAGCGCGCGCTGGTGCCAACCGCAGAAAGTCAGGTGAATGACCCAAAACCGGCCTGCGGCAACTGAAACAGCGGCTAATCCGGGGTTCGGCCCGTGTCAGCGGTCGCGAAACTGGGCTTCGCGCTTTTCGACGAACGCGCTCATCCCCTCTTTCTGATCGGCGGTGGCGAACAGCGAATGGAAGGTCCGACGTTCAAACAGAAGGCCCGCCGACAGGGTCGTCTCGAACGCCTGATTGACCGCTTCCTTGGCGGCGCGCGCGGCGATCGCGGATTTCGCGGCGATCTTGACCGCGGCGCCCATTGCCTCTTCCAGCAACTTGTCGACTGGGACGACGCGGCTGACAAGGCCAGAACGCTCTGCTTCGGCGGCGTCGATAAAGCGGCCGGTCAGGTTCATGTCCATGGCCTTCGACTTGCCGACAAAGCGCGCCAGACGCTGCGTGCCGCCGATCCCGGCGATGACGCCCAGGTTGATTTCGGGTTGGCCGAATTTCGCGTTGTCTGCACAGATGATGAAGTCGCACATCATCGCCAGCTCACAGCCCCCGCCCAAGGCATAGCCCGACACTGCCGCGATGATCGGCGTGCGCGCGCGTGTGACGGCATCGATGTGGCGTCCGAAGAGATCGGCCATGTAGACGTCGGTGAATGACCGCTCGGCCATCTCCTTGATGTCGGCGCCAGCGGCAAAAACCTTTTCGCTGCCGGTCATGACGATGCAGTGGACCTTGTCGTCGGCGTCAAGCTTGCTGATCGCCTCAGAGAGTTCGGTCAGCAACTGGGCGTTCAGGGCGTTCAGGGCATCTGGTCGGTTCAGGCGCACCAACGCCACGCGGTCGGTGATTTCGACGATGATTGTCTGATAGCCCATGGGTCCCCCAAATTCGCCTGCGTGGCACAGGCGACAGTTACCATTCCGCGGCCATGCCTGCCAACACGCTAATGCTGGCAGACCGGGCAGTAGAAGGACGACCGCCCGGACTGGACGATGCGGCGGATGGTGCCGCTGCAGCCCTGTCGAGGGCACGGCGCGCCTTCACGGTCATAGACGGCAAAGCTGTGCTGGAAATACCCAAGCTCTCCGCTGGTCTGGCGGTGATCGCGCAGGGACGACCCGCCCGCCGCGATGGCGTCCGTCAGGACGTCGCGGATATGGCCAACCAACGCGGCCAGACGTGCCGCACCGATCCGGCCTGCGGCGCGCAAGGGGTGGATGCCCGCGCGCCAAAGCGCCTCGGACACATAGATGTTGCCAAGTCCCGCGACGATGCGCTGATCCAGCAGTGCGGCCTTGATCGACGTCCGCCGCCCGGCAAGTCGCGTCTGCAGATAGGTGGCGTTGAAGTCATCGGAAAACGGCTCTGGCCCGATCGCGGCCAGCAGGGGGTGTGGTTCATCCCCCCGGACCAGATCGACCGCGCCAAAGCGGCGCGCATCGTTCAGGGTGATGGTCGTCCCTTCGTCGGTGGTCAGCACAAGATGGTTGTGCTGCGGCAGGATCGAGGCGTCGTGGTGAAAGTCGCCCTGCGCCGCCCCTTCGATCAGGATGCGGCCCGACATGCCAAGGTGGATCAGCAGGCTGACGTCGCGGTCCAGATCGGCAAGGATGTATTTCGACCGCCGCCGCAGCGCGGTCACCCGCGCGCCGGTCACCGTCTGGACCAGATCTTCAGGCATCGGCCAGCGCAGATCGGGGCGGCGTTGATCGACGCGGGTGATGATGCGGCCCGTCAGATGCGGTTCCAGCCCGCGACGCACCGTTTCCACTTCCGGCAGTTCTGGCATTCCCGCTCCATCCGTCGCATTGTGCCGCCGACCCGCGGCCCCCATCTGTGGGACCGACCGGACGCGGCATTGGAAAGACGCATATATGACCGACAATCCCCACGGCAACGACAGCCGCGAAACCCATTTCGGCTTCCGTCAGGTCGCCGAGGATGACAAGGCGGGCCTCGTCCACGGCGTCTTTTCGCGCGTTGCGTCGAAATACGACGTGATGAACGACCTGATGAGCGTGGGGATCCACCGCGTCTGGAAGAACGCCATGATGGATTGGCTGGTCCCGCGGGACGGCCAGCGTCTGCTGGACGTGGCGGGCGGCACAGGCGACATCGCGTTCCGGTTTCTGGGCCGTGCGCCGGGGGCGCAGGTGACCGTCTGCGACATGACCGAATCCATGCTGATCGAAGGCCGCAAGCGGGCAGAGGCGGACGCGCTGGCCGACCGGCTGGACTGGGTCACGGGCGATGCGATGGCCCTACCCTTCGCGGACGCAAGCTTTGACCGCTATACCATCAGCTTTGGCATTCGGAACGTCACCCGTATCCCTGATGCACTGGCCGAGGCGTACCGCGTCCTGAAGCCCGGTGGCCGTCTGATGGTTCTGGAATTCAGCCAGATCCCGGTGCCTGCGCTGCAATGGGCGTATGACCGCTATAGCTTCAACGTCATCCCGCCGCTGGGGCAGTTGGTGGCGCAGGACCGCGACAGTTACCAGTATCTGGTCGAATCGATCCGCAAGTTCCCCGATCAGGACACCTTCGCCCAAATGATCCGCGACGCGGGCTTTGGCCGGGTCCAGTACCGCAATCTGTCCATGGGGATCGCCGCGCTGCATTCCGGCTGGAAGATCTGATGCGGGGGCCGCACAATCTCTGGCGGCTGATCCGCACGGGCGCGACGTTTGAACGAACCGGCGCGATGGGTGACGCGCTGGACGCGCTGGGTGCGCCCGCCAACGTCCGCGCCGCCGCACGGATTCTGGGCTGGCCGTTCAAGTGGCTTGGCTACAAGGGCGACCCTGACCTGCCGCCGATCACCCGCGCCATCACCGCGCTGGGCCCAGCCTACATCAAGTTCGGGCAGGTGCTTTCGACCCGTCCCGATGTCGTCGGCGCACCCATGGCCTTGCAGTTGCGCATGCTGCAGGACCGTCTGCCGCCGTTTCCGACACCGATCGCGCGCGACATCATCGCCGCCGAACTGGGCGCGCCGGTCGATACGCTGTTTTCCGAATTTTCCGAGCCGGTGGCGGCGGCCTCCATCGCTCAGGTGCACCGCGCGCGGCGACGGGATGACGGCAAGGACGTTGCGGTCAAAGTGACCCGCCCCGGCATCGAGGCGGCGTTCCGCCGCGACATCGACGCGTTCCATCTGGCCGCGTCGCTGATCGAAAAGCTGTCCCCCGCGACCCGCAGGCTGCGACCCCAAGACGTGATTTCGCATTTTGAATCTACCGTGCGGGGCGAACTGGATCTGCGGCTGGAGGCGGCATCCGCCTCGGAATTCGGGGAAAACACATCGGGCGATACCGGGTTCGCCATTCCCCATCCGCAATGGGACCTGTCATCGCGTCGTGTGCTGACCACCGACTGGGCCGAAGGGCTGCCGATGGGCGACGTGGACGCCATTCGGGCGGCGGGGTTCGACACCCACAAGCTGGCCGAGCGCATGATCCAGCTGTTTCTGGCGCACGCGCTGCGCGACGGATTTTTCCATGCCGACATGCATCAGGGGAACCTGAAGGTCGCGCCGAACGGCGACATCATCGCGCTGGATTTCGGCATCGTCGGCGAGATCGACGAATATACGCGCCGCGTTTACGCCGAAATCCTGATGGGTTTCATCCAGCGCGATTACCACCGCGTCGCGCGCGTTCATTTCGAGGCCGGTTATGTCCCGTCCGACCGCAATATGAACGAGTTCGCCCGGGCGTTGCGTGCCGTGGGCGAGCCGATCTTTGGCGCGGATGCCAGCCGAATCTCGATGGCGAACCTGCTGGCCTATCTGTTCGAGGTGACGGAACGATTCGGCATGCCGACGCGGACTGAACTGATCCTGCTGCAACGCACGATGGTGGTGGTCGAAGGCGTCGCCCGCAGTCTCGATCCGCAGATCAACATGTGGCAGGCCGCAAAACCCGTCGTGCAGGGATATATCCGGGACAGTCTGGGGCCCAAATCAGCCCTGCGTGAGACGTGGCGGACCTTGCAGACGCTGAACCGCTTTAGCCCGCTGCTGCCGGTCATTGCAGAACGTCAGATGAAGCTGCTGGCCGGCGAAGACGATCACGACGCGCGCCGGCGGGTGCCACCAAACCGGCTGTGGGACGTGGCCATGGGCGGCGGTCTGGTGGCACTGGGCGGCGTTCTGGCCGCGCTGATCGGACAGGCGTTCTGATCAGCGGGTCTGGGTGTCGACCGGATAGGCGGTCGTGAAGCTCATCCGTTCCATGGCGAAATGAGACGTGAAGTTCTTGATCGACACCATGTCCGTCAGCTGTTTGTAGAATGAGTCGAACGCCGCCATGTCGGCCACGACGACGCGCAGCAGGTAATCCATCTCTCCGGCCATGCGGTACGATTCCATGACCTGCGGCAGCTTCTTCAGCGCCGCGGCAAAGGCGTCGCGCCATTCGGCACTGTGGTCGGGCGCCTCGATCCCGGCAAAGACGGTCAGGCCAAAGCCAAGCTTGTCGGGGTCGGCCAGCGCCACTCGTTTGACCAGCACACCGGTTTGTTCCAGCTTTTGGATGCGTTTCCAGCACGGCGTCTGCGACAGCCCCACGCGGTCGGCGATCTGGGCCACAGACTGCGTCGCATCGCGCATCAGTTCGGTCACGATCTTGCGGTCGATCTGATCAAGCTTTTCCGCCATGGGGCCGGTCTCCTTCGCTGGTCCGGCAGGAAGAATGCACCAATGCGCAGGTTTGTCTATCATTTTGGTCGTGATTATGTGATCGTCAGCGATGTGCTGCCCCCCGACAGTTGACCCGGGCAGTCGCCCCAGAGAGTTGCGCCGTCATCGCTGCGGCCTTAGTGGACGCCCATGATCACGCAGAAGATGAAATACGCGCTGAAAGCGATGCTGGTTCTGGCCGATGAGGCCGGGCAGGACGTACCACAGGCGTTGACCATCGAAGAGATTGCCCGCCGCGCCAAGACGCCAAAGCGGTTTCTGGAACATATTCTTCTGCAGATTCGTAACAGCGGTGTCATCACCTCGATCCGGGGGCGTTCTGGTGGCTATCGGCTGGCAAAGAAGCCGCGCGAGATTCAGATTGCCGAACTGCTGCGTCTGATCGACGGGCCGATCGCGCCCCTGCCCTGCCTGTCCCGCAGCGTCTATCAGCGGTGCGAGGACTGCACCGACGAAGCGTCTTGCCGCATCCGCAAGGTGTTCGCGGAAATCTTCTGGTCGTATCTGCTGATCATCGAATCGCTGACGCTGGAAGACATGCTGCGGTCGGACCGCGTGGCCGAGCAGGTGATGGGGGTCTGACCGCCCCGTTCAGCGTCTGCGATGGTCAGACGGCGCCGATTTCCTCGGCCAGATCGCCACCCAGCCGTGCCGCTTGTTCGCGGATGTCGGGGATCGCCGTGATTTCCCAAAATGCCGCGCGCGACACCGGACCCATTGCGATGATTCGCTGGGACGCGTTCCCGTGGGTGTCGATGATGCGACAGTCGTCGGTCACCTCCAGCCCGATGCGCAGTGGATCGACACGTGCGCGCCCTGATGCCAGAAGATCGGCAAACAGCGGCGAGGCGTTCTGTTCGGGATCATTGCGGATGCCGCGACAGTCGATGATCCGCGCCGCAGGCAATCGAACTTCCCCGGGCTGCCCGTGGGGACGAAACACCGCGATGACATCGCCGTCGGGTCCGCGTTCCGCCTGAAGAAACGTGCCGCGTTGATGGATCAACTGTCCCGACCCCACAGCCGCCGCGATGCGGGCGTCCGATTGCGGGGGAATGCGGTGACGGTGGACGTCCCACCAGACGACCGCATGGCGCAGAAAGCGCCGACGCTCTGCCAGCGGCATGGTGCGCCAGAACGCGCGGACATGCGGGCGCAGACCGTCCACGGCGTCCCGCCAAGTGCCGCCTTCAGCCTCGGCCTTGCGGGCCATGTCGCGGGCCCAGCGGAAAATCTCGCTCATCTTCGCGCCGAAGGGGATGTCCTTGGGGTCGATCTTCATCGCGTTGGCGTCGGCGTGGGGACGCGGCAGCAGACCGCGACGGGACAGGGTCACGATCGGCCCCCGGTGGCCGGACTTGATCAGCGACAAGACCTGATCGACCATCGACAGTCCCGACCCGATGATGACAATGCGCCCGTCCGGATCAACGCCGGTCGCGCCTTCCCATGCGCCGGACAACAGACCCGATTCGTCCGGACGTGCCAACACATGCCCCGTCGCCAGCACGGCCATGTCGGCCCGGACCTGTTCGCCGTCGTCCAGCGTGGCGACGACACCGCCCTCCACCTCGTCCAGTTTGACGCAGGAACGGCGCACACAGGCCAGACGACCGTCGGCCCCTTTGTCCTGCCATGGCTTCAGCAGGTCGGTCAGGTACGCCCCATAGGTGCCGCGGCTGACGAAGGCGTCGGTTTCACATTCCTGCCCTTCGGGGTGCTTGGACAGCCAGCGGCTGAAATGGCCGGGATCACCGGGAAACGCGCTCATGTTGCCGACGCGGGTGTTCAGCAGATGGTCGGGATCGGTGGTGGAATAGGCCAGACCACAGCCGAGGATGTTGGCGGCCTCAAGGATCGTCACCCGCAGTTCGGGGCCTTGCGACAGAAGGTGGGCTGCGATCAGAACGCCGCTGGCGCCGCCGCCGATGACGACGACATGGCCGGTGCCGTGGCGCGGAAGCGCCGCCGTCGGGCGGTCGAGGGTATCAAGCTGCGTCATCACACGGCTCCTGTTCGAGCGGGCGGTGCTGGACGGCACGGCCCGACTTTGGTCGGTTGGCTCAGCATGGAATACTCTACAAAGGAAATCGTGTTTTATCGTCCCTAAGTTCATGCTGATTGCGGGACGGTGTTACCGCGCGCGACCGATTATAAAGGACAGTGTTCCGATATTCACACGGCTGTCAAATCTGACAGCATTCCCGCCATGCGCCTTGCGGCATCGTCAAGCGAAGCGGGCGTCAGGTCGGACAGCGCCACTGTCCCCAGATCGCGGGTCGGGTGGCGGTCGCGATGTGCGCGATAGCGGGGATCGTAATGATCGCACATCAACCCTTCGGCCAGCGACGCCCACTCGCCCGACCGTGCAAGCCCCTGCCATTCGGCAATCCGTGCTGCCGGGTGCAGCGTCGAAAGCCGCCCGATGGTCTGGACGAGTTCGTCGGTTCGCTGACCCACCGCGCGGTAGGTGGTTGCGGTGAATGCCGCACGCGCGGTCAAGGGGACGGACAGTTGGATACGCGGAGCATCGCAGAGGCCGCGCCAGATCGCGCGGGGCAGGATCAGATCGCCGATCTTCGAGCTTTCCGCCTCAACCACCACGGGGCGCGAAGGGTCGAGGTCGGCCACTGCGGTCAGCAGGCGCGTCTCGAACAGTTTTTGCGGGGGTTGGCCGCCGGGCATCGCGCCGAACAGGCTGCCGCGATGATTGGCAATCCCTTCCAGATCGATGACCTGCACACCCATCGCCGCAAGCCGGACCAGGATTTCGGTCTTGGCCGAACCGGTGTTGCCGTCAAGAACCACGACCGGTGCCGGAAACCCCCGGCGCTCGCCATGCTCGACAACCAGACCGCGCCACGTCTTCCATCCGCCGTCCAGACGGGTCACCCGCCAGCCGATCTGGGACAGGATGGTGGCAAACGATCCCGACCGTTGACCGCCGCGCCAGCAATAGACCAAGGGCTGCCAGCCCCCGTCCCGGTCGGACAGCGCGCCGGCGATATGGCGCGCGGCGTTCGCGGCCACCAGCGCGCCGCCGATCCTGCGGGCCTGAAACGGCGAGACCTGTTTATAGATTGTCCCGACCTCGGCCCGCTGGTCGTCATCCAGAACCGGCAGGTTGATCGCGCCCGGAATATGGTCTTCCGCAAATTCGGCGGGCGAGCGGACGTCGATGATGGTGTCAAACCCCGCCAGGGCGGGATCTGTCAGATCGCTCAGAACCAGACTGCGAAAGTCCGGCACCTGTCAGTAAACGTAAACCGGCGTGCCCATCGGCACTTGATCGAACAGCGACATCACCGCCTCGTTGCGCATGCGAATGCAGCCGTTCGACACCGCGCGCCCGATCGAGCCGGGGTCGGTCGTCCCGTGAATCCGGATCGCGGTGTCATTGCCTGACGCCGTGTACAGATAGATCGCGCGCGCCCCCAGCGGGTTGGTCGGGCCGCCCGGCATGCCATCCTTGTATTTGGCGTACTGTTCGGGCTTGCGCTTGATCATGTCGGGTGTCGGCGTCCAGGACGGCCATTCTGCCTTGCGACCGACCAATGCCCGGCCCTTCCAGACCAGCTCATCCTTGCCGACAGCCACGCCGTAACGGATCGCCCGGCCCGGCGCGATGATGTGGTATAGGAAGTACTGGTCCGACACGACAACGATCGAGCCGACTTCGAATCCGTCTCGAATAGCGACTTCGGTCGGCGCATAGGGGTCAGCCTTCGCGGCGCCTTTGGCGGCAGGCTTGTTCTTTGTGCCCTGCGCCATCAGCGCACCGGGCGCAGCGATCAGCGGCAGAGACAGCATCAAGAGTTCGCGGCGTTTCATGCGTCCTGTCCTTCGGTCCGGAATATTCGTCGCTCGGCGGTAACGGTTTGGCCGCCGCCTATCAACTCAAAGCGCCGTGACGGGTTTGGGGTTCACTTGCGCAGTTGCCACAAGGTCACCATATCTGATCCGTCCCGAACCGAGGCTGATGATGCCCTGCTGTCGAACCTCCCCGCAAACCGCGCCACGTCGCGCCACAGCGCGCCCGGCACATCTGTGCCGTGGGCGAGGTGACCGGCAATGCCGCTGTCACCAACGCGGACGCAGGGGGAATGCGGCGTTGCCTGTCGCATTGTGGACCACTGTTCACACCGTTCCCCCTGTCGCGGATTTCGATCCGGGACAGGCTGTGGTCATTCAACCTCGGCGACCGCAGGGACCGCCGGTCCTTTCGCTTTTCATCCCTTCCCCTGAAAAAGCGAGAGTTGAACATGACACATACCGAGCACACTGCTGACCACACGCGGCTGTCCGTTACAGGGATGACCTGCGCCTCGTGCGTGGGACGCGTCGAACGCACACTGAAAAAGATGCCTGGCGTCATCGATGCGCAAGTCAATCTTGCCACCCGCCGCGCCACCGTTACCCACGATCACTCCGTATCGCCCGCCGACCTTGCCGCCGCCGTGACCCACGCGGGGTATGAGACCGAAGTCGATATGCCCCATCACCATGCGGCAGATCACGGCGGCCACCATCATCATAACGATGACCCCGACGTGATGAAGCAGCGGTTCATTTTGGCGGCGATCCTGACCGCGCCGATCTTTGTCGTCGAAATGGGCGGGCACCTGATCCCGCCGCTGCACCACTGGATCGCGGCCACGTTCAATTTGCAGGTCTTGTGGATCATGCAGTTCGTGCTGACGGCGATCATTCTGGCATTCCCGGGCCGCGTCTTCTTTTCCATCGGCATCCCCGCGCTCCTGCGCGGCGCACCAGAGATGAACAGTCTTGTCGCCCTGGGTGCCGGGGCCGCGTTCCTGTGTTCGACCGTCGCGACCTTTGCGCCGGGGCTTCTGCCCGCCGACTCGCTTCACGTCTACTATGAGGCGGCGGCGGTCATCGTAACGCTAATCCTTCTGGGCCGCTGGCTGGAGGCGCGTGCGCGTGGTCAGGCAGGTCAGGCGATCCGGCGGTTGATCGATCTGGCGCCCGATCAGGCACTGGTGGAACGCGGCGCTGATTTTCAGATGATCCCGGTCGCAGAGGTCGTGGCGGGCGACATCGTGCGCCTGCGGCCCGGTGACCGCGTCCCGGTCGACGGCGTCATCACCCAGGGCCAGGGTCATATCGACGAATCGATGCTGACTGGGGAACCTGTTCCCGTCGCCAAGGCCGTCGGGGATTCGGTCACCGCCGGCACGGTCAACAGCCGTGCCGCGCTGACTTTCCGTGTCACTGCCACCGGACAGGATACCGCACTGGCCCGCATCGCCCGTCTGGTCGAGGACGCGCAGGCCACCAAGCTGCCGGTCGAGGCTGTCGTGGACCGCGTCACCCGGATCTTCGTTCCGCTGGTGATCGGGCTGGCGATCCTGACATTCGCGCTGTGGATGATCTTTGGTCCAGCGCCGGTTCTGTCGAACGCGGTCGTGGCCGCGATTTCGGTTCTGATCATCGCGTGCCCCTGCGCGATGGGGCTGGCCGTGCCTATGTCGATCATGGTGGGCACCGGACGCGGCGCCGAAATGGGCGTCCTGTTTCGCCGGGGCGACGCCCTGCAACGGCTGGCGGACGCCCGGCAGGTTGGCTTTGACAAGACCGGCACGCTGACCATCGGCCACCCGGCACTGGTCAAATTCGCAACCGATGGCATCGACGAACCTGCGGCGCTGCGCCTTGCCGCCGGGGCCGAGGCGCAGTCCGAACACCCGCTGGCCGCCGCCGTGCTGGCAGCCGCCAAGTACCGCGGCGTCACCCCCGGCCACGCACAGTCCGTCACCGCTCAAGACGGGCGCGGCCTGACCGCAACCGTCGACGGCCAATCGGTCCTGCTGGGGAACGCCAAGGCGTTGGCGGAGGCCGGCGTCACCCCGGACCCCCTGCTAATGCAGGACGCCACAGACTGGTCTGCCCAAGGTGTCACGCCGGTTCATCTGGCCGTCGATGGGCGTCACGTGGCCCTTATGGGCATGGCCGACCCGATCCGTGACGGCGCGGCAGACGCCATCGGTGCGCTGCACCGGATGGGTCTGGAAACGACCATGATCTCGGGCGATGTGCAGGCGGCGGCGGACACCGTCGGCGCCCAGCTGGGCATCGACAAGGTCATCGGGGGCGTGCTTCCGGACGGCAAGCTGGATGCCATTCGCGCCATGGGCAAGGGCAGCGTCTTCGTCGGTGACGGCATCAACGACGCCCCGGCCCTTGCCGCCGCCGACACCGGCATCGCCATCGGCACCGGCACCGACGTCGCCATCGAGGCGGCAGAGGTTGTCCTGTCCTCGGGCGATCCCGCAGGCGTTCCCCGGGCCATCGGGCTAAGCCGCGCTGTCATGCGCAACATCCGGCAGAACCTGTTCTGGGCATTCGCCTATAACGTCGCGCTGATCCCGGTTGCGATGGGGCTTCTGGTGCTGTTCGGGGGACCCCGGCTGTCGCCGATGCTGGGTGCAGCCGCCATGGCGCTGTCGTCGGTGTTCGTGGTGACGAACGCGCTGCGGCTGCGGTCGTGGAAGGCGTGATCCGGCGCGCAATCAGCGCGCTGGTCGCCGGCCTGCTGGTGGGGGCGACCCCGTCGGCAGCGGCGGCGGCACCCGCCTGCAAGCCCGACATTCCGTGCGTCCTGATGTTCGGGGACAGCCTGACAGCCGGGTTCGGCCTGCCACCCGACCAGGGGCTGGTGCGGCGTCTGTCCGAATATCTGGCGCAGAACGGACAGCGGGTCACGCTGATCGACGCGGGTCTTTCGGGGGACACGAGCTATGGCGGTCGGGTGCGCATTGCGGCGTCGCTGCGTCGCCATGCAGGTGTCGATGCCGTCGTGGTCGAACTGGGTGCCAACGACATGCTGATGGGTTTTCCGCCGGGGCCTGTCAGCCGCAATCTTGACGCGATCCTGACGACGGCGGGTCAGGGCGGGCGCAAGGTGATGCTTGTCGGCATCGACGCGCCCGACGTGCTTTCCCCGCGCCTCCGAAAGGATTGGGCGGCTGTCTGGCCCACGCTTGCGGCCAAACACGACGCCGCGCTGGTGGCCGATATCTATGCCCCGCTCAGCGCGGTGCCGCTGGATCAGCGGAGCGATCTGATCTTGCCTGACCGCATCCACCCGTCCGCCAAGGGGGTGGATGCCATCGTGGCGCATATCGGACCGTCACTGGTGCAGTTCGTCCGCTTGGTCGCCGATCAGCCGTGAGCGTGATGGTGGCTGTGGTCGGCGGCGTCCGATTTGCCGCCGGTCACCGGCACGACAGGCACGTCGACGTTAACCTGTCCGCAATCACCGAAATCCAGCGTCAGTGCGACATGGTCACCCACCGCCAGCGGGGCGGTCAGACCCATCAGCATCACGTGGTCGCCACTGCGCGCCAGTTCATGCGTGCCGCCGGCCGCAATCTCGATCGGGGGGCGTTCCGACATCTTCATGACGCCCGCCTCTTCGGTGTGGGTGTGAAGGCTGGCGGATTCGGCAGCCTCGGTCGAAGCCCCTTGCAGCGTGCAGGTCTGGGCGGTCGGGTTTGCGATCGACATATAGACCGCGCCCGAACGCGGGTTGGTCGAGATGGCGAACGCATCGCTGACTACGGGGGCGGTGTCCGCAGCCAGCGCGCCCAAGGGGGCAAGGACGGCAATGGCGGTCAGCGTCAGGGTTTTCATGTGATGTCCTTCCGGAAGACGTTTGCCGGGGGGATACGCCTGCCGCAGGCCCAGTGCAAAGCGTCAAAACGGCGCGGTGATGATACGAAAAACGCGGCCCTTCGCAGGACCGCGTTTCAGAATTCTGGGCGCACCGGCCGGGCCGGCCGCGGACGATCAGTCTTTCGACAGTTCGCGCTTGATCTTCAGAGCGCGGTCCGAAAGCTCTTCGTCGCGTGCTTTGGACAGATACGCATCCAGGCCACCACGGTGGTCAACCGAACGCAGACCGGCAGCCGACACGCGAAGCGAGAACGAACGCCCCAGCTTGTCCGAAATCAGGGTCACGTCGTTCAGGTTCGGCAGAAACCGGCGACGGCTCTTGTTGTTGGCGTGGGACACCTTGTTGCCGGTCATCGGGCCCTTGCCGGTCAGTTCGCAGACGCGCGACATGCTGTTGCTTCCTTCGTTGCAGCGGCGACAGTGCGAAAGATGCACCGGCCGCCGAAATTGAAAGGGCGCCGCGAGGCAGCGCCCGGAAATCCGTTGCGCGTGATTAGTGTCGCACGCAGGCCGCGTCAAGCGCGAATCGCCCCCGCGCCATCGACGCTTCGGGAAATCACGCCAATTTACGCTCGATTTCGATCAGCGCCTGCTTGCGCCACAGACCCCCGCCATAGCCGGTCAGGCTGCCGTCCGCACCGATCACGCGGTGGCACGGAATGATGATCGCAATCTGGTTCGCCCCGTTGGCGCGCGCAATCGCCCGCGCCGCCGTCGGCCGCCCCATCCGCGCGGCCAGGGCGCCATAGCTGACCGTTTCGCCCGCGCCGATCTGGCGCAGCTCCTGCCACACCTGACGGTGAAAGGGCGTCCCGTGCAGCGCAAGCGGCAGATCGAAATCCGCGCTTTCCGATGCGAAATAGCGGGCAAGCTGGGCCTCCAACGCGTCATTGACCGCAGTTCGACCAAGGCCGATCCGCCCGCCTGCCCCGGCCGACAGCTTGCGCAGTTCAGCCCCCAACGCGCGCCGCCCGACGAATTCCAGCAGATGCAGGTGGTGCGCGTCGGTCACCGCGATCATGCCGCCCAACGGCGTGTCGATCCAGTCTGTCACCAACCCCGGCTCGTCTTGGACCATCCGCGCGGGGGCGTGGCCCAGCAGCCGTGCGAACGCATCGCGAAAGCCAGACGCGCTGTCGAACCCGGCATCAAGCTGTGCGTCGATCACGGTGGCCCCGCTTTGCAGCGCCCCGATCCCGGCCCGCAGACGGGATTGACGCGCAAGCTCAAGAAACGTCATGCCGAAATGGCGGCGGAACGCACGGCGCACAGTCGACGGATCAAGAGCCATCGCGGCGATGTCCCCTTCGGACCAGCGGCGGGCAGGATCGGCGTTCAGCGCAGCCAGCAGCTTCTGGATGGTTCCGTCGCCGTCCGCCTCTGGCCCCAGCGGGTGGCAGCGCAGACAGGGCCGGAATCCTGCCGTGGCGGCAGTCGCGGGGCTGTCGAACCAGCGGCAGTTTTCCGGGCGCGGTTTGCGCGCGGGGCAAGTCAGGCGGCAGAAGATGCCTGTGGTCGTGACGCCGACCAGCGCGCGGCCCTCGAACGACGGATCGCGACGCGTCAGCGCATCATACAATATGGCCGGATCCGGCAGGGGAAAAAGCGTGTCCATGGGTCTGGTTCTAATCGATTCGCGGGGGCCGTGCCGACGAAAATCGGGCGTGGCATTCGTGTTCCGCCCTGACCCCATCACGTTCGGGATAGCACGATTGCTTCGTCGGGACTTGCCGATAATCTGGCGCGCATGAACCTGACCGCCCGCCAGGCCCGTCTGGGCCTTTTCGCCCTTGTGGCCCTGCCCCTTCTGCCGCGCCCGGCGAAGTCCGCGCCACGGCTTCAGCTGATGATGATCACCAAGCCGGGCTGCGTCTATTGCCGCCAATGGCGCCGCGACATCGGGCAGGGTTACAGCGCCAATCCGCTGGGTCGGCAGCTGGCGCTGTTTGAAACCGACATCGACGGCCCCTATCCCGATGGTCTGGCGTTGGCCCGGCGCCCCTATGTCACGCCGACGTTCATCCTGCTGCGCGACGGGGCCGAGATGGGCCGAATGGAGGGCTATGTCGGCCGCGACGAGTTCTGGCCGATGCTGGGACAGATGGTTCAGGGCATGCCCGGCAGCTAGGGTCTTGGCCGCTTGCGGGGTTTTCGCTAAGCCCGTCTCACGCCCGACCCGGGGCGCCGAGCTGGAGAAGTGACCCATGTACGACATCCGCGCCATTCGCGAAAATCCCGCAGCCTTCGATCACGCGCTGTCGCGTCGGGGTGCGGCGCCGATGTCGGCCGAAATTCTGGCTTTGGACAAGGACCGCCGCGAACGCATTCAGGCAGCCGAAACCGCGCAGGCCGACCAGAACCGCGCCAGCAAGGAAACGGGTGCCGCAAAGGCGCGCGGTGACGATGCCGAATTTGAACGTCTGCGTGCCTTGGTGGGCGAGAAGAAAGCCGAAATCGCCACCATGACGTCCGAGGCCGAGGCGCTGGACCAGCAGTTGCGTGACATCCTGCTGACGATCCCGAACGCGCCGTTGGACACAGTCCCGGACGGCAAGGACGAAGGCGACAATGTCGAGATCCGCAGCTGGGGCACGCCGCGCGCGTTCAACTTTGCCCCGGTCGAGCATTTCCAGATCGCTGGCGTAAAGCCGGGCATGGACTTTGAAACGGCGGCCAAACTTTCGGGTGCCCGGTTCGTCCTGCTGCGCAGCGGGGTCGCCCGCATCCATCGCGCACTGGCGCAGTTCATGCTGGACCTGCACGTCACCCGGCACGGGCTGACTGAAACGTGGACCCCGGTGCTGGTTCTGTCGGAAATGATGGAGGGCACGGGCCAGCTGCCGAAGTTCGGGGAGGACAGCTATCAGACCCGCGAAGGCTGGTGGCTGATCCCCACGGCCGAGGTGACGCTGACCAACACGGTCAACGGAGATCTGGTCGATCAATCCACCCTGCCCCGCCGCATGGTCGCCCATTCCCAGTGCTTCCGGTCCGAGGCCGGCAGCGCCGGTCGCGACACGTCGGGCATGTTGCGCCAGCACCAGTTCGAGAAGGTCGAGATGGTGTCCGTGACCGACGCCGCCACCGGCCTTGAGGAACACGCGCGCATGACCCGCTGCGCCGAAGCCGTGCTTGAGGCGCTGGAGCTGCCGTATCGCACGATCGTCCTTTGCACCGGCGACATGGGTTTCGGCGCGCGGATCACGCATGATCTGGAAGTCTGGCTTCCCGGGCAGGACAAGTTCCGCGAGATTTCTTCGGTCAGTTACTGCGGCGATTTTCAGGGCCGGCGCATGAATGCACGCTATCGCCCCGAAGGCGGTGGCAAGCCGGAATTCGTGCACACGCTGAACGGATCAGGTCTGGCCGTCGGGCGCACGCTGATTGCCGTTCTGGAAAACGGCCAGCAGGCGGACGGGTCCGTGACCCTGCCCAAGGCGCTGCACCCGTATCTGGGTGGCGCCACCACTTTGGGTGCAGACGGCACGTTGTCCTGAGATTCCGCAGGCGGTCGAAAGGGCCGTCTGCGTCACAATTATGCCGCGTGTCGGAAAAGGGTGGGATCATGGACGAATTGGCGAAACCCCGCAGCCGCGGGTGCGTTCGGGTCGCATGAAACGCGTTGTCCTTGTCCGCGCCGCCTCTGAGATCATCGTTGTGCTGGCTTTTGTAGTCAGCATTTTCGCACAGGCGAAATATGGAAATTCATCCGCGCCCGATGGGGTGCTGGAGGGACTTTCGTATAACGACACCTTCTATGGCAACGATTCGACCCAGCTTGCCGACGACGTCGTCAGCGTCATCCAGCAACCGGTCAACGGCGCGCTGTGGGCGCTGGTGGTCATGGTGGGGCTGGCAGCGCTTGGGATGCTGTATCTGCGCAGTCGAGAGCGGTTTGCTGCGCCAATCAGGCTTAGCCTTACACTTGGTCTGGTGGCCGCGACCTTGTGGCCGATCGTGGTTGAAACCTCGGCGGTGTCGGGTCTGTTGCTGGCAGCTGTCGCCCCGATTGGTGTGCTCAGCAACGTCTTCAATGATCTTCGCGCGCGTGAACGGGTGGATCACGCGCTCCTTTACTGGGAAGATATGCTGGTGTGCGTCATCGCCGCATGGCTGGTCATCGGGGGGTTCAGTGCGGTTGGTCTGCTGCTTTCGCTGAAATTCGGGATACCGGTTCAGACCGCCCAGTTGATCGGATTGCTGTTTTCATGCGCCGCGGCGGTATGGATTCAGCTGGCACTGGGCAGTCGGATCAGCTTTGCGCTGACGATGATCTGGGCGTTGATCGGGATCGCAGCGGCAAGCCTTGACGGATCAATGACCATCGCCACGGCCTGTGTTCTGGGCATTGCAGCGATGGCGGTTGTCTGTGTGCGTGTGACGACCTGACGCCTCAGGTCGTCCCTTTTGGCTTCTGCCGATCCTTGTGCTTGGCCAGCGCCCCGGTCGGTCGGCGCTTGCCCGCAAGGTTGCGGTAGGGGTTCTTGTCCCCCTGATCGCGGAAGGTTAGCCGGATCGGCGTTCCCGGCATATCAAAGTCCTGCCGCAGCCCGTTCACCAGATACCGACGGTAACTTTCAGGGATCTGATCCACGTGGGACGCCATGATGACAAAGCCCGGCGGACGCGTCTTGACCTGCGTCATGTAACGCAGGCGGATGCGACGGCCACCCGGTGCGGGGGGCGGATGCGCCTCGGTCATCGCGATCAGCCAGTTGTTCAGCCGCGCCGTGCCGATCCGCTTGTTCCAGACCTCGTGCGCGGTGATGATTGCCTTGTGCAGGCGGTCCAGCCCTTTACCGGTCCGGGCAGACACGGTCACCAGCGGTGCGCCTTTCAACTGCGGCAGCAAACGCTCGAACGCTTCGCGCAGTTCGTTCAGCTTCTGCGGCTTGTCTTCCTCAAGATCCCACTTGTTCGCCGCAACGACGACCGCGCGACCTTCGGTTTCCGCAAAGTCGGCAATGCGCAAATCCTGCTGTTCGAACGGGATCTCCACGTCCAGCAGCACCACGACCACCTCGGCAAAGCGGACGGCGCGCAGGCCATCGGCAACCGACAGCTTTTCGACCTTGTCGACGACGCGCGCCTTCTTGCGCATGCCTGCAGTGTCGAAGATGCGCATGGGCGTGCCCATGAAGTCGGTCGACACGGAAATGGCGTCGCGGGTGATCCCGGCTTCGGGGCCGGTCAGCAGCCGGTCTTCGCCGATGATCTTGTTGATCAGCGTCGATTTCCCGGCATTCGGCCGGCCGATGACGGCCAGTTGCAGCGGATGGTCCGGCGACGGACGCCATTCTTCGGCACCTTCGCCGGATTCGGCCTGTTCCTCGGTCAGATTGACGTCGGTCATAGGCTCGATCGGGGCAGGACGCGATGCCTCGATCTGGGCAGCCAGCGGGCGCAGGATATAATAAAGCTCGTCCAGCCCCTCGCCGTGTTCTGCCGAAATGCGCAGCGGCTCACCCAACCCAAGGCCATAGGCTTCAAGAACGCCGGTTTCACCGGCGCGACCTTCGGCCTTGTTCGCAGCCAGGATCACGTGCTTGGCGCGTTTGCGCAGCAGATCGGCGAAGTATTCGTCCGCCGCCGTCACGCCGGCACGGGCGTCGATCACGAAGAGACACGCGTCCGCCTCATCGACGGCGCGTTCGGTCAGGCGGCGCATCCGGCCTTGAAGGCTGTCGTCTTCGGCCATCTCCAGACCGGCGCTGTCGATCACGACAAAGCGTAGATCGCCCAGACGCGCATCGCCTTCGCGCAGGTCGCGGGTGACGCCCGGCTGGTCATCGACCAGCGCCAGGCGCTTGCCGACGAGCCGGTTGAACAGGGTGGATTTGCCGACATTGGGCCGGCCGACGATGGCGAGGGTAAAGCTCATCAGCGGAACGCGTGCAGTTGGCCGTTACGGCTGGCGACATAAAGGGTGCCTGCACCCACGACCGGGGCACTGGCCGCCCCACCGGGAATCGCACCCTGCCCCACCAGCACGCCCGAGCGTGGATCGAACGCCCGAAGCACGCCGTCGGACGAGGCCACGAACAACCGCCCCCCGGCCAGCACAGGGCCGTAATGGGCGACGATGCGGTCCTGTTTGCGCGTGCGACGGTCGGTATAATAGGGCAGCTCGACATCGAAGATGCGCCCGCCGGTTGCGGCATCCAGACGAACCAGATGGTTTTCGTCGTTGACCGCAAATACCGAGCCCCCGACGACCAGAGGCGGGCTGACGGCGCCGTCCTTATGGCTCCAGATCTGGGTTCCGGTTTCGCGGTCAAGTGCGTCGATGCGACCTGATGAGGTTGCGCCAAGAACCATGTTCCCCGCGATCACAGGATCACCGGTGACATCGCGGATCATGGCGATGGCGCGACCAACCCGAGTTCCCGCGACTTGCTGTGTCCAAATCTGATTGCCGGTCGACGCCTCAACCGCCAGCAACTGACCTGACGCGAACGGGAAGATCACCGTGCGTCCGTCAGTTGCAGGCGATGACACGCCCGAGACGCCAGCGGGGGCCGCGATCCCCGACACCGTCCACAAGACCTTGCCATCTGCGGCGCGAACCGCCCAGCCGGTTGCGTTACGCCCAACGACATAGACAACGCCGTTCATCACGGTCGGCGGCGCGGATACCGGCGCTTCCAGCCGTTGGCGCCAGCGAACGCCGCCGGTGGTCGCGTCCAGCGCGACCAGTTCGCCGTATCCGCTGGTGGCAAAAACCGTGCCGCCTTCGAACGCAAGTCCGCCGCCGGATGCGCTGGTGGGCGATTCCGCAGCCGGGGTGATGTCGGTGGACCAGGTCGTGCCGCCCGATTGGGCGAAAGCGGTCACCCGGGCGCGTGCGTCCATGGCGAAGACGCGGCCTGCCGCGACGATCGGATCCGCGGTGATGCGGGCTTTGCGACCGGATGCCTGACCGATGTTTCCCGACCACACCCGGGTCGTTCCGGCACCCAGCGTCGCGTGGCCGATCAGGTGCTGTGCGTTCTGGGCGCGTTGCGGCCATTCGGTCGACCGCGGCGCAGGCAGGTTCAGCGCCGCCGACGCGGGTGTCGTGGCGCCTTCGACGGCCGGGCCATCCGGGCTGAAAACAGCGCGCGTGTCATAGCGCGCACCGGGCAGGATCTTCTCACGCTCGGCACAGGCGGACAGCGCCATCAGGGCGCACATCATGCCGGTCAGGCCAAGCTTGGCCGTTCCCTGTCTGGTGATCCCATTTCTGGTCATCGATGTCCCCCTTGCGATCGGCTTGTTGTTGTTCGCCGCGCGTCGTCGTTTCAGCCGGCTGCCGGCGCAGGTGGAGGCGGCACGTCCGCGCCGCTCGTGGGCTCTGCTTCGGCACCCAGTGTGATCATCATTTCGGAAAGGCGCTGACGCAAGGCTTGGCTAAGCCCGTCCTTGTCCTGAATCTGGCGGATCAGGGCAACGGCGTCGTCGGTGTGGCCCGCATCGGCCAATGCCACGGCTTTCTGTTCCAACGCCAACAGTTCGAACGGCGCGCCGGGTTTCGACAGCTCGGCCAACGCGGCATCACGGGCAGCGGCATCCACGGCATTGCCTTGCGCCAGCACATTGCGCAGCAGCGCGAGATCCCGCAGCACGACGTCAGTCCCGGCGGCCTTTTGCGCTTCCGTCAGCGCCGCAGATGCAGCGGGAACGTCATTGGCGCCCAGACGCGCATCGGCGGCCAGCAAATCAAGGAACGCGGCTCTGTCCGCGCGGCCGAACGTGTCGACCTTGGCCAGCGCCTCGGCCCGGGCGGTCGGATCGGCGCTGGCATCTGCAGCCAGAACGGCATCGCCGAATTCACGCGCCAGCCGCCCTTCCCGGGCCTTGCTGTATTCACGCCATGCCGACATCGCCACTGCCACAAGCAGCGCCAGAATGACGATCCAGCCATAACGGCGCATGACACGGAACAGACGGTCGCGGCGCAGGTCTTCGGTCACTTCGTCGATGAAGCGGTCGTTCTGGTTCGTCATACGCGCCTGGCCCGTCTTTCACTTGTTATTCCTGCGCCCTTCTATACGCCCTAACGCATGCTTGCCAATCACATGCAACCAACGGCGGAACCCGGCCCGTTACCGGACGTTGGTCAGCCAAGGCGAAGCCGGTCGGGAATACGCCCGCCGTGCTGACCACGCTGGACTTCAAACCGTTGAAGAGGAATGTAAAATGGCCTTCACCCTTCCCGATCTGCCCTATGCCCACGATGCCCTTGCGTCGCACGGGATGTCCAAGGAAACCCTGGAATATCACCACGACAAGCACCACAAGGCCTATGTCGACAAGCTGAACGAGCTGATCGCCGGCACCGAATGGGAAAACAAGTCGCTGGAGGACATCGTCACCGGCAACTACAAGGACGGTGCGGTCGCGCAGAACGGCATCTTCAACAACGCCAGCCAGAACTGGAACCACATTCAATTCTGGGAAATGATGTCGCCCGAGGGCGGCAAGATCCCCGGCGAGGTCGAAACCGCGGTCAAGGAATCGTTCGGCTCGGTCGATGACTTCAAGAAGAAGTTCACCGAACAGGGCGTCGCGCAGTTCGGTTCGGGCTGGGTGTGGCTGGTCAAGAACGCCGATGGCGGGCTGGAAATCACCAAGACCGAAAACGGCGTGAACCCGCTGGTCAAAGGCCAGACGGCGCTGCTGGGCGCGGATGTTTGGGAACACTCCTACTACATCGACTATCGCAACGCGCGTCCGAAGTATCTGGAGAACTTCATCAACAATCTGGCGAACTGGGATTACGCGGCCTCGCGCCTGTAAGCCCTGCTTGAAACCTGATGACGCAGCCGCCGCCCCCTTGTCGGGGCGGCGGTTTTTTCTTGGCAGCGCCCGGGTTGCGTTCTGCGGGACGCAGGTCCACATTCCCGCGTCCTGAACAGCCCCGAGATTTCGAATATGACCGACCGCACCAAAGGCATTTTGTCGATGATCGCGGTGTGCGTCATCTGGGGCCTGTCGACCGTCTATTACCGCGCCCTGTCCCACGTCCCCCCGGCCGAGGTGCTGTCCCACCGCACGATCTGGTCGCTGGTGCTGTTTGGTGGGGTGCTGGCTTATCAAGGCCGGTTGGGTCTTCTGCGCGGGGCGTTGGGTTCGACTGCGCATCTGTGGCGGATCGTGGCCGCCGCGGTGATGATTTCGGCCAACTGGGGTTTGTTCATCTGGGCCGTGCAGAATGGCCATGTCGTGGAAAGCAGCCTGGGGTATTACATCTTCCCGCTGGTCGCCGTCGTCATGGGCGTCATCGTCTTTCGTGAAACGCTGATGCCGTCGCAGTGGCTGGCTGTGGTAATCGCCGCCGTCGCGGTTGCGTTGCTGACGTGGGGCCTTGGCGCGACGCCATGGGTCAGCCTTGCGCTGGCCGTGACGTTCGGCCTTTACGGTGTGCTGAAAAAGGCGCTGCCGCTGGGGCCGGTCGTCTCAGTCGCGGCAGAGGTCGCGGTTCTGGCGCCGTTCGCGCTGATCTGGCTGGCCTTGGTGCACAGCGGCGCCGTCGGTACGCGCGAAGGGTCGGTCCATTTCGGGACTGATTGGCAGACCACGCTTCTGTTGATCGGGGCCGGGCCGCTGACGGCCATTCCGTTGATGCTGTTTGCACGCGCGGCCCGATCCGTCGATCTGGCCACCGTGGGCGTGGTGGGATACCTGAACCCCACCATCCAGTTCATCGTCGCCGTGGCTGTCTTTGGTGAGGTGTTCACCAAGTGGCACGCCATCGCGTTTGCAATGATCTGGACGGCTTTGGCGATCTATTCCGCAGCGGCCTATCGCCGTGCGTCGGCACGTCGGGCGATGATTCCCCGACCCTAGCGCGGGTCGAGGTCGGTCTCTGCCTGAGCCGCATTTTCTAAGATGCCACGCAGATAGTCAGTGACCGACCGGAACGCGATGACGCGAAACCCGTCCGGCACACGCCAGATGCCGCAGGCAACCTGTGCCGCGCGGGTGCGGCGCAAACCGTCCGCCGGCAGGGCCGCAAAATCGACCGGGCACAGCTTGGACAGAACCTGCGACGCCTTGCGTCCGGTCACGTCGAACACGCAGCGCATGTTCGACACGTCCTGCACCATTGCATGTTCGCCCGTCAGCGCATCCGCCAGGTCGCGGACGGTCTGGCCGACCTCGGCCACCGGCAGCACCATCAGCAATTCGTCGGGCGACATCCATCCCAGGCCCCGCGCGCCGTCGCCCGTCACCCGCGCGGTATCCGGGATCGGCAGCCCTGCCGCGCCGGCAATTGCGTCGCCTGCGCGTTCCAGATCGGCGCGGATCATGATCATGCCAAGGTCGCGGACCTGCGTGACCTTGGCCAGTGTGCCCGTCTCAGCCATTGGCGCGGGTCCCTTCCTTGTCATAGAATACCGGGTCGCAGATCACGGCGCGGAAGCTTTCCCCGCCCGGGACCGGGAACTCCAGCTCTTCGCCCATGCGGTCGGGACCGTGCAGGACCAGACCCATCGCAATCGGCCGCCCCAGGGTCGGCGACATATAGGTCGAGGTGATGCGCCCCTGCGTATTCCGCTGCCCGTTCGCGTTCACACCGTCCGCCACCGCATAGCCGCCATCCGGCAGGACACGGTCATCGACACTTTGCAGGCCGACCAGCTTCCAGCGGTCGGGGTCGGCCATGAAACTGCGCTCCTGCGCGCGCTTGCCCAGATAGTCGGCCTTCTTCTTGGAAATCGCCCAGCCGAGGTTCAGGTCCTGCGGGATGACCGTGCCGTCGGTTTCATCGCCGATCATGATGAAGCCCTTTTCGGCGCGCATGATGTGCATCGCCTCGGTTCCATAGGCGGTGATGCCGAATTCGGCGCCGGCCTCGTGGATCCTCTCCCACAGCTCGCGTCCGCGATTGGCTGGGGCCGCGACTTCGAATGACAGCTCACCCGAGAAGCTGATGCGATAGACGCGGACCGGGATCCCTGCCAGTTCGCCATCTGCCCACTGCATGAAGGGCAGCGTTTCGGCAGACACGTCCATGCCCCCCAGCTTTTCCAGCACGGCCCGGGCCTTGGGGCCCACCACGGCGATCTGGGCGTATTCTTCGGTGACGTTGGCGGTATAGACCTGCCAATCCCACCATTCGCATTGCAGCCAGTCTTCCATGTGACCGTGGATACGTTCGGCGCCGCCGGTGGTGGTGTGAACAAGCCACGTATCGTCCGACAGGCGCGCCGCCACCCCGTCATCGACCAGAAAGCCGTTTTCGGAACAGATCAGGCCATAGCGACATTTCCCGACCGGCAGCGTGGACATCATGTTGGTGTACATCATGTCCAGAAACTTGCCGGCATCCGGCCCTTTGACGATGATCTTGCCAAGGGTCGAGGCATCAAGCGTCCCCACGCCGGCCCGCACCGCCAAGATCTCTCTCGCGACGGCCTCGGCGTGCGTTTCGGCGCCCCGGGGATAGCAATAGGCACGCCGCCAAAGACCCACAGGTTCAAAGAACGCACCGGCCTTTTCGTGCCAGTCATAGATCGGCGTCTTGCGCAGGGGTTGGAACAGCGCGCCCCGCGCCTCGGCGGTGATCGTGCCAAGGGTCAGCGGCGTATAAGGGGGGCGGAACGTGGTGGTCCCGGTGGCCTGGATCGGTTGACCCAAACTATTAGAAAGAACCGCCAGCCCGTTGATATTGCTGATCTTACCCTGATCCGTCGCCATTCCCAGCGTGGTATAGCGCTTGGTATGTTCGACCGACTGATAGCCTTCCTGCGCGGCCAGTTCGACGTCGGACACCTTCACGTCGTTCTGGAAATCCAGCCACATCTTGAAGCGTGCTTTGCGGGTCGCGTTTTCAGGCATGACCCAGACCGGCATGATCGCCTGCTCGTCCTCGGCACCGGTCAGTCCGTTCAGTCGCAGATCGCCTGCCGCGGCACCGATCGCCATGACGTTGGCGCGACCATCCGCCCCGGTCGGCGGGCGCGAGGGATCGGGGACGAACATGGTCCGACGTTCATCCCATTTCAGCTTGCCGCCGCAATGGCTCCACAGATGGACCACAGGCGACCAGCCACCGGACATGGCGATGACGTCGCATTCGACAGTGCCGGTCACGTCGCCGGTCCCGCTTTGGGTGCAAAGGGACAGCCCGGTGACCGCCTTTCGGCCGTGGACCTTGGCAATGCCTGCGCCCGCCTCGATCCGGACGCCGCGCGCCTTGACGGCCTGAGCAAGTGCGCCCGTAGGGTTTGCGCGTGCGTCGATCACGACAGGGACGGCCAGCCCGGCATCCAGCGCCGCCAAGGCGGTCCGATAACCGTCGTCATTGTTCGTCACGACCGCGATCCGGCGACCGGGTGCGACCCCGTAATCAACCAGATAGTCGCGCACCGCGCTGGCCAGCATCACACCGGGCACGTCGTTGCCTGCAAATGACAGCGGCCGTTCCAGCGCCCCTGTCGCCGTGACGATCCGACCGGCGCGGATGCGCCACAGACGCTGACGCGGCAGACCAGCATTCGGGTCGTGGTCGGCCAGCGCCTCTCGGGCCAGCAGATATCCGTGGTCGTAAAGACCGGTCGCCATCGTCGCGCGGCGCATGGTGACGCTTGGCAGCGCGCGCAGCTTGTCGACCAGCGCGTCGATGCGGGCCTGACCGCCGGCGTGATCGACCGGCGTGCGACCGCCCCAGACGGGCGACTGTTCCAGCACGATCACGCGCTTGCCGCCTTCGGCCGCGTGCAGAGCCGCCGAAAGCCCCGCGATCCCGCCGCCCACGACCACCACATCGGCAAAATCATAGGCCTGTTCATACTTGTCGGGGTCGGCCTGCGTCGGCGCTTTGCCCAAGCCAGCCGCTCGCCGGATCACGGGTTCGAACAAGTGCTTCCACGCCGAGCGCGGCTGCATGAAGGTTTTGTAATAGAACCCAGCCGGAAAAAACCGCCAAAGCGAATCGTTGATGGCGCCGATATCGAAGTTCAGGCTGGGCCACGCATTCTGGCTTTCGGCATACATCCCCGACACCAGTGGCGTGACGGTTGCGCGCTGGTTCGGCTCAAACCGACCGCCCTGCCCCAGCCCGAACAACGCATTCGGCTCTTCCGCGCCGGATGCGATCGGTCCGCGTGGGCGGTGATACTTGAAGGAACGGCCCATCATGATCTGGCCGTTGGCCATCAAGGCGGATGCCAGCGTATCGCCGGCAAGACCGTCCATCTTGCGCCCGTCGAAACGGAAAAAACGTGATTGGGCGCGGTCGATCAGGCGGCCGCCGGTTGCAAGGCGGAAGGGTCCGGTCGCGGTCGTCATACGAAGCTGTCCCTGCTTGGCGTGGGGTTGGGGGCGGGGTTTTCTTCGATCCCCGGTGCGCTTTCGGGGCCGAGTTCGTCCCAATCAGGCTGCCAGCCGGGACGCGCAGCCTGGATCGCTGCGACGACGTCTGCAGGTGGAAAAGGCGTCTGTGCTGGATAGCTGCCAAAGACCTGCAGAGTGACGGTGTCGCGCGCAGTCAGGAACCATTTCCCACAGCCATAGATGTGCCGCCAGCGTTCGAAGTGGACGCCTTTGGCGTTCTTGCGGGCGAACAGATAATCCTCGAATTCCTGATCCGACGAGCCGGGGCCGAAGCGTTTGAGGTGCGCCTCTCCGCCCGGCTGCAGTTCGGTTTCCTCGGCGCGGACGCCGCAATAGGGACAGGTGAGTGTCAGCATGTTGAGGCGTCCAAACGAAAGACACCCCACACGCGCGAGGCGTGCGGGGTGGGGGATGCAGATGTGTGACGATCGAGGGCGTGACCGCCCGCGAAAATCAGGTCAGTTGGTGGCTGCCGGCGGTGCAGTTGCGTCCGAAGGCACGGGCGCGGTGCCCGGCTGCGGCGCAGTTCCGGTCGTACCTGTATCAGGAACCGTCGCCGGCCCGGTGGTTGCGGGCGCCGTTGCAGTTGGCTGATCGCTGTTGACGCCTGCGACGTCGGTGCTGCGACCGAAGAAGTACCACAGTGCCGCCAGAACGATGAGAATGACGACGATGATAAGCGGCCAGCTGACGCCACTGCGTTCAGGGGGCGGCAGGGGCGCGCCGGGGCGCGGTGCGGTGCGATTTGGGTCTGACATGCGTTGGCCTCTCCTCGGCTATCTGTGACCAACCACAAGCCGGGCCAAAGGTTCCCGCCGATCAATGCGCGACCCCCGCAGCAACGCTTTCATCGATGAAACGCCCTTCGGCGAACCGTTCCAGACCAAAGGCTGCGGCCAGCGGGCCAGGTTCGTCATTGGCCACCAGCTCGGCCATGGCCCAGCCGGAACCAGGGATCGCCTTGAACCCGCCGGTGCCCCAGCCGCAGTTGACATAAACCCCGCGCACGGGCGTCTTGGACAGGATCGGCGAGCGGTCGCCCGTCATGTCGACAATCCCGCCCCATTGCCGCAGCATCTTCAGCCGCGACAGCATCGGGAAGGTTTCGACCAGTGAGCGGACCGTTTCTTCGACGTGCTGCCACGATCCGCGCTGGGAATAGTTGTTGAACCCGTCGGTGCCGCCACCGATGACCATCTCTCCCTTGTCGGACTGGGACAGATAGCCGTGGACGGTGTTGGCCATGATGACGACATCGCAGCAGGGCTTGATCGGTTCGCTGACGAGTGCCTGCAGTGCAATCGATTCGATCGGCAGACGGAAGCCCGCCATCTCCGCCACGACCGAGGAATGGCCAGCGACGACGATGGTCAGCTTTTCACATTCCATCCGGCCGCGGGTCGTGTTGACGGCGGCGACGTGGCCGTTCGTCGTCTCAACCCCTGTTACCTCACAGTTCTGGATGATGTGCATGCCCATGTCCGAACACGCCCGGGCATAGCCCCATGCGACGGCGTCATGGCGCGCAGTGCCGCCGCGTTCCTGAAACAGCCCCCCCAGCACGGGATAGCGCGGCCCGTCGATGTTGATGATCGGGACGATATCCTTGATCTCGGCCGGGCTGACCCAACGGGTCGCGACGCCCTGCAAGTGGTTGGCGATCACCGTCCGGCGATAGCCACGCACCTCATGCTCGGTCTGCGCCAGCATCAGCAGACCACGCGGGCTGAACATGACGTTATAGTTCAGGTCCTGCGACAGGCCTTCATACAGCTTCAGCGCCTTGTCATAGATCGCGGCCGATGGGTCCTGCAGGTAGTTCGAGCGGATGATCGTCGTGTTCCGCCCGGTATTTCCACCGCCCAGCCAACCCTTTTCGATGATGGCGACATCGGTGATGCCGAAGTTCTTGCCAAGGTAATACGCGGTCGCAAGCCCATGCCCGCCAGCCCCCACGATGATCACCTTGTAGCGTTTTTTGGGCACCGGGTCGGCCCAGGCACGGCCCCAGCCGGTATGCAGGCGCATCGCCTCGCGCGCGATCGCGAAGACGGAATAGCGGCCGGATCGGCGGGTGTTCTGTTCAGGCATCGTGACCTCGGGCAGCGGCAGCATGGGGACGCGGGTTCTGCCGCGACCGGTTGGCAATCTGCCCTTTGCAGCCCCGTCGCGACAAGTCATTTTGCGACACGGCTATTGTGCCCATGCGACAGATCACAGCAGCGTTGAGACGCGGGGGCGCACGTCACCTGCTGCCCGTGTGCCGATGGGTTTCCGGGCGGGTCAAAACCGACTATCACCCGACAGGATCGGACGAAGGGCGACGATGTTCTGGCTTCTTTGCAGTGTGATGATGGCGGGCGTCGGCTATGCGCTGATTGCCCCGTTGATGCGGCCTGTCACGGTGGCCCGACCAACTGCCGCCTATGATCTGGACGTCTATCGCCAGCAACTGCGCGACGTCGAACGCGATGTGTCGCGGGGCGTCATTCCCCCGGATGAGGCCGACCGCGTCCGGGTCGAAATCTCTCGCCGTGTGCTGGAGGCGGACCGTGCACTGGCCACGACGCAAAAGACCGCCGATCGCGCGCCCGGTGCCGGCGCAGTCATCGCGCTGACTGTCGCAATTCTGCTGGGCTGTCTCGGTGCCTATATCTTCTATCTCGGCCATCCCGCGATGCCGGACCAACCGCTGTCGGCGCGTCTGGCCAGCGCCAAGGCGAACTACGACGCGCGTCCAACCCAGCAAGCGGCCGAGGCTGCCTTCCCGGAAACGCCGGTCGACGCCGATCCCAGCTATGCCGCACTGGTTCAGCAACTGCGCGAGCGCGTGGCGGCCCAGCCGAACGATCAGCAGGCCCTGCGACTTCTGGTTCGAAATGAGCAGGCGCTGGGTCACATCCGCGCGGCCAAAGATGCGCAGACACGGCTGATTGCGCTGAACGCATCAGGCACCAGCGCCGACGATCTGGCGGAACTGGCCGCGCTGACCGTTGCATCGGCAGGCGGCATCGTCACCGCCGAAGCCGAACGGCACATCGACGATGCGCTGAAACTGGACGCGCAGAACGGGCTAGCGCGGTATTTGCGCGGGGTACTGCTGGCGCAGACCGGACGTCCGGATCTGACCTTTCCGATCTGGGCCGATCTTCTGACGCGGGACGACGCCGCCAGTGCGCCTTGGGCCTCGTCCGTCCGCCAAGCGATGCCCGCCATCGCGTGGCTGGCGGGCCAGCCAGACTATACGCTTCCCGAACCGCCAGCCGCGGCGGCTCTGCCCGGCCCGGATGCCGATGCCGTGGCCGCCGCGGCGGACCAAACGCCGGAGGAGCGCGCGGAGATGGTGCAGGGTATGGTCGCATCGCTGGAAAGCCGGCTCGCGACCGATGGCGGCTCGGCCGAGGAGTGGGCACGGCTGATCACGGCCCATGTCGTTATCGGCAACACCGACCACGCCCGCAATATTCTGGCCGAGGCGCGTCAGATCTTTGCCAGCTCACCCGACGGTTTGACGACGATCAATTCCGCGGCAACGCAAGCGGGGCTGGAATGATATTTGCGACGATCGAAGAGTTTGCGGAGTCCCTGCCCCGGACCGGTGCGCTGGCCGGGTTGGATTTGGGCACGAAAACCATCGGTGTGGCGGTCAGTGACGGGCTGCGTCAGGTTGCGTCGCCCATCACTGTGATCAAGCGGCAGAAATTCACGCTGGATGCGGACGCACTGATGAAGATCGCGGCAGAACGTGCGCTCGTCGGTCTGGTCCTTGGCCTTCCGCGCAACATGGATGGGACCGAGGGGCCGCGCGCCCAGTCGACCCGCGCATTTGCGCGCAATCTGGAACGGCTGACGCCGCTGGCCATGACATTCTGGGACGAACGCCTGTCCACCGTCGCCGCCGAACGCGCCCTGCTGGAGGCGGACGCGTCACGTGCACGCCGTGCACAGGTCATCGATCAGGTCGCGGCAGGATACATCCTGCAAGGGGCGCTGGACCGCCTGCGCCACTTGAGCGATACTTAAAACTTGGGAAAGTAGACGTCGCCCGGGGAAAGGGTGAAGATTTCGCAACCGGTCGCGGTCACGCCGACCGAGTGTTCGAACTGCGCCGACAGCGACTTGTCCCGCGTCACGGCAGTCCAGTCATCAGCCAGCGTCTTAACCTCGGGGCGGCCAAGGTTCACCATCGGCTCGATCGTGAAGAACATGCCTTCTTCCAGACGGGGCCCTTTCCCAGGCGTGCCGTAGTGCAGGACGTTCGGCGCGCCGTGGAATACCTGACCGATGCCGTGGCCGCAGAAATCACGCACGACCGACATGCGGTGCGATTCGACAAAGCTTTGGATCGCGTGGCCGATATCGCCGAAGGTCGCGCCGGGGCGCACCGCGTCGATCCCGCGCATGAGCGAATCGTAGGTCACCTCGATCAACCGGCGCGCTTTGACTGACGGCGTGCCCGCGACATACATCCGCGAACTGTCACCGAACCAGCCATCCAGGATCACGGTGACGTCGATGTTCAGAATGTCGCCATCCGCCAGAATTTTGCCGCCGGGGATGCCGTGGCAGACGACATGGTTCACGCTGATGCAACTGCCGTGCTGATACCCGCGATAACCGATCGTGGCGCTGGTGGTGCCCAGTTCCGTGACCCGACGCGTGATGAAGTCGTCCAGTTCGGCTGTGGTGACACCGGGCTGCACCAGCGGGCCGACCTCATCCAGAATGCGGGCAGCGACAAGGCCAGCGGCGCGCATGCCGTCAAAATCGGCAGGTTCATGAATGCGAATGCCTTCGCGGGTCAGGCGGGGATCGTTCATTGGCAGTCCTTGCGGGCGATTGTGGCACGTCGGCGAGGACGCGCGTTGAGCAGAATATAGCCAGCGCGCCCCCCTTGTTCCAGACCGGCGGCTGCGCATTATTGGGACGAACGAAAGGACCTGCCATGCAATCCGACAATCCGACCGCCGGCATCCTTGTGATCGGCGACGAAATCCTGTCCGGCCGGACGCGCGAGGGAAACGCCTATCATCTGGCCGGGGTGCTGAACGCCACCGGCTTTGATCTGAAGGAAATCCGGGTCGTCCCCGATGAAGAGGACCGCATCGTGGCCGCGATCCGTGCGATGGACAGCTCGCTTGGCGGGGCGTGGGATCTGGTCTTCACCTCGGGCGGGATCGGGCCGACGCATGACGACATCACGGCAGACGCGGTCGCCGCAGCCTTCGGGACGACGGTCGAGATCAACGAACGCGCGCGCGCCGCGATGGCCGAACGCTATAGCCGTCTTGGGATGGACCTGACCGACAACCGCCTGCGCATGGCCCGCATCCCGGTCGGCGCCGCGCTGATCGAGAACCGAGTCAGTGCCGCCCCCGGCTTTTCCATCGGCCACACCCACGTCATGGCAGGGGTCCCCGAGGTGTTTCGCGCCATGGTCGACGCCCTGATCCCCACCCTTCCGGGTGGGCGTCCGCAGATCAGCCAAAGCGTCGAGGTGCGCCGCGGGGAAAGCGATGTGGCCGAAGACCTGCGGGACGTGGCGCTCGAATTTCCAGACCTGTCGCTGGGGTCTTATCCGTTCCGTGACAACGAAGGCTGGGGCACGAACCTTGTCGTCAGGGGGTTGGACGGCGCGCGCGTCGATCTGGCGATGACGACGCTGCGCGACCGGCTGGGTCTGTGACCTCGTCGCCCGATGTAACGGAAGGCGGGCTGGACCCCGCCACTGCGCACGCCTTTCGCAGCACTTGGCCGGCGGCGGAGACGTTGCATCTGCATGGGTTCGATGTCCCACGCAGCCCCAAAAGCGGCGGCGGTCGCGTGACAGCCGCCCGTTCGAACGGCCCCTGGACCGTTGGCGATATCGAAGCCGCCGCAGCCCAGCAGACGCGGTTGGGTCAGGATCAACTGTTTTCCGTTTGGGACGCTGACACGCAACTGTCGGACGCACTGACCCTGGCCGGCTTTCAAGCCACCAACCCGACGTGTGTCATGGCGACCGCTGTGGCGGGGTTGGCCGACGCGCCCCTGCCCCGAATGAAGGCCTTTGCCTGCTGGCCGCCGCTTGCAATGCAGGTTGAGCTTTGGGCAGACACCGGGATCGATGCCACCCGTCAGGCGGTGATGGACCGGGTCGCCTTGCCCAAGGCGGCGCTTCTGGGTCGCGCGCGCGACCGGGCCGCGGGTATCGGCTTTGTGGCGGTCGATGGGCCCGTGGCGATGGTCCACGCGCTGGCGGTGTTGCCGGATTTCCGCCGTCAGGGCGTGGCTAAATGGATGCTGCAACTGGCGGCGCGTTTCGCCCGCGACAACGGCGCCGACAGCATCGCGCTGGCGGTCGCCAGGCAGAACACCGGGGCAGTGGCGCTGTATGAAAAGCTGGGTTTCCGGGAAGTCGCGGGCTACTGGTATTTTCAGCGCGACTAAAGCGTCGCCAGTCCGCGGAACTGACGTTTCAGCAGTTCAAGCTCGGCCCGCAAAGTCGCCAGTTCGTCCAGGACATCTTCGCCCAGCGGCTCGCCCGCGCGAATGCTCAGATGCCCGACAGTTTGCGCGGCGGGGGTGACGGGGCTGCCAACCGGGGCATCGTCAACGACCAGCATCAAGGTCTGGACACCCTCGCCCAGAACGCGCGCCGGAAGCGGGATCTCGATCAAAACCTCGGCCCCTTCGGCGGTGACGGGAACTTGCGCGACGGCTTCGCCATCCATCAGGACGACCGCACGCCGGATGCCGCGGGGGTTGGTCAGCCGACCGCGCCAGATACCGGCACCAAGCGCGTCAGAGGTGAAGGTCACAGCCATGCCTATCCGTTTCTATACTTCCGCCCGAGGGCGCCGCGACAGTCGTAGATCGGTGATCCGCAAAGCGTTCATCGCCGGGTTTTCGACAATGATATCCAGCCACAATTTGACCAGACGTTCGTCGTTCAAATCGATCAGATACAGATCGAACTCAACCGCCACTTGGCGCTGTTGGCCGGCATCGCGGGTGTCTATCTGGCGCAGGATGTCGTCGGTGTTGGGACCGTGCGCGACATTCAGACGGACATAGACAGGCGTCTCCCGCTCCATCGTCAGGGACATGTCCAGCCGCAGAATATGACGGCGCCCAAGGTCCGTCATCACGTCGACCGGCAAATCGATGGCCAACGACAGGAAACTGCCGGTAAATGCAAAGGTCTCGAGTTGAAGACCGAACGGCATCGGCGCGTCCGTTTGGGTGTTCGGTATCTGGCGCAGGATCACCGCGCGGTCCGCGCAGTCATGCCAGATCGTTGCCTGACCTTGCAGATCCGCGCCGCTTTCGGGCGCGACAAGGGCGGCTGGAGTCGCACGGCTGATCAGAAAGTCCGGGCGCCAGTGCCAGTCCGTGTCCTGCGACAGACCCTGCGTCGCATCCGCCCCGACACCTGTGGCCAGCGCCACATCGGCGCGCGAGACGAAACGGTCAAGATCACGGCGCAGCGCGCCCGCCTCATCCCGCAGGCGGCGGATACGGCGTTTGGGCAGGCTTGCGCCGTGGCCGCCTGCCCGATCGGCCAGAACAGACCATTGGCCAAGGGCGCGCTGCCGTATGCGTCGGTCAATCCAGTCTCGCCAACCCACGACTGCTGTGCGCCCCCGCCCTTATTGATCCATGTAGATGTGGGTTTCCGCTTTCGCCCCGGGATGCGTCACTGCCCCGTATCTGGCCGAACCGACCAGCTGCGCGAATTTCCACACCGCACCAGAGTTATAGTCCGTCTTGCGCGGACCTTTCCAGTTTGCCTTGCGCTGCGCCAGCTCTTCGTCGGACAGATCGATGGTCAACTCGCCCGTCAGCGCGTTCAGGGTGATCATGTCGCCGTTCTGGACCAGCGCAATGGGGCCGCCATGCGCCGCTTCGGGGCCGACATGGCCCACGCAGAACCCCCGCGTCGCGCCGGAAAAGCGTCCGTCGGTGATCAGCGCGACCTTCTTGCCCATGCCCTGACCGGACAATGCGGCCGTCGTCGCCAGCATTTCCCGCATGCCGGGGCCGCCTGCGGGGCCTTCGTTGCGGATCACGAACACACAGCCTTCTTGGTAGGTGCGGTTCTGGACCGCTTCGAACGCGTCTTCTTCGCATTCGAAAACCAGCGCCGGACCGGTGAAGACCTGATCAGCCTCGCTCATCCCGGCGACCTTCACGATGGCGCCTTCGGGTGCCAGGTTGCCACGCAGGCCGACGACGCCGCCGGTCCGGGTGATCGGGGTTTCAACGGGATGGATCACCTTGCCGTCCGGCTCGCCCTGAATGGTTTCCAGCTCTTCGCCAAGGGTGCGGCCTGATGCGGTCATGCAGTCCAGATGCAGCAGGCCGGCCTTGGCCAGCTCCTTCATGACGACCGGGATGCCGCCCGCCTCGAACAGATCCTTGGCGACATACTCACCACCCGGACGCAGGTTCACGAAATAGGGCGTGTCGCGGAAGATGTCGCACACGTCGAACAGGTCGAACTCGATCCCCGCCTCGTGCGCGATGGCCGGCAGGTGCAGACCGGCATTGGTCGAGCCGCCCGTGCAGGCCACGACGCGCGCCGCGTTTTCCAACGACTTGCGCGTGACGATGTCGCGCGCACGGATGTTCTTTTCCAGCAGGTTCATGACCGCCACGCCTGACGCATCGCCATACTGGTCGCGGCTTTCATAAGGCGCAGGCGCGCCTGAGGAGTTCAGCAGCGCCAGACCGATCGCCTCGCTGACGCAGGCCATGGTGTTCGCGGTGTACTGACCACCGCACGCACCCGCGGAAGGACAGGCGAGCTTTTCCATGATCGCCAGTTCGGCGTCGGAAATCAGGCCGGCGGCGTGCTGGCCCGCGGCCTCGAACATGTCCTGGACCACGATGTCGCGGCCCTTGTATTTCCCCGGCAGGATCGAGCCGCCGTAGATGAAGACCGATGGCGTGTTCAGCCGCACCATCGCCATCATCATCCCCGGCAGCGACTTGTCGCACCCGGCCAGACCGACAATTGCATCATAGCAATGGCCGCGCATGGTCAGTTCGACCGTATCCGCGATGGCGTCGCGTGATGCCAGGGACGACCGCATGCCTTCGTGGCCCATGGCGATCCCGTCGGTGACGGTGATGGTCGTGAATTCGCGCGGCGTGCCGCCCGCCTTCTTGACACCCATCTTGACCGATTGCGCCTGACGGTTCAGCGAAATGTTGCACGGCGCGGCTTCGTTCCAGCAGGTCGCGACGCCGACCAGAGGCTGGTGAATCTCTTCCTCGGTAATCCCCATCGCATACAGATAGCTGCGATGTGCGGCGCGCGCGGGACCTTCGGTCACGTGGCGGCTGGGAAGGACGTTCTTGTCGAAGCGCGTGTTCTTCATGGCTGTTTCCCTTTGGCTCGATGCGGCAATAGTCCTGCGCAGTCAGGGGGGCAAGGCCACAGCACGGGGAAATGCGGCAGGGCTGCTGTCATGAATCCCAGCGTCGGAAGAGAGTTCAGCGTCCGCGGGCTGGCGTCACAACAGCGGCGCGGCGAGCGCCAGGATGTTGTTCCGGGCACGGCGCCACCATGGCCAGCCGCGAACCTCTGACAGGTTCAGATAGCGAGAGCGGTAGAGATAGGTGCCTTGCCGTTCGTCCAGCTCGGCCACGAACTCGGCGTCGATGACCATCACGTTCAGCTCGTAATTGATCTCGAAGCTGCGGCGATCAAGGTTGGCGCTGCCGATCATGGCCATCTTGCCGTCGACGGTGATGATCTTGGAATGCAGCAGGCCGCCCCGATACAGATGCATGTGCACGCCCGACAGGATCAGCCCCTGCCAGAAGCCCTCGCTCGTCGCGTTGACAAAGACCGAGTCGTTGCGTTCGGGCAGGATCATCGTGACCTTCACACCCCGGCGCGCCGCGCTGCGGATGGCAGCGTCCAATGCCGGGTCCGGGACGTAGTAGGGCGTCGTGATCGTCAGTTCCTTGCGCGCCGAATAGATCAGCGTGGTGATACAGTCCGAAATCGACCCGTTGCGGCGGTCCGGACCGGTGGCGACGACCTGCGCAATGGCACCGCTTGGCTGGCCCTGCTGAATGTCGTCCAGCATGTCGCCCAGATCATGTCCGGTATAACTGATCCAGTCCGACAGAAACGCCGCCTGCAGCTGGCGGACGACCGGGCCTTCCAGACGCACCAGAATATCGATCCACGGGGCGAACCGGGGCTTTACCGCAAAAGCCATGTCGGCGCAGTTTCGGCTGCCGGTGAAGCCGACCATCCCGTCGATGACCACGATCTTGCGGTGATTGCGCAGATCGACGCGCTGAAACAGCACCTCGACCAAGGGATAGATCACGGGGAAAGCAGCCTCGCAACGGACGCCCGCGTCCTTCATCTGCTGCCAGAAGCGCGACTTGACCAGCAATCTGGACCCGACCGCATCGACGATGATGCGCACGGCGACACCGCGCCGCGCCGCCCGGATGGTCGCATCGACGATCTTCTGCCCGGAATGGTCGGGCAACCAGATGTAGAACAGGATGTGGACGTGGCTGCGCGCCTGATCGATGGCCACAACCATGTCGTCGATTGCGGTATCGTCCTCGGCCAGCAGGTGAAGTTCGTTCCCCTCGACCGCCGGAAAGCCACCGACCGCTTCGTCGGATTCGACGACGGACGTGGCATACTCTGGAACGCTGTCCAGATCATGCGGCCCCGGCTGCCAGCGCCCGGTCAGGCGGTCACGGACGTCGCGCCGGTTCTGAAGGTCGCTGCGGCGCAGGCGAACCTCTCCGAAAAGGATATAGCTGATGGTGCCAACGAACGGCACGGCCAGCACGACCAGAAGCCACGCGAGGCGGACCGAAGGCTCCAACCGCGGGCGCATGATGACACGCACCGACACCGCTAGGGCGAGCGCATAATGGATGAATACGGAAATCTCGCCCCACATGGCCGATCATGTCGCCGCTAATGGCCATGATTGCAATAGGCGCGCGCGCAGCCTATTTCACGAGCCGACGCCGCATCAGACGCAAAAACGACAGAAGGGCCGGAAAGCGATGAACTGGATCACCAACTATGTCCGTCCGCGCATCAACTCGCTGTTTTCGCGCCGCGAGGTGCCCGAGAACCTGTGGACCAAATGCCCCGAATGCGGGACCATGCTGTTTCACCGGGAATTGGCCGACAATCTGAACGTCTGCACCAACTGCGACCACCACTTGCCGATCACGCCCCGCGAACGGTTCACCGCCCTGTTTGATGGCGGAGCGTTTTCCGAGGTGAAGGTGCCTGAACCACTGGTCGACCCGCTGGGGTTCCGGGACCAGAAGAAATACCCCGACCGCCTGAAGGCCGCACAGAAATCGACCGGCGAGAAGGAAGCGATGCTGGTCGTCGAAGGCGAGATCGGGCGCACGCCCATCGTCGCCGCCGGTCAGGATTTCAGCTTCATGGCCGGATCGATGGGAATGTATGTCGGCAACGCCATCGTCGCCGCCGCCGAACGCGCCGTGAAACTAAAACGGCCGCTGGTCCTTTTCTCCGCCGCTGGCGGCGCGCGGATGCAGGAAGGCATCTTGTCCCTGATGCAGATGCCCCGCACCACCGTCGCGGTCGAGATGCTGAAGGAAGCCAAGCTTCCGTATGTCGTGGTGCTGACCCACCCGACCACAGGCGGCGTCACCGCGTCCTATGCCATGCTGGGCGATGTCCAGATCGCCGAACCGAACGCACTGATCTGCTTTGCCGGGCCGCGCGTGATCGAGCAGACCATCCGTGAAAAACTGCCCGAGGGGTTCCAGCGCGCCGAGTATCTGCTGGAGCACGGGATGCTAGACCGAGTGACTCACCGCAAAAGACTGCGTGGGGAGTTGGTCACCATTCTGCGGATGCTGACGCGCCAGTCCGCCCCGGTTGCCGCAGATTTGCCCGCCCCCGGCGCGATCACGTCTCAGGTTCATACCCATGCCCCCGAGACCGCTTCGGCCGATTCCAAGGCCTGAGCGATCTTGCCCGCGACGGACCCGAGCACCACCACCGACACCGTTCTGGCGCGCCTGACGACGCTGCACCCGAAGGTGATCGATCTGTCGCTGGACCGATTACTGGTGCTGCTTAACGATCTGGGTAATCCGCAAGACCGCATCGCGCCGGTGATCCACATCGCGGGGACGAACGGCAAAGGTTCGACCCAAGCCTACATCCGTGCCGGGCTGGAGGCTGCGGGATACCGCGTCAACGCCTATACCTCGCCGCATTTGGCGCGGTTCAATGAACGGATCCGCCTGCCCAACGGTCTGATCGACGATGATGCCCTGATCGCCACGCTGGAGGAGGTCGAGCGGGTGAACGCAGGCCGCCCCATCACCTTCTTCGAATTGACCACAGCCGCGGCGTTTCTGGCGTTCTCTCGGGTTCAGGCAGATTTCACCTTGCTGGAGGTCGGTCTTGGCGGGCGTCTGGATGCCACGAACGTCATCAAGGCACCGCGCCTGTGTGTCATCACCCCGGTCAGCATCGACCACACGCAGTATCTGGGTGAAACCCTGCCCGAGATCGCCGGTGAAAAGGCCGGCATCCTGAAACGCGGCGTCCCGTGCGTCGTCGCGCCCCAGCAGGCCGCGGCGCTGGACGTGATCGAACGTCAGGCCATGCGGCTGGGATGCCCGCTTTCGGTTTCTGGCCAGCAATGGACAGCGCTCCGCGAAGCCGACGCGCTGGTGTTTCAGGATGAAAGCGGTCTTCTGGACCTCCCCTTGCCGCGCCTGCCCGGCCCCCACCAGATCGAGAACGCTGGCACGGCCATCGCGGCACTTCGCGCGCTGGGTCTGGGTCAAGCCGAGGCTGCGTCCGCCATGACCCGCGTCGAATGGCCGGCGCGGATGCAACGGCTGAGGTCGGGGCCGCTGGTCGCGGCGGCGCAGGACTGCGAACTGTGGCTGGACGGGGGGCACAACCCTGCGGGCGGCGTCGCGGTGGCGCAAACCTTGGCTGCGATGCCCGACCGTCCGACCCATCTGGTCTGCGGCATGCTGAACACCAAGGATGTCACCGGATACATGCGCCCCTTGGCGCGCGTTGCATCCAGCCTGACCGCGGTTTCGATCCCCGGAGAGCCAAACACCCTGCCTGCGGAAGAAACTGGCGCCGCGGCCGACGCGGTCGGCATTCCTGCGACGACCGCGCCGGATGCGTTGGCGGCGGTGACCCGCATCGCTGCGGATCATCCGGGCAGTCGCATCCTGATTTGCGGATCGCTGTATCTGGCCGGTCAGGTCCTGCGGGAGAACGGGTGACGCGGTAATGACTTACTTCGCGTCGACCAAGGCGTCGGTCAGATCGCCGACGAAGCGTTCGGTTGCCGCGTGAAGCTCTTCGGGACTGCGGTCGCGCGACAATGAGATGTGCTGGACTTCGAACACCCGGCCCTTGATCGGAACCGCGCAGAAGACGTAGCGCGTCCCGGGCTTCTGCTCACCCTCACGACAAGAAAGCTCTGTGCCGCCTTTTGACGTGATCGAATAGGATTCGACGGGCTTCTTCTGCTGCTTCTCGACCAGTTCTTCGACGCCCACGAAAACGATGTTCATGACATCTTCATCGCCCGGCTTGACCGGTTCGGGCGACGCTGTCGGCCAACCATAGACGCGACCCAAGGCCTTCGCGCTACCGTCCGCCGCCTTGTATTCGGCCGTCGTAACATGCTCGCTGGGATCGGACTGCTTGCTGCTTTGCCGAAGACCGTCGACCTCATCTGGCCACATCCTCATGAAGTCATTCGTGCGAAAACCGTCGATCACGTCCTTGTCTGCGGGATCGGCATGGACGGCGGTTGCGCCCAATGCGAGGCACAGGAAAGCTGCGGGAATTCTCATCGAATGCTCCTTCATGGCTTTGGGCGTCAGCTTAAGCATCAGGGCATGGGATGCAAATCGAGCAAAATTCAGGTCAACGACTGCCCCATGCCGCGTCGCGCATTTCCTGCAACCGGCTGGCGGTCCGTTCGAATTCAAAACTGCCCTCGCCCGCCTCATAAAGTTTCTCTGGCTCGGCTGCGGCGCTGGCGATGACGCGGACCTTCGCCTCGTAAAGCGCATCGATCAGGGTGACAAAGCGCTTGGCGCGGTCGAAGTTCTGCGAACTTAACTGCGGGATGTGCTCGATCAGAAGCGTATCGACGGCATTCGCAAGCGCGAGGTAATCGGCCGGACCCAGAGGCTTGCCGCACAGATCCTCGAACGATGCGCGCGCGACGCGACCGCAGGCCGATGGCAGGGATACCTTGCGGCCGTTGACCGAAAGGACCAGCGGATCGCCCGCCGCGCAGTCGGTCAGCGCGTCCCACCATGTCTCCATCGCCCGAGCCGCCTGCGCGTCATCTGGCGCAAACCAGACCGGATCGCCGGTCTTGCGACCCTGACGGTGGTCCTGCGGACTTTCCAGATGAATCACCTCCAGCCGTTGCCGGATGAGGGCAATGAAGGGCAGGAAAAGCTGGCGGTTCAGGCCGTTCTTGTACAGGTCTTCCGGCACACGGTTCGACGTCGTGACGACGACGACACCCTTGTCGAACAGGATCTGGAACAAGCGACCCACGATCATCGCATCGGCGATGTCGGTGATCTGCATCTCGTCAAAGCACAAAAGCCGCGTCCTGGCCGCAATTTCGTCGGCCACCGGGCTGACGGCATCCTGCGCCCCCGCGGCGCGTGCGCGGTTCAGCCCCGCCTGAACTTCCTGCATGAATTCATGGAAATGAACGCGCCGCTTGGCCGCGATGGGGGCCGCGTCCATGATCAGGTCCATCAGCATGGATTTCCCGCGCCCGACCCCGCCCCACAGATAAAGACCCCGTGCCGCAGTCCGTTCCACGGCCGCACTGCCTGTGAACAGTCGCGACAGAAACCCGCCGGCCGCCTTGGCAGGCGCCGCCGACCCCAGCCGCGCAACCAGTCCGTCCAGTGCCGGCAGAGTCGCCCGTTGCGCCGCGTCATCCGAGATATCGCCCGCACGCACCCGCGCATCGTACGCGGCGGTGACGGCACCCGACTGTGTTGGCAAGCTGCTGGCGGACATGGTCATCCCCTTCTGATCCGCAAGACCGATGCCAAGGCTGCGCCACGGGCGCAACTGTAAATCACCCCACGAATTGCAACCTCGCCAGTCGGGCGTACAAACCACCCGCCGCCAGCAGCTCGTCATGCGTGCCTTGCTGGACGATGCGGCCGTGGTCCAGAACGACGATGCGGTCGGCTTTTTTCACTGTCGACAGGCGATGCGCGACGATGATGGTCGTGCGGTTGCGGGACAGCCGCTCGACCGCTTCCTGAACCAGCCCTTCGGACTGTGCGTCCAGCGCGCTCGTGGCTTCGTCCAGAAGCAGGATAGGCGCGTCGCGCAGAATGGCGCGCGCGATGGCGATGCGCTGTTTCTGCCCGCCCGACAGCATTACGCCCCGCTCTCCGACAAAGCTTTGGTATCCGTCAGGCAGCGCGGTCAGGAACTCGTCCGCATAGGCAGCCTTGGCAGCGGCGATGACTTCGGCGTCGGTGGCGTCGGGCCGACCGAAGCGGATGTTTTCCATCGCGGTGGTGGCGAAGATCACCGGATCCTGCGGCACCAGCGCGATGGCCTGTCGGAAATCGGCGCGTGCCATGCGGGTCAGGTCGATGCCGTCGATCGCGACCGTGCCGCTGTCAGGGTCCCAGAACCGCTGGATCAACTGGACGATGGTCGTCTTGCCCGCCCCGGAGGGGCCAACCAGCGCCACCGTCTCACCCGGCGCGACGTGCAGCGTCACGCCGTCCAGCGCCGACACGTTTGGCCGCGAGGGGTAGCGGAAATGGACGTGGCTCAGATCAATCTGACCCTGGACCGGGCGTGGCAGGACGACCGGGTCGGCCGGGTCCGTCAGCGTGTCGGTCGTGGCCAGCAGTTCACCCAGCCGCTCGGTCGCCCCGGCCGCGCGCTGCAGCTCTCCCCATATCTCGGACAGTGCGCCCGCTGATGAGGCGACCATGATTGCATAGATGACGAACTGCACGAGCGCGCCGACGGTCATCGTTCCGGCGCGCACGTCCCGCGCCCCGACCCACAGGACCACCGTGACGCCCGCGAAGATCAGAAAGATCACCAGCGCCGTCATGACCGCACGCGTCGTGATGCGGCGCGCGGCTGATGCGAAGGACTGCTCGGTGACTTCGGCAAATGCCTGACGGCTGCGGCCTTCGTGGGTGAATGCCTGGACCGTCTGGGCGGCCAGCAGCGTCTCGGACGCGTTCCCGGATGCCTGGGCGATCCAGTCCTGGTTTTCGCGCCCCAAGCCCCGAAGTCGGCGGCCCAGCAGGAACAGCGGCGCCGCGGCGATCGGGATCAGCAACAACAGCAGACCGGTGAGCTTGGCCGAGGTCAGAAGCAGCATGACCATGCCGCCGATGACGACCATCGCCTGCCGCAACGCAAGCGACACGGACGAGCCCACGACGGACAGGATCAGCGTCGTATCCGTGGTGATCCGGCTGATGATTTCACCCGTCATCACACGTTCGAAGAACGCAGGCGAAAGACCGATCACGCGGTCGTAGACTGCGCGACGGATGTCGGCGACGACGCGTTCCCCCAATCGCGTGACCAGCGCATAACGCAGCGCCGTCCCCACGGCCAACGCCGCAATGATCAGCAACGCCGCTTCGAAATACGCGTCCAGCAGGATGGCCCCGCCGTTGAACCCGTCAACGACCCGGCGGACGGCAACCGGCAGGATCAGACTGACCGATGCGGTCAGGATCAGCGCCAGCAGTGCCGCGATCATCAACCAGCGATAGGGTCTCAGGAATGGCCACAGCGCCGCCAGCGCGCCGACCTGTTTCGTGGCCGGACGGTCGGGTAAGGATGTCGGTCTGCGCGCCATGCCTGCCTTTTTTGGTGGGTCAGCGGGGATGACCGCCCGTCAGGGCAGGTCGGCGCCGCGCTTGTAGGCCCGGGGCCAGACGGCGGCAAGCGTCGGGATGTCGCGCCCGCATCATCCCTTGGAAAGCGTCAGGATATGGGTCCATTCCCTGGCGGTGACCGGTTGAACCGACAGCCGAGAATTCTTGACCAGAACCATGTCGGCCAACGCCGGGTCGTCCTTGATTTGTGCCAGCCCGACGGGGTTAGCCAGCGGCTCGACCGCGCGCAGGTCTACGCATTCCCATTTCGGGTCGTCGGCCGTCGAATCTGGATGCGCCTCGGCGATGACCTCGGCGATGCCGACGATCTCTTTCCCCTCATTCGAGTGGTAGAAGAAGCCAAGATCGCCGATCTTCATGTCTTTCATGAAGTTTCGCGCCTGATAGGATCGGACGCCGTCCCATTCCTCGCCAGATTGGCCGCGCGCGACCAGTTGGTCCCATGAAAACGTGTCCGGCTCGGATTTGAACAGCCAGTGCTTCATCAGACGACCTGTTTCCATTCGAAGATCTCGACGTTCTGGAACAGATCGGCGGCCTTGTAGGGGTCTGCATCGGCCCAAGCCTGCGCGGCTGCCATATCGTCTGCCTCGATCACGACGATCGAGCCGCACATGTCGCCGTTTTCCAGAATCGGGCCGGCGATGCGGACGACGCCGGTGTCATTGATGTAGGCCAGATGACGTTCGCGGTTGGCCTTGCGGGTGTCCAGCATGCCGGGATTGTCACGGCAGATCAGGGCAAAAAGTGGCATCATTCCTCCTTCAGGGGACGTGAGAGCAGCGCATCGAGCGCCTGGTTGATTTCAAGCTGGCCGGTGGACAGTGCCACGACCACGCGGGTGATGGGCATGGCCACCCCCATGCGGGCGGCAAGTTCAGCAACGATCTGCGCGGTGGCCGCGCCTTCGACCGTGACGGCCGGGTCGAACCCGGTCCCTGCCCCCAGCGCAAAGCCGAACCTGTAGTTCCGCGACCCGTCCGAAGTCGTCGTCAGGATCAGATCGCCCAAGCCCGACAGCCCGGTGAGCGTTTCCGCCTGCGCGCCCATTCCGACGGCAAAGCGCGTCATTTCGGCAAACCCGCGCGTGATGACGGCGGCGCGCGCGCTGTCGCCGAACCCCGCCCCGATCGCCGCACCCGCCGCGATGGCCACGATGTTTTTCAGCGCGCCGCCCAGTTCTGCGCCGATCACATCGGTCGTGCGGTAAAGGCGCAGTGTCGGCGTCGACAGGTGAAACTGCAGCGCCTGACCCATGGCCGCATCCGCGCAAGCCAGCGTCAGCGCCGTCGGCTGGCCGCGCGCAATGTCGGCAGCAAAACTGGGACCGGTCAGGACGGCCAAGGTCGCGTTCGGGCAAGCCGCAGCGATCATGTCGGTCGGCGACTGCCCGGTTTCACGGTCGATGCCCTTGGCACAACTGACCAGCTTGCGTCCGTCCAGCGCCGCGCCGTGATCGGCCAGAAACGGACGCAGGGCTTGGGCCGGAATCGCCAGCAACACCGTGTCCGCGTCCATCTCGGACAGATCGCGGGTCACCTGCACGGCGTCAGGCAGCGTCACGCCGGGAAGGCGCGGGTTCTGACGTCCGAAATCGACGTCTCGGCCCCACAGGGTCACCGGCCCATTCGCCGACAGCGCCACGGCCAGTGCCGTTCCGAATGCGCCTGCGCCCACTACGCCGATCATGCCTTGGCCCCGCGCTTTCCGGCGCCCAGCATCGGTCGCGCGTTCTGGTCCAGTGGCCAACGCGGCCGGGCCGCCAGGTCCATGCCGTCGCGCGCGCCTTGACGAAACCGTTCGATCCCCGCCCAGGCGATCATGGCGGCGTTGTCCGTACACAGCGCCAGCGGCGGCGCGATGAATGCGGCCTCCGCCGCGGTCGCAACGGACTGAAGCGCAGCCCGGATCTCGGTGTTGGCGGCGACGCCGCCTGCGACGGCGAAGGTTGCCACATCAGCCTCGGCCAAGGCGCGGCGGGTTTTTTCGGCCAGCACATCAGCCACGACGCGCTGGAACGACGCGCAGATATCGGCGCGGTCCTGCGCCCGCAGCCCGCCGTCGCGGGCGATCAGATCATCCCGGGCGCGCAGTACGGCGGTTTTCAGACCCGAGAAGCTGAGGTCACATCCGGGCCGGTCCAACAGCGGTCGCGGCAGGGGGACGGCCTTCGGATCACCGCGCCGCGCCTCGGCCTCGACTGCGGGGCCGCCGGGTTGGGGCAGCCCCAGAAGTTTTGCGACCTTGTCGAAGGCCTCACCGGGGGCGTCGTCGATCGTGCCGCCAAGGCGGGTGAAATCGTCAGGACCAGAGACGCGCAGGAACTGGCAATGCCCGCCCGAAACCAGCAGCATCAGATAGGGATAGGCGATACCATCGGTCAGACGCGGCGTCAGCGCGTGGCCCGCGAGGTGGTTCACACCGACCAGCGGCAGGCCCGTTCCCGCAGCCAACCCCTTAGCCATCATGACGCCGGCCAGCACCCCACCGATCAGCCCCGGCCCGGCCGTCACCGCGATTCCGTCCAGCTCTCGCAGCGCAACGCCCGATTGCGACAGGGCCTGTTCGACGCACACATCCAGACGTTCGGCATGCGCGCGCGCGGCGATTTCGGGAACCACGCCCCCGAACGCGGCATGCAGGCCTTCCTGCCCCGCCACGACCGACGCAAGGATGCGTCCAGAACCGTCGACCACGGCTGCGGCGGTGTCATCACAACTGCTTTCGATGCCAAGAAAGGTCAGGGTCATTCGGGTCTGTCTGGTTGTCTTGGGCAGGCCCCATGCCTACCGATAGGACAGTTACCATCGCCAAAGGCCCCTGACCATGCCCGCGACCGCCCCACGTGTCCTGCTGACACGGCCGCTTGCCGCGTCGACGCGATTTGCGGCCGACGTCCGGGCGATGGGTCTGGATTGCCTCATCGCGCCCCTGATGCGGATTGTTCCGGTGGCGCACGACCCCGCCGTCGTCGATGCCGCCCGGAACCTGATCTTCACGTCCGAGAACGCAATCCCGTTCGCGGGACAGGGTCGGGGGCGTTCCGCGCTGTGTGTCGGCCCCAGAACAGCACTCGCCGCGCACGTAGCGGGGTTCGCTGTCACCTGTGGGCCGGGCGATGCAGCGCGGTTGATGCCGATGCTGCCCGCGAATCCGACCGGGTGGCTGCACCTGCGCGGCCGGCACGTGTCCGCGCATCTGAATGTGCCCGAGATCGTCGTCTATGATCAGGCCCAGATGCCAATGTCGCCCGAAGGCCGCGCCGTGCTTGCAGCGCCGGATCCCGTGATCCTTCCGCTTTTCTCCCCCCGCTCGGCCAGACTTGCGGCGCATGCGACGGTGGATTCAACGGCGCCTCTGATGCTGGCGGCGATCAGCGCGGCGACCCTGGCTGCGTGGCGCGATGCCGGGGGAGCGGACGGTCCAAGCATCACGGCAATCACCCCCGATGCGGACGGGATGCTGACGGCGGTTGGCAGCCTTGCGAAACTTCCGCCGCGCCAGTGGGTTGAGCACGCGACCGGCCGGGCCTAATCTGGCCCCTGACTGCCAATTACGGGCGCGAAGAAAAGGGAATGCCACCTCATGACGAAACCGCCCGCCGCGCCGAACTCTGACCCGCGCAAGACGCCTGCCGCCCCCGGAACGCTGAAGAATTCGCCTGTGGAGGCCGGAACCGACGCCAAACCGGCGCAGGGTAAATCGATCACCACAGCGATTGATTCGTCGCTCGTCGGCGCGTCGGACGGTGTTCCCGCGGCGACGCGCAAACCTCAGCCGGACGCGCCGCTGCGCCTTACGAACGGCGATAAATCGGACGTCGAAGTGGCCGACGCAGACGCCGCGGCGACACCCACGCCGGTCGTCAGCGCCGACACCGAGCACAAGACCGCCGAGCGCCTGATCCCGCGGCACGACAATGAAATCGACGCAGTCCCTTCGCACGACCGTGATACGGCCGCCCGCGACTTTGCCAAGCCGACCGTGCCCGCGCCCTTGGCAGACGCGCCGCGAACGACGCGCGATGCGCCGGCCGTCCCCGCGGCGCGGCGCGGCGGCTTCTGGCCTTTGTTTCTGGGCGGCGTGATCGCGGCGGCGCTGGGGGCTGGCGCAACCTATTGGGCGATCCCTCGCCTTCCCGCACAGTGGCAGCCGGCAGGTGCGCCGGCGGTGGCGACTGGCGTCGATGAACAGGCGCTGGACCAACGCTTCGCCGATCTGCGCGCCGAAAGCGAAAACGCGGCCCGTGCCGCTGCAGAGGCTGCCGTCAACAGCGCCGGCGCCTCTCTTGCCCCTGAAGCCCTGCGTGCCGCGCAGGAAGCGGGAGCCGACGCGGCCCGCACCGCGCTGGCCGACCTGCCCGCGCCGACGCAAGGCGGCACTGACCCCGCGCAGGTGGCACAGCTGACCACCACGATCGAGGCGCAGGCCCAGCGTATCGCCGCGCTGGAAAGCACCGTTCAGCCCCTGACCACATCAGACGTGCCGCAGCGTCTGTCCGCGCTGGACCAGCAGATCAAGGATCTGGCTGCCCGTCCCGATTTCGACCCGGCCGTTGCCGAACGTCTTGCCGCGCTGATCCAGCAGGCGGACGCGGCACAGGCGAAACTGAACGACGTCGAATCCGAGGCTGGCCGTCTGCAACAAGCGGCCGAGGACGCCGCGCGGCAGGCCCGCGCCAACTCGGCCGCGACGATCTTTACCCAGTCGCTGGACACGACGATCACCGACGACCAGCGCGCTGCGGCCCTGGCTGATCTGGAGCAGGCTGGCGTTGCGGCGAACCCCGCCCTTCAGGCCCCGGTCGTTCCGTTGGATCAGTTGAAGAGCGAATTCGAAGACGCCGCGCAGGCAGGTCTTCGCGCCGCCTTGCGCGCGGGGTCCGAAGGGACCGGCAATGCGTTTGTCAACTTCCTCAAGGTACAGACCGGGGCCCACTCGGTCGAACCGAAGGAAGGGTCCGACCCCGACGCTGTCCTGTCCCGCGCAAGAGCCAAGGTGGCCGACAACGACATCGCCGCCGCGCTGAGTGAAATCGACGCGCTGCCTGAGGTGTCCAGGACCGCCATGACCGAATGGACGGCCAAAGCCCGCGCGTGGATCGCAGCACGCGATGCCGTGGGCGCCCTGACGACACCTGCCGACACCAACCCCTCCTCGCAGCCTGCCGCGACGAACTGAGGACACTTCATGCTTCTGGCGCTTCTCAAGATCCTCTTCTTCTTCGCTGTCGTTCTGGCCATCGCGCTTGGCGCGCAGCAACTGGGCGAATACGGCGAACCCCTGCGGGTCAGCTTCAACGGGCAGGGCTTTGTGCTGTATCCCGTTCAGGCGGTGATCGCGCTGATCCTTGTGGTCGCCTGCGGGTGGCTGCTGGTGCAGCTGCTGCGATTGGTGCTGGCGTTCGTCCGCTTTCTGGCGGGCGACAAAACTGCCATCGATCGCTATTTCGACCGCAAGCGCGAACGCAAAGGATACCAGGCGCTCGCCGAAGGGATGCTGGCCGTGGCATCGGGTGAAGGGCGTCTGGCGCAGGACAAGGCTGCCAAGGCCGCCAAGTTTCTGGACCAGCCGCATGTCACCAACGTCCTGGCCGCGCAGGCGGCCGAGGCTGCCGGCGATGCGCGCCGCGCCGAGGAGGCGTATCGCGACATGCTGGGAGACAGCCGCACGCGGTTCGTCGCCGTGCGCGGCCTGATGCGGCAACGTCTGGATCAGGGCGATACCGCGACCGCGCTGCGGCTGGCGGAAAAAGCCTATGCGTTGAAGCCGTCGCATACCGAGATGCAGGATACGTTGTTAAGCCTGCAGACCCGCCAGCACGACTGGAAAGGCGCGCGTTCGACCCTGAAGGACAAGCGCCGTCAGGGCGGCTTGCCGCAGGATGTGGTCATGCGCCGTGATGCCGTTCTGGCGTTGCAGGAAGCCAAGGAAGTTTTGGCCGAAGAGAACTCGATCAGCGCGCGTGAGGCCGCGATAAGCGCCAACCGTGCCTCGCCCGATCTGGTTCCGGCGGCGGTTCTGGCTGCGCGCAGCTATATCGCGCAGAAGGACGGTCGCAGTGCGGCGCGCGTTCTGGAAAAGACGTGGTCGGTTCAGCCCCACCCCGCGCTGGCCGCGACCTACGCCGAAATCGTGCCGGACGAGGCGCCGCGCGACCGGCTGAGACGGTTCGAAAAGCTGATCGCCCGGTCACCTACGAACGAGGAATCGCGGCTGCTGCAAGCTGAGTTGATGCTGGCCGCCGAAGATTATCCGGGTGCGCGGCGCGCGCTTGGCAACATCGCCGAAAAGCATCCGACGGTCCGTTCGCTGTCCATTCTGGCGGCGGTCGAGCGTGGGTCGGGATCGGACGATTCGTTGGTCCGCGCCCTGCTTGCGCGTGCGCTGACGGCCAGCCGTGGGAACCAGTGGGTCTGTGACAACTGTCACAACGTGATGGCAGAATGGTCGCCGGTCTGTGACAGCTGCGGGGCGTTCGACACGCTCACGTGGCGTGAACCCGAATCCGACCGCAAGCTGGCCGCGACCATGGACAACGTCTCGATGTTGCCGCTGATCGTGGGCCCGCCCCCCGCGCCAGAGCCGGTCGCGCCGACGGTCGTCACGGAGACCTTCGTGCCCCCGAAAGACGTCCGTCCGGAGCCGCGCGTTGAACCCTATGCGCCGTCATCGACGGTGACAGACGTCGAGCCGGATGAGCAGCCTGCCCCCCGTCCAGTCGCACAGACCGCGCCCCCGCGTCCGGTTCCGCCGCCGCCCGAGGAGGTCGAACCTCGGGTGAGCGACAAGTCTGAGCCGACCCCGGCCGAACGTGCGCCTGAACGGCCTGCGGACAAGGCGCCCGTGCCCGCCCCAATCGCCGAGCCGTTGAAGTTGCGGCCAGAGGATGCGGTTGAAAAAGACGCGACGATCGTCACCGTCTCGCACTTGGATGAGGGGCCGCGGAACGCTGGTTCGACGGACGAGGACGCGGACGATTCGGGCAGTCCGCCGGTCCGTCCGGATGCCGCCCCGTTCGATCCCGAGCAGGACGACAAAATCCGCTGACACCCCTTTTCGCCGTCGAGGGAAGCTGCTAATCCCTCGCCGCACGCCGCAGTAGCTCAGCTGGTAGAGCACGTCATTCGTAATGATGGGGTCGGGGGTTCGAGTCCCTTCTGCGGCACCACTTCCCACACATTGTCATGCATCGGGCGTAACGGTCTGGTTCGGAACGGTTTTCCAGCCGTGCGGTTTTTGGATGAATGCACGATCCATGCACACGCCATGCACCGATCATGCACAGGACATGCACCGGCTTAGTGAAAGTCGCGCGATTTCGGGATGACCGAGGTGTCGCGCGGGTGGCTTTGGCGGCTGGCGGGGATCGGGCGGTTCACCTCGTCCGCGCGGGACATGGGGGTGGCGAAGGTTTCGCCCGCGATGCGCCACAGCACGTCGCTTCGGTCGGTCAGCCGGTTCGCCACGACGTGGATGACGCCGTCGGCCATCTGTACACGACCTTGGACGTCGATGATGCGGGCCGTCATGATCACCTTGCGGAACGCATCGAAGACCTTGGGCCAGACCACGAGGTTCGCGGTCGCGGTTTCATCTTCCAGCGTGATGAAACAGACGCCCTTGGCGCTGCCGGGACGTTGCCGGATCAGGACCAGACCTGCCAACTGGACGGACTGGCCATGGCGGGCGTGGGGCAACTGGCTGGCCGGGATATAACCCTGCGCCGTCATCGAGCGGCGCAAAAAGCGCATGGGATGGGCCTTCAGCGACAGACGCATGGTCTGATAATCGGCAACCACCTGTTCTGACACCGGCATCGGCGGCAGGATGACCGGCAAGTCGCTGCCTTCGTCATCGTGCTGGCGAAACAGGGGAAGGTCGGGCGCGTCGCGCAAGGCCTTGGCGTCCCACAGGGCCGCGCGGCGATCCAGCCCGGCCGAGCGGAACGCATCACCCGCGGCCAGTCTGCGGATCGACCCCGCATCCAGTCCGGCCCGCATCTGCAGGTCGGCCAGACCGGTGAACGGCTGGTCGCGTTCGGCCAGCATCCGTTCAATCTGCTTCTGGGCCAGCCCTTCGATCTGGCGCAGCCCCAGCCGCAGCGCCACGTCGCCGCCGACCGGTTCCAGCGTGTTGTCCCATTCCGAATAGTTCACATCGACCGCATGGGTCTGGACGCCGTGGGCGCGTGCATCACGCACGATCTGGGCGGGGGCATAGAACCCCATCGGCTGGCTGTTCAGCAACGCCGCCGCGAACGCTGCCGGGTAGTAATGTTTCAGCCATGCCGAGACATAGACCAGATGCGCGAAGGCCGCCGCGTGGCTTTCGGGAAAACCGTATTCGCCGAACCCCTTGATCTGGTCGAAACAGCGCCGCGCAAAGACCGGATCGTATCCGCGCCGGGTCATCCCGCCCACCATGTCGTCCTGCAACGCCTCGATCGTGCCGCGCGACCGGAACGTGGCCATCGCCTTGCGCAGTTCGTTGACCTTCTTCGGATCGAACTGGGCCGCGACCATCGCGATCTTCATCGCCTGTTCCTGAAAGATCGGCACGCCCAGGGTGCGCTTTAGGATATCCTCCATTTCCGTGAACGGATGTTCTGGGCCGGGGCGGGGATATTCGACGGGTTCTTCGTCGTTGCGGCGGCGCAGATAGGGGTGGACCATGTCGCCCTGAATCGGGCCGGGGCGGACGATCGCGACCTCGATCACCAGATCATAGAAACGGCGCGGTTTCATGCGGGGCAGCATATTCATCTGCGCCCGGCTTTCGACCTGGAACACCCCCACGCTGTCGCCCTGACACAGCATTTCGAACACCGGGGCGGCGTCCGGCGCGTCGGGGTTCAGGTCGGCCAGCGTCAGCTGACGTCCGTGATGCGCGTCAATCAGGTCAAAGCATTTGCGGATGCAGGTCAGCATTCCCAGCGCCAGCACATCGACCTTGAGGATTCCCAGTGCATCGATGTCGTCCTTGTCCCATTCGATGAAGCTGCGTTCCGGCATGGCGCCGTTGCCGATGGGCACGGTTTCGGTCAGCAACCCCTCGGTCAGGATGAACCCGCCGACATGCTGTGACAGGTGGCGCGGCATGCCGATCATCTGCTGGGCCAGCGCTAGCGTGCGGCGCAGCCGCAGGTCCGAAAGATCGACCCCTGCCTCGCCCGCCTCGGACGCGCCCATGTCGGTGCCCCATGACCCCCAGACGGTGCGGGCCAAGGCGCCGGTGATGTCGTCGGACAGCCCCATGGCACGCCCAACCTCTCGGATCGCGGAACGGGGGCGGTAATGGATGACGGTCGCGCACAACGCCGCGCGGTCGCGCCCGAATTTGTCATAGATGAACTGGATCACCTCTTCGCGGCGTTCATGTTCGAAATCGACGTCGATGTCGGGCGGCTCGTCCCGGTCTTCGCTGATGAAGCGTTCGAACAGCAGGTCGAAATGGGCGGGGTCGACCGGCGTGATCCCCAGCACAAAGCACACGGCCGAGTTGGCCGCCGACCCCCGCCCCTGACACAAGATCCCTTTCGAGCGGGCGAAGTTCACGATTTCCCGGATGGTCAGGAAATACTGGGCGATCTTCTTCTTGCCGATCATCGTCAGTTCGTGGGTCAGAGCGGCGCGAACCTTGTCGGGGATCCCGTCGGGATAGCGCGTGGTCGCGCTTTCCCACGTCACCTCGGCCAGATAGTCCATCGGGTCGCGTCCCGGGGGGGCGGTTTCGCGCGGGTATTCGTAAGCCAGTTCGGACAGGGAAAAGGTCAGCTGATCGGCCAGATCGCGGCTGGCCCGGATGGCGTGGGGCCAGCGCGCGAACAGGCGCACCATTTCGCCCGGGGTTTTCAGGTGGCGTTCGGCATTGGCGTTCAGCAGAAACCCGGCCTGATCGATGGTGGTCCCGTGACGGATGCAGGTCATCACATCCTGCAGCGGGCGTCGGTCGGGCACATGGTAATGGACATCGTTGGTCGCCAGAATGGACAGCCCGGCAGCGCGCGCCGCCCGGTCCAGACGATTGATCCGCGCCACGTCATCGCCCCGGTAAAGAAACGATGCCGCGACATGTCCAAGCCCCGGCAGGCGTGCGGCAAGGTCCGGCAGAACCGACAGATCGTCGCCCGGCAGCCACACCAGCGAAAGCCCCGCCCCGTGCCCCTCAAGATCGTCCAGCGTCAGATCGCAGATCCCCTTGGCCTGCCAGCGCCCTTCGGTGTCGTGGCGACGCCCCTTGGAAATCAGCGTGGACAGCCGGCCATAGGCCGCGCGGTCACGGGGATAGGCAAGAAACCCTGTCCCGCAGGTCAGAACGATTCGCGCACCGATGATCGGGCGCAGCGCCGCGCGACGCGCTTCGGTGTGCAGGCGCACCACACCCGCAAGGCTGTTCAGATCAGCGATCCCGATGGCGTCATAGCCAAGGACATGCGCCGCCGCCGCCAGTTCGGTGGCATCCGACGCCCCGCGCAGGAACGAGAACGCCGACGTCACCCCCAGTTCGACGAACGGCGCACGGGGGTTCGGGGCATAATCGCCCGTCAGGCGCAGGCGTGGCGGGTGCTGGTCGCTGTCGGGCATCAGGCAAAGACCCCGTGGATGAACCAGCGCGGCATGGAGCCGCGCCCATCATCGACCAGCCCGTCCCGGTATAGCCAAAGGCGGCGTCCCGCCTCATCCTCGATATGGTAATAGTCGCGGGCCCGCGTGCCGGGGCTGTCGCGCCACCATTCGGGGGCAATGCGTTCGGGGCCTGCGTGACGCGTGACCGTGATCTGCTGGCGACGCCAGATGAAGCGTGCCGGAGGGCCGTCCGGCACGGCGTAAAGGACGCGCACCTCTTCGGGGGGGTCGAAGATGCGGACGGGGCGGTTCGCACGGCGGCGCGCCGTGGAGGGGCCGGTGGTGGGGTCGGCCGACATCGGGGCTGCTTTGCGCTCGGACCGTTCGGGGATGTGGCTTTCAAAGGGGACGGGGCGCGAAATGGTATCCGCCCCGAAGCGGGCCGTCAGTCGATCCACCAGTTGCGACAGGTGCAGCGCCGCATCGACCTTGCCATCCAGCGCGACCTGAGGGGGCGTCAGCGGCTCGGTCATTTCGGCGGTCAGGCGGATCAGGTCAAAGCCGTATCCAGGGTCGAGCTTTTCAAGCCGCCCCTGAAACAGCCGCGCCAGATGGGCCGCGTCATTGCTGGGTGCGGCGGTGCTGACCCGGATGTCACGCACATCCCCATCAACCCGGAACACCGACAGGCACAGGCGCCGACACCCCCGGTCATGGCGCCCCATCCTGTCCGTCAGCTGCGCGATGAGGCCCGGCAGCCAGTCGGTGGGGTCGAACACAGGCTCGGCCAGCCGGGCGTCCACGGAAAAGTCAGGGGGCGGCTTGGGCGCGGACAAGGGTTCCGCGGCATGTCCCAGCGCCTGATCCAGACGGGTCAGGGGATTGTCCAGCGCAGGCGCGCGCGCAAAGCGGCGCATCAGCGGCAAGCGGGGGATCGTCGCCAGATCACCGATCCGACGCAGCCCCAGACGACGCAGCAGCAGCAACGTATCGCCCGACAGGCGCAGCGCCGCCACGGGCAGCGGGTGAAGGTCGGCCAGATCGTGGCAGACCGCCCTGCCCTGCCCTAACCGCGCCAGCCCCCACGCCGCCCCCCATGTGGGCGCGACAGCCACCCGCGCCGTCAGCCCGGCCGCCGCAAAGCGCGCGTCGATATCGGCCAGAAGCGCATCCTCGCCCCCGAACAGATGGGCGGTGCCCGTGGTGTCGATGACCAGCCCGTCATCGCCGTCAATGGCCGAGAACATGCCCCAGCGCCGCGCCCAGAACATCAACCGCTCCAGAAGGGCGCGGTCACCGTCAGGATCGGCAGGCCAGACCTGAAGCGTGGGGCAGATCGCCCGCATGTCCACCACCCGCGCGCCGCGCCTGACCCCTGCAAGACGGGCGGCAGGGTTATGGTCGTGGACCACCGGCCCGTGCGTGCCATCGACCGAAAGGACCGTCGCGACGTCATCGGACGCGGCCGTGCTGGCGCCGGGGTTGGTGCGACGGCGCCCCGTCAGCCACCTTTCCATCGGCAGAGAGGGCAGAAAAATGCAGGCGATCCGGCGTTCCCGGGTGTCCGGTTTCATGGCGCACCAGCCATTCGCCGGGCGGCGACAGGCGTGATTTGAAAAGCTCGGCCCGCCAGCAGGGATCGCCCGGTGCCGAGGGATCGTCCGGGGACGGTAGCGACGGGCAGGCCACGACACGCCACCGCATCCGCGCCGCCGACGTCCCCGCAGAGCCTGCGCGCCGCACCAGCCAGCAAGGACGGCCCGCCGCCTCGGCCCGCATCGCCAGACGGCGCGTGGCCGTGAAATCCAGCGCCGCCGGATCGCCCCAGATTTCGCCCACGACGGCAGTGATGCCCGCGCAGGCCAGCGCATCCTCCATCGCCATCAGAACATCCGTCGGGCGGGACAGATCGGCGCGCAGCAATGTGCGCCCTGTCCCCGACAGAAACGGTGCCCCGGCCTCGTGCCGGCTCAACCGGTCCTGCACCCACATCACCGCCCCTTCGGGCAGGGCCGCCAGCACGAATCCCGTCGCAGCCCCATCCAGCGGAGAGGCCGAACTGATATCGGCAAGGGTCGCGGCAGATGGGTCGGGCACCCGCCTTTGGGGTGCCGAAGGCCGCAGGACATGGACAGGCATACATATCAAAGCAGTTAGATGTTTCTGTTTTGTTCTAGTCACGGGCGGCCTGAGTCGTCAACGCCAAGGAGCGATAGGAAGCTCTAAGCACGATCAGACGCGCATTGCGCTTGACGCATGCCGAGACTAAATGTTCCGGCACAATGATGCACTGCACCCGACAAAAATCCCGGAACACCGGGTCGTTAGCGCGGGTGCTGGATCGTCGAAATATCAGGTTGAGACGATCTCGACCTGATCTGCGATGAAGAAAAACTGGATATGACACGGTGACCTGCCCATGACGCCCATCGTCGAAGTCGATCACCTGTCCAAACGCTATGACAGCGGGACGCATGCGCTGGATGATGTCACGCTGGACATCCGCCAGGGTGAGATTCTGGCGCTGCTGGGGCCGAACGGGGCTGGCAAGACGACGCTGATTTCCACCATCTGCGGCTTGGTAAAACCGACCTCGGGCACGGTCCGGGTCGGTGGACACGATATCCGCACCGACTGGCGCGCCGCGCGGCGGTTGATCGGGCTGGTGCCGCAGGAAATCGCGCTGGAGCCGTTCGAGAAGGTCAGCGACACGATCCGCTTTACCCGCGGTCTTTATGGCGCACCGGCGGATGAGGCGTATCTGGAACAGCTGCTGCGGTCGCTGGCACTTTGGACCAAGCGCGACGCGCAGACGCGCGAGCTGTCGGGCGGGATGAAGCGGCGGGTGCTGATCGCCAAGGCGTTGGCGCACAAGCCTCAGGTCCTGTTTCTGGACGAACCCACGGCAGGCGTCGACGTCCATCTGCGCCGAGAGATGTGGCAGGTGGTCCGCGATCTGCGCAAACAGGGCGTCACGGTCATCCTGACGACGCACTATCTGGAAGAGGCCGAAGACATGGCCGACCGGATCGGCATCATCAACCACGGCAAGCTGCTGCTGGTGCAGCCCACACGAGAGCTGATGGGCGAGTTCGGACGCAAGCGTCTGACGATCGAACTGGACGAGCCGCTGACCGCCCTGCCCGACGATCTGGCGCAGGACGGCTTGACGCTGGACGACAATGGAAAGCTTCTGCGGTTCGAATATGACGCGCGCGGCGCCAGCACCGGCATCGGCCGCCTCCTGGCCGATCTGAACGCACGCGGGTTGGCGGTGCGTGACGTGTCGACCCAGCAATCATCGCTGGAAGAGGTGTTCATGTCGCTGCTGGAGGACAAAAGATGAGCGCCGGGATCAACGTCTCATCGATCCGCACGATCTTTGAGCATGAGATGAAGCGGTTCTTCCGCACGGCCATGCAGTCACTGGCATCACCTGTGCTGTCGACGGTCCTTTACTTCATCGTCTTCGGGACCGCGCTTGGCCACCGGATCGATACGGTCGAGGGCATTCCCTATGGCGCGTTCATCGTGCCGGGGTTGATGATGCTGACCGTCCTGCAGCAGTCGGTCGCGAACGCCAGTTTCGGCATCTACTTTCCCAAGTTTTCCGGGACGATCTATGAATACCTCGTCGCGCCGACCGGCTGGATCGAGGTCACGGCGGGCTTTGTCGGCGCGGCGGCGGCCAAGGCAGTTCTGATCGCGCTGGTGATCTTGCTGACCAGTTTCTTCTTTGTGGGGGTCCACGTCGCGCACCCGGTGTGGATGGTCGTGTTTCTGGTCCTGACCTCGGTCGCATTTTCACTGCTGGGTTTCATCATCGGGCTGTGGGCCAAGAACTTTGAGCAACTGCAGCTGATTCCCTTGATGGTCATCACGCCCTTGGTGTTTCTGGGTGGCGCGTTCTATTCGGCGTCGATGCTGCCCCAGCCCTGGGACACGATTGCGCGATTCAATCCGGTACTGCACCTGATTTCGGGCTTCCGGTGGTCGTTCTTCGACGTGGCCGATGTGCCGGTCGGGTTCTCATTCGCTGCGGTGGCGGCCATCATCATCGTTCTGCTGCTGACGATCCGCTGGATTTTCCAGACCGGCTGGCGGCTTCGCGACTGACCGGTTGCGACTTATTGTCTCGTAGGCCAATCGCCGCCGGTTGAGTATGCCGCTAGCCAACGGGCACAAAAATACGGGCGGGCAAAATGGCACTTTCAGGAAAAGGCGGGACCGACCGCCGCAGGTTCATACTGGGAATGGCGGCAGGAACGCTGACCATTCCCGCGATGGCACGCGCGCAGGTCGATCCGTCGACAGGTCAGCAGGTTTTCGGTCAGCATCAGGCGGGGCAGGCCCCGGACGTGGGCGTCTATCAGGTCGATCCCAATGCCGACACGCGCCGCAACCTGTCGTCGTTCCGCCTACGTCATTGGAGCGAGTTTTTTCCGTCGCTCGGCAACGGGGTGATTCTTGCCGATGTCACGTCGCGCACGATCAATTACTGGAATGCGGATGGCAGCATTCACAAGATCTATCCGTCATCGGTCCCGGTCAACGAAGACCTGACCCGTCGCGGCAAGACGCAGGTGGTGCGCAAGGCACAGAACCCGTCCTGGACCCCCACCCCGTCAATGCGCGAACGCGACCCATCCTTGCCGACGCATGTCGTCGGCGGCGATCCGATGAACCCGCTGGGGCCATTCGCGCTGTATCTGTCGTGGCCTGCCTATCTGGTTCATGGCACGCACGACACGCGCAAGATCGGTCGCAAGTCGTCCAGTGGCTGCTATGGCCTTTACAACGAACACATCACCGAATTGTACCAGATCGCCGAAGTCGGCACGCAGGTTGCGGTCTTCTGACCGCAACCCTGCTCAGCTGCGGCAAAGTCTGGTTTCAGGGTCAAGGCGCACGTATTCCTGCGCCGAGATGCTTTGGATTTTCAGCGATGTGCGCCACGTCGACTGCCAGCGGTCCTTGACGCCGTTGCGGTAATACTGGGCCATGATTTCATCCACGATGGGTGGGATGATCTGCGTGTTGGGCAGTCGGGGCGCGTGGAACCCGATCGTGGCCGTCGGCGCCAGACAGGCGTTCGGCAGCGTCGTCAGGATCGTGCAGGCCGAATTGCACTTGCCTTCGATGCGGACAGGTCGGCCGGACGCCTCAAGCTCGGACCGGTGGGCGACCATCTGCAGGACGTTGCCGCCCTTGTTGTTGCTGATGACAATCGGCTCTCCGCGGGCGGACCGGGCGGGTCTTTCGGCGCGGTCCGCCCGCGGCAGGACCAGCTCGGGCTCAACGCCGGGTCGCGGGGCGGGCATGGTGGCGACCGGCGCCGCCACGCAGGCCGAGAGGGAAAACAGGGCCACGACTGCGGCCACACGGGTCAGCGAAGGGATGGTGTTGTTCATACCCGCGATCCTGCCCCGATGACGTCACGCTGGAAAGCCACAACTGCGCGAACATATTGCGTTTGTCCGGCCGCACGCTATATGCCCCGCCATGACCATCAATCCGCCTCTTCTGCGCCCTGACCTGGCGCCTGCCCCCGTGTTCGACACCGCGCGTCGTGCCGGACAGCCGACCATCGGCATGGTCAGCCTTGGCTGCCCCAAGGCGCTGGTCGACAGCGAACGCATCCTGACCCGTCTTCGGGCCGAGGGGTACGCCATCAGCCCCGATTACAAAGGTGCGGGTGCGGTCATCGTGAACACCTGCGGCTTTCTGGACAGTGCCAAGGCCGAAAGCCTGCAGGCGATCGGCGAGGCGCTGGCCGAAAACGGCAAGGTCATCGTGACCGGCTGTCTGGGTGCCGAGCCTGAATACATCACCGGCGCGCATCCCAGCGTTCTGGCCGTCACCGGCCCGCAGCAATACGAACAGGTGCTGGACGCAGTCCACGGGGCGGTGCCCCCATCGCCCGACCCGTTCGTCGATCTGCTGCCCGCGTCCGGGGTCAAGCTGACCCCGCGCCACTATAGCTACCTCAAGATTTCCGAGGGCTGCAACCACGCCTGCAAGTTCTGCATCATCCCGGACATGCGCGGCAAGCTGGTCAGCCGTCCGGCCCATGCCGTCATCCGCGAGGCGGAGAAGCTGGTCGAATCAGGCGTGCGCGAATTGCTGGTGATTTCGCAGGACACGTCGGCGTACGGTCTGGACCGCAAGTTCGTCACCGAACGCGGGCATCGGTCGCACATCACCGATCTGGCGCGTGATCTGGGCGGCTTGGGTGCGTGGGTGCGGCTGCATTACGTCTACCCCTATCCGCATGTGCGTGATCTGATCCCGCTGATGGCCGAGGGGCTGGTGCTGCCCTATCTGGACATCCCGTTCCAGCACGCCCACCCGGATGTCCTGAAGCGTATGGCTCGCCCCGCTGCAGCCGCGCGAACGCTGGACGAGATTACCGCGTGGCGTGCAGCCTGCCCCGACATCACGCTGCGGTCCACGTTCATCGTCGGCTATCCCGGCGAAACCGAGGCCGAGTTCCAGACCCTGCTGGACTGGCTGGACGAAGCGCAGTTGGACCGGGTCGGCTGCTTTCAGTACGAAAACGTCGCCGGCGCGCGCGCCAATGACCTGCCCGACCATGTCGCCGATGAGGTCAAGCAGGACCGCTGGAACCGCTTCATGGAAAAGGCGCAAGCGATTTCCGCGGCCAAGTTGGCGGCCAAGGTTGGCCAGCAGATGGACGTGATCGTCGATATTGTCGATGCCGAGGGCGCGACCTGCCGGACCAAGGCCGACGCCCCTGAAATCGACGGCAACCTGTTCATCGACGACGGGTTCGAACATCTGTCCCCGGGCGATATCGTGTCGGTCACGGTCGACGAGGCATCCGATTACGATCTGTGGGGTCGGCTGTGAATCTGGCAAAGTGGGATGTCGACGGGCGACCGAAGAAACCCACGATCGTCGGGATCGGCGCGCAGAAGGCAGGAACGACGTGGCTGTCCACGATGCTGGGTCAGCACCCGGGCGTCTGGGCCCCACCCGTCAAGGAAGCGCAGTTCTTCAGCCACATGTTCGACGATGCGCACCGGGAATGGATCCCGTGGCACTACAAGCGCAGCCGGCAGATGATGGAAAAGCGTCTGGCGGACCGCGGCCGCACATTGTCACCCGAAATCGCCAAGTGGTTCGACCGCATCACCCGCGGCGAGATGTTCACGAACCACTGGTACAAGACGCTGTACGCCCCCGCCCCCGAGGGGCTGCAGCCGATGGACGTCACGCCGGAATATTCGACCCTGTCGGATGAAGGCGTCGACTACATCGCGCGCTTTCTGCCGACGGCGAAGTTCATTTACATCGTGCGCCACCCGGTCGACCGCGCGATCAGCCAGATCAAGATGAACCTGACCCGCAAGAAGGTGCGTCCCGCGTCCGATGCCGAATGGCTGGCATTCGCAGAGGATCCGACGATCCTGAACCGCGGCGATTACGCCACTTACATCCCGCGTTGGCGTCACCGGTTCGGGCCCGATCGTCTGCTGATCCTGCCGTTCGGCGCCATCGCGGCAAGCCCGCTGTCGGTCCTGCGCCGGGTCGAGGCGTTTTGCGCCCTGCCGCCCCACAGCTATGCCAAGGCCGACGAAAAGGTCTTTGCGTCGAACCCTGACATCTCGGTCCCGGGTGACGTGCGCGCCGCCCTGCGCGAACGGCTGCAGCCACAGTTCGATTTTCTTGAGGCGAATTTTCCGGCGGATTTCGTCGAACTGATCCGCTGAGATTGCCTGCGCGACTGACCTGCCGCTTCACCTTTGCGGTATGATCGCCTAAATACCCGAGCAACCAATCTATGACTCAGCAGGACGACGCATGGCCTCGTATCAGTATGTCTATCACATGGATGGCGTGTCCAAAGGATACGGCACCGGCAAAAAGACCTTTGAAAATATCCACCTGAACTTCCTGCCGGGGGTCAAGATCGGGGTCGTTGGCGTCAACGGTGCCGGTAAATCGACCCTGCTGCGGATCATGGCGGGCATCGACAAGGACTTTACCGGTGAAGCCTGGGCCGCAAAGGGCGCGACCGTCGGCTATCTGCCGCAGGAGCCGCAACTGGACCCGGCACTGAACGTGCGCGGCAACGTCATGGAAGGCGTGAAGGCCAAGCAGGCCAAGCTGGATCGTTACAACGAACTGGCGATGAACTACTCGGACGAAACCGCCGAGGAAATGGCTTCCCTGCAGGACGAAATCGACGCCCAGAACCTGTGGGATCTGGACAGCCAGGTCGACATCGCGATGGAGGCCCTGCGCTGTCCGCCCGATGACGCCGACGTGGAAACCCTGTCGGGGGGTGAGCGCCGCCGCGTTGCGCTGTGCAAGCTGCTGCTGGAAGCGCCGGACATGCTGCTGCTGGACGAACCGACCAACCACCTGGACGCCGAAACCATCGCCTGGCTGCAAAAGCACCTGATCGAATACCCCGGGACCATCCTGACGGTCACGCACGACCGTTACTTCTTGGATGACATCACCAGCTGGATCCTTGAGCTCGATCGCGGTCGCGGCATCCCGTATGAGGGGAACTACTCCGCATGGCTGGAGCAGAAGGCCAAGCGCCTGCTGCAGGAAGCGCGTGAGGACAAGGCCAAACAGAAATCCATGGAGCGCGAGCTGAACTGGATCCGCGCCGGTGCCAAGGCCCGTCAGGCCAAGCAGAAGGCCCGGATCAACGCCTATAACGAAATGGCGTCCCAGTCCGAGCGTGAGAAGATCAACAACGCCCAGATCGTCATCCCGAACGGTGAACGTCTTGGGGGCAAGGTCTTCGACGTGACAGGCCTTCGCAAGGCCATGGGCGACAAGCTGTTGATCGAGGATCTGACATTCTCGGTCCCGCCGGGCGCCATCGTGGGCGTCATCGGGCCGAACGGTGCGGGTAAATCGACGCTGTTCCGGATGCTGACCGGGACCGAGGAACCCGACGCCGGCAACATCGTCACCGGCGAAACGGTCGAGCTATCCTATGTCGACCAGTCGCGTGACGCGCTGAACCCGGAAGCGACCGTCTGGGAAGAGATTTCCGGCGGGGCCGAGATCATCGAACTGGGTGATGCATCCGTGAACAGCCGCGCCTATTGCGGTGCTTTCAACTTCAAGGGCGGCGACCAGCAGAAGAAGGTGGGCCTCCTGTCGGGTGGTGAACGCAACCGCGTGCACATGGCCAAGCTGTTGAAATCAGGCGGTAACGTCCTGCTGCTGGACGAACCGACGAACGATCTGGACGTCGAGACGCTGCAGGCGCTGGAAGCCGCGCTGGAAGATTTCGCAGGCTGCGCCGTCATCATCTCGCACGACCGGTTCTTCCTTGACCGCCTGTGCACCCACATCCTTGCGTTCGAGGGCGACGCGCATGTGGAATGGTTCGAAGGCAACTTCGAAGCTTATGAGGAAGACAAGATCCGCCGTCTGGGGCCGGACAGCCTTGAGCCGAAGCGTGTGAAGTACAAGAAATTTGCGCGGTAGGCCGCGGACTGGGAGGGCGGGCCTAGATCAGGCCCGCCGCCTTTCGACCGTCATCGTCCAGAAATGGGAAATGACGATTGATCAGCTTCTCCAGATCAGCAAGGTCGGTCTTGACCATCCCGCGTTTGCGCAGAATCGCAGCCTCATGGCGCGGGGTGTCGTTCATCCCGTAATGGGTGACGATGCTGGGGACTGATGGGTCTGTCAGTGCCACAAGAAGCGTCGGAATTTTGTAATGCGCAAACCCGAACACGGTCCGGGTCGGGTGACACACAGCGACGCCAATCCCCAGAAACGGATTGAACCACCGGTAAAGCCCTTTGGTGTCCCCATCGATCACGGAATAGATGACGTTTGGAAAACTGACCGCGAACGCGGAATGCCCCTGCCGGATCAGATCGCCGTTCTTGCGCAGCTTGCGGACGTAGTCCAGCGACACGCAGTCGTCATCATCCAGCCGGAACTGCAGACATTCGCCCAGCGGCAGGTCCATCTCTGCCAGAATGTCCTGAACCGCGTCCGAAATGTGCATGGGCGCCACGAACCTCAGGACGACATAGGGTCGCTCTGCGCAAAGTCTGGACAGCCGCTTTTGGTACTCGGCGGGCATGCGATCCGATGACACGACCAAAAACTGGAAATTGGGGTCACTTTGCGCATCAAGCGACGCCAGCGTCACATGTTCGAAAACATGCAATCGGATTTCCATCCGCCGCGCCTCGAACAGCTCAACTTCCTTGTCCTTGAAGATCTGTTCATAGTCGGATTCGTCAACCTTGCGGAACGCCTTCCAGTCGCCCCGCCCGATCATTGAAAACCGGCAGATGCCGATGATGTTGACTTTGGTCATGGTTGATAGCGTTCTTCGATCTGGCAAAGGGTCAGTTGTTTGGGCGATCGCCGACGCGCCTCGGTGACATCTTCGTCGATCTGAACATCGTTCGGGGCCACCCAAGAATCGGACGCGCTGATGAAATCATGCGCGGCAAGATGCGTGCGCAGGTCAGCGAAATCCAGCATGCCCCAGCTGCTGGTGCTGCTGCGCTTGGTGTTTTCGCGATACTCGCTGACCAAGCTGTTGATCGCTACGGGCATCTTGCCGCTGAACGCGTTGATCTGCGTGCGGATGCTTTCAAACTCATCGTTGTTGCGGCGAAGGATGATCGCGATATCGGTGTCTTGCTCCGCCACGAGCCCCACCATGTGCAGCGCCGAGGTATCCAGACTGACGATCTTTTTCGCCGCCTTATAGGCGGCCAGCTGGTCGGGCCAGGAATGCTTTTCAGGATAGAAGGGCTGATACCCTGCCGCGGTCAGATTGCTTTCCAGCACACGTTCGCCAAGCAGACCGCCCCGTGCGATGTAGTTCACGCGCGATATGAAAATCTTTTCCGCGCCGCTGGGTTCGATCGAGGTCGCCGATTTCTTGACGAATGATCTGAACTCCGGTGTGCCCGCCGCGATCTTTCCCAAGCCGTAGGCTTGGCCGGGAACGTCAAGTTCTTCCACCAAAGTCGGTTGGGCAATAATCATGGGCAGTTTTTCGACACCGAGACTGCGGAAAAACTCTGCGTAGTGCTTTTTGATATGCAGCAGATTGGCGTGCTTGGGAGTCAGCAACAGCCCATCATACGTGTCGTCCCACGCCCACATCCGCGCGATCGTTTCGGTGATGACATGACCGAAATGGCCATAAAACATGCCACCGAACAGATAACGCCCCTTGAGGGTGTCGAACTCATCAGGCGCGCCTTCCAGCGGCAGGCTCATCCGCGATTCATGGCGCCAGTTTGCGGCATGGGCGATATCGCCATCTTTCCATACGCCGCTGGGTGTTCTTGGCTTGGAAATCGCTGGCGGTACGACGAAGGCATCCTTGAGCGAAATGACTTCCCGGGACCATCCGTGATCGGGCAGCGGAGGCAGATCGCTCATATGCAGTGCGGTCCTGTGACAACGGATCTAGAACACGGGGACCATAGCCCGCCATCCTGAACACGACAACTCGGATCATGGACGCCGGTCGGTGCCAAGGGTCCGATCGATCCGCATTTACGCGTCAGATGCGCGGTCGCCAGCGGCCCATTCCCACGGGCTTGTCAGTTCCCCAAGCCGGGCGCGCACGGCATCCTCGTCCACGCCCTCGCCCCGTTTGATCTGCGCAACCAGACCACGCTTGCGGTCCTCGACGACGTCGGCGACTTCGGCGCCGGTTCCCTCAAGCGCGGCATCGTAGACGCGGCGGATGGCGCGTCGGCGCAGATCGGGTTTGAAAATCTTGCCGACGGCGGTCTTGGGCAGTTCGTCCAGAATCTCGATGTATTTCGGAACGGCCGCGCGTTCGTGGATGTGGGTCCGTGCGTGTTCCAGAAGCTCATCGGTGGTGACGGTGGCGTCCTGCACCAGCTCGACATAGGCGCAGGGCAGTTCACCAGCGAAGCTGTCGGGCTGACCGATGGCGCCTGCCAGTGCCACCGCGGGGTGCGACGCTAGACCCGTTTCGATAACCGACGGGTCGATGTTATGGCCGCCGCGGATGATCAGGTCCTTGGCGCGCCCCGTGATCCAAAGATACCCGTCCGGGTCGAGACGGCCCAGATCGCCTGTCCGAAGGTGATCGCCGACGAACATATCGGCGTTCTTGCCGTCCTCGGTGTAGGTGTGGCCGACATAGACGCCGGGGTTGAAGACACAGATCTCACCGACCTCGTCGATCTCGCAGTCGCGCGGACCGTCGGATGTCTGCTGAATGATCCTGACGTCGGTATAGGGCAGCGGGATGCCGACCGACCCCACTTTCTTTTCACCGTCGACCGGGTTGCAGCTGACCAGACACGTCGCCTCGGTCAGGCCGTACCCTTCCGAGATTTGGACACCCGTCGCCGTGCTGAACCTGTTGTACAGTTCAATCGGCAAAGGCGCCGACCCCGAAATGGCCGTGCGCAGCGATGACACATCAGCGTTGACCGGACGCTGCATCAACGCCGCCACAGCGGTCGGCACGGTGATCAGGAACGTCGCCTGCCACCGCTCGATCAGGTGCCAGAAATTGTCGAATACCCCGTCCCCGCGATAGCCAGCCGGGGTCGGCATGATCATGTGCGCGCCCGAATCGAGACACGCCATCAGGATGGGATAGGCCGCGTAGACATGGAACAGCGGCAGCGGACACATCAGCACGTCCGTTTCTTCAAACAGAAGGCTGCCTGCTAAAAACCCGTTGTAGATCATGCCGGAATATTTGTGCTGCGCGATCTTGGGCAGGCCCGTGGTGCCACCGGTGTGGAAATAAGCGGCTACTCGATCCACCTGAGGATCGTCGAACCTTAGGTGATCATGCGGCTGGCCAGACGACGCACGTTCGAATTCAACGACTTTCGCCTTGTGGTCGCGCTTGACCGCCGGGCGCATGAACGGGACAACCAGACGTTTCACCCCTGACAGATAGTTCGTCAGATCGACCTGCAGGATCGTTTCGACGCAGGGTGCCAGCTCGGCCGCCTTGGCTGCCTTTTGCGCGACATCGGTGCGGGGGAACGACTTCAGCGTGACAAGCACCTTTGCGTTCGTTTCGCGCAGAATGCCCGCGATGTGCTCCGGCTCCAACAGGGGGTTGATCGGATTGACGACTCCCGCGGTGGCACCGGCCAGCAGGACCACGGGTGCCTCAAGGCAGTTCGGCAGCAGATACGCCACTGTATCGGCGGGACCGACGCCCAGATGGCGCAAAAGGTTCGCGGTTTCGGTCACCCTTTCATGCAGTTCGCGCCAGGTCAGTGTGACCGCCTTGGCCTTGGGGTCCGAGAAGAGCTGAAAGCTGATCGCCGGGCGATCCGGAACGCGGTCCCGGACGCGGGTCAGGAAACCATAGATTGTCTTGGCGACGTCACGATCCTGGTAGGGCATCTCGCCCTCGATCCGTTCGCGATCCGCTGCGCTGACAAATTTGGCCATGGTTCCCCTCAGTCTTCCCAGCCTCCCCGCCGGGTCAGCCCACAGGATGGCGCAGGATGGCTGTGCAGGGCAAGCGGCATGACCTGCCCGACGCTGCGTAACCCTTGGCGGAATATCGCGGACGCGTCGAATGTCAGGCAACCTTCAGTTGTATAATTTTCTCCTCGATGCAACTTGTGGTCAATGCAACATTGGGGTTCACCATGCCGACCATTCATCTGGGATTTGCCGTCGCCCTGCTGACGGCCACGCTGGTGACACCTGCGATGGCACAAAAGATCGCCGAACCGGGCAAGGCCACCTGTCCACAGACGCAGCACACGGAAAACGCAGCTGCCGCCAAGGCGACGAACCGCGTTCGTCAAGCCAAGGGGCTGGCCCCGGTTCGCGCCAACGCAAAGCTGGCCGAAGCTGCGGCCCGGCACGCCTGTGATATGGCTGCACGGGGGGAGATGACGCATCGCGGATCGGCCACCAAAGGTCCGCTGGCGCGCGTCAAGCGGCTGGGTTACCGCCCACGGATGGCCGCTGAAAACATCGCCGCCGGACCGTTCAGCCTGTCGCAGGTTCTGCACGCATGGAACAACTCGGCGGGGCATCTGGCCAATATCATGATCCCGCATGTTCGCGATTATGGCATCGGCCACGCGGTTGGCGCAGATGGAACGATCTACTGGGCGTCGGTGTACGGCGCTCCTCAGCACTGATCCTCGCAGAGATTCCAGACATTTTAGACAATTTCACCCCGGCCGCTGCATCTAGTTGATGCGTCAGTCAACAAACCGTGTCAGATTTCGCGTGGCGGGGAAGCTCGCCATTCCGTGGGGCCGATGACGTCGGCTGAGGAACCTGGGGGTCCGATACGGACGTCTCCCCGCAGGCGTGGGTCTGGCTTGGCAGCAGAGAACCGGCCTGCGGGGTGTGCGTCGCGCGGGTTACGGACGACCTGGGGCGCGCCGTGTCAGGCCGCCAGACCGCGAGAGCCCATGTCCAGAAACTTTCGGCGGCGGTCGCGAATCAGGTCGGCCGGCTTCATGCCCTGAAGGGGTTTCAGAAGAGCCGCAATCTCACGCCCCACATCATCGACGGCAGCCATGGGCGCGCGTTGTGCGCCACCCACGGGCTCCGGGATGATCGCGTCGATCACGCCCAGCTTCTTCAGATCCTGTGCGGTCAGACGCAGCGCCTCGGCCGCTTCGCGCATTTTGTCGGCGTCCTTCCACAGGATCGACGCGCAACCTTCGGGCGAGATCACGGAATAGATCGAATGTTCAAGCATTGCGACACGGTTCGCGGTCGCGAACGCCACCGCCCCACCCGAGCCACCTTCGCCGATGATGACCGAAACCAGAGGCACGCCGATCTGGAGGCATTTTTCCGTCGATCGTGCGATCGCCTCGGACTGGCCGCGCTCTTCCGCGCCCTTGCCGGGATAGGCGCCGGGGGTGTCGACCAGCGTGATCACTGGCAGTGAAAAGCGGTTGGCCATGTCCATCAGGCGGATCGCCTTGCGGTATCCTTCGGGGCGCGCCATGCCGAAGTTGCGCTGAATCCGCGTCTTGGTATCGTTGCCCTTCTCATGGCCGATCACGACCACCGGTTGATCGTTGAAGCGGGCAATCCCGCCCATCACCGCGTGATCGTCGCCAAAGGCGCGGTCGCCGGCCAATGGCGTATATTCCGTGAACAGCCGGTCGATGTAGTCCTTGCAATGCGGGCGTTCCGGGTGGCGCGCGACCAGCGTTTTGCGCCACGGGTCCAGGTTCTTGTAAAGGTCGCGCAGCATGTCGCCGGCCTTCACGTCCAGCGCAGCCGCCTCTTTCTCGACATCGACGGCGCCTTCGCCCTTGCGCGCCATGGCGCGCAGCTCCTCGGCCTTGCCTTCGATATCGGCCAGAGGTTTTTCGAACTCGAGATAGGTCATCAATCAGCCTTTCGCAGGACGCGGACTATATGATTGCACGGGCGCCGGATTGCAACGCATCTGGCCGGCGGGCATCTGACAGCGCGGTTTACCATCGCGCCAACGCCGCCTCGTCCTGATGCCTGGCGGCGACCCACGCGCCGGGGCCTTCGGGACCGATTTCCCGCTTCCAGAACGGCGCGCGGGATTTCAGCCAATCCATCAGAAAATCGGCTGCATCGAACGCCGCGCGGCGGTGGGGCGCGGCGGTGGCGACCATCATGATCGGCTCGCCCACGGCGACCACGCCGAAGCGGTGGACGACCAACGCGTCCGACAGCTCAAACCGCGCCATTGCTGTGGTTGCGTGCGCGGTCAGGGCACGTTCCGTCATGCCGGGATAATGCTCCAACTCCAGCGCGGTCAGGCCGTTGTCGGGGCGAACCAGACCGGTGAACGTCACGATTGCGCCGGGGTTGGCACCGCCGAAACCGGCCAACAGTGCGCTGGCATCGAACGGCGCGGATTGGACCAGAACGCGCATCAGCCGCCGGTCATTGGGGGGAAGAAGGCAACTTCCCTTGCGTCTTCAAGGGGCGCGTCCAGATCGGCCAGTTCCTGATCGACGGCGACCCGCACCGCGTCCAGATCGGACAGCGCGGCGGCGTGCCAGTCGTCCCTGGCGGCCAGTTCCGCCACCAGTTCGCGCACGGTCGCGGCAGAGGTCTCCACCCGCTCCCTCGGGACGCCGACGCGTTCGCGGAGCCATGCGAAGTAAAGAACGTCCAGCGTCATTTCGCGTCGCGCAGATAGGGCAGCGCCTTGCGGAAATAATCGAACCCCGTGACCGCCGTCAGAACCGCCGCTGCCCACATCAGGACAAGGCCCAGCTGGGTCGCCAGATCGGACCAGCTGTCAGACCACGGCAGGCGCGTTTCGCCGACCAAAGGCGGATGCCCGTTTTCGTAGAAGTTGAGGCCGGTGCCCAGAAACATCATGGAAATCGCCAGCATTTGCAGGGTTGTTTTCCATTTGGCGAGCTTGGTGACCTTGAGTTTGCTGGACTCGCTGCCCAGAAATTCGCGCAGTCCCGCGACGAAGACTTCGCGAAAAAGGATCACGGTCGCGGGCAGCATCAGCCACGCATTCATGCCGGAATAGCCAGTGATGACGACCAGCGCGATGATGACCATGCCCTTGTCGGCGATTGGGTCCATCGCGGCGCCAAAGCGGCTTTCCTGACCCCATTTGCGGGCGATATGGCCGTCGAACCAGTCGGTCACCGCCGCCAGCACGAACAGCGTCAGCGCGGCAAAATCGGCGAAGGGGCGGCTGAAATACAGAAACATCAGCGGTACGGCGGGCGCCGCCACAAGCCGCAGAAGTGTCAAAAGATTAGGCAGGTTCCAGTTCATGGCAGCAACGCTAATCCTTGCGGCGCGAGAGGGGAAGTGGCGCGGATGCGCAACCTTGTGAGAAACGCGTCAGACCCCCGTCACGTTGCATCGCCCGAAAACGCAACACCGGTTCAGCGAGCGGGCCGCAAACCCAGTAAAACCCGGGCTTCGGCAACTGCAGACCATGCACACAGAATGCACCGATGATGCACAATCCATGCACGGGTCACCCAGCGCCGACGCACCCGCCCCGTGGCGGGGGGCGCCGGGGCGACCGTCACATCGCCTTGAGCTGGTCCAGCGCGGTCCGCGTGCGCGCGATGTCTTCGTCCAGTTCGGCCAGCTTGGCGCGGGTTTCCTCGATCACCTCGGGGTCTGCGTTCTCGGCGAATTTCGGGTTCGAAAGACGCCCACGCAAACCGCCCGCGTCCTTTTCGGTCTTGCCCAGCGTCTTTTCCAGCCGCGCGGTTTCAGCCGCCACGTCGATGATGTCGCCGATCGGCAGCGCGAGCGACGCGCCCGGCACGGTCACAGCGATCATGCCGCGTTCCGCCTGACCGGTCTGCGGCGCATTGACGCGTGCCCGGCGTTCGATCAGCGCCGCGTTGGCGGACAGGGCCTTGGTCGCGAAATCGTCCGCCTCGGTCACGATCAGATCAAGAATCGCGCCGGCGGGCACACCCATCTGGGCGCGGGCTGAACGGACCGCCTCGATCACGGCGATGGTCCAGTTGATCTGGCGGTCGGCGTCGTCGTCGATCAGCTCGGCCCCGTAGGTCGGCCAGTCGCCGTGGACCAGCATCTTGGTGCGATCACCGGTCAGCGCCCAGATTTCTTCTGTGACATAGGGCATGACCGGATGCGCCAGCGTCACCACCTGATCCAGCACCCACCGCATGGTGGCGCGGGTTTCATCCGCGTCGGGACCGTCGAACATCGGCTTGGCAAATTCGACATACCAGTCGCAGACCTTGCCCCAGACGAACGCATAAAGGATCTGCGCCGCGTCGTTGAAGCGATATGTCGCCAGCGCCTCGTCTAGCGCGATGCAGGCACGGGCGGTTTCGCCCATGATCCAGCGGTTCACGGTCTGCGTCGGGTCGGGCTGGCCGACAGCCGCATCGAACACGCCGTTCATTTCGGCAAAGCGGGTCGCGTTCCAGATCTTGGTGACGAAGTTGCGGTTCGCCTCGACATGCTTGGGTCCGAGTTTCGGGTCACGGCCCATCGCCGCCATGCTGGTCAGCGTGAACCGCAGCGCGTCGGCGCCGTATTCGTCGATCAGCGTCAGCGGGTCGATGACGTTGCCCTTCGACTTCGACATCTTGGCGCCTTTTTCGTCGCGCACGAGCCCGTGGAAATAGACGGTGTGGAACGGCACCTGCCCCACCACCGCCTGCTGCATCATCATCATCCGGGCGACCCAGAAGAAGATGATGTCGAACCCGGTGATCAGGGTCGTGGTCGGGAAATACTTCTGCAGTTCGGGCGTCTGTTCGGGCCAGCCGAGCGTGCCGATGGGCCAGAGGCCGGAGGAGAACCACGTGTCGAGGACGTCGGGGTCGCGGTAGATTGGCAGAACAAGCTTACCATCGCCGTTCAGCTCTGGCCCAGCGATACTCACATCACGACCGAGCCAGTCGTAATCGACGATCTCTGGCACAACTTCGTAAGGAACTCTCTGAATGATTTTCTCGACAGCAGTCGTCTGGTCGACAGCGCAAACTTCAATCTCCAGCCAACCAAATTTGCAGTTGTCAGGGATACCGCCAAGCACCTCGGCTGATTCACTGTCGCGAAAAGCAAGGTAATTTCGCCAGTTAGTCTCGTTATCGGGGACTTTAGCGTACCACACCGGAACCTGATGGCCCCACCACAGCTGGCGGCCGATGGCCCATGGCTCAATATTTTCCAGCCAGTGGTACCAGACCTTCTTGTTCTGCTCGGGCAGCATTTGAACGTCGCCATTGCGCACGGCGTCGATGGCGGGCTGGACGATCTGCTTGGTGTCCACGAACCACTGGTCGGTCAGCATCGGCTCGATCACGACGTTCGAGCGGTCGCCGAAGGGCTGCATGATCTTCTTGGCCTCGACGTAAGGGATCTCGACCCCTTCATCGTCGGTGGTGGTCACGGCCAGACCTTCTTCGGTGATCTGGGCGATCACGCGCTTGCGGGCGTCATAGCGGTCAAGGCCGCGCAGTTCTTCTGGAACAAGGTTCACGGCCGACACGTCGCCCACATCCTCGCCCTTTGCCGCGCGGGAAGCGACGGCGGCGCTTTCGGCATAGGACAGCCCGTCCGACCGCATGGCCCCCCTGCTGTCCAGCAGCGCGTAAAGCGGGATGCCGTTGCGTTCCGCCACGCCGTAGTCGTTGAAGTCATGCGCGCCGGTGATCTTGACCGCGCCCGAGCCGAAATTCGGGTCGGGGTATTCGTCGGTGATGATCGGGATCAGGCGGCGGTGTTCCTTCGGTCCGACCGGGATTTCGACCAGCTTGCCGACGATGGGGGCATAGCGCGCGTCATCCGGGTGCACCGCCACCGCGCCGTCGCCCAGCATGGTTTCAGGCCGGGTCGTCGCGATGCTGATATAGTCGCGGGTTTCCCGCAGCGTGACGTTCCCGTCCGCGTCGCGTTCGACGTATTCATACGTCTCACCGCCAGCCAGCGGGTATTTGAAGTGCCACATATGGCCGGGGACTTCGCGGTTCTCGACCTCGATATCGCTGATGGCGGTTTCAAAATGGGGGTCCCAGTTGACCAGCCGCTTGCCGCGATAGATCAGCCCCTTGTTATACATATCCACGAACACCTTGATCACGGCGTCGTGGAAATTGCCCTCCTCGCCCGCGGGCGCACCGGGAGCGCCCGACATGGTAAAGGCATTGCGCGACCAGTCGCAGGATGCGCCAAGGCGTTTCAGCTGGCCAATGATTGTGTCGCCGGATTCCTGTTTCCATTCCCAGATCTTGGCGACAAAGGCGTCGCGCCCGATCTCGCGCCGGTTGGGTTCCTGCCGTTCGGCCATGCGGCGTTCGACGACCATCTGGGTGGCGATGCCCGCGTGGTCCTGACCCGGCTGCCACAGCGTGTCGAACCCGCGCATCCGGTGCCAGCGCACAAGGATGTCCTGCAGCGTGTTGTTCAGCGCGTGACCGATATGCAGGCTGCCGGTGACGTTCGGGGGGGGGATGACGATCGAAAAGCTGTCCGCGCCGGGCTTGGCGTTCGCGCCGGCGGCAAAGGCATTCTTGGCCTCCCACGCGGCGGCGATCCGCGCCTCGGCGGTTGGTGCATCAAAGTTCTTTTCCATCGCCATCACGGCCCCCATCGCATCACGCGCCCCCACATAGCGGGGCGAACGCGGCGGGCCAAGGGGAAGGCGCGGCGCAAGAACGTGGCGCTGGAGCCACAGTGGACGCGGCGTGCGCATCGGTGCCGTTGCGGGCGGGCGCGTTGCGGCCCAAATCGGGTCCAACCCCGCAGGAGTTTCGCCCCCATGATCCGCATCCCCGCCCTTGCCGCTGCCGCTGCTGCCGTCACGCTGACGCTCGCCTCTGGCGCGGGGGCGCAGACGCTGTCGGGCGTGTCCTTCGATGCGGGTGCGGGTTTCCGCTATTCGCCCGATTTCGTCGGGTCCGAGGATTATGACGCCAAGCCGTGGCTGATCCTGCGCAACGTCAGCCTGTCGAACGCCCCGGCGGGCGATCCGGCCAGCGGTTTTCACATCGCTCCGTCCGCGAGCTATGTCGGCAAGCGCGATTCCGATGATCACGAACGTCTGCGCGGCATCGACGACGTCGACGCCTCGGTCGAGCTAGGGCTGAAAGCAGGCTACCGCTTTGGCGCGATTGACACCTATGGCGCGGTCCGCAAGGCGGTGAACGGGCACGAAGGCGTCGTGGGCGAAGTCGGCGCGACCTATCGCACGCCGCTGCGCGACCGGGTGACCCTGACCAGCGGGGTCGAGGCGAAATACGGCAACGACCGTTACATGGACACGTATTTCGGCGTGACGCCCGAGGAGTCGGCTGCAAGCGGTCTGCGGGCATTCGATGCAAAGGCCGGGTTCCGGTCCGTGGGTGTGGAATTCGAAGTGCGCTATCAGGCCAATGACGACTGGGCGATGATCAGCGAACTGCGCGCCGCGCGTCTGGTCGGTGACGCGGCAGATTCGCCCATCACCCAGGACAAGAACCAGTATTCGATTGGTCTGGGCGTCGTGCGGACGTTCAACTTCCGCTTCTGAGCGCAATCCAGACCTGAGAAAGAACGGCGGCACCTGACGGGCCGCCGTTTTTCGTTTGCGTGCGGAGCTATGCCGCGTCGAGCGGGCCGACGACCGCGAACCACGCCCCCTGCGGATCGGTCGCGACGGCGATCTGCGCGCCGCCCGGCACCTCGACCGGGCCGTGGAGAACCTTGCCGCCCGCCCCGGTGATCGTGTCGATCGCGGTGCGGACGCTTTCGGTCCCGAAATAGGCAAGCCACGCAGGCTGGGGCGCCGCCCCAAGGCCCATCGCACCGCCGATATCGGTTCCCCGCCACGAAAACAGCTGATAGCTGCCCATGTCGCCCATATCCATCGCCTGGGTCGGCTGCCATCCGAACAGCTGGCCATAGAACGCGAGCCCGGCCTTTGGATCGGTCGACATCAGCTCAAGCCAGTTGCCGAAGCCCGCCTTCTGCTGGTTCCATGCACCGTCGTCCGGCTGGGGGTCGGGCTGCAGCAGCCCGAACACGGCGCCCTGCGGGTCTGCCGCGACGGCGAACCGGCCCGTTCCGGCCACCGCATCGGGGCCCGCGATCACGGTGCCGCCCGCCGCGGTCAGCTTGGCTACGTCAGCGTCGAGATCGTCCGACGCGACATAGACCAACCAGTTCGGCGGCGTGCCGGGCGGCTGGCGGTCCTGTGTCGTCAGGCCCGCAACCATCTGCCCGTCACGGCTGGCGAGGCGATAGTCGATGTCGGGCATCTGACTGCCGCCGAATGACCAGCCCAGAACCTTGCCATAGAAATCCGCCGCACCGTCCACGTCGGACGTTCCAAGTTCGAACCAGACCGGCTTTCCCAGATAGGCCATCGCACCCACCCTTACGCCGCTGCGCTGTCGTAAAGCGGCGAGAACCCGGCATAGACCATCCGCTTGCCGTCGAAGGGCATGTCGTCGGGCATCTCGTGATCGCCGCCTTCCATGTCGGCGGCGGCCTTGTCGCAGGTCGCCCGGTCGGGCCAGGACGACCACGAAAAGACGATCTCTTCGCCCGGTTCGGCATTCACGGCGCGGTACATGTCGGTGACCTTGCCGGTCGGCACCTCGACCCCCCAGCTTTCGACGCTGCCAAGCGCGCCTGATGGCTTGAACATCTCGTTCCACGCCATGTGGGCCATTTCTTCAAAGTCCTTGCGCCGTTCGGGCTTGCCGGGCGTCAGGAAGCCCTGATACCAGCCCGCGCCCTTGTCGGTCCCTTCGGCGATGAAGGGCTCAAACCCGCCAAAGATCATGCGCTTGCCGTCAAACGGCATGTCGCCCATCTTCGCGCCCATGTCCTCATCAGCCATCATGGTCTGCCACGCCTTGTCGGACGTGGCCTTGTCGGGCCATTCGATCCAGGAAAACACGACGCTTTCGTCGTCCTTGGCCTGAACCGCACGGCGGAAGTCGGTGACTTCGCCGGGCTGGACGTCATCGCCCCAGGTTTCGACCATGCGCAGTGCGCCGGTGCGCTGAAAATACGGCCACGCGCGTTTGGCGTGCTGCAGATAGGCGTCTTTGTTGGCGGTCGGAACTGCTGCGACCGAGCCGGTGTAGTAGGTCATCTGAATGCCCTCCATCATCCAATGCAGAAAGGCTGAACCCGTCACTTGCAAAAAGCAACTCGAAAATTGTAAATTGCAAGCGACGGTATAAAGGTCATGACTGCATGGGCAAATCTTACGGCGAAGGCTGCGTGGAAGCGCACGCGCTGGACCTGATCGGCGACCGTTGGGCGCTGCTTGTCGTGCGCGAACTGATGCTGGGCCCCAAGCGATTCGGCGCGATCCGCCAAAGGCTGCCGGGGATTGCGACCAACATGCTGACCCGCCGGCTGGAGGAACTGGAGGAGGCGGGCATCCTGACGCGCCGTCCCCTGACCCAGCCCGCGGGGGGACAGGGTTACGGCCTGACCGATCAGGGCTTGGCGCTATGGCCGATCTTGCGCGAATTATGCCGGTGGGGCGCGTCGGCACCGGGGCACGATCACCGCCTGCCGATCAGTCCGACGGCCTTGATGCTGTCGATGCGGGCGATGTGGGCTGGGCACGGAAACGCCGCCGTCGCCGCGGCATTCGCGCTGGAGGATGAAGACTTCGTGATGATCGCCGGCCCGGACGATCTGACCGTCACGCGCGGCGATCTGCAGGCGGCGACGCTGCGTTTCACCGGAATTGCGAATGACATGGCCATCGTCGTTTACGGCCCGCAGACGCTGGCGCAGTCGCTGGACGGCGGGCTGCTGGACTTCAGCGGGGATCGTGAGGTCGGGCAGACGTTTCTGGACGCATTTTCCTTGGGTCGAACGCCCGCTTAGCCACCACGTTCGAACTTAATCGACAGGTGGATCAGGCTTTCGGATGACTTCACGCCTGACAGATTGCCGATCTGATCAAGCACATCGTCCAGTTCGCTGGTCGATCCGCAGGCAAGTTGCACCAGAAGATCGACCCGACCGCTGGTGGAATTGACCCGTTCGACCGCCGGCATGGCGCGCAGCCGCCCCAGAAGCGCAGGTTGCGCCTTCGCCTCGACCGCCAGAAGGCAGGTGGCGCGGATGCGGGCCTGACGCGCATTGTCGCCCAGACGGACGGTGTAACCCGCGATCGCACCGGTCGTTTCAAGGCGTTCCAGCCGTGCCTGGACGGTCGAACGCGCAACCTTGACCCGCCGCGCCAGCACGGCCACGGACATCCGCCCGTCCTGCGAAAGCTGGGCAATGATCGCCCGATCCAGATCGTCCATCGTCACCATCGTCACTTTGCCAAGGGTCCGGGCAGATTAACCGCTCTCTGATGCATTTCCACCCTTTTCATGATCAGAATTGAACCCTATGGCGCGCATTCTGCGTTCCACTCGCCAATGGGCATGGCGCAGCCTTCTTTCGGGAACGGCTTTTCCGGCCCCGACCGCCCGCCTTGCCGCATAGACGGCCCCAAAGACAGGAGACGCGCATGGGACTGACCGAAGGACACCGCGCCAAGACCATCTGGGAAAATCCGGCCGACATCATCCGCGCGCTGCAGCCGGAGAACCCGGTGATGGCCTTTGCGCCGACCGTGGTGCAGGAGCGTGCACGCCAGTTCATCGACGGGTTTCCGGGCATGGTGACCTATGCGGTCAAATCGAACCCGGACGAGGCGGTCATCCAGAACCTTGTCGCCGCAGGGGTCAAGGGGTTTGATGTGGCCTCCCCGTTCGAGATCGACCTGATCACGCGGCTGGCGCCCTTGGCCGCGCGGCATTACCACAACCCTGTCCGTTCGCGGGCCGAGATCGCCCATGCCGTCAAGGCGGGGGTCAAGGCATGGTCCGTCGACAGCATGAGCGAACTGGAGAAGCTTTTCGAGCAGGTCCCGCCCGAGGACTGCGAGATTTCGCCTCGCTTCAAGCTGCCGGTTCTAGGCGCGGCATATGACTTCGGCTCCAAGTTCGGGGCCTCGCCCGAGCTTGCGGCAGAGATGCTGCGACGTGTGGCGGATCGTGGTTACATCGCGTCGCTGACGTTCCATCCCGGCACGCAATGCGTCGATCCCGCCGCGTGGGAGACGTATATCCGCACCGCGCGTGAAATCTGCGACATGGCCGGCTTGACCGCCCGTCGTCTGAACGTTGGTGGCGGTTTCCCGTCATGGCGGGTGCACGGGGTCGAGCCGGACCTGAACGCGATCTTCCAGCGGATCGGTGACACCACGCGCGAGGTGTTCCCCGAAAACGCCCCCGCATTGGTATGCGAGCCGGGTCGTGGCATCTGCGGCGATGCGTTTTCGCTGATCACGCGGGTCAAGGCCATTCGCGATGGCGAATCGGTGTTTCTGAACGACGGCGTCTATGGCGGGCTGACCGAGCTGCCGATCATCGGCAATCTGGACCGGCTGCAGGTGTTTGACCCCGAAGGGAATGAGCGCGTGGCCGATGCTGCGGGTCGCGTCGTCTTTGGCCCGACCTGCGATTCGGTCGACCGCCTGCCGGGTGAAATGTCCCTGCCCGCCGACATTCAGGAAGGCGATTACGTCGTCTTCCACGGGGCCGGCGCCTATTCGGTGGTGACGAACACCCGCTTCAACGGCTTTGGCGAGATGCGGCAGCTGACGGTCATGTCGCTGAGCTGATCGAATAAAAAAACGGCCGGCGCATGCGCCGGCCGTTCCAGTCTTTGGCGATGGATCAGTGGCTGAGCCGTCCGATCTCCTCCTTAAGGCGGAGTTTTTCCTTTTTCATCGCCGAAACGCTTGCGACATCTGCGCTGGGGCTTTTCTGCGCGCGTTCCACCTGATCTGAAAGATGCTGATGCTTCTTGCGCAGCTCCTGCACGTGGGATTCGACTGACAAAGTTCGTCCTCCTGTGTTCGATGCCTAGAGGTTCAGACGAACACACCGTCACGCGTCTGTCACATGTTTTCTTTGTGAGCGGCCCAAACTGCGACGCCTTGGCGCAGAACTGCCTGCGCAGCGGGCGTCAGATCCTCGGCATCGCGCTGATGCGCAGCATTTGCGTGCAGAATGAACGGAAACAGAAGGCGCATGGGCGCGCGTGCGCCTTTGCGTGCCGTCACGATCACGCGGCCTGCGTCCCGCCCGACCCGTGCCGTGATCGGCAGGACGGTGACGCCCCCTGCCCGCCCCTGCAGCTGCGCCAGAATGTCGGGCAGGCGCGCGGCCTGATGGATCAGCGTCAGCATTCCCATCGGCGCCAGACGACGCAGGGCGCAGTTGATCCATGCAGCAAGCGGCGTATCCTCGTGCCGGGCATCGGCGCGCAGGTGGTCGCCCGACGGGGTGCCGGTGCCGAAGTAAGGCGGGTTTGCGATCACATGATCGAAGGTCTGGGCGCGGATGTCGGCAGGCGGTTGCGACAGATCGCCGGTGACGATCGTCGCGTCGATCCCGTTCTGAATGGCGTTCTGGCGCGCCAGATCGGCATAGGTCCCGCTCCGCTCCAACCCTGCCAGGCGCAGGTTCGGTACGCGCCATCCCAGACAGTAAAGCGCGGTGCCGACCCCGCAGCCAAGCTCCAGCACGCTTTGGCCGGGCAGTGCGGGACACGCCGCGCCTAGCATGACCGCGTCCGCCCCGGCGCGATATCCGCCTGTCGGCTGGGTCAGCCGCAGCCGACCGCCCAGAAAATCATCCGTGCGGGTGGGCGTCATTCCACCGTTTCGATGCCGTGGTCGCGCATGATCGCGCGCGCCAGAAACAGGTCGCGATCGATGACCATCAGACGCCGGGGAAACGCGGGGATCGATCCCTGAAGCGCCCGCATATGCTCATCCAGGACAAACGACTTGATTCCTTCGGATTCAAGCACCGCCTGGGCATAGGGGATGGTCAGCACATCAAGCGTTTGGATCAACAGTTTCATGGGCGCAGGTTGCTTAACCTGAAAGGTCGTGGCAAGGACTTCGCGCGCAGAAAAAGGGACGGATCGGGCATGTCACAGTCAACGACCAAACCCATGGTCCCGCCGGTGGAGCGCCTGTCCACCTACTTCGCATCGGACATGGGCGCGGTGAATGCGCTGATCCGGGAGCGGATGTCGTCAGCCCACGCCCCCCGCATCCCCGAGGTGACGGCGCATCTGATCGAGGCCGGGGGCAAGCGTCTGCGCCCGATCCTGACCTTGGCGGCCGCGCGCATCTTTGGCTACGACGGCACGCATCATCAGCTGCTGGCGGCCACGGTCGAGTTCATTCACACGGCGACGCTTCTGCATGACGATGTCGTCGACGAAAGCGCCCAGCGGCGCGGTCGCCCGACGGCAAACCTGCTGTGGGACAACAAATCCAGCGTTCTGGTGGGCGACTATCTGTTCGCGCGCAGCTTTCAGCTGATGACCGAAACCGGGAACATGCGCGCGCTGAAGGTACTGTCGAACGCATCCGCCGTGATCGCCGAAGGCGAGGTTCTGCAACTGACCGCCGCGCAGGATCTGCGCACCGATGAGGCGATCTATCTGCAGGTCGTGCGCGGAAAGACCGCGGCGTTGTTTTCCGCGGCGACACAGGTTGGCGGCCTTGTGGCCGGCGCGACCGAGGATCAACTGCAGGCGCTTTACGATTACGGCGACGCGCTCGGGATCGCGTTCCAGATCGTCGATGACGTGTTGGATTACGGCGGGGCGACAGCGACGATCGGCAAGAATGTCGGCGACGATTTCCGCGAACGCAAGCTGACGCTGCCGGTGATCAAGGCCGTGGCCGCCGCCGATGCCGAAGAACGCGCGTTCTGGACCCGCGTCATCGAGCGAGGCGAGCAGGACGACGCCGATCTGGAAACCGCGCTGCAGATCATGGCGCGGCACGGCGCAATCGACGCGGCACGGCGGGACGCGCTGGGTTGGGTCGCGACTGCCAAGGCCGCACTGGCGACCCTTCCGCCCGGTGAGATCAACGACATGCTGTCTGACATGGCCGATTTCGTGGTCGAACGCGTCGCCTGAACCAACCATTGGACACGAAAAAAGGGGCGGCCCGTGGGCCGCCCCTTTGTCGTTTCCGAAACGCCTTAGTTGTAGGCGCTTTCGCCGTGGGTCGTGGTGTCCAGACCCTGCCGTTCGTCGGTTTCGCTGACCCGCAGACCGATCACCGCCTTGGTCACATAGATGGCAATGAAGGACGCGACGCCCGACCAGATGATGCAGACGACCACACCAGTCAGCTGGCTCCAAAGCTGGGCGCCCATGCTGAAGTCAGCGACCGCGTTGGTGGCATAGTCGAAGACGCCCGTCCCACCCAGCGACGGCGCGGCGAAGACGCCCGTCAGGATGGCACCGACGATGCCGCCCACCCCGTGGATGCCGAAGACGTCAAGGCTGTCGTCCACACCCAGCTTGGATTTCAGGATGACGACGAACCACATGCAGAGCAGACCCGCCGCGATGCCGATGGCGATGGCGCCCATCGGGCCGACAAAGCCCGCCGCAGGGGTCACGCCGACCAGCCCGGCAACCGCACCCGAGACTGCACCCAAAAGCGAGGGATGGCCGCGCATGGCCCATTCGCCACAGGTCCAGGCCAGTGCCGCCGCCGAGGTCGCAACCGCGGTGTTCAGGATTGCCATGGCGGTCAGGCCGTTCGCCTCTAGGTTGGAGCCGGCGTTGAATCCGAACCAGCCGATCCACAGCAGACACCCACCCAGCAGCGTGAAGGTCAGGTTGTGGGGCGCCATCAGTTCGCGACCGTAACCCAGACGGGGACCCGCGACGTAGGCTGCGACAAGACCCGCGATGGCTGCGTTGATGTGGATGACCGTGCCGCCTGCGAAGTCCAGCGCACCGTGGTTGAACAGGAACCCGCCGGGCGCGTCATAGGCGCTGGGACCGCCCCACCACCAGACCATGTGGGCCATCGGCAGATACGAGATGAAGAACCAGATCACGATGAACATCAGGATCGCGCCAAACTTCAGCCGCTCGGCGGTCGCGCCGACGATCAGTGCGGGCGCAATGCAGGCAAACGCCATCTGGAAGATCACGAAGGACAGTTCCGGAATGAACACACCGGTGGAGAACGTTTCAGCCAGCGAATCCGTGGTCACACCCGACAGGAATGCCTTGTCGAAAGTCCCGATGAAGGGCGTCAGGAACCCTGCATCCGCCGCGTCACCTGCGCCAGTGAAGGCCAGCGAATAGCCGAAGGCCACCCACAGGATCGTCATGATGCAGAAGACGGTGAAGACCTGCATCAGCACCGACAGGACGTTCCGACCACGGACAAGCCCCCCGTAGAACAGCGCGAGCCCCGGGATCGTCATCATCATGACGAGGATGGCTGAGATCATCACCCACGTCGTGTCGCCCTTGTCGGGGACCGGCACGGCATCGACTGCCACGACGGCGTCCTGCGCCAGCCCGGCCGCAGCCGTCGCCAGCCACAGCGCGCCAGCGGCAAGCCCTGACGTTGCCAGTTTCCGGGCGGCTCCATCCGCCCTTTGCGGGTCTAGGCCGCTGTGCCGCCGGCCATGCGCGATTTCTGTCTCGATCATGTGCATCCCTTCTCTCTCTGATGCCGCAGCGCAGCACTTGCGGGTCAGATGGCGCGAAACCGGACGGCACGCTCAAGGCAGAAGGGGGCGCACGAGGCACTGCAAACAAGGCAAAGCCTGCAAAACAGGCACCACCTATGGCAGACGCATAAATATCGGGCATGTCACGTCTGGGTCAGGCGGCTGGCTAGCGGGTTCTCAGGAGCCGCGTGTTTGTGTATGTTGGCCGGCAAACATGCCGCAGCGAATGCGGATGGCAACGCGTCTGGGCAGGATCGCAGAATGAAGAAACCGACCGGTTCGCGACGCATTGTCGCCGACAAACGATATTCCAATGCCTCGAACGCAGCGCCGCCTTCGGCCCCGCCGCCGCCCCCACCGCCCCAACAGCGGCGTGGTCGCGGCGGCCCGTCTGAGCCCAAGCGCCCGCGCAAGCGCGGCAATTTCGTCACCCGGGGCATTTCCGGCACACTGGGCCTGATCTGGCGGGTGATCTGGGGCTCATTCTGGCGTCTGGGCCTGACATTCGTGCTGATCCTGCTGGCAGCGACAGGCTATTACTATTCGACCCTGCCGACCGCATCGGCGTTGTTCGACGGCCGCGCGCGCGGGTCGGTCACGATGCTGGACAGGAACGGTCAGGTCTTTGCGTGGCGTGGTGAAACCTTCGGCATGGTCAGCGCTGACAAGATCGCGCCGGTCCTGAAAAACGCCGTGGTCGCCACCGAGGATCGCCGTTTCTATCAGCATCTGGGTGTCGACCCGCGCGGCATCGCCAGCGCGATTCGCATCAACCGGGCCGAAGGCCGTGGCGCGCTGGAAGGCAACGGCGGCTCGACCATCACGCAACAGGTCGCGAAACTGCTGTGCCTTGGCGACAGCTTCGACCCCACTCGCTGGAAATCCGAAGCCGAGTTCGAGGCGTCATGCCGCAAGTCCAGCCTGTGGCGGAAGGTCAAAGAGATCCCCTACTCGCTGGCCATGGAGGCCAAGTATTCCAAGCAGGATATCCTGAACATCTATATGAACCGCAGCTATCTTGGTGCAGGCGCGCGCGGCTTCGAGGCAGCGTCGCAACGCTATTTCGGCAAGTCCGCCGCCGAAGTCAGCCCGTCCGAGGCCGCGATGCTGGCCGGTCTGCTGAAGGCGCCCAGCTATTTCGCGCCGACGGCGAACCTGCAACGCTCGCAGGATCGAGCCGCGGTGATTCTGGGGCTGATGCACGACCAGCGCTATCTCAACGACGCGCAGTACCAGCAGGCCAAGACGCACCCCGCTCGGCTTTCCAAGGCCGCGTCCGAGCTCGCGGGCGGGTATTTCGCCGACTGGGTGATGGATGCGGGACCGGGCTTTCTGACCAGCGAAACGACCGAAGACGTCACCATCCGCACGACGTTCGACCAAGGCATGCAGGCCGCAGCCGAGGACGCCTTGGCCAAGGTCTTTGCCGAAAAGGTGGACAAGGGATCGGACGTGCAGGCGGCCGTGGTCGTGATGTCGGCAGACGGTGCCGTGCGTGCCATGATCGGCGGTCGGAACACCGCCGCGGCGGGGTCGTTCAACCGCGCCACCCAGGCCAAGCGCCAGACCGGTTCGTCGTTCAAGCCGTTCGTTTATGCCGCGGCACTGGATCAGGGGTATACGCCCAACGACACCGTTCTGGACGGCCCGATCACCATCCCGATCAAGGGTGGCCGTCCGTGGTCTCCCCAGAACTATACCCGGCGTTATCTGGGCAACATCACCCTGACCCGCGCGCTGGCGAATTCGATCAACACCGCCACAATCCGCCTGCAGGAAGCTGCGGGGCGTGAAAATGTGCGCCGCGTCGCGCAGGATTTCGGCTTTGCCAGCGACTTGACGCGCAGCCCCTCGCTGGGGCTGGGGGTGTCGGAATCGACGCTTCTGGAAATGACCGGCGCCTATGCCGGGATCCGGAACGGCGGGTCTTCGGTGCGGCCTTACGGTCTGATCGAGCTGCGCATCAAGGGTGACGACAACCCGCTGATCGGACAGGCCGGCGGGATCGGGCAGCGCGTGATCTCTCAGCAGGCGGCGACCGAGTTGATGGGCATGATGCGCGAGGTCATCCAGCACGGCACCGGCGGGCGCGCGAAGTTGCCCGGCGGGCGGGATGCGGCCGGCAAGACGGGCACGACCTCCAGCTATCGCGATGCGTGGTTCATCGGTTTCACGCAGCAATACGTAACCGGCGTATGGATGGGTTACGACGACAACCGCGAGATGAAGGGCGTAACCGGTGGCGGCCTGCCCGCTGAAATCTGGCAGGCAGTGATGGCCGAAATCAGCGATGGCCTGCCGATGGAGCAGCTGGACAGCGAACGCTCGGACGGGCAGGTCGTGCCGATTCCGCAGGTGGTTGCGGTCGACGCATCCGACCCGCTGGCCGCCGCGCTGAGCCAGGCGGTCGGCCAGACCGCCCGGCAGGTGCCCGAGGGGAACACGGGCGACGCCTCGATCCCGCCGACGGATCTGCCCGCGGACGCGCCCCAGCCGGGCGACGGTCTGGAAGCGGCCCTGTCGCAGGCGATGAGCGGGCCGGGTTCTGCCCCGCCCACCACGTCAAGCGACGTCAGCACGCAGGATGTGACGCAAGAGGCAGCCCCCGCCGATCTGCCATCCGACGTGCCGGCCGACGACGCGCTGAGTGCGGCACTCAATCAGGCGATGGGTGGACAATAGGGGCAGATTTTCCGTCCGGATTGGGAGTTCGTTAAGAATTTCGTGCTGAGTTGGGCGGGCGTGATACCGCCGTTGGTCACGCGGTTTCGTGTGATTGATGATGCCCCGGACTGGATTTGCCGAACTTCGTGCGGCCCGACGCGACAGCCTTTGGCTGGTCCTGTGCGTCGGGCTTTTTTCCACGATCGTCAGCGTGCTTGGCCTGACCGGGCCGCTGTTCATGATGCAGGTCTATGACCGAGTGCTGTCGTCCCGGTCGGTCGAGACGCTGACGGCGCTGTTTCTTCTGGCGACGGTGATGTTTCTGGCGATGGGTCTTCTGGATCTGTCGCGGGGGCTGGTGATGAACCGCGTCGCCGCGCGCTTTCACGCCCGGATGGAGCAGCGGGTGTTTCGCGCCTCTCTTGGCGAGCCACCTAGTCCGGCTTCTGGTCCACGAGCGGGACTGCGCGAACTGGACGCGATTCAGCGACTGCTGCAGGCGCCGGTGCTCATGGCGATGTTCGACGCGCCGTGGGCGCCCCTGTTCCTGATCGCGCTGTTCGTGTTCCACCCGATGCTTGGGCTGGTCGCCACGGTCGGGGGCGCGCTTCTGGTGCTGGCGGCCGTCCTGAACCAGATCCTGACACGAAATTCCCTGCAGGCGAGCCTTGCCGCTGGTCAGCGCGCCCAGCGGACCGCCGACCTGTTCGCCGACGAATCAGAGGTCATGGGCGCCCTTGGGATGGAACGCGCGGCGATGGCCCGGTGGCGGCGCGACCGCGATATCGCGGCCGATGAAACTGCCCGTTGGGGCGACCGTGCGGCCTCGTTGACGGTGTTTTCCCGCACGTTCCGAATCTATCTGCAATCGGTGTTGCTGGCGACCGGGGCATGGCTGGTGCTGCGCCACCAGATCACCCCCGGTGCGATGATCGCCAGTTCGATCATGATGGGCCGCGCGCTGGCCCCGATCGAACAGCTGGTCGCGGGCTGGCCGCTGGTACAGCCGGCGATCGACGGATGGCGCCGCGTCGGTGAGCTGCTGTCCCGACACCCCACCACGGCCCCGCGAACGGCCCTGCCCCGTCCCGCGGCAGAGCTTGAGGTGACAAACCTTGGCCTGATCCCGCCCGGTGGTAGCGTGCCCACGCTGCGCAATGTGAGCTTCTCGCTGAAGCCCGGACAGGCGCTGGGTGTCGTCGGCGCGTCGGGGGCGGGAAAATCTTCGCTCGCCCGGGTGCTCATCGGGGCCTGGACGCCAACCAGCGGCACGATTCGTCTTGGTGGCGCGACACTCGATCATTACGACCCGGACCAGCTGGGCCGGATGCTGGGCTATCTGCCCCAACGCGTGACCTTGTTCGACGGCAGTATCGCGGAAAACATCGGGCGACTGGCCCCCGACGCCGACCCCAAGGCGGTGGTCGACGCCGCCAAGGCTGCGCGCGCCCATCAGATGATCCTGTCCCTGCCGCAAGGATACGACACCCCGATCACCCAGGCCGGACCACAATTGTCGGGCGGCCAGATCCAGCGGATCGGACTGGCCCGCGCGCTGTTCGGGGCGCCGTTGCTGTTCGTGCTGGATGAACCGAACGCCAGCCTTGATGCCGACGGATCAGAGGCACTGAACGCCGCCATCCGCGACGTCAAACAGCGCGGCGGCGCGGTGGTCATCATGGCCCATCGACCCGCCGCCATAGCCGAGTGCGATTTCCTGCTGGTGCTCGACAGCGGCGCGATGCGGGCGTTCGGGCCGCGGGATCAGGTCATGCGCGCCTCGCTGACCACCGCGACGCCGCCCGAAACCAACCTGGGGACGGTGCGATGACACGCGATCCGAACGTCATCCCCCTGCGGGCCGATCGGCGCCATCAGGCCACGGCAATGGTGACCGCCCGGGTGCCGGAAGCCTATGCCCCGCGGCGTGTGTGGCCGGTGCTATCGATCGGATTCGTCGCGATCGTCCTGATCCTCGGCGGCTTTGGCGCATGGGCGACCACGACCCAGATCGCCGGTGCGGTCGTGGCGCCGGGGCAGGTCGAAGTCGACCAGCAGCGCAAGATCGTCCAGCACCTCGAAGGTGGCGTCGTGGCACGTGTCCTTGTCCGCGACGGCCAGACCGTCAACGCGGGCGATGTCCTGATCGAGCTGGACGGCGCGCCGATGTCCCGGGAACTGGCCGCGCAGACTGCCCGGCACAGGGCGCTGATCGCTCGTCAGGCGCGGCTGTTGGCCGAGCGGGCCGGCGCGGAAACGCTGACGTTTCCCTCCGACAGAACAGATCAAGCGGCGCTAGAGGGAGAAACCGCCCTGTGGCAGGCGCGGCGGCAATCGCGGGTCGAGGCATTGGCGCAGCTGTCCCAGCAACGGATGCAGGCGGAAAAGCAACTGGATGCCATCGCCGCGCAAATGAACGGCATCGACGCGCAGTTCGCGCTGATCTCGCAAGAGCTTTCTGCGCAACGCAGCCTGCTTGCGAAGGGCCTGACGCAAAGCGCGCGCGTCATCGCCCTGGAACGCGACGCCGCCGCCCTGACCGCGCGCCGGGCCGAGCTTGACGCGGCCCGTGCCCAGTCGATCGCCCGCGTGGCCGAGATCGATATCCAGCACCAGCGTCTGGACGCCCAGCGGCGGGAAGAGGTCGAACGCGACCTGCGCGACCTTGACGCCCCGCTGTCCGAGGTGGAGCTGCGCATGGCCGACCTGACGGCCCGACTATCCGCGCTGGAAATTCGTGCGCCGACGTCGGGCGTCGTCTATCAGCTGCAGGTGACGACCCCGAAGGCCGTGATCCGACCCGCTGAACCCCTGATGCAGATCGTCCCCCAAGACAGCGCGCCGATCATCGCCGCGCGCATTCCGCTGTCCGGCATCGACGACATCCACGCCGGGCAGCAGGTCATCCTGCGGTTTTCTGGCCTGCCGAACCGGACGATGCCCGAAATCGACGGCCTGCTGGATCGGATCTCGGCCGACGCCGTGACCGACCCCACGACGCGGGCACAGTATTACCGAGCCGAGATCACCTTACCTGAGACGGAACGTGCCAAGATCGGCGCGACCCCGATCATTCCGGGCATGCCGGTCGAAGTGTACGTCCCGACCGAGGCGCGGACGCCGCTGACGTATCTGATCAAGCCGCTTGCGGACTATTTCCGCCGCGCCTTCCGCGAAACGTGAGGCTTCGGGTCCGTGAACGTTTGTCTAGAAATTCAGGCCCCGACGAACTCATCGGCTGCGTATCCTTGAAGGTACAGCAATGAGGTCAGATCACCGAAGTTGATGCAGATCGGCGCTGCCGCCGCCACTGCCGGCTTGGCGTGCAGCGCGACGCCGGTCCCGGCGATTTCCAGCATCCCAAGGTCGTTCGCGCCGTCCCCGACCGCAATCACGTCAGCGGCGGTCAGGTTGCGGGTGGCAGTGATGTCGCGCAGCGCCTCGGCCTTGGCTTCGCGTCCAAGGATCGGCAGCGCCACCTGCCCCGTCAGGTGGTCACCATCTGTGATCAGCACATTCGCGCGCTGTTCATCGAAACCCAGATGCCGCCCGACAGGCCCCGTGAAATCGGTAAAGCCACCCGACACGAGCGCCGTCCACGCGCCATGCGCGCGCATGGTCGCCACAAGAGTCGCGCCGCCGGGAGTGTAGGTAATGCGTTGCGCCAAGACCTTGGTAATGGCGTCAACCGACAGCCCCTTCAGCAGAGAAACCCGCGCCACGAGTGATTCGTGAAAGTTCAGTTCGCCGTTCATGGCGCGCGCAGTGATCTTGGCGACTTCAGGACCGATACCGGCCATCGCGGCCAGTTCGTCGATGCATTCCTGCTCGATCATGGTCGAATCCATGTCGGCCAGCAGCACCGCCTTGCGCCGCCCCTCGGATGGCTGGATGGCCATGTCGATTCGGACGCGCTGAAGATCCATCCACACGGGTGCGAAATCCACCGGCCGCGTCGAGACTGAAAACTCTGCCGCCACGCCGTAATCCAACCACGCGGCATCCCCGCCATCCCATCGCTGCCGCAATGTCCGAATCAGATCGTCGGACAAATCGCCCCGGTCAGGCGACGAAATCAGCGAGATGGTGAACATGGCATGCCCTTGTCAGGATGCCAGATCCCTACTGCAGTTCGGGGCGGGCTGCCAGATGGCGAGAGGGCGTGACCGAGCGCGCGAGGAAGGCAGGACGATCAGTGCTCTGGTCGGCGTGACGCTTCCTACGCCCGCCCCCCAAAAACCACTTGCAACGTCGTTCACGACCCCCTATCGACGCCAGTGGGACACCCTTCCCCAACGAAGGGCTATTTAGCTGGAAGGCTAACCATGACCGATACACAGACCCCGGCGACGCGGCCGGCTAACCCGCGTTTTTCTTCTGGCCCGTGTGCCAAGATCCCCGGATATTCGCTGGAGCTGCTGGCTGACGCCCCGTTGGGCCGTTCGCACCGTGCGGCTGTCGGCAAAGCCAAGCTGAAAGAGGCGATCGATCTGACGCGCACCGTTCTGGGTGTACCGGACGATTACCGCATCGGCATCGTCCCCGGTTCCGACACCGGCGCGGTTGAAATGGCGATGTGGACGATGCTGGGCGAACGCCCGGTCGAAATGCTGGCATGGGAAAGCTTTGGCGAAGGCTGGGTCACCGACGCGGTGAAGCAGCTGAAACTGGATGCGACGGTGAAGAAGGCCGATTACGGCCGCATCGTTGATCTGACGACCGTCGATTTCGACAAGGACGTCGTCTTCACCTGGAACGGCACCACCTCGGGCGTGCGGGTTCCGAATGGCGATGCGATCCCCGCCGACCGGGCCGGCCTGACGATCTGTGACGCAACCAGCGCCGCGTTCGCCATGGACCTGCCGTGGGACAAGCTGGATGTCGTGACCTTCAGCTGGCAGAAAGTTCTGGGCGGCGAAGGCGCACATGGCGTGCTGATCCTGTCGCCCCGCGCGGTCGAGCGGTTGGAGACGTTCACCCCCGATCGTCCCCTGCCCAAGATTTTCCGCATGACCAAGGGCGGCAAGCTGATCGAAGGCATCTTCGTCGGCGAAACCATCAACACGCCGTCGATGCTGTGCGTGGAAGATTACCTCGTCAGCCTGAAATGGGCGCAATCTCTGGGCGGGTTGTCCGCGCTGGTGGCGCGCGCCGACGCGAATGCCGGCGCGGTCCATGATTTCTGCGCCAGCCGCGACTGGATCGCGAACCTGGCCGAAGATCCGGCGACGGCCTCGACCACCTCGGTCTGCCTGAAGTTCACTGACGACCGCATCACCGACGGCGCGGCGTTCGCCAAAGCGGTTGCGAAGCGCTTGGAGAAAGAGGGCGTCGGTCTGGACCTTGGCGCCTATCGCGATGCACCGCCCGGTCTGCGGATCTGGTGCGGCTCGACCGTGGAACTGGCCGATATCCATGCTCTGCTGCCTTGGGTCGAATATGCGTTCCAGCAGGAAATCGCGGCACTTTGATGGCAGGTGCCGGGGCACATCCCCCGGCCCCCTCTTCCCCCTTTTTATCTACCACCGGCAGCCCGCCAAGCGGCGCTGCGTGATTGGAGCATATGACATGGCACCCAAGGTTCTTGTTTCCGACAAGCTGAGTGAAACCGCCGTCCAGATCTTCCGCGACCGCGGGGTCGAGGTCGATTACCTGCCCGACGTGGGCAAGGACAAAGACAAGCTGGCCGAGATCATCGGCAATTATGACGGTCTGGCCATCCGCTCGGCCACCAAGGCCACTGAAAAGCTGCTGGAGCGCGCCACCAACCTCAAGGTGATCGGCCGCGCCGGGATCGGTGTCGACAACGTCGACATCCCCGCCGCGTCGAAAAAGGGCGTGATCGTCATGAACACGCCTTTCGGCAACAGCGTCACCACCGCCGAACACGCCATCGCGCTGATGTTCGCGGTCGCGCGCCAACTGCCGGAGGCGAGCTTTTCCACCCATGCCGGGAAATGGGAAAAGAACCGCTTCATGGGGGTCGAGGTCTTCAACAAGACGCTTGGCATCATCGGGGCGGGCAATATCGGGTCGATCGTGATCGACCGGGCGCTTGGGCTGCGGATGAAGGTTCTGGCCTATGACCCCTTCCTGTCGGAAGAGCGCGCGGTTGAACTGGGCGTGAAGAAGGTCGAACTGGACGAATTGCTGGCCAAGGCCGATTTCATCACGCTGCACGTGCCGCTGACCGACAAGACCCGCAACATCCTGTCGCGCGAGAATCTGGCAAAGACGAAGAAAGGCGTGCGCATCGTCAACGCCGCCCGTGGCGGACTGATCGACGAAGAGGCGCTGGCCGAGCTGCTGAAGTCCGGCCATGTCGCGGGCGCGGCACTGGACGTGTTTGCCACCGAACCTGCGACGGAAAGCCCGCTTTTCAACCTGCCGAACGTGGTCGTGACCCCGCATCTGGGCGCATCGACCACCGAGGCGCAGGAAAACGTGGCCCTGCAGGTCGCCGAACAGATGTCGGACTATCTTCTGACCGGCGCCGTTGAAAACGCGCTGAACATGCCGTCGGTCACCGCCGAGGAAGCCGCCGTCATGGGGCCGTGGATCAAGCTGGCCGGTCACCTTGGGTCGTTCGTCGGTCAGATGACGGATGAGCCGATCAAGGCCATCAACATCCTGTACGACGGTGTCGTCACCGACATGAACCTGAACGCGCTGAACGCCGCGGTCATCGCAGGCGTGATGAAGGCCGCGAACCCGGACGTGAACATGGTGTCGGCCCCGGTCATCGCCAAGGAACGCGGCATCCAGACCGCCACGACCACGCAGGACAAGGCAGGCGCCTATGACGGCTATATCAAGGTCACGATGGTGACGGGCGACCGCGAGCGTTCGATCGCGGGAACGGTCTTCAGCGACGGCAAGCCGCGCTTCATCCAGATCCGCGGTATCAACGTCGATGCCGAGATCGGGGAGCATATGATGTACACCCGCAACAAGGACGTTCCGGGCGTCATCGGGACGTTGGGCACGACGCTGGCCAATCTGGGCGTGAACATGGCGAACTTTACGCTTGGCCGTGCTGCGACCGGGGGCGACGCCATCGCCATCACCTATCTGGACGAGCCGCTGCGTCCCGACGTGCGTCAGGCGCTGCTGGACACCGGCAAGTTCGATCAGGTGCGCCCGCTGCATTTCGGCGTCTAAGCCTTCTGGACAAGGACGTGACCCCCGGCCCATGGTGCCGGGGGTTTTTTATGGGACGTCAGCCATGCGAGTCTATGCCATCGGCGACATCCACGGGCATCTGGACAAGCTGCGCCATGTCCATGACCTGATTGCCGCCGACGGAGGTCGCGACGCGCAGATCGTCCATCTGGGCGACCTGATCGACCGCGGCCCCGCATCGCGCGGCGTCATCGAATTTCTGATGCAGGGTCAGGCTGACGGCCGCGACTGGATCGTGCTGAAGGGCAACCATGACGGGCAACTGCCCCGCTTTCTGGAAGACCCGCGCTGGATCGACCCGATGACCGCGCAGAAGCTGCCCTGGACCGCGCGCGACAACAGCGGGGCAGAGGCGACACTGGCAAGCTATGGCGTGCCGGGCGCGCTGAGCCGCGATCTGGACGAGGTCCACGCAGAGGCGGTGGCAAACGTTCCCCATGACCACGCCCGCTGGATCGACGGCCTGCCCGCATGGCACCTGACGCCGCTGGCGCTGTTCGTCCACGGCGGCATTCGGCCGGGCGTCGATCTGTGCGCGCAGACCGAAGACGACATGCTGTGGCTGCGCCGACCGTTTCTGGACGACACCCGCGACCACGGCGTGCTGGTCGTCCACGGACACAGCCCCGTTCAGCGGATCGAGCATAAACCGAACCGTCTGGATATCGACACCAACGCCGGTGGCGGCGGCCCGCTAAGCGTTGTTCGTATCGACGACGATGGTGTCTGGATCCTGACCGAAGACGGACCCGTCAAATCCGAGCCTGCCCCATGACCGCACCCACCCACACCCGCCGCACCGTTCTGTGGATCGCTCTGATCCTCGTCGCCACCATCGCCATCCTTCTGGCGATGGGGCATCCGGCCATCTGCAAATGCGGCTACGTCAAGCTGTGGCATGGGCAGGTCTTCAGCTCCGAGAACTCTCAGCACCTGACGGATTGGTACACGCCGTCCCACATCCTGCACGGGCTGCTGTTCTACGGCGCGCTGCATCTGCTGGCGCTGCGGTTGAGCATCGGCACACGCCTGATCATCGCGACCGCGGTCGAAGCGGTGTGGGAAATCGTCGAAAATTCACCCGTGATCATCGACCGTTACCGCGCGGTCACGGTGTCGCTGGATTACTTCGGCGATTCGGTTCTGAATTCGACCAGCGACATTCTGGCGATGATGGTGGGGTTCTGGCTGGCCCGCACCCTGCCCGTCTGGGCCAGCGTTCTTTTGTTCATTCTGGCCGAGACGGTGACCACGCTGCTGATCCGCGACGGGTTGATCCTGAATGTCCTGATGCTGCTTTGGCCGCTGGAGGCGGTGCGACAGTGGCAATCGGCAATCTGACGGCGCGAAACCGCAGCAGTGATGGACTTTCCGCAGTTTGGGGCCTAGAAGGCGCCTCAATCAGGAAAGGTCGCCGTTCCCCTATGCGCACTGCGAAGTACAACATCGGCCAGGTCGTCAGGCACCGCGAACATCCGTTCCGCGGCGTGGTCTTCGACGTGGACGCTGAATTCGCCAACACGCAGGAATGGTACGATTCGATCCCCGAAGAGGCGCGTCCCGCAAAGGATCAGCCCTTCTATCACCTGTATGCGGAAACCGAGGCGACGTATTACGTGGCCTATGTCTCGGAACAGAACCTGCTGCCTGATCCCTCTGGCGAGCCGCTGGAGCATCCCGAACTGCCCGAGATGTTCGGCGGCTTTGAAGACGGGCGTTATCTTCCCCAGCACGGCCTGAACTAAGCGTGTTCGACCTGACGCCTCAGATTTTGGGGCTGCTCGCGGCTGCGGGTGCGGCTGCAGGGTTCATCGACGCAATCGCCGGCGGCGGCGGGTTGATCACGGTGCCGGTGCTGATGCTGGCGGGGATGCCGCCCGATCAGGCGCTGGCCACGAACAAGGTGCAGGGCAGCTTTGGCGCGGCGACGGCCGCGGTCAGCTATGCCCGCAGCGGGCTCGTCAATCTGCGCCGTCAATGGCTGGGCGCGCTGATCGCATTTGTCGCGGGTGCGGCCGGGGCGTTTCTGGTGGGCGCATTGCCGACGCAGGCGCTGCGGGTGATCCTGCCGGTCGTCCTGCTGGGTATCGCCGGGTTCTTTGCGTTTCGTCCAGGGCTGGACGACGTGGACCGGGTCCAGCGTCTGCGACCGATCGTCTTTTCGCTGACGGCCATTCCGCTGGTCGCGTTCTATGACGGCCTGATCGGTCCGGGGGCTGGCGCCTTCTATATGCTCAGCTTTGTGATGCTGGCGGGGTACGGCATCCTGCGGGCGACGGCGCACACGAAACTGCTGAACTTTGCGTCGAACATCGGCGGGCTGTCGGCATTCGCGCTGACCGGGCATCCGCTGTGGCTGGTCGGGCTGGTGATGGGCGTGGCGCAGATCGCGGGCGCTGCGGTCGGATCACGGCTGGCGATGCGTGTCGGTGCGCGGATCATCAAGCCCTTGCTGGTCATCACCTCGACCGCGCTGGCGCTGCGCCTGCTGTGGCAGATGATCTGAGAAGGATCCCGGCGCCAGTTGCCACGCCGACGCCGGGTGCAATCGCTTAGAACGCGCCGCGAATCGCTTTTGGGGGACCAGACCCGCGGTTGGCGCATGCTGATCACCCCATCGTGACGCTGTCATGACGGCCCGCAATCAGGCCGCCGTCCTGCTGATTACCGCGCGAAACCCTTGGCGCGACGCAGCTGGGCGACCTCGACCCCGCGCCAGTTCTTCTGCGGGCCGGTCAGCAGCTTCTGCGCGACCGGATCGTTGGCGTCCAGCAGCCCCAGACGGATCATCAGCGCGGTGATCGCCGCCTCGGACCCCCGGGTGCCGCCGTCGACGACCTTCAGCGCCACACCCATGCGGCGTTCAGGGATGATCGCAACGAACACCGCCTCGGCCCCGGTCTTCACCGCCGCGCGGCCGTTCATGGCACGCATCAGTTCGGTGCAGGCTCGTCCTTCGCCCGCCACGAGGTCGGGATGCAGGATCATCGCCTGCGTCAATCGAACCATCGCATCGCCCCGCGCGCCGCCCGAGGGCGCGGCAAAGGCGGCCATCGCGCGCGCCAGCCCGGACACCGACGTGGCGAAGTTCGGGGCCGAACAGCCGTCGATGCCATGCCCGGGCGATGTTTCACCGGTCACCTCCTCGAACGCGGCCTTGACGGCCTGCTGAACGGGATGGTCGATCATGTGGTAATCGGCATCGCCCCGCAGCCGCCGGTTCAGTGTCAGAAACCCGGCGTGCTTGCCCGAACAGTTGTTGTGCAGCTGGCACGGCTTTTCGTCCGAACAGATCAACCGCCGGCTCTCGGCCCGGTCCTGCGGCATGTGCGACCCGCAGCGCAGGTCGCTTTCGCCCAGACCCAGCGTATCCAGCCACGCGCCGACGCTGCTGGTGTGGATCGCGGCGCCGTTGTGGGACGCACACGACAGGGCCAGCTGTTCGGTCTGAAGACCCACCGCATCCGCCGCGCCGCTTTCGATCAAGGGCAGCGCCTGAAGCATCTTGCACGACGACCGGGGATAGATGATCGCGTCCGGGTCACCCCACGCCTCGACCATGCCACCCTCGCCCCAGATGACGGCGTGACCCCGGTGGACGCTTTCCAAAAGGTCCCCTCGCCACAGTTCGATCAGATCGGCAGCAGCCACATGCGTATTTACCGGCATTTTTTCCCTGACAATTTTGCGACTTGCGCCGTCACGGGGTTTTCCGCGGCGCCGCTTTGCTATTAATCTGCGCCCGGACGGTCGGAAAGACCACCGTTACCGATGAACCCCGTCAACGGGGACAGGCAGGAGGCCCGAGCATGAATTCGAGATCAACCCGCGCTGCAATGGTTGCTGCCGGCCTGCTGGCCATCATGGCGGCACCCGGCTTTGCGCAGGAATCAAAACTGTTGGCCAGCGAAGGGGATTGGTCCTCGTTCGGTGGTCAGTCGCCCAAGGAATGCTGGGCGGTGTCGCCGCCCAAGTCCAGCCGCGCCACCCGCGACGGCAGCGAGGTCGAGGTGACCCGTTCCGACATCCGCCTGTACGTGGCGTATCGCCCCGGTTCCGAAGGCGAAGTGTCGTTCCAGGGCGGCTATCCGTTCGCGTCCGACTCGACCGTCGATGTCGATATCGGGGGATCGAAGTTCAAGCTGTTCACCGAAGGTGAGAATGCCTGGGCCGGTTCGCCTGCCGAAGACAAGAAGGTCATCGCGGCGCTGCGCGGTGGCTCGAACGCGGTGATCACCGGACGTTCGGCACGCGGTACGACGACGACGGACACGTTCTCGCTTGCCGGGATCACGGCCATGACCAACAAGGCCCGCGAGACCTGCAAGTAAGGTTTCCCCTGTTGATTTTCGCAAAGCCGTCCCATATTGGGGCGGCTTTCACATTTTCAACCGCAAGGTTTGCCCCATGAACGTGCCGCACCCGGTGACGGCCCCCATCACGCAGGACGTCATGACGATCCCGCGCAAGATTGCCGACACAGGCCGCACGAACATCGTGGGCCTGACGCGCGACGCCCTGCGCAACGCCCTGATCGCGGCAGGCACGCCTGAAAAGCAGGCCAAGATGCGTGTCGGTCAGGTCTGGCAGTGGATTTATCACTGGGGCGTGCGCGATTTCGAGCAGATGACGAACCTTGCCAAGGACTATCGCGCCCTGCTGGCCGAGAAGTTCGAGATCGTGCTGCCCGAAATCGTGACACGCCAGATCAGCGAAGACGGGACCCGCAAGTATCTGGTCCGCATCGCTGGCGGCCACGAAGTCGAGACGGTCTATATCCCCGAAGAAGGTCGCGGAACGCTGTGCGTCAGTTCGCAGGTCGGGTGCACGCTGACCTGTTCGTTCTGTCACACCGGCACGCAGAAGCTGGTGCGGAACCTGACGGCGGGCGAAATCGTCGGTCAGCTGATGCTGGCGCGCGACGATCTGGGCGAATGGCCCGAACAGGGCGCGCCGAAGGACGAAACCCGTCTGGTCAGCAACATCGTTCTGATGGGCATGGGCGAGCCGCTGTACAACTTCGACGCGGTACGCGACGCGATGAAGGTCTGCATGGACCCCGAAGGGCTTAGCCTTTCGCGCCGTCGCATCACGCTGTCGACCAGCGGCGTCGTCCCCGAAATCGCCCGCACCGCCGAGGAAATCGGCTGTCAATTGGCGGTCAGTTTCCACGCGACGACGGACGAGGTGCGCAACCTGCTGGTCCCGATCAACAAACGCTGGAACATCGCGACGTTGCTGGACGCGCTGCGCGACTATCCGCGCCTGTCGAACAGCGAACGGATCACGTTCGAATACGTCATGCTGGCCGGAATCAATGACAGCGACGATGACGCCCGCCGTCTGGTGCAACTGATCAAGGGCATCCCGGCCAAGATCAACCTGATCCCGTTCAACGAATGGCCGGGCGCGCCCTATAAACGCTCCAGCAACAACCGCATCCACGCCTTTGCCGACATCATCTATAACGCCGGTTACGCCAGCCCGATCCGCACCCCGCGCGGTGAGGACATCATGGCCGCCTGTGGTCAGCTGAAGTCGGCGACCGAGCGCGGCCGCAAGTCGGCGGCGCAGATCGCGGCGGAAACGAGCGCCTAGGCGGCGCGAAGCAGGGTGACCAGCGTGCTGCCATAGCGGCGCTGGTCCACCACGGACAGTCCCGCAGGCGGGATCGGTGCGGTGTCTTCTTCCCAGACGATCAGCGCATCCGGGGCAAGCCAGCCCCCGGCCATCGCGGACGATACCGCGCGTTCGCCAAGACCCTGACCATAGGGCGGGTCCAGCAGGACCAGATCAAAGCCCGCAGACTTGTTCGGCCCCATTGCCGCCGCGTCCTTTCGCAGGGTTTCCGTCACTGCCCCGGCGCGTGCCTTGTCGATGTTGGCCTTGAGAAGCGCCTTGGACGCCGCGCCGTTATCAACGAACGTCACGTGGCCCGCGCCCCGCGACAGTGCCTCAAGCCCCAGCGCGCCGGTCCCGGCGAACAGATCAAGGACCCGCGCGTCGTCGATCGGGAACCCGTGGCTGTTCAGGATCAGGTTGAAGATCGCCTCGCGCACCCGGTCGGTCGTCGGTCGCAGATGCGCGGCGGGGTCGCCTGCGCCCACGTCGGCCAGCTTCAGCCCGCGGAACCGACCGCCGACGATGCGCATCACATCAGGGCCTTCAGATCGGGGGCACTGGCCACGGCATCGGGGTCGGGCGACCGGCCCGCCTCGATCAGGCGTTTGCCCACCATGTAGGCGCGGGGATCGTTCAGCGCGTCCACGGCCAAAAGCGTATCGCCGTGGAAATACCAGACCGAATTGCCGCGCGTCACCACGCGGTCGTAGCCGGCATTCCAGCCCGCAATCTGCAGCTTGGCGTCGTACTGGTCCGACCAGAACCACGGGTTCGCGCGATAGGGGGTGTCGGCCCCAAGGATGTTGTCGGCAACCGCCTCGGCCATGTCGATGGCGTTGCCGACGCTTTCCAGCCGCAACCGGCCACGTGATGTCGGAAACGACGCGCAGTCGCCAGCGGACCAGATCGCGGCGTCGCTGGTCCGCCCGAACGCGTCGACCGCAATGCCGTTGTCGAGTTCCAACGCGGCCGTTTCGGCCAAGTCAATCCGGGGCAGCGCACCGATCCCGCACAGGATCAGGTCGGCGGGCAGGTGTTCGCCGTCCAAGAGGTCCACCCCCGTCGCAGCCTCGTCGCCGCTGATGGCAGAGATGGCCGTACCTTCCAGGATCGTCACCCCGTGCGCCACGTGCCGCGCGCGCAGCATGTCCGCCGTCTCAGCCGACGCGACCCGGCCCAGAATGCGGGGCGATGCCTCGATCAGGGTGACATCCTTGCCAAGTTTGCGGGCAACGGCCGCGCCCTCCAGCCCGACATATCCACCGCCCAGCACGATCACCCGCCGCGCCGCGGCCAGGGCCGGTTGCAGTCGGTCCACATCGCCCAACGTCCTGATGACGTGAACGCCCGCCAGATCGCCACCCATCGCCGCCGGCAGGCGCCGTGTATAGGCCCCGGTCGTCAGTGCCAGCACGTCATAATCCACCGAGCCACGGTCCGTTAAAACCTGACGCGCTGCGGCGTCGATTGCCGTCGCTTGCGTGTCGGTCTGAAGATCGATCCCCTCATCCCGCCACCAGTCATCTGACCGAAGGATCAGCCGGTCCAGTCCCATGTCGCCCAGAAGATAGGCCTTGGACAGTGGCGGGCGCTGATACGGGGGCAAGGGCTCTTCGCCGATCAGGGTCAGCGGGCCGGTGTGCCCCTTGGCGCGCAGACGCGCGGCCATCGACGCCGCAGCCTGCCCTGCCCCAACGATCACGATTTTCATCAGAAGTACCCCTTCGGCCTGTTCCGGCCCTTCGCGTCGGCCGCAAGCCTCGGGGTGCAAATTACGCGCGCGCTTTCGGCGATGCAAACGCACGGGTTGCGGAAATCAAAGGGGATGCCGTAACAAATCATCAGATTGCGAAGGAAAAGACATGCAGATCGACGAAACCGCCCTGCCGGGCGTTCTGGTGATCACGCCCGCCCGGTTCGGCGACACGCGCGGCTTCTTTTCCGAAAGCTGGAACTGCCGCACGCTGCGCGACGCCGGGGTGGAACTGCCGGACTTCGTGCAGGACAACCATTCCCTGTCGACGCAAAAGGGCACGATCCGGGGCCTTCATTATCAGGCGCCACCGCACGCGCAGGGCAAGCTGGTCCGATGCGGGCGCGGCGCCATTCTGGATGTCGCAGTCGATGCGCGACAGGGCAGCGCGACATACGGCCAGCATGTCGCGGTCGAACTGAGCTTTGAGAACGGCCAGCAGCTTTGGGTACCCGCCGGGTTTCTGCACGGCTTTCTGACGCTGACCGACGACGCCGAAATCTGCTATAAATGCACGGACTACTATGACCGCGCCTCCGATGGCGCCGTGCGGTGGGACAGCGTGGGCATCGATTGGGGCGTGACCGATCCGGTCACATCCGAGAAGGACGACGCCGCACCGGCGTTTGCGGACTGGGCGTCGCCCTTCACGGTTTCACCATGAAGATCATGGTCACCGGCGGTGCCGGTTTCATCGGGTCGGCGGTGGTGCGGCTGGCCATTTCGCGGGGACACGAGGTCGTCAATGTCGACGCGCTGACCTATGCCGCGAACCCGGCGAATGTGGCCGAGGTGGCAGACAGCCCCCTTTACCGCTTTGAACACGCCGATATCCGGGACCGCGCGGCGATGGACCGCATCCTGCGCGATCACCGGCCCGACGCTGTGCTGCATCTGGCCGCGGAAAGTCACGTCGATCGGTCGATCGACGGGCCGGGCGTCTTTATCGAAACCAACGTGAACGGAACCTATACCCTGCTGGAGGCTGCGCGTTCCTATTGGTCCGATGCGGGCAAACCTGCTGACTTCCGCTTTCACCACGTTTCGACAGACGAGGTGTTCGGCAGCCTTGGACCCACGGGCAAGTTCACCGAGACGACCCCATATGATCCCCGCAGCCCCTACTCCGCGTCCAAGGCGGCAAGCGATCATCTGATCCGGGCATGGCACGAAACCTACGGCCTGCCGACGATCCTGACGAACTGTTCCAACAATTACGGCCCCTATCACTTCCCTGAAAAGCTGATCCCGGTGGTGATCCTGAATGCGCTGCGTGGGGATCCAATCCCAGTTTACGGCGATGGCGGGAACGTGCGCGATTGGCTGTTCGTCGAAGACCACGCCGACGCGCTGCTGCTGTGCCTGACCAAGGGAGAGGTCGGCCAAAGCTATAACATCGGCGGCGAGAATGAGGCGACGAACCTGGAAATCGTGCGCCACATCTGCGCCGTCATGGACGAGATGCGCCCCGACCATGCGCCGCACGACCGGTTGATCAGCTTTGTGACCGACCGCCCGGGCCATGATCGCCGCTATGCCATTGACCCTGCGCGTATCCGCGACAGGCTTGGCTGGCGCCCCTCGGTCACGCTGGCCGAAGGACTGCGGCAGACGGTCGAGTGGTATCTGGCGAACGAGGCGTGGTGGCAGCCCCTTTTGACGCGCGACGGTGTCGGCAAACGTCTGGGGGCCGCGTGACGGGGGTACTTGTTTTCGGCAAGACGGGTCAGGTCGCGCAGGAGCTGCAACGCCTGCTGCCCGGCGCGCATTTCGCCGACCGGGCCGAAGCGGACCTCTCCAAGCCCGCCACCTGCGGTGCCCTGGTCGACCGGCTGCGTCCATGCGCTGTCATCAACGCCGCGGCGTATACGGCGGTCGACAAGGCCGAAACGGATGCGGACAACGCACGGGCCGTTAACGCAGACGCACCGACCCACATGGCGCTGGCATGCGCGCGATTGGGGATCCCGTTCCTGCATGTTTCGACCGACTACGTCTTTGATGGATCAGGCGATCAGCCCCGCGCCGAAGATGCGCCGACCGCGCCCTTGGGCGTTTACGGCAGAACCAAGCTGGCGGGCGAGGACGGCATTGCCGCCGCCGATGGACAGTGGATCGTTCTTCGCACCAGCTGGGTTTTCTCCAGCCACGGCGCAAACTTCGTCAAGACCATGCTGCGCCTTGGTCAGACCCGCGACCACCTGAACGTCGTTAACGACCAGATCGGCGGCCCGACGCCTGCGGCCGCAATCGCAGCCGCATTGGTGACCATTCTGGACAGGATGCGCGACGATCCGGACGTCTGCGGCGTCTATCACTTTTCGGGCGCGCCGGATGTCAGCTGGGCCGAATTTGCGGCCGAGATTTTCCGGCAGGTCGACCTTCCCGTCAGGGTCGACCCCATCCCGACCACGGACTATCCAACACCCGCCGCGCGCCCGGCAAATTCGCGGCTGGACTGCACGGCCATTGCCCGGAACTTCGGCATCGCGCGTCCTGACTGGCGTCCGGGTCTGGCCACCGTCCTGCAGGAGCTTGCCCCATGACCGTCCAGCCCCAGCGCAAAGGCATCATTCTGGCGGGCGGCACGGGGTCGCGGCTGCATCCGATCACGCTTGCGGTGTCCAAGCAGCTGCTGCCGATCTACGACAAGCCGATGGTCTATTATCCGGTCACGACCCTGATGCTGGCCGGGATCCGAGAGATTGCGATCATCACCACGCCCACCGATCAGCCCCAGTTCCAGCGTCTTCTGGGCGATGGCAGCCAGTGGGGTGTCCGCTTCGAATGGATCGTCCAGCATTCGCCTGACGGTCTGGCACAGGCCTATCTGCTGGCCGAGGCGTTTCTGGACGGCGCGCCATCGGCGATGGTTCTGGGTGACAACATCTTCTATGGCCACGGGCTGACCGACCGGCTGGCCGCGGCGGACAGGCGGGATGACGCGACGGTTTTCGGCTATCACGTTGCCGACCCGGAACGATACGGAGTCGTTGCGTTCGACGATCAGGGCCGCGTGTCGCGTATCATCGAAAAGCCCGCTCAGCCGCCCTCGAACTATGCCGTGACCGGCCTTTACTTTCTGGACGGCACGGCGCCCGACCGCGCGCGCGGCGTCCAGCCGTCGGCCCGGGGTGAGCTGGAAATCACGACGCTGCTGGAAACATATCTGACCGAAGGGCGGCTGAACGTCGAGCTGATGGGTCGGGGCTATGCGTGGCTGGATACCGGCACGCCTGAAAGCCTGCTGGATGCCGGGAATTTCGTGCGCACGCTGGAACAGCGGCAAGGCATGCAGTCGGGAAGCCCGGATGAAATCGCGTTTCAGAACGGCTGGATCGACGCGGACGGGCTGGCGCAGCGGGCACGGCTCTTCGGCAAGAACCAGTACGGTCGGTATCTGTCGCGGCTGATCGACTAGGGGACGATCTCGACCGGGGTGCCGATTGCGGTATGGGCGAACACCTCGCGGATTTCGGGGTTGGTGACGGCCACGCAGCCGGCGGTCCAGTCGCCCTTCACGCGCATGTTGTCGGGCAGCTGGTTTGGCTGACCATGGATCATGATGTCACCCCCGGGCGACACCCCCAGCTTGCGCGCGGCTTCCCGGTCCTGCGGCCGCGGATAATTCAGCCCCAGCGACAGGTGAAACTTGCTGCGGTCGTTCAGGCGGTCGACCTTGAACAGGCCTTCGGGCGTCTTGCCGTCGCCTTGTTTCACCTTGGTCCCGTCGGGGGCAAAGCCCAGCGCAATCTTGAACTCTCGCGGTGCGCCGTCGCGCTGCCACACCGTCATGCGACGCGCCGACTTTTCGATCAGGATCCGCTCGACCGGGCTGGCGATCGGGGCGGCCGGCTTTTCCTGCGGAAAGGGCCAAGGCAGCTTGATGATGGGCGGCGGCACCGGGACGGGTGTCGTCGGTGGAACCGGTAATGGCACGGGGATGCTGGACGGTGGCCCACCCGGAAGCCAGATGGTCAGCGCCGCCCAGATCAGCGCAACGATGGTCAGGATCGAGAAGATGGCGGCCATGTCCGCTTATTGAAGATCGGCGAACGCCGTTTTCAAGCGCTCGACCGCCTCGATTACGTTGGCGCGGGTTGTGGCGATGTTGAAGCGCATCCACCCCTCACCGCCCGAACCAAAACTTTCGCCGTAATTCGCGGCGATCCGCGCGCCGGACTGGATGCGGTGGTGCAGCTCCTGCGCGTCCATCCCTAGATCCGTGAAATCGACCCATGACAGATAGGTGGCCTGCAACGGCATCGACCGCACGCCGGGGATTTCGGCGACACCTTTGTCAAAGACGCGCGCATTTTCGCCCAGATAGGCATTCAGCGCATCGATCCATGCGGCCCCTTCGGGCGAATAGGCCGCCGTGACCATCGGCAGACCGAATAGCCCCGGCGAGATGCCAAGCGCACCCATGCGCGCCTGATATTTGGCCCGCAGCGCAGGGTCGCTGATGATGGCGGTTCCGATATGTGCGCCCGCGATGTTGAAGGACTTGGTCGCCGCCGTCAGCGTGACCAGACGGTCCTGAACTTCGGGCGCGGCCAACGCCGTGACCGTGTGGGTGCCCTGCCCTGGCAGGATCAGGTCGTGGTGGATTTCGTCGGACACCAGGATCAGATCGCGGGCGCGGCAGAAATCGGCAATCTCGCGCAGCTCGTCCGGTGTCCAGATCCGCCCGCCGGGGTTGTGGGGCGAACACAGGATCAGCATCCGCTCGCGCCCCGTCAGGCGGGCCTCCCACCCGGCCCAGTCCAGCCGATACTGACCGTCGCGAACCGCCAAGGGCAGTTCCACGACCTCGCGCCCCGCCGCGCGGATGACACGGGCGAACGCGTGATAAACCGGGGTGAACAGGATGACGCCGTCGCCCGGACGCGTGAACGCATCGACGCACAGCGCCGTCCCGTTCACCAGCCCGTGGACGGTCAGGATGTCCTCGCGCGCGATGTCCCAGCCATGGCGGTTCGCCATCCACCAGCGAATCGCCTCCAGGTAAGGGGTGTTGACGCCGGGATAGCCGTAGACGCCATGCTCGACCGTTTCAGCCAATGCGCGGCGCACCGCGTCGGGCGCGCGGAAATCCATGTCGGCCACCCACATCGCCAGCGCGTCGGGGTCGGCCACGCCATAGACGCTGCCCATGTCGTCCCACTTGTTGCACATCGTGCCCCGGCGCTCGATCGGCTCGTCAAAGTCGGGGGTGGCGAAATCGGTGGCGGCACGGATGGTCTGGTCGGTCATTGGGGCAACTTTCCCTGAATTTGGTCCGCCAACCATAGCGGGTTGTTGCGTGACGGAAAGGCTTGGCCTAATCCAATTCGCCATGAGCATCCGCCCCATCCTGATCCATCCCGATCCCCGCCTGAAGACCGTCTGTGCGCCGGTCGGACGCATCACGCCCGAAATCGAGGCGCTGGCGACCGACATGCTGGCCACCATGTACGAGGCACCGGGGGTTGGCCTTGCCGCCCCGCAGGTTGGCGTGCTGACGCGTCTGTTCGTCATGGACTGCACCAAGGACCCCGACGCCGAACGGATGCCCATCGTCATGGTCGACCCCGAAATCGTCGGCCAGTCCGAGGCGCTGAACACCTATGAGGAAGGGTGTCTGTCGATCCCCGATCAATACGCCGAAGTCACCCGCCCGGCCGAGGTGCGGATGCGGTGGACCGGTCTGGACGGGCGGACGCACGAGCGAGACTTCGACGGGCTCTGGGCGACCTGCGCGCAACACGAACACGACCATCTGGACGGACGGCTGTTCATCGACTTCCTGACGCCGATGAAACGGCAGATGATCACAAGAAAGATGATAAAGCTGAAACGAGACCGCGTTCGGGAGAGTTAGGGCCCTGAACCCCTCTGCATAGACCCAGTGATGACCGACACCGTATCTGGCAGCCAACGCTCCTCGACCTCCGCCTATCCCATCGGGACGGCGCCACCGGCCTATCCGGCACCCGCGCTGCCGCCGCATCTTCGTGCGCTGCCCGACGGGCAGGCACGGCCGATCGTGCTGTGGCCCGACCCCGTCCTGACTGCACGGTGCGAACCGGCGGCCGTGCTGGACTGGCGGGAGATCGGGCAGCTTTCGGCAGACCTTTTGGCGACGATGTATCAGGCGCAGGGTCGGGGCCTCGCCGCACCGCAGCTGGGCGTTCCCGTCCGAATGTTCGTCATGGACGCAGGTTGGAAACAGGGCAGCCCCGAGCCGATGGTGGTCATCGATCCGTGGCTGCGTCATGCCGGACCAAGCGGTGACGCCCACAGCGAAACGATGGACGAGGCATGTCTGTCGATCCCCGGCCAAAGCTTTGCCGTCACACGCCCGACCCGGGTCCAACTGTCATGGTTCACGCTGGACGGCGTGTCTGTCAGCGTCGATCTGGACGGGATCGCGGCGCGGATCGCCCAGCACGAATACGACCACCTGCAGGGACGTCTGATCAACGGTGCCACCGGGGTATGAGCGTTCGTCCCTTTCTGCCCTACACCGATCGCCGCCTGCACACACCAGCCCAGCCTGTGGATGCGGTCACGGAAACGATCCGCATGATCTGGGACGACATGATCGACACGATGGACGCGATGCCGGGCGTGGGTCTGGCCGCGCCCCAGATCGGCATCATGCTGCAGTTGGCGGTCGCCGATGCGTCCGACAAGCGGGGTCAGGCGATTCGCATGGCGAACCCGCAGATCCTGCATGCGTCCGTCAAGATGCGGTCCTATGAGGAGGCGTCGCAGAACCTGCCCGGCATCTCGGCCCTGATCGAGCGGCCCCGTGCGGTCACCGTGCGCTATCTCAACGACGCGGGCGACATCGAGGATCGCGACTTTGTCGGCCTTTGGGCGACCAGCGTGCAGCACCAGATCGATCATCTGGCGGGACGGATGTTCGTCGACCACCTGACTCCGCTTCGCCGCAAGATGCTGGTCGCGAAATCCGAAAAACTGCAGCGGCGCTGATGGTCGGCCCTTACATGCCCCGTCAGGCGCACACCATCGCGCCTTGGACTTTCGGCGGTCAGCGGGTGAAGCCTTATGTCATCACTGCCGCTGGCAGGGTGCCGGATCCCGCGCGGTTGGCAGGGGCCAGGGATCATGCCGCGAGCATGCTGGCGGCAGAGGCACCGGACGACGCCTTGGGCTTCGTCATCCTGCATCTGGGTGAGGATGCAGACTGGCTGCTGTGCGACTGGTGGGTCAACGGCGATTCTTTGGCACAGCGCCTTTCGTCGGGCGACGTGCAGGGCGGACCCTTTGCGCCGCGCGCGCCTTCGCCGCTGGTTGCCTGCGTCTGGGAGCTTGCGTTGATCGACCATGAACGCCGGGCGTGGATCGCCGCGATGATGTCAAAAGACGGGGAAGGTCCCACCGCCTATCTTTCCGATGCCTACAAGGATGAAACCTGCTGATGCGTGTCGTCTTCATGGGAACGCCCGATTTTTCGGTGCCCGCCCTTCGGTCAATCGCCGCGCGGCATCAGGTCGTGGCCGTCTATTCGCAGCCGCCGCGCGCCGCCGGTCGCGGGCAGAAGCCACGGCCTTCGCCGGTGCAGGCCGCGGCAGAGTCCCTGGGCTTGACCGTTCGAACGCCGCTGAACCTGAAATCTGATGATGATCGCGCCGAATTTGCGTCGTGGGATGCAGACGTGGCGGTGGTCGTGGCTTACGGACTGATCCTGCCGCAAGCAGTGCTGGACGCGCCACGGCTGGGATGCCTGAACATCCACGCCTCGATCCTGCCGCGCTGGCGTGGCGCCGCCCCAATTCACCGCGCCGTCATGGCAGGCGACACCGAAGCCGGAATCGCCATCATGCAGATGGAGGCGGGTCTGGACACCGGTCCCGTGCTGGCCGAGGCGCGCGTCCCCATCGCCCCCACCGACACCACCGGCGATCTGCATGACAGGCTGTCACAATTGGGCGCTCGGCTGATCGTCGAGACGCTGGACCGTCTGCCACTGCCCGCCACGCCGCAACCAGCGGACGGCGTCACCTATGCCACCAAGATCGATAAGGCCGAGGCGCGGATCGACTGGACCCAGCCAGCAGACACCGTAGACCGCCTAATCCGGGGCCTTTCGCCGGTTCCGGGGGCTTGGTGCATCGCGGGTGATGAACGCCTGAAGCTTCTGCGGTCGCGCATGGTGCCCGGCTCCGGTGCGCCGGGGCAGCTGATCGGCCCCTTCACCGTTGCCTGCGGTGACGGCGCGGTAGAGATCATCGAGGCCCAGCGTCAAGGCAAACGCCCCATGCCTGCGGCGGAAATCCTGCGCGGGCTGACCCTGCCCGACCGGCTGGACTGACCGCGCGACAGGCAGTTTGCCGACGCTGTCTTTTCTTGCCTTCGCGGCTGTGTCACAGCGTCGAACATGCGTCGCCTGACCCCACATTTCTCTGCCATGTTGCTGCTTGGCCTGCCGCTGATCGGCAGCCATATCGCGCGCATGGCAATTGGCGTGACCGACACGCTGTATATGGGCCGGTACGGGGTCGATCCACTGGCGGCGCTGGTTCTGGCGACGTCTGTCTATTTCCTGCTTTACATGCTCGGCTCGGGGTACGGTATCGGGGTCATGGGCCCCTTGGCCGCGGCACGTGCGCGTGGGGATGAAACCGACGCCCGGCGCAACACGCGGATGGCGCTGTGGGTGTCGGCCCTGCACGCGGTCGCAATGGCGCCGATCCTGTATTTCTCGGGTCCGATCCTGATGCGTCTTGGTCAGGCGCCCGAGGTCGCAGCCCACGGACAGGAATGGCTGCGTGTGATGATGTTCGGCCTGCCTGCCCAGCTGGGCGCGCTGACGCTGAACAGTTTTCTGGCGACCATCGGCCGCGCGAACATCGTCCTTTGGGTGACGCTGGTGGGCATCCCGGTCAACGCGGCGCTGAACTGGATGCTGATCTTCGGGCATGGGCCGTTTCCGGAGCTGGGCGTTTTCGGCTCGGCCATCTCCAGCGCGGCGGTCGTGTGGACGCAGTTTGCCGTGCTGGCGGTGATGGCCGCCCGCCTGCCCGAAGCACGGCCCTATCACCTGTGGCAGAACTTCTGGCGCCCGGACTGGCAGGCCTTTGGCCGCGTGGTGATGCTGGGGCTGCCCATCGGTCTGACGCTGGTTGCCGAAACCGGGATGTTCACCGGCGCCAACCTGATGATGGGCTGGTTCGGCCCGGACGCGCTGGCCGCGCACGGGATCGCGCTGCAACTGGCATCAATGGCCTTCATGATCCAGTTGGGGCTGTCTAATGCGTCCACGATCCGTATCGGTGGCTATCACGGCGTTCGTGATATCGTGGGCTTGCGCGACGCCGGGACGGCCTCAGTCATCCTTTCAGCCGTGTTCGGCATTCTGGCGATGTGCGTCTTTCTGGCGATCCCCGTGACGCTGACCAGCCTTTACCTTGACAACGCCAATCCGCGTGCGCCCCACATCATCGCGCTGGCGACGTCGCTGATGCTGTTTGCCGCGCTGTTCCAGATCGCCGATTCATTGCAGGCGATGGCCCTTGGGCTGTTGCGCGGGGTTCAGGATACGCGTGTGCCGATGCTGATCGCGGTCCTAAGCTACTGGGCCATCGGGCTGCCGTCCGGATACTTGCTGGCGATCCACCTGGACCTTGGCCCGATCGGCCTGTGGATCGGACTGGTCATCGGTCTGTCCTGCGCGGCAGTTCTGCTGATGACCCGGTTCTGGCGACGCGGTGCCAGCTGGTGGCAACCCGCCCCCGGGATGGCGGCCCCCGTCAATCCGGTCTAGCCTGCCCCCGAATTACAGGGGAGAGGTCCATGCGCGCCGTTTTTGTCCAGTTCCGCTGCACGCCCGGCAAGACCTATGAGGTTGCCGACGCCATCTATGATCGCGAGATCGTCAGCGAGCTTTATTCGACCTCGGGAGAATACGATCTGATGGCCAAGGTCTACATCCCCGAAGACGAGGATGTGGGGCATTTTCTGTCAGAACGCCTGTTTGACATTCCCGATATCCGCCGGACGCTGACGACAATGACCTTTAAGGCGTTCTGATGCGTTGGGTTGCGTGGCCCATCCGGCCCGCCTAGTCTTTTCGCGCCGCCCTTCCGGGCCGGCCTTGTAGGAGTTTTTCATGCGTAATCAATTCAAACAGTTCCTCGCGACCGCAGCGCTCGTGTCGCTTGGCGCAACGGCATCGTTCGCCCAGGCACCGACCACGCCGTCGCCGCAAGCCCCGGCTCCTGCCGCAGGAACGACCGCTCCGGCCGCTGACGCAGCGCCGGCCCCGGCTGAGGCGACCGCACCGGCACCCTCCGCGGCGGCACCCGCGACCAGCGCCCCCGCCGCGCCCTCGGCGGACGATTCCATCGCGGCTGCGCGCAACCAGCTGGGGGTTCTGGAATACTGTCAGACCGAAGGTCACATCGACGCCAAGGCGATCGACGCACAGACCAAGATGCTGGGGATGCTGCCCGCTGCCGGTGACGCAGCCAAGGTCGAAGCGGCTTACGAAAAGGGCAAGACCGGCGTCGTGTCCGTCATGGGCATCGAAAAGAGCCTACCTGACGCGGCCAAGGAACAGGGCACCGATGTCGAAGCGCTTTGCAAGCAGATGGGCCAGATGATCGAACAAGCTGCGTCCCAGCTGCCGGGCTGATCCTTAGCCCAGCACCATCATCACAAGTCCTGCGGTGAAGGCCGACACAGGCACGGTGATGACCCAAGCAATCAGGATGCGGCGCAGGTGGATGCGCCGCACCAGCTCTCTTCTCCGCCGCTCTTCCACAGGCAAAGCCTTGCGCTTGCGGGCGCGGCGGCGATCCTCCCACTCACGATAAAAGCCGACGCCAAAGACGCCGCCGACCGCAATGTGGGTCGTGGATACAGGCAAAGCCATTGCAGTCGCCGCCAGAACGGTCGTGACCGTGGCAAGCGCCACACACACGGCCCGGACCGGGTTCAGCCGCGTGATGCGCCCGCCAACCATCACCACCAGCCGCCGTCCGAACAGCACCGCTCCCACCGCAATCCCGCAGCCTGCGATCAGAATGGCCGCGTCCGGCGCGTTCGAGATTTCGTACCATGCGCCCTGATTGGTCAGCGCCAGATGCAGGATGACCGTCAGCGGTGCGGTGACGTTGCTGGCGTCGTTGGCCCCATGGGCGAACCCCATCAGTGCAGCCACGAGAATCAGCATCGGCCCGAACAGACGCCGAAATACGGCAGCCTCGGTGTCCTCTGTCCGGGTCGCACGGTCGAAAATCATGCGCGCGGCGACCCACGCCAGACCTGTGATGGCGATCGCCGCGGCAATCGTCAGGAATAACGACTGCCCCCAGGACAAGCTGAATGCCAGATAAAGCGTCATGGCCCCCGCCGTCGCAGCCATCATGGCACCAAGCCAACGACGCGCAGCCCCCAGGCGGTCCGTCGCCCCGTTGATCTGGGCGCTGAGCAAGCCCAGAAGCCCGCCCGCGATCAGCGCCGCCATGATCGGCGCCACCATCCATCCCACCGCGATCAGCCCCAGCAGTCCCCAATTGAGCGACGACCACCCAAAGGCCGCGATGCCGGCCCCCGCGATCCCCCCCACGATGGCGTGGGTTGTGCTGACCGGCGCCCCGGCCCAGGTCGCCAGGTTGACCCAGCACGCGGCCGATATCAGCGCCGCGACCATGACGCGCGACAGCACGATTCCATGTTCAAGCTGGCTGGCGGTACCCAGTATCCCTTCGCCCAGTGTGACGCTGACGCGGTGGCTAAGCAGAAGCGCGCCGGCAATTTCCGCCGCACCGACGACGACCAACCCGACCCCGACAGAGATCGCCCCCGCCCCCACGGCAGGTGCCAGAGAGTTCGCCACATCGTTCGCCCCGATTGCAACGGCGAAGTAAGCAGCCAATGCCAGCCCGGCGGCAACGGTGGCCGTCTCTGGCCCCGCCCCGATCAGCCATGTGCCGAGAATGCCCGAAAGCGCGATAAACAGCACCACCAGCCCAAGCCGCAGAAGGTTCTGCGAATTGTGCAGTCCCGCCGTTTCCTGATGCCCCAACCGGCTGAGATCCTTGTCGAGCGTGCGCAGGTCCATCCGTCGTCAGCCTGCCGTGCGCAAGCTGCGCAACAGGCTGGCCAACTGAGGTTCGGCCACCAGCTTTGCCGCCTCATCAGGGGCGAACCATTCGCGGCGCCGCTCGGCCCGTTCCGGCCAATCATCCGTCAGTTCGGTGACCGTCGCCTTGAAAACCCGCACCTCGACCAAGGTCGCAAACCCGCGATTCTGGACTTTGTCGTACATGTAACGACCGATTTCGGGGGCATCTGAATCAGCGCGGACGCCAGCTTCCTCCCACGCCTCCTGCAAGGCGGCTTCGGCCAGACTGCGTCCCGCCATGGGCCAACCCTTGGGTATGATCCAGCGCCCCGTCCCACGCGAAGTGATCATCAGGACGCATCCCGTGTCCGGGTGCAGACACAGCGCCGCCACCTGAATCATCGGTGGCGTGCGGCCCAAGATCTGGCCCAGAAGATTGCGCACATTAGCCGTCATTCGTCACTGCCCGGGGTGACGCGACCGCGCCCGGACTTGACGTCCGCGCGCTGTGACTTGGCCGCCAGCCGCCGGCGTTGACTTCCCAACGTGGGACGCGTGGGAATGCGCGGTCTGGGTGCGACCAGCGCGCGACGCACCAGATCGGCCAGCCGGTCGCGGGCAATCTCTCGGTTTCTGGCCTGACTGCGGGTGTCCTGCACCGCAATGATCAGCGCCCCGTCCATTGTCCAGCGCCGCCCGGCCAACTGCCGCAACCGGCGTTTGACCGCGTCCGACAGGCTGGGGGACCGCGCCGCCTCGAACCGCAATTCGACCGCGGTCGAAACCTTATTCACGTTCTGCCCACCCGGCCCTTGGGCGCGTGTGAACTGCTCGGAAAGCTCCCATTCCTCAAGGGCGACGGTGTCGGTGACATAAAGCATGAATGGAACATAAATCGTGGAAGCAGAATGGAAAGTGACAATGATCCCCACGACCGCTTTCCGATCCGATAATGCGTGCGGGTCAAGCCAGATGCCCATTAACCTCGCACCGACTTTGACGCTTGCCGCGCGGCGGCGGCGGCACTAGGCCTTTGGCCGCTGTCATCGGCTGCGAGGTGGTCCCATGACCAACGGCATCGTCATCGGAATTTTCGCGCTGATCGTCGCAGTCTTCGCGGTCGATCTGTTCTGGGCGCATTGGGGCCTGCCCGTCATGGCAGGTAAATTCGCGATGAATCTGATCGATTGGGCGACCTTTTGGCGCTAACAGTCGGGGCCGCGCAATTGCCTTTGGCAGGGTGATTGTGCAAGGTCCTGCCAACCTTATCCGGCGGAGGACAGCATGGCAGTCAAGGTAGGCATCAACGGTTTTGGTCGCATCGGTCGGAACGTTCTGCGGGCAATCGTGGAATCCGGCCGTGATGACATCGAAGTGGTCGCGATCAACGATCTGGGCCCGGTTGAAACGAACGCGCATCTGCTGCGCTACGACTCGGTTCACGGGCGTTTCCCGGGCAAGGTCACCGTCAACGGCGACTCCATCGACGCGGGCCGTGGCCCGATCAAGGTCACCGCGATCAAGAACCCGGCCGAACTGCCGTGGGGTGATATCGACATCGCGATGGAATGCACCGGCATCTTCACCAGCAAGGAAAAATGTCAGGCGCACCTGCAAAGCGGCGTCAAGCGCGTGCTGATCTCGGCCCCCGCTGACGGCGCCGATGCAACGATCGTTTACGGCGTGAACAGCGACACGCTGACGCAAGACGACATCATCGTGTCGAACGCATCCTGCACAACGAACTGCCTGTCCCCGGTCGCCAAGGTCCTGAACGACGCCATCGGGATCGAACTGGGGTTCATGACGACGATCCACAGCTATACCGGCGATCAGCCGACGCTGGATACGATGCACAAGGACCTGTACCGCGCGCGCGCGGCGGCCCTGTCGATGATCCCCACCTCGACTGGCGCGGCAAAAGCCGTCGGTCTGGTTCTGCCCGCGTTGAAAGGGCGTCTGGACGGCGTGTCGATCCGGGTGCCGACGCCGAACGTGTCCGTTGTCGACCTGACGTTCCAGGCATCGCGCGATACGAAGGTTGACGAAATCAACCAGGCAATCATCGCAGCGGCCGACGGTCCGCTGAAAGGCATCCTCGGTTACACCGATGAGCCGCTGGTGTCCCACGACTTCAACCACGACCCGCATTCGTCGATCTTCCACCTGGACCAGACGAAGGTCATGGAGGGTAAACTGTGCCGGATCCTGACGTGGTACGACAACGAATGGGGCTTCTCCAACAGGATGAGCGATACGGCCGTTGCCATGGGCAAGCTGATCTGACATCCGCGCAAAGACGTTGAAAAGGCGGCCATCACGGCCGCCTTTTTCATATCAACCGCGACGCTGCGGGGTAGTCGTCAGGCGGCGGGAGTTGGCGCGGGTGCGACGGCCATAGGGCTTCAATCCCCGCGACGCCATCACGACCGGGGACGCGCCGGTCATCGCAGCACGCGTCAGGGCGAACGCAGCATCCTGCGCGGCGCGGATCTTTTCAGTGACCATTGTTGACCGCTCCGCCGGGTTCGAGGGCCACAGCCCCGCCATGCCTGCCATTCGGATGGCGATGATCTGCTGTGATTCCAGACCGATGCGCCACATATCCATGTAAAGCCGCATCCATGCCATCGGATCGCCGGGGTTCAGTCGATACGCCATCGCCAACGCCTCCTGCCTGCCATTTCAGGTTTTGCCATCTGGCAACGCGCGACGGCCCGCGTTAGACGCATCGCATGAGCCAAAAAATCACGCTTCGCCGCCCGGACGATTGGCATCTGCACCTGCGCGACGGGGCAATGCTGGACGCGGTGGCCCCGCATTCCGCGCGGCTGGGTCGCGCGATCATCATGCCGAACCTTGTGCCGCCGGTCGTCACCGGGGCGCAGGCCTGCGCCTATCGTGACCGCATCCGCGCCGCGCTGCCGGATGATGCGACGCTTCAGCCGCTGATGACGCTGTATCTGACCGAGACGACCGATCCCGCCGATGTCGTTGCCGCGCATCGCGACGGCATCATTGCGGCGGTCAAGCTTTATCCCGCAGGGGCCACGACCAATTCGGCCAGCGGCGTGCGGGATTTCGACCGCGTCCGCCCCGTGTTCGAGGCAATGGCCGAGGCCGGCATCCCTCTTTGCGTCCACGGTGAAGTGACCGACCCGGCTGTCGACATTTTCGACCGCGAGGCCGTGTTCATCGACCGCGTCCTGGACCCGATCCGGCGCGCCACGCCGGGTCTGCGCGTGGTGATGGAACACGTCACCACGAAGGACGGCGTCGATTACGTCATGGCCGGTGGCGACAACATCGGCGCGACCCTGACCACGCATCATCTGGTCATCAACCGCAACCACCTGCTCGTGGGCGGCATCCGGCCCCATTATTACTGCCTGCCCGTGGCCAAGCGCGAAGAGCATCGGGCGGCGCTGGTCGACGCGGCGACCTCGGGGCACCCGCGCATTTTCGCAGGCACCGACAGTGCCCCACATAACGACAGCGCCAAGGAATCGGCGTGCGGTTGTGCAGGCTGCTTCACGGCGCCGAACTGGGTCGAAATCTGTGCGCATGTCTTCGATCAGGCTGGCGCACTGGAGCGGCTTGAAGGTTTCCTCAGCCTCAACGGGGCGGCGTTCTATGGTCGCGAACCGAACTCGGACACCGTCACGCTGGAACGGCGCGATGCGCCTGCCGCGTGGCCCGAAAAAATCACCGTCGGCGACGAAACGGTCACCGTGTTCGACCCCGGCTTTCCCATCCATTGGCATCTGGTGGACGCATGACCCTGACCTTTCCCACGCAAGACGAAATCGCGCGGCTGTCGGCCCGGATGCTTCTGGAAATCGGCGCGGTCCATTTCAGCGCCGAGCCGTTCACCTATGCCTCCGGCCTGAAAGGGCCGACCTATATCGATTGCCGCAAGCTCATCTCCTATCCCCGTATCCGCAGTACGCTGATGGATTTCATGGCGGCGACCGTTTGCCGTGATGCCGGGTTCGAGGCGTTCGACAACATTGCCGGCGGTGAAACCGCGGGCATTCCGTTTTCCGCGCTGGTGGCCGAACGTCTGGGCCTGCCGATGACCTATGTGCGCAAAAAGCCCAAGGGTTATGGCCGCAACGCCCGGATCGAAGGGGTCATGACCGAAGGACAGCGTGTCCTGCTGGTCGAGGATCTGACGACCGATGGCGGGTCCAAACTGTCATTCGTGGACGCCATCCGCGAAACCGGCGCGACCTGCGCGGATACGGCTGTGATCTTCTACTATGGCATCTTCCCCGAAACGACACAGCGTCTGGCCGACCACGGGGTGAAGCTGCACCACCTGTGCACCTGGTGGGACGTTCTGGCCGAGGCGAAGGCGCAAGGCAGCCTTGACGCCGCGACGATCCATGAGGTCGAGGCGTTCCTGAACGACCCGCGCGGCTGGCAAGCGGCCCACCCCTGAGTGCGCGCCACGTTGTTTGCCGACCATAACCGGATGGACCGGCAGATCAGGCCATGTGATAATGGCATGACACCGGAGTCGGAGATATTTCCATGACCGAGCTTCGCGCCATTGATCCCCATCGCGCCCTGCCCGACCTGCCAGAAACGCCTGCTGTGCCCTTTTCTATCGAGGCCGAACAGCAGCTTCTGGGCGCGCTTTTGACGAACAACGAAGTGTTCGATTCAATCACCCGAATCGTCAAATCGGACCATTTCTATGACCCCGTTCACCGCCGCATCTTTGAGCTGTGTGCCGAACGCATCACCCGGAACGCGCTGGCCAGCCCGGTCACGATCAAGGCGTTCATGGAGCAGGACACCGGGCTGAAGGACCTTGGCGGCCCGGCCTATCTGGCGCGTCTTGCCGCTGCGGCGGTGTCGTCCTTTGCGGCGCGGGATTACGCCCGCATGATCCGCGAATTCGCGCTGCGCCGCGAGCTGATCAAGCTGGGGCAGGACATTTCGGACCGTGCCGGCACGATGGAAATCGGCTCTGACGCCGAAGAGCAGATCAAGGACGCCGAACAGACGCTTTACAAGCTGGGCGAACAGGGCGTCGCGGAACGGGGCTTTCAGTCGTTCCTGAAAGCAATGCTGGGCGCGGTGGAAGCGGCGCAGCAGGCGTTCGAACGCGACGGCCAGCTATCCGGCATCTCCTGCGGGCTGAAAGACCTGGACCACAAGATGGGCGGTCTGAACAAATCCGACCTAATCATTCTGGCCGGTCGCCCGTCGATGGGGAAAACCTCGCTTGCCACGAACATCGCGTTCAACGTCGCCAAGGCGTGGACCTCGGGTGAGTTGCCTGACGGGACAGTCGGCACGACGAATGGCGGCGTCGTGGGCTTTTTCAGCCTTGAGATGTCGGCGGAACAGCTGGCGTCCCGGATCCTGTCGGAAGCGGCCGAGGTCCCAAGCGAGATGATTCGCCGTGGTGCGCTGTCCGAAGATGAATTTCGCCGCTTTGCCGAAGCCGCGCAGCAGCTGCAGAAATGCCCGCTTTACATCGACGACACCCCCGCCTTGCCGATCAACCAGCTGGCCGCACGTGCGCGCAAGCTGAAACGCACGGTCGGTCTTGATCTGCTGATTGTGGACTACCTCCAGCTTCTGCGTGCGGCGACAGCCAAGGACAGCCGCGTCAACGAGGTGAGTGAGATCACGCAGGGGCTGAAAGCCGTCGCAAAGGAACTGAACATCCCCGTCATCGCGCTGTCCCAGTTGTCGCGTCAGGTCGAAAGCCGCGAAGACAAGCGGCCGCAGCTTTCGGACCTGCGCGAATCCGGCTCGATCGAGCAGGACGCCGATATCGTGATGTTCGTGTTCCGCGAGGAATACTACAAGGAACGCGAAAAGCCCGCCGACCATGAGCTGGAAAAGATGGCGCAGTGGCAGCAGATCATGGAGGCCTGCCACGGCAAGGCTGAAGTCATCATCGGCAAACAGCGTCACGGCCCCATCGGCACCGTTGAGCTGTCATTCGACGGACGCTTCACCCGCTTCGGCAACCTGGCCCATGCGGGGCACGAATACAGATGAGCGTCCCAGTCCCGGTGGCCACAATCGGTCTGCTGATCTGCTCGAATCTGTTCATGACCTTGGCGTGGTACGGCCACCTGAAATACAAAACGGCGCCGCTGATTCTGGTTATCGCGGTTAGCTGGGGCATCGCGCTGTTTGAATACATCATGCAGGTGCCCGCGAACCGCATCGGCTATGGCTACTTCAACGCGGCCCAGTTGAAGACCATCCAAGAGGTCATCAGCTTGACCGTTTTCGCAGGCTTTTCATGGCTTTACCTGGGCGAGAAGCTGGGCTGGCAGCATGCTGTCGGCTTTGGGTTCATCTGCCTTGGGGCATGGTTCGTCTTCCACGATTTCGGCGGAAAACCGTCATGACTCGCAAGTTTCCGCCGATGGTGCGGCTGGCCGCCTGGTGAAGCTCAGCAAATCGTAGATCGGCCCAGACCCTTCGGCTAATCCTGCCTCAACGATAAAAATTCCGGACGAGGCAGAATGAACCGTTTCCTTCCGCGCGCAGCCGCGCTTGCAGCGTGTGGCAGCCAGACGTCGACGCAACCCCGCATGAACCTTGTGGAACCGCGCGCATCCCAAGCCACCCTGCACCCGAACGAGACGCCAGAGCTGCGCCGCCTAATCAAGAAGTACTCGACGGCCTATCAGGTTCCTGAATCGCTTGTCCACCGCGTCATCATCCGCGAAAGCCGCCACCGTCCGGGCGCGCGCAATGGTCCCTATTATGGTCTGATGCAGATGCTGCCCGCGACCGCACGCGGCATGGGATACGGCGGGTCTGCTTCAGGTCTTTTGGATGCCGAGACAAACCTGAAGTACGGCGTCAAGTATTTGCGCGGTGCATACCTGGTTGCTGACGGGAACCCGGATGCTGCGGTAAAATGGTATTCGCGCGGCTACTACTATGAGGCCAAGCGCAAGGGATTGCTGCAGGCGACCGGTCTGCGCTGAACCACACCGGCCCGCCATTGGCGGGCCTTTTGCTTGGCACATGGCCATGCGCCACTGACGCCGAAATGGCTTCATTTGTCACTTATTCCTAGCTGAACGCGACAAACCCTTTGCAAGCGGGCCGCCATCCGTTAAGGGGGCGCAGCATCCGGTAATCACGCCCGGATCAAGGCTGGAGACACTATGAAGCGCCAGACTTTCCTGCCAGACGACTATCGGCCCGCCGAAGACGAGCCGTTCATGAATGATCGTCAACTTGAATATTTCCGCCGCAAGCTTGTCGCGTGGAAAGCCGAACTTTTGGAACAGTCAGCCGAAACGCTGGAAGGCCTGCAGGACAGCGCGCGCAATGTCCCCGACATCGCCGACCGCGCGTCTGAGGAAACCGACCGCTCGATCGAACTGCGCACCCGCGACCGCCAGCGCAAGCTGGTCAGCAAGATCGACAGCGCGCTGCGCCGGATCGACAACAGCGAATATGGTTACTGCGAAATGACCGGTGAGCCGATCAGCCTGAAGCGGCTGGACGCCCGCCCCATCGCCACCATGACGCTGGAAGCGCAAGAGCGTCATGAGCGGCGCGAGCGTGTCCATCGCGAAGACTGAGCCTGACGCGCAGCGGACACCGCTGCGCGGCCGGCGTATTACAATCATCGGCGCCGGTATTGCCGGACTGACAGCGGCGACCGCGCTTGCACAGCGCGGCGCAGACGTCACCGTCCACGAACGCGCGGTGGCGCTGGAAAACGTCGGGGCGGGGATCCAGATCAGCCCCAATGCCGGGCGCGTCATGGATGCGCTGGGGCTTGGGGACCAGCTGTCCGATATCAGCACCCCGATCCATGCATTCGAGCTTTTGAATATGCAGGGCAGTCGGCTTGCGCGCATGGATGTGCGCCGCCTGCGGCCCAACGCGCAGTTTCGCGCCGTACATCGGGCCGCGCTCGTGCAGCTTCTTGCGGATGCGGCAAAGAAGGCAGGAGCGTCCATTCATCTGAACAGTGCGGTTGTCGATGCGCCAGATGCGGACCTGATTGTCGGCGCGGACGGGCTTCACTCAGCACAACGAGCCATGCTGAATGGGCCAGAGAAACCCTTCTTTACGGGCCACGTCGCGTGGCGCGCAATCATTCCTGACCCGGGTGGCATGCCCGCGGCGCAGGTTTTCACCGGACCGGGGCGCCACCTTGTCAGCTATCCCCTCGCCGGCGGGCTGCGCAACATCGTGGCGGTCGAGGAGCGGGTTGATTGGACGGCCGAAAGCTGGTCCGCGACCGACGATCCGAACAACATGCGCGCGGCGTTCAGGGGATTCGGCGGACCGGTCCCCGGTTGGCTTGCGCGCGTGTCGTCCTGTGGCATCTGGGGCCTGTTCCGACATCAGGTCGCGGTACGCTGGCACGACGACCGACGCGTGATTCTGGGCGATGCCGCTCACCCGACTTTACCATTCCTTGCCCAAGGCGCGTGCTTGGCGGTCGAGGATGCATGGACACTGGGCGCGTGTCTGAGCGCAGATGCCGAACAGGCCCGTGCGCTGGCGCGGTTCCGGTCGCTGCGTGCACCGCGGGCCACGAGAGTGGTGGCGGCGGCGGACGCAAACGCCCGAAACTATCACCTGCAGGGTCCCATGCGCGTTGCGGCCCATGCGGCCCTGCGGGCAGGCGGGACGTTGGCCCCATCGCTGCTGTTCCGGCAGGTCGCGTGGATTTACGACTTCGACCCGACCGCCTGACTATCAGGCCGAGCGCTCGACCGCAGCCACGATATTGTCCACGACCTCGTTCAGCAGAACCTCATCCTCGGCTTCCGCCATCACGCGGATCAGGGGCTCGGTGCCGGATTTACGGATCAGGACGCGGCCCGAGTTGGCAAGCCGGGTTTCGGCAAGCGCGATCTCGGCACGGACGCTGTCGGTCGCCAGCGGGTCGGCCCCAGCCGCAAAGCGTACGTTCTTCAACAGCTGCGGCACGGGCGTGAACTGTCGAACAAGCTCACTCGCCTTGCGCTGGGTTTCGGCCAGCGCGGCCAGGAACTGCAACGCGGCGATCAGACCGTCGCCGGTCGTGGCATAGTCAGTCATGACAATATGGCCGGACTGTTCGCCGCCAAGGTTGAACCCTTGGGCCCGCATCCGTTCCACGACATAGCGGTCACCCACGGCGGTGCGTTCCAACCGCAACCCGCGTTCACCGAGATATCGTTCGAGCCCAAGGTTCGACATCACGGTCGCTACCAGCGCGCCGCCCCGCAGGCGGCCCTGTTCGGCCCAACGCGCGGCCATCAGCGCCATCAACTGGTCGCCGTCCGCCACAGCCCCGGTTTCGTCGATCAGGATCACCCGGTCGGCATCTCCGTCCAGGCTGATCCCCAGATCGGCCTTGTGCGCAACAACTGCATCCGAGCACGCCTGCGGATAGGTAGAGCCGACGCCCGCATTGATGTTGCGTCCATCCGGGTGAACGCCAATGGAGATGACTTCGGCCCCGAGCTCCCACAACACGTCCGGCGCCGCGCGATAGGCCGCGCCGTTCGCGCAGTCGACCACGACGCGCAAACCGTCCAGTCGCAAGCCGGACGGGAACGTCGTCTTGGCATATTCGATGTAGCGGCCCAGCCCATCATCAATACGCCGCGCGCGCCCGATTTTTTCAGGGTCGACGAGATCGATCTGAGACTCCAGCAAATCCTCGATCTCGCGCTCGACGTCGTCGGACAGCTTGAACCCGTCGGGGCCGAAAAACTTGATTCCATTGTCATGGGCCGGGTTGTGGCTGGCAGAGATCATGATTCCGATATCCGCCCGCATCGACCGCGTCAGGAACCCGACCGCAGGGGTCGGCACCGGCCCCAGCAGCATGACGTTCATGCCGACCGACGTCAGCCCGGCGGTCAGCGCCGTTTCCAGCATGTAGCCTGACCGACGCGTGTCCTTGCCGATCACGACGCGGTGGTCGTCCTGACCGTGACGCTGAAAGAAATGCCCCGCTGCCGTCCCCAGCCGCAAAGCCATTTCGGCAGTCATCGGATGCGTGTTGGCCCGACCGCGCACGCCGTCGGTACCGAAGAATTTCCTGCTCATGCCTCGTCCTTGTTCATTGCCTGCCACATCCGGATGCCCTGTCGCGTGGTCGCGACGTCATGGACGCGGTGGATTTGTATTCCTTGTGATACAGCAGCCAGCGTCACGGCAAGCGTTGCTGCATCCCGATCGGCGGCATCTGGCGTATTGGTCAGCTTTCCCAGGAAGCCCTTGCGCGACACGCCCAGCATGACCGGACACCCCAACCCATGGAACAGCGACAACCGCCGTAGGATCGTCAGGTTGTGCGCGATGGTCTTGCCGAACCCGATGCCCGGATCAACGACAATCCGCGCGCGCGGAATGCCTGCCGCCTCGGCCTGCGAAATGCGCGCGGCCAACGCGTCATAAACGTCCAACAAGACGTCGTCATAGTGCGGCGCGTCCTGCATTGTCGCTGGTTCGCCCTGAGCATGCATCAGGCAGACCGTCGCGCCCGTTTCCGCGACCACAACAGGCATACCGGCATCGAACGCAAAGGCTGATACATCGTTGACCATCCCCGCACCCGCGGAGACGGCCGCGCGCGCGACATCTGACTTGCGGGTATCGATGGACAGCACCGCTTGACCCGCGAGCGCGGCCAGCACCGGCACGACGCGGGCTTTCTCATCGACGACCGTCACCTCAGCTGCGCCGGGACGGGTGGACTCGCCGCCGATGTCGAGAATGTCGGCGCCTTGGGCGATCAGCGCGCGCCCATGCGCGGCACCGGCCCCCGCTTCGGCATGGTCGCCGCCGTCTGAAAAGCTGTCCGGGGTGACATTGACGATCCCCATGATCCTTGGGCCGTCCATCGAGAGACCAAGGATATCGGGCCGCGGCGATGTGACCGCTTGCATCCATTCGTCCGGCGCATGCGTGACGATCTCGGGCGGGGCATTTCTGGTCAGCTTCTCCAGTTGAGAGAACCGCGCCCAGCCCCCACCGATCAGCCAGCGGCCAGCCGGATCGGGGATCGGCCTGAAATAGACGCCATCAGTCATGATCGGGCAGGCTGACAACAGAAGCGATGCCATCTGGCAACGTGGGCGTCGGCATGGACGCGGGTAAACGCCACTCAACACGCTCGGCGTTCAGGCGCCCGGCGAGCCACGCTGTCAACGCCATGGGATCCGCGTTCAATTCAATCTCGTCAGCCGTCATTCTCGCGGGGGCCCAGACGACCGGACGCCCATCCCCGGCGGCCCAGTCGAGTTCGGTGCGGGAGTCCGCAACAGTCAGGTTCAACGTCTCGGCCAAGGCCCATGCGGCCTGATCCAGCGACAGAAGCGCGATCCGCCGCGCGGTGGCTGTCGTGGACACCGCCTTCGGTACGTCGATGGCAGGTACGATTACAGCCGGGCCGCTGGGCACCACGCCATCCCGTCCCCAGTAGATCACAACGGGGCGGTGCAGTGTCGCGTCTGCGGCCATCCGCGCGGCTTTGCGGCTGATCGTGACACCCAAGGCACCGGGGATGCGGTCCAGCTTTTCGACGGTCACCCGCACGCGTGCCGCGCGGGGGTGGGACAGGACCTCTGCCGCGATGCGTTCGGCCAGTGTCTCCAGCAGGTTCATCCGCCCGTCGGCCAATGCGGTCGCGATCGCGTTTGTCAGCACGTCATAACTGAGGATCAGGTCGACGTGGTCATCGACCCCGCTGACCTGCTCTGACAGTTCTGCAGTCACGTCAAAGCGCAGGCGCTGGTCCACCCCACGCTCGGTCTGAAACGCGCCGATTTCGGTCGAAACGATGTAATCGCGCAGGTGGATCAGGTCAGGATCATCCATCCGCCTGTCATGAAAAGAAAACGGCCCCGCCGCAAGTGGCAGGGCCGTTAACGTGCCGTGGATCGTCAGCGTCAGTTCGATGCGAGACGCTGACCGCCGCGACGATAGAAGATGTGGCTGCCGATCTTGGTGGTGCGCGTGAAACGCTGCGACCACGACGGTCGAACAGCCGTCGTGTGGAAGTAGGTGGCTCCGCTGGTCAGGGTGCGGGGTGCGCCCGACAGGGCCTCGGCCGCGACGCGCTGTGCGCGCGCCAAAGCACCACCGTCCCGCATGCGCGAATGCTTGCCCTTATAGCTGAACTGACCGCCTTGGTTCACCACGCCGCAGACGCTTTTCGGGAAGGCGGGGTGATCAACGCGGTTCAGGATGACCTCGGCCACCGCGCGCTGACCCGAGGGAGATTCGCCACGCGCCTCGAAATAGACGGCTTCGGTCAGGCACTTCATGTCGTTGGCGGAAGGGGCCGCAGGCTGGGCCGCACGGGTTTGATAAACGCGTTCGGGGCCACCCGTGGCGCGCATGCCTTCGGCATGGGCGGCGGGGGCGATCACCGCAGCGGCCAGCGCAATCGCGGTTGCAAGGCGTGCCAGCCGAGGGGTCAGATGGGGCATAGGTCAGTCCTGTCTAATCTTCGTTGGCCGGGGCACGCGGGCCGTGGGCCAGTAAAAACACTCGTCAATCCCGGCTGAACAAGCACGGGTCTGACGGAAGGACTGCCCAATCGAAGTTGCTCACGACTAGGGAACAGCCGCGTGAGAGGGGAAATCTAAGCGAAATGGCGGGAACTTGCCGAAGTTCAGGGTGTGGATTCATGGCGTCTCGGCAGGATCGTGCCTGAATCACGCCCGCGACCACGCCAGCACCGACACCAAAACGACGTAAAATGGCCGTTGCGTGATAGCGGAATCACCCCTGCGCGGGGTCAGATTCGGCCTCTCGCCTGCGCGCGAGAATCGACTCCTGCGCGGCCGCCAGTCGTGCCACCGGCACGCGGAATGGTGAGCAGGAGACATAGTCCATCCCGGCGGCCAGACAGAATGCGATGGATTCCGGATTGCCGCCGTGTTCGCCGCACATCGACACCGTGATACCCGGACGGGCCGCATGGGCCCGCGTCGCGCCGATCATCAGCAGCTCGCCGACGCCTTCTTCGTCCAGAATATGGAATGGGTCTTCGGCATAGACACCTTGGCCGACATAACTGCCCATGAACCGACCCGCGTCGTCCCTCGACAGGCCATAGGTCATCTGCGTCAGGTCGTTTGTCCCGAAGGACAGAAAGGCGCTGTGCTGCGCGATGTCGCCCGCACGCAGCGCAGCGCGCGGCGTTTCCACCATCACCCCAAGGCGATAATCGAAATCGACCCGCTGTTCGGTGCGGACGGCTGAAGCCACAGCCTCGATCCGGTTCTTCACCAGCTCAACCTCTCGGCTGGCGCTGACAAGCGGGATCATGATTTCGGGGATCGTCGCGCGCCCCTTGCGCCCGACGGCAACAGCAGCCTCAAAGATCGCGCGCGCCTGCATGTCATAGATTTCGGGCATCGTGATGCCCAGACGCACACCGCGCATCCCCAGCATCGGGTTGAACTCCGACAGAGCCTCGACCCGGCGGGCGACGTCCGACATCGGCAAGTCCAGCGAGGCAGCCAGTTCGCGGATGCCGTCACGGTCGTGGGGCAGAAACTCATGCAGGGGCGGATCGAACAGGCGGATGGTGACGGGCTGGCCGGACATGATCTCGAACAGCGTCGTGAAATCCGCGCGCTGCATCGGCAGCAACCGCTCCAACGCCAGCCGCCGATCTTCGGGGCGGTCGGCAAAGATCATCTCGCGCATCGCCGGGAGGCGCGTTTCGTCAAAGAACATGTGTTCGGTGCGGCACAGGCCGATGCCTTCGGCTGCAAACATCCGGGCCGTACGGGCGTCTTCGGGGGTGTCGGCGTTTGCACGGATCCCGATGTCGCGCAGGCTGTCGGCCCAGGTCAGCAACTGGGTAAAGTTGTCGTCAAGCGCTGGTTCCAGCATTTCGGCGGCGCCCACCAGAACCTCACCCGACGTGCCGTCGATTGTCAGTTCGTCCCCGTCGCTGAAGATGCGGTCATCCGCGCGGATGGTGCGGGTGCGCGCGTCGATCGACAGCTTCGACGCTCCGACGATGCAAGGCACGCCAAGCCCTCGGGCAATGACCGCGGCATGGCTGGTCATGCCACCCCGCTCGGTCAGAACACCGACGGAGGCGTGCATGCCACGCACGTCCTCGGGCACGGTTTCGCGGCGGACCAGCAGACAATGCTCACCCCGCGCGGCGGCGGCCTGCGCGGCCGCGGCGGAAAAGACGATGCGCCCGGTGGCGGCACCCGGACTGGCTGCGATCCCTGTTCCCAGCACATCGCGGGGGGCGCGCGGGTCGATCTGATGGTGCAGCAGATCGGTCAGCGCGCGCGCAGGGATGCGCATCACTGCCTCTTCTGCTGGGATGATCCCGTCATTCACCAGCTGCACCGCCACCCGCACCGATGCCCGGGACGACCGCTGCAGACGCGTCGCGTCGATCAGCGACAGATGGCTGTCGGATACGACGAACTCGACCTGCATCTCTTCGCGCAGCCGCTGACGGGCGGCACGACCGAAGGTGATCAGGTCCGCAAACACCTGCGGGGCCGCATCCTCTAGTGACGGGCCGCGCGGGTCGCGGGTCAGATAAAGCGTCTCGGCGCCTTCGCCCAGCGACGTGGCGCCTTGGGTCTGGCCGCGAAAGCGCCCGGTGATGCGTGGGGCCCCCGTGACCGCGTCGATGAACTGGATGGTCCCTGACCCGGTGATCCCCGGCCCCATCGCCAGCGCCATTTCCTGAACCACCAACCCCAAGGGCGCATCTGCAGGCGCGCCTTTGGCCTGACGCAACAGACGCGCCGACGGGCCGTCCCACGCGCGCGCCATGGATCGCAGGACATCCGCCAACTGCCGCGTCGGTTCCTGCGGAAAATCGTCGTCCGTCTCATCCCGGTAGGCGCGCAGCATGTCGGCCAGGCTGGCATCGGAGTCTGAAAACATGTCCGGGTCCAGCCGCGCGACGTGGACGGCAAAGGACTGGATGAACCCCTTGTACACGGCATCCGCCGCTGCCTGCCCACGGGTGGCCGCAATTTCGGCGTGCAGCGCGTCGTTGATCCCCACGTTCAGGATGGACCCCGGCCCACCCCACTCCGGCTCGATCGCGGAAGGGCGGACGCTGACCAGCCCGATGCCGGACGTGATGACCTTGTCCAGAAACCTGGGATCCAGCGGCATGCCATGCGCAATGCCGCGCACCGCGTCGGCGGGAATGGCAAAGCTGCGCGGTACCGGCAGGTCCATGCGGATCAGCCGCTGCAGGCACTTCGCACGCCAGCCGTGTCGATCCCGTGCCACCGACGCGGCTGGGGTGATTTCGACAATTTGCGCAAGGTCGTGGGACTGATCCATAGCGCCGCAGCCTAGGCCCCGGCGGGCAGATGCCGCAAGTGCGAATAACGCAGCGTTCAGGCGTTCAGATCGACCCAGACCGGCACATGATCGCTGGGTTTTTCGCCGGCACGCTGTTCGCGATCGACGCCTGCGTCGCGCATCAGATCGGCGGCCTGCGGCGATAGCAGCAGGTGGTCGATCCGGATGCCGTTGTCGCGGTCCCAGGACTGGCGCTGATAATCCCAGAACGTGAACGGCCCGCGTGTCCCGGCCATGTCGCGCACACGCAGCGCGTCAGTCCAGCCCTGGTTCACGATCCGCCGGAACGCCGCGCGGCTTTCGGGCAGAAACAGGGCATCGTCGACCCACGCCTCGGGCTTGGCGGCATCGCGGGGTTCGGGGATGATGTTATAGTCGCCTAGCATGACGACCGGCATTTCGGTCGTCAGCAACTCAGCCGAGTGCAGGCGCAGCCGCTCCATCCACGCCAGCTTGTAGTCATATTTCGGCCCCGGCGCGGGGTTGCCATTGGGCAGATACAACCCCGCCACCCGCACGGCACGTTTGTCGCCGATGACCGTGCCTTCGATCCAGCGGGACTGTTCGTCGCTGTCATCGCCGGGCAGTCCACGGCGGATATCTTCGACCGGCAAGCGCGACAGGATCGCCACACCGTTCCAACTTTTCTGGCCGTGCGTGAAGACCTGCCAACCCAGATCCTCGATCAGTTCGGCCGGGAAACCTTCGTCGACGGATTTAATCTCCTGCAGCACGACCACGTCGGGCTTCGCCTCGGGCAGCCACGCGGTCAGCTGGTGGATACGCGCCTTGATGCCGTTGACGTTGAAACTGGCAATCTTCATGGCGCGTGCCTTTTGCTGTTGGGGCGACCTTTAGGGCCGCTATTCGGCAAGGGGTGCCGTGACGATCAGGCGGTCGATGCGCATGGCGTCCATGTCAGCAACCTCGACCTTCCAGCCGTCGTGTTCAAACACATCGCCGGTGCGCGGAATGCGGTTGATGATGGCCAGAACCATGCCGGCGACGGTGTTGAAGTCGCCATCAGGCACTGGAAAGCCGGTTTCGCCTGCGAACTCGTCGGCGCTTTCGCTGCCTGCGACCAACCATGAACCATCCGCGCGGCGGACGATATCAGGCTCATCCCCGTCCGGTCCGACGAAATCGCCGGTGATGGCCTCCAGCAGGTCCATCGCGGTAATGATCCCCTGAAAATGGCCGTATTCGTCATAGACGATGACCATGCGCGACGGCGTCGCGCGCAGCACCTCGATCACCGACAAGGCATCGGCGGCGTCCAGAACGGTCGGCGCCTCGCGCAGCAGGGTGCGAAGGTCGGGGCTTTCGACGCCGATCAGGTCGCGCAGCGCCACAACACCGATGATTTCATCGTCGCTGCCTTCCGTGACCGGCATCCGGGAAAACCGCGCACTGCGCGACTTTTCCAGCACCAGTTCGGGCGGGTCGTTGATATCGATCGTCTGAACATCGCGACGGGGTGTCATCATAGCGGCGGCGGTCCGGTCGGCCACGCGCATGACGCCAGCGATCATCCCCTGCTCGCCCTCCAGAAGGACGCCGGCTTGTGTCGCCTCGGCGATGGTCATGCGGACTTCTTCGTCGGTGATGGCGCGGTCGGAACTGTCCGCCACGCCCAAAAGGCGAAGCACCAGCTGCGCGCCACCGTCCAATGCCCAGACAAGCGGTGCCGCGATCTTGGCAATCATCCGCATCGCGGGCGCGACGCGCGAAGCGATGCGTTCCGGGTTGGCCATGCCGATCTGCTTGGGAACAAGCTCACCCAAAATGACCGAGATCGAGGTCAGGATCGCGACAACCAGAAAAACGCCCAAAGGCTGGGCCACGCCGTAAGGCAGCCCCATCGCGTTCAGCGCCGAGCCGGCCCGCGCGCCCAGTGTCGCGCCCGATACGGCACCGATCAGTATACCGACCAAGGTGATGCCGACCTGCACGGCCGACAGAAACCGCCCCGGTTGGGCCAGCAGCTCCAACGCGGCCTGTGCACCTTTGTCACCCTTGTCGGCCAGACTTTGCAGCCGGGCCGGGCGCGACGAAACCACGGCCAATTCGGACATGGCAAGAAGGCCGTTCACCAGTGTCAGGAACAGAATAACAAGAACTTCGAGGAACATGGGCTGGAAACTTTATATGGAGAAAGAGGTTCCGCAGCCGCAAGATGAACTTGCGTTCGGATTTTCAATGACAAATCGCGCGCCGATCAGCTCGTCCGACCAGTCGATGGTGGCCCCGGCCAGAAAGGGCAGGGAAACCGGATCGACCAGCACGGACTGGCCCGACCCCGACAGGACGATATCGTCGTCCGCCGCGGCATCATCCAGCGTGATTTCGTATTGAAAGCCGGAGCATCCGCCCCCTGACACAGCAATGCGCAGGGGCCGGGTTGGTCCACCGTCATTGATCTCTGCCAGACGCTCAAAGGCGCGCGGCGTGACCTTGGGTGGCAAGTTCATGGGTTGTTCCCGTTTAGATGAATAAGAATGAAATATAGGCTGGCGCTGCAATTCCTGCAAGAAACCGACGCGCCTTCTTTCCCGGGGCTGTCGCCCGAAAGACAACATGACGCAACCTTACGCCTGCCAGCCCGACCAAAGCCGCGGGCGCCTGTATCCCGAAGCCCTGTCCACATTCCGCAGTCCCTGGCAGCGTGACCGCGACCGGATCATCCATTCCAGCGCGTTCCGCAGGCTGAAACACAAGACGCAGGTCTTCGTCGAACACGACGGCGAGGCGTATCGTGGTGATTACTATCGCACCCGCCTGACCCACACGATCGAGGTGGCGCAGGTTGCCCGCACCATCGCAGGGGTGCTGGACCTGAACACCGATCTGGCCGAGGCCGTGGCCCTTGCCCATGATCTGGGTCACCCGCCCTTTGGCCACACAGGCGAAGATGCCCTGGCGTCCCTGATGGCGCCATGGGGCGGGTTCGACCACAACGCGCAGGCGCTGCGTATCGTGACCCGGCTGGAACGCCATTATGCCGACTTCGACGGGCTGAACCTGACATGGGAAACTCTGGAGGGCATCGCCAAGCACAACGGCCCCGTCGTCGCCCCGGGCGACAGCACGCCCCTGCCCTATGCGCTGGCCGATGTGAACGCCGCCTGGGATCTGGAACTGAACACCTATGCCAGTGCCGAGGCGCAGGTTGCCGCGGTGGCCGACGACATCGCCTATAACCACCATGACCTGCACGATGGCCTGCGTTCGGGCCTGTTCACCGAGGCTGACGTGATGGACCTGCCCATCGTCGGCGAGGCGTTTGCCGAAGTCGATCGCCTGCACCCCGGTCTGGAAAAGATGCGCCGCCGCCACGAGGCGCTGCGCCGCGTCTTCGGCGTCATGGTTGAGGATGTGATCGCCGTCGCCCAGAACCGCTTGGCCGTGATGGAGCCGCGCAGCGTCGACGATATCCGCAACGCAACCGGGCCGATCATCCGGTTTTCAAAGCCGGTTTATCAAAAGCTGAAGGCGGTGAAGTCGTTTCTGTTCACCCGCATGTACCGCGCGCCCGTCGTGATGGAGGAACGGGCAACCGTGACCCAGACGCTGAACCGGCTGTTCCCGCTGTTTCTGGACGACCCGTCCAAGATGCCGCCCAGCTGGGCGGAATCCGCGCTGTCGGCCAAGGACGAAACCGAGCGCGCCCGGGTGGTTCTTGATTACGTCGCGGGAATGACCGACCGGTTCGCCGTGCAAGAAGCGGAAAAGCTGCTCGGGTAAGGTTGCGGTCCGGCGCACGACTTGACATGGTCCCGCTGTTCTCAGGGCGGGGCGGAACTCCCCACCGGCGGTCATAGCCCGCGAGCGCCCGATCCTTGTGGTCGGGGTCCAGCAGATCAGGTGAAAATCCTGAGCCGACGGTCACAGTCCGGATGAAAGAGAATGTGCGCCCGACCGCCACGCGGTCGATCCCGCACGTGATCGCCTTGGGTGACGTGTCACTTGGGAAAGGAGATCACCATGACACACACCCGCTATGCCTTTGTCAAAGCCGGCTGGCATGCCGATATCGTGGATCGTGCGCTGGAAGGGTTTTGCCAGATCATCCCGGTCGAACAGGTCGATGTCATCGATGTGCCGGGCGCATTCGAGTTGCCGTTGATGGCCCGTGATCTAGCGCGCACCGGTCGCTATGCCGCCGTCGCGTGTGCCGCACTTGTCGTGGACGGCGGCATCTATCGCCACGACTTCGTGGCGCAGGCGGTCGTTCAGGGCCTGATGCAGGCCGGTCTGGAAACCGGCGTACCGGTCCTGTCCGTATCGCTGACGCCGCATCATTTTCAGGAAACAGACCATCACCGCGACATCTTTCGTGCGCATTTCGTGACGAAGGGTCGCGAGGCTGCGCAGGCTGCGTTGCAGATCGGAAAATCCCGCGACGCGCTGGCCGCCGCCGCATAACAGCAAGGGGCGGGATCACCCGCCCCTACGCGTCATTCCGGTTTCTTGTAATCCGGATCGTTCTTTTCCAGCCACGCCTGCATCTCGGCAATCTCGCTTTCCTGCGCGTCGATGACCTTCTGGGCCAGCGCGCGGACCTGCGGGTCCTTGCCGTATTCCAGCTCGATCTTGGCCATGTCGATCGCGCCCTGGTGGTGGGGGATCATGCCGCGCATGAAGTCGATGTCGGCATTGCCGGAATATCCGCCCATCATGCCGTCATGCATCTTCTTCATCGCGGCCTCATATGCGGCGGTGGAGGGGCTGTCGCCAGCACTGCCGGTGGTTTCAGACATCGAAGCCATGTCATGGCTCGCATGACCGCCTTCCTGTGCAAATACCGGCACCGCCAGGAGGGCAACAGCAAGTCCGATTGGAAGGGATTTCATCTTTCGTCCTTTCGTTTGACGCATTTCCCCTTGCAACGCCCGCCCCGCCCTAAGAGTTCGCCACACCGCCCCGCATGAAGATCAGCGCCATTCCGGCGACGGCGATCAGGGCGCCCAGCCAGCTGGCACCCGTGGGGCGTTCGCCCGTGACCGCCCACATGATCGGCAGGAACACGACCGGCGTCAGCGCGGACAGGGTCGACACGATGCCGACCTTGCCGCCTTGCAGGGCAAACAGCAGCAGCGTCATGCCGACGACCATCGACATGATTGCCGACGCGACCAGATGCACGCCGCCCGTGCGGCTAAGCGGTCCCTTCGGCCTGACCTGACGCAGGGGCAGCGTCGAGACCAGCGCAAGCCCCATCGCACCCACCGCCACGCGCAGCAGTGACGCAAGGAAGGGATCCATCCCCGCTTCCATCACAGGGCGCGCGATGAGCGATCCGATGGCCTGACAAAGCGCCGCCAGCAGCCCCAGCGCAACGCCTACTGCGATGCGACCATCCACCGTTTCGAAGCGGTTGGACCCGCCACGACCCAGAACACAGATGGCGACCCCCGACGCGCACATGACGATGCCAAGCCATCCGGCCAGGGAAATCGTCTCACCCAGAAACGCCCATCCAAGCAGCCCTGCGATCGGCGCGTTCAGCGCAAAGATCGCCCCGGTGCGGCGCGGCCCAAGTGTGCGGAACGCCAGAAACAGAAGCGTGTCGCCCAGAAAGATGCCAACCAGTCCCGACGCCAGAACCGGTGGGATCAGCGCCAGATTGACCGCCTGCCAACGTCCCATGATGACGACGATCACGATCAGCGCGATGGTGCAGATCACCTGTTTGCGGAAGTTGAAAGCGATCGGGCCCAAATCGGCCACGGGCCGCGTGGCCAGCAACCCGGTCGTCGCCCAGCACACCGCGGCCCCGAGCGCCGCCAGTTCATAGATTGGCATGATCCCTCCCGCAGCGCGACGCCCACCCGCGCTTGAACGGCCCTTACCGCGACCGGTGAACCCGCGCAACGGACTGTGCGTTGAGGCGCGACATGAGCCAAATCAGGAGGCAACGATGGCGATCATCAAGACAGGTTCCGCAAAGTGGCAGGGCGAGATCAAGACCGGCAAAGGTGAGGTTTCGACCGAGTCGGGCGCGCTGAAAAGCCAGCCATACGGCTTTGCGACCCGGTTCGAAGGCCAACCTGGCACCAACCCCGAAGAACTGATCGGTGCGGCACACGCCGCCTGCTTCAGCATGGCGCTGTCCAAACAGTTGGCGGATGCCGGTGTGACCGACGTCACGATCGACACGACGTCAGCCGTCACGCTGGACAAGAAAGGCGAAGGCTTTGGCGTGACCAAGGTGCATCTGACGACCACCGTGTCCGGTCAGGGCGACGAGGCGAAGATCCGTGAGGCCGCCCAGAAAGCCAAGGAGGGCTGCCCGATCAGCCAGCTTCTGAACGCTGAAATCACCATGGATTTGACCGTCGCCTGACGGAGTCCAGCTAACCACTACAACTCACGGCCCGGCTTGACGCCGGGCCGTTCCTTTTTGCATCGTCGGCTGAACCTGTCCGCCACCGAACGATGCCAAGCATTTGATCCGACGCCTTTCGCTGAAGCCATTCCTGACCTGTGTCTGCATGATGGCTGCCGGTCCCGTCACGGCGGGGTGCCACGATCCGTATCTGACGCTGTTTTCCTGCGACGTTCCGGAACGCAACGCGTCGATCGAATTCTGTCAGCTGATGCCGGAACACAAGGACACCGGGCTGAAATCGAACCGCTACATTTATACCCGGAATGGACAGGTCGAACTGACGTTTGAAACCGACACGACGTGGTTTGCGATGAAGCGTTCGCTGCCCGGCATGCAGGGCGACCCGATCGGCGCGGCAATGGCGCGCGACGGCGCGGTCTATGCGTTCTATATTCCGCACAATTATGAGCCGCCCGACAACATGCAGGGGCAACTCCTCGTCTATCGCTCGCTGGACGATTTCAACGTGTTCGATTGGGATCCGGCGACGCCTATCGCACGGCGCGTCTGCTATCCCCCGTCGGTCGTGGTGGAAACGGACCTGCTCGGCCCATGATGCGTACCCTGAGCCTGACCGGGTGGATGATCGGCTGCGCGACCGCGGCGTCCGCCAACTGCACGCCGCCTTTCACCACCCTGTTTGCCTGCGACATCATGGACAGCCAGTCGCGGGTCGAGTTCTGCATGCACGACCCTGGCCCGTCCAAGCCGCTGCAGATGACCTATAACTTCAGCACCGGACTGGCCGCTGAACTGGCGTTCCAGACGACAGACTCGGCTGCCTCGACGAAGTTCATGCGCTCGGACGATGGGGACATCGTCACCATCGGCACCGGCGCGATCCACGAAGGTTACGTCTATGCCGCGTTCGTCACCGGCCGCCTGATGGAGCGTCCGCTTTCGGCCCAGCTGCACGTCTACAAGTCGCTGGACGACTTTCAGAACGACAAGGGCGAGGTCGAGATCGAACGGCTGTACTGCAAGCCCGAAACGATCCTGATCGATCTGGATCGTTTCGGCCCGGGCTGAGCCGTCAGACCATCATTTCCTTGGTGGCCGTCAGCTTCAGGTCCGGGTGATCGCGCTGAACGCGGTCGATATCCCATTGCAGGCGCGTCAGATACACAAGGTCGCCGTCATTATCGGTGGCGATGTGCGGCTTGTTCGTCTGGGCGAACGCCTCGACCTTGTCTTTCGGGCCTGACAGCCAGCGGGCGCTGGTGAACTGTGACCCTTCGAACCGGACGGGAAGGCCGTATTCCTGCTCGATCCGGCTGGCCAGCACCTCGAACTGCAAGGCGCCGACGACACCGACGATGAAGCCTGATCCCATCTGCGGCTTGAAGACCTTGGCAGCGCCTTCCTCGGCAAACTGCATCAGCGCTTTTTCCAGATGCTTGGCCTTCATCGGATCGCCTGCGCGGCAATTCTGCAAAAGCTCGGGCGCAAAGCTGGGGATGCCGGTAAAGCGCAGCGCCTCGCCCTCGGTCAGGGCATCACCGATGCGCAGCTGACCGTGGTTCGGAATGCCGATGATGTCGCCGGCCCACGCCTCTTCCGCCAGCTCGCGGTCGGCGGCCAGGAACAGCACCGGGTTCGACACGGCCATGGGTTTGCCGGACCGGACATGAAGCAGCTTCTGCCCGCGTTCGAAATGTCCGGACGCCAGACGCACGAACGCCACGCGGTCGCGGTGCTTGGGGTCCATGTTCGCCTGCACCTTGAAGACAAAGCCGGTGACGGCCTTTTCCTCGGGGGCGACTTCGCGGGTCGAGGTGTTCTGAGGCTGCGGCTCGGGGCCGAAGTCACCGATGCCACGCATCAGCTCCTTGACGCCAAAGCTGTTGATCGCACTGCCGAACCAGATCGGCGTCATGTGACCTTCCAGAAACGCGCGGCGGTCAAACGCGGGCAGCAGTTCGCGCGCCATCTCGATCTCTTCGCGCAGCGTGGCGAGCTGGTCGGCGGGGATGTGCTGGGCCAGTTGCGGGTCGTCCAGCCCGGTGATGCTGATCGATTCGGCCACCCGGTTGCGGTCGGCGCGGTCCATCAGCTCCAGCCGGTCGTTCAGCATGTCATAGCAGCCGATGAAATCGCGGCCCGACCCGATCGGCCAGGAAGCTGGCGACACGTCGATCGCAAGGTTTTCCTGAATCTCGTCGATGATTTCGAAGGTGTCGCGGCTTTCCCGGTCCATCTTGTTACAGAAGGTCAGGATCGGCAGGTCACGCATCCGGCAGACTTCGAACAGCTTGCGGGTCTGGCTTTCGACGCCTTTGGCCCCGTCGATCACCATGATCGCTGCATCGACCGCGGTCAGCGTGCGATAGGTGTCTTCGGAAAAGTCGCTGTGACCGGGCGTGTCCACCAGATTGAAGCGGTACTGCCCGAAGTCAAAGCTCATGGCGGAGGCCGAGACGGAAATCCCGCGATCCTGTTCCATCTTCATGAAGTCCGAGCGCGTGCGCCGTGCCTCACCTTTCGCGCGGACCTGCCCGGCCATCTGGATCGCGCCACCGAACAGCAGGAATTTTTCGGTCAGCGTGGTCTTGCCGGCGTCCGGGTGCGCGATGATCGCGAAGGTCCGACGGCGGGCGATTTCGGGCGGCAATTGGGGGCGATTATCCAGCATGCGCGGCGTTTACAGCGCCGCGCGGGGTAACGCAAATGCTGCGTGATCAGACGAACTGTTCGCGCATCAACCGCTCATCCAGCTCGTGTCCGGGGTCGAACAGGACGCGGTGCGCAATGCGTGGCTCAGACCGGATCTCGACCCAGTGAACGCGCTCCACCTGACGGGAATCGGCGTCGGCCATGATCGGGCGTTTCTTCGGGTCAAGTACGTCGAACCGGATCACGCCGGACTTGGGCAGGATCGCGCCGCGCCAGCGACGCGGCCGGAACGCGGCAATCGGGGTCAGGGCCAGCACGTCCGAATTGATCGGCAGGATCGGCCCACCGGCCGAGTAGTTATAGGCGGTGGACCCCACCGGCGTGGCAAGGATCACGCCGTCGCAGACCAGCTCCTCCATCCGGACGCGACCGTTGACGGTGATGCGCAGCTTGGCGGCTTGCGGCCCGGCGCGAAGCAGGCTGACCTCGTTGATCGCCAGGGCACGGTGCTCGGCGTTGTCGGCGCTGCCGGCCGTCATGGTCAGCGGGTTGATGACGGTTTCTTCGGCGGTCTGGATGCGTTCGACCAGATCGTCTTCGTCGAAGTCGTTCATCAGGAACCCGACCGTGCCACGGTTCATCCCATAGACCGGTTTGCCCAGGTTCTGGCGCAGCGTCGTCAGCAAGAACCCGTCGCCGCCCAATGCCACGACGACATCCGCCTCTCTCAGGGTGGTCTGGCCATACCGCTCGGTCAGGCGTGCAATGGCGGTCTGGGCCACCTCGGCGTCGTTGGCGGTAAAGTGGATACGCATGGGGGTGGTGTTTGTCATGATGGCGCATCCTGCACTGCAAGGGTGCAGGCGCAAGTCGCATTTGCCCCTGCCCCGCGTCGTGTCCATTCTGGAACCCGCGCGCCAAAGCCGCTACAGCGGGCTCAGATCAATCCGGAGGCCCTGATGACCGACCAGTTCTTTACCGAAAGCCTGTCCACCCGCGACCCCGAGATCAGCGATGCGATCAACAAGGAACTCGGCCGCCAGCGCGACGAGATCGAGCTGATCGCGTCAGAAAACATCGTGTCTAAAGCGGTGCTGGAAGCGCAGGGTTCGGTCCTGACCAACAAATACGCCGAAGGTTATCCGGGCAAACGCTATTACGGTGGCTGCCAGTACGTGGACATCGTCGAAAATCTGGCGATCGAACGGGCGAAGGAGCTGTTCGACGCAGGTTTCGCCAACGTTCAGCCAAACAGCGGCAGCCAGATGAACCAAGCGGTGTTTCTGGCGCTGCTGCAGCCGGGCGACACGTTCATGGGGCTCGACCTGAACTCGGGCGGGCACCTGACGCACGGCAGCCCCGTCAACATGTCGGGCAAGTGGTTCAACGTCGTCAGCTATGGCGTGCGTCAGCAAGACCAGCTGCTGGACATGGAAGACATCCGCAAGAAGGCGCACGAGCATAAGCCCAAGCTGATCGTCGCCGGCGGCACCGCCTACAGCCGCGTGTGGGACTGGGCCGAATTCCGCAAGATCGCGGATGAAGTCGGCGCCTATCTGATGGTCGACATGGCCCATATCGCGGGTCTGGTCGCGGGCGGTCAGCACCCCTCGCCCGTGCCGCACGCCCATGTCGTGACCACGACCACGCACAAATCGCTGCGCGGTCCGCGTGGTGGCATGGTTCTGACGAACGACGCCGAAATCGCGAAGAAAATCAACAGCGCCGTCTTCCCCGGCCTGCAGGGCGGCCCGCTGATGCACGTCATCGCGGCCAAGGCCGTAGCCTTCAAAGAGGCGCTGGATCCGTCCTTCAAGGACTATGCCGCGCAGATCGTGAAGAACGCCAAGGCGATGGCGGATGAGCTGATGAAGGGCGGCATCGACGTGGTGTCTGGCGGGACCGACAACCACCTGTGTCTGGCCGACCTGCGTCCCAAGGGCGTCACCGGCAAGGCGACCGAGGCTGCACTGGGTCGCGCCCACATCACCACCAACAAGAACGGCGTGCCGTTCGATCCGGAAAAGCCGTTCGTGACCTCGGGCATCCGTCTGGGCGCACCGGCCGGCACCACCCGCGGCTTCAAGGAAGAAGAGTTCCGCCAGATCGCCCGCTGGATCGTCGAAGTGGTCGACGGACTGGCCACCAATGGCGACGAAGGCAATGCCGAGGTTGAGGCCAAGGTTGCCGGCGAAGTCCAGGAAATGCTGAAGAAATTCCCGCTTTACGCTGGGATGTGACCCATCCGGCGCGGGGTGTTACAGCATTCCGCGCCGCACCATCATCCACAGCGCAACCGCGCCCACGATCAGCAAGCCCATCATCACAGCGGCGCCCATATTGATGGCCCCCGCCTGCCAACGCATCCGCATGCCCAGCGGGCGCAGATAGGACATCAGCTCGGCATGCGCGCGCGCCGCGCGGCGGTTGTCGGTCTGCTGGGCCACGCGGGGTTGACCCGCGCGCGCCGCGGCTTTCATCAGGACATTCGCGGCGCGCCTTTGGCGACGGGGCAGCGCGCCGCCGCGCCGTCGGACCATCATCGCCAGATCCACGCGCTTGCCGCGACGGGCGCCGCCAAGGCGCTGGGCCATCAACGTCGCGACCTCGTCGGCCATTGCCTGCACGTCTTCGCCCGCCATCCGATGTCCTTTGCGTGATCCTTGGCGCAGCATAGAAAGCTTGCGGCCGAAGGGCCAGCGGGGCAAGGTTTGGCCATGTCGCTTTCAGTTACCATCCAGGGCACGGCGAACGACCTGCCCCCCGTTCTGTTGGTCCACGGCCTGTTCGGTCAGGCCCGAAACCTTGGCGTCCTGATCCGTAAGTGTCTGGAAACACGACAGGTTATCGGCGTGGACATGCGCAACCATGGCGAGTCGTTTCACGACCCCGACCACAGCTATGACGCGCTGTCTGGCGATCTGGCGGACGTGATCGAGGCGCATGGCGGCGTGGCCGATGTCGTGGGCCATTCGATGGGCGGGAAGTCGGCCATGTGGCTGGCGCTGACCCGGGGCGAGTTGATCCGGCGGCTGGTCGTTCTGGACATCGCACCGCTCGCCTATACCCACAGTCAGATGCGCTATGTCGACGCGATGGAGGGGTTGGACCTGACCGGCCTGCGGACCCGGTCCGAGGCCGACCGGCGGCTGGCGCAGACGGTGGATGAGCCGGGCGTGAGGGCTTTTCTGTTGCAATCTCTGGACCTTAAGGCCGATCCGCCGGAGTGGAAGCTGAACCTGCCGGTGCTGCGGGCCAGTATGAAAAGCCTGACTGGGTGGCCCGGAACGGGCGGTCGGACCTGGGATGGACCGGCGCTGTTTCTGGCGGGCGGGGACAGCGACTATGTCACCGAGGCAGGCGAAACGGCGATCCGCGAGGGGTTCCCGAACGCGGTGATCGAGCGGGTGGCGGGGACCGGCCACTGGCTGCACGCCGAGAAGCCGGCCGAGGTTGCGGACCGGGTGGCGGCATTCGTTAACGGAAGCTGATGCCAGACCCGTAAGTCGTTGTTTTACGGCGAAAAGCCGATGCACAATTTATGCACCGATAATGCACAGATCATGCACCAACCATGCACCGAAAGGATGACGCAATGATCGGGATCAGGCGAAGCGGATTGTCACTGATGCTGGCGGCGACCGTGGTGGCGGGTGCCGCGCAGGCGCGGGTCTATGGCATGTCCGAGACGAGCTGCACCCGCCCGCCCGAGGGGCGGATCGAGACGGGGAACGGCTGGTTCACCCTGACCGAGACGCGATACACCCGCCAAGGCGCGCGTCAGGATCTGGGCGACGGCTGGATCCGCGCCAGCTATACCACCGAGGCGGAGGGCGAGCCGGGCCCAGCGTTCACGATGGACCTACGCATCACGCCGACCGAGGTCTGGATCAAGCACCCCGACGGGCGTGAATTCCGGGGGACGGTCTGCCCGTAGGGTGGCAACCTTTGGTTAACCCTGACGCGCGATGCTGCGGTGATGTCACGCTATCTTCGCCCGCGTCGGCCGGGGGTGCCGATCTTCTTTACCGTGGTGCTGGCACAGCGCGGCAGCCGTCTGCTGATTGAGCGGGTGGACGCGCTGCGCGAGGCCGTTCGCGCCACGCGGGCCGAGCGGCCGTTCGGGATTGATGCGTGGGTCGTCCTGCCGGATCATTTGCACTGCATCTGGACGCTGCCGCCGGGGGATTGCGATTACTCGGTCCGCTGGGGCGCGATCAAGGCGCGGTTTTCGCGGGCGGTGCGGGGTGATGGGGGGTGTCCGGCAGGCGCGGTGGGCCAAAAGGGTGGTGGGGTGAACCCCACCCTACGGGCCTCGTTGGTGCGGAAGGGGGAGGTCGGGATTTGGCAACGGCGGTTTTACGAACACCATATCCGCGACGGAGCCGATTTCGCGGCGCATGTGGAATATTGTCGGTGGAACCCGGTGAAGCACGGTTTCGTCACCCGCCCCGAGGATTGGCCGTATTCGTTGGTGCGAAGGGATGCGTAGGGTGGGGTTCACCCCACCGTTTTTTGGAGACGGATTGTCGGAAGAGTGGTGGGGTGAACCCCACCCTACGGCGTTGCGTGATGTGGCAACGGCGGTTTTACGAACACCATATCCGCGACGAGGCCGACTTCGCTGCGCATGTGGAGTATTGTTGGTTCAACCCCGTGAAGCACGGCTTCGTCACCCGCCCCGAGGATTGGCCGTATTCGTCGGCGTTAGTGGATGCTGTCCGTTATCCACCGATCCACTTGGTGAGTGCTGCTACTGCATTTCCAAACGTCTCCGAAAACAATAGCGTCGAAAAAATCAACCCTGCCTTCCCACCCAACGTCTTCCCCGCAGACTTTGCAAACTCCGTCGCAAAATCGTCGAGACGCGCCCTGACCCAATCCAATGCCTTTTGCTGAATCGTATTCGCAACGGCTTTTGCATCTTCCAACGACTCTGAGTTCTTCCGATCGGCAATAACGTCCTCGCGTGCGGCGTTGAGCGCGCGCTTGGCTTTCTCTACCAGTTCGTCACCCAAATAAAATTCTTCAGGTGGATTATTATGCCCAAGTCCCGGTCGACTAGCGCGCATCTCTGCAGAATCGCGGAGAACGGATTCTAGAGCAGTTAGCGAAGCATCAATGGCGTCGACCGTTTTTTGCTTGGCTTCATCGCCGCCACCAACGGCTGCCTCGATCTCCGTCGATTCAGCCGAAATACGTCGGTGCAGTCTCCCGCGTTCGTAAATATAGTTTTTGAACAACGGCTTACGTGAGTCTGGCCGAAGCAGAGAAACATTCTCGAAGTCCGTATTATCATCTATAACAACATTTGAGAAAACATTCTTGTCAGCAAATGTAGAGTTTTTAAATACCGCCCCTGACATTTTGGCATCGGAAAAATTGCACCCGTACAAATGTCCCTGGAAAACTGTGCGAGAAATGTTAGCGCTTGAAAAGTTCACTTCGAATATGCTGCCGTTAAATTGAGACGATTCAAGATTAGAATTTCTAAAATCAGCGCGAACGAGGCTTGCGTTTTCGAAGTTTGCGCCCACTAGATTACAGTTTATGAACGACGCCCCATCTAGGTTAGCACCACTGAAATCTCTGCCCGAAAGATCGGTATTTTCAAATCGACTATCGGTAAGGATACATCCCGTGAGGTCGATGGCGCCTGAATTAACGTGCGCAAGATCTTCAGGATCAGCCATCCCCTCACTCCATCTTCAACGCCTGAATAAACGCCGTCTGCGGGATTTCGACCTTCCCGAACTGGCGCATCTTCTTCTTACCGGCCTTTTGCTTTTCCAAAAGCTTTTTCTTCCGCGTCGCGTCCCCGCCGTAACACTTGGCGGTCACGTCCTTGCGCATCGCTGACAGCGTCTCGCGGGCGATCACGCGGGACCCGATGGCCGCCTGGATCGGGATCTTGAACATGTGGCGGGGGATCAGCTCTTTCAGTTTTTCGACCATCACCCGGCCGCGGGACTCGGCCCGGTCGCGGTGGACCATGATCGACAGCGCGTCGACGGGTTCGTCGTTCACAAGGATCGACATCTTGACCAGAAAATCCTCGCGGTACTCGGCCAGCTGATAATCGAAGGACGCATAGCCCTTGGTGACCGATTTCAGGCGGTCGTAGAAGTCGAAGACGACCTCGGCCAAGGGCAGGTCATAGACGACCATCGCGCGTTGTCCCGCATAGGTCAGGTCCAGCTGGATGCCGCGGCGGTCCTGGCACAGCTTCAGCACGTCGCCCAGATATTCGTCGGGGACCATGATCGTGGCCTTGATGCGCGGCTCCTCGATATGATCGACCAGCGTCAGGTCGGGCATGTCGGCGGGGTTGTGCAGTTCGCGCACCTCGCCGTCGCGCATGTGCAGGCGGAAGACGACGCTGGGCGCGGTGGTGATCAGGTCCAGATCGTATTCGCGTTCCAGACGGTCGCGGATGACCTCAAGGTGCAGCAGCCCCAGGAACCCGCAGCGGAAGCCGAAGCCCAGCGCGGCCGAGGTTTCCATTTCATAGGAAAAGCTGGCGTCGTTGAGCGCGAGCTTTTCGATGGCGTCGCGCAGCGCCTCGAAATCATTGGCGTCGACCGGGAACAACCCGCAGAAGACCACCGGCTGCGCGGGTTTGAAGCCGGGCAGCGGCTCGTCGGTGCCCTTGCGTTCATGGGTGATGGTGTCGCCCACGCGGGTGTCGCGGACCTGCTTGATCGAAGCGGTGAAGACGCCGATCTCGCCCGGCCCAAGCTCGGCGATGTCCTTCATCGCAGGGGTCAGGACGGCCAGCTTGTCGATGCCATAGACGGCGCCGGTCTGCATCATCTTGACGCGGTCGCCCTTGCGGATGACGCCGTCCATGACGCGGATCATGACGACGACGCCCAGATAGGCGTCATACCAGCTGTCCACCAGCATCGCCTTCAGCGGTGCGTCGCGGTCGCCCTTGGGGGCCGGCAGGCGGGTGACGATGGCTTCCAGCACGTCGGGGATGCCGAGGCCGGTCTTGGCGCTGATTTCCACCGCGTCAGACGCGTCGATGCCGATGACGTCTTCGATGTTTTCCTTGACGCGCACCGGGTCGGCCGCGGGCAGGTCGATCTTGTTCAGGACCGGCACGATCTCATGCCCCGCGTCGATCGCCTGATAGACGTTGGCGAGCGTCTGCGCCTCGACCCCCTGGGACGCGTCGACGACCAGCAGCGACCCTTCGACGGCACGCATCGAGCGGCTGACTTCGTACGCGAAGTCGACATGGCCGGGGGTGTCGATCAGGTTCAGCACATAGGTGCGCCCGTCCTTCGCCGGATAGCTGATGCGCACGGTGTTGGCCTTGATCGTGATGCCGCGCTCACGCTCGATATCCATGCTGTCGAGCAGCTGCTCTTTCATGTCGCGTTCAGCGACGGTGCCGGTCATCTGGATCAGACGATCGGCGAGCGTGGATTTGCCGTGGTCGATATGGGCCACGATGGAAAAATTGCGGATCAGGTCAAGCTGGGTCATGGCTGGCCTATACAAGGCGCAAAGCCCTGCGGGAAGGGGATTTCAGCGTCGGGTCAGACGCGCCGTGTCGTCCCGCGCGGCAGGGTGGTGGTGCGCAGCAGGCGGCGACGGCGGACGGCCTCTCGCCACATGGCGTAGCCGCCCGATCCGACGATGATCGCGGCGCCGATCAGGGTGGGCGCATCGGGGCGTTCGCCAAAGACGATCACCGCCAGCACCAGCGCGGTGACCAGACGGACATAGCGCAGGGGCGCGATGGCCGACGCCTCGCCCAGGCGGGTGGCGGCGACGATCATGGCGTAGGCGGTGACGCCAACGGCCACGCAGGCGATGCTGTAGGCGCAGGTCAGCAGGCTGGGAGCGACGAAACGCTGCCCCAGCACGACGGCCGCCACGCCCGCCGCAATCAGCAGCGCCAGAAACGCCGACGCCGCGAGTTGCATCGAGGGGATATGCGCGGGGATCCGGCGGGTCGCCAGATCCCGGACGGCAAAGCCAGTGACCGCGACCAGCGCGATGACCGATGTTGGCTGGAACGTCGACAGGCCGGGCCGCAGGATCAGTAGAACGCCCCCGACGCCCACCCCGATCGCCAGCCAGCGCCGCCAGCCGACCGGTTCGCGCAGAAACACCGCCGCACCGATGACGATGGCCAGCGGCAGTGCCTGCATCAGCGCCGAGGTCGAGGCAAGCGGGCTGAGCGCCAGCGCCGCGACGATCCCCAGCGACCCCACGACCTCGCCCGCGTTGCGCAAAAGGACCATGGGATGGAGCAGATCGCGCGTGAACAGCCGCCCGCCCCGCGCCACAAGGGCGATCCAGAACATCGGCAGCCCCAGCAGTCCGATGATGAACAGCACCTGCGTGTAAGGCAGACCTTCCGACATCAGCTTGATGAACATGTCCTCGAAGGCGAACAGCACCATCGAGACGACCATCAGCACAGACGCGCGAAAATTTTCACTGCCCATTTTTTTTCTCACCGTCGGGGGAATTGCGGCGGCGGCCGCGAATGCCAATCTTTAGGCAGAGAGTTTTGCACAAGGAAAGGGCACGAGATGAAATTCCGTGTGGAAGATATGAGCTGTGGCCACTGCAAATCGGCCATCGAAACCGCGATCAAGGATGCCGGCGGCACCGCGACGGTGGACCTGCAGACCAAAGAGGTCACCATCGACGGCATCGGCGCCGCCCGCGCGGCCGAAATCATCAGCGCCGAGGGGTATTCGCCAGAACCCCTGCCCGCGAACCTGTAAGGGCCTCTTCGTCAGGCAAGTATCCTCGGGGGTCCGGGGCAGACAGCCCCCGGTTCCTAGTGGGCCGAGAGCCCGTACCCCTCAGCGGGCAGGACCGCGCCGGGGTTCATGATCCCGTTGGGATCCAGTGCCGACTTGATCGCGCGCATGGCCCGCAGTCGGGCGGTGTCGCCCCAGCGTTGCAGGTCTTCGACCTTCAGGCGGCCGACACCGTGTTCGGCGGAAAACGACCCGCCGCGCGCCACGACCATGTCATGAACGGCTTCCTGCACGTCGTGGCGCAGGTGGTCGTATTCCTCACGCCGATGCCCGGCGGCGGGAAAGACGTTGTAATGCAGGTTGCCGTCGCCCAGATGGCCAAAGCAGTTGATCCGGAAATCACCCATCGCCGCCAGCATCTGACCCGCATCCAGAATAAAGCCCGCAACCTCGGACAAAGGCAGGCTGATGTCATGGGACGACACCGCACCGATGCGGCGGTTCGCCTCGGGCAGTTCTTCGCGTACGCGCCAGAAATCGGCGGCCTGCTGGTTCGATCCGGCCAGCGCCCCGTCCAGAACCAGCCCCTGATCCATCGCCGTTTCCAGAAGCCCGGTCAGCGCGTCGTCGGCAGGCAGGCCCTGCGGCAAGGACAACTCCAACAGGACTGACCAAGCGGCGTCGGGCAGCGGCTGGCGCAGCTCGGGCATTACTTCGGCCTGAAAGCGCAGCCCCTGCCCGGAAATCAGTTCGAACGCGGTCACGCAGCCGGCAAACCGGGCCTGCGCCAGCGACAGAAGGCCCAGCGCGGCGGATGGGTCGGGGACCTGCAACATCGCGGTCGCAACCTCGGCCGGTGCCGGGGCCAGTCGAAGGCTGGCGGCGGTGATGATCCCAAGCGTGCCTTCGGCCCCGATCAACAGATCGCGCAGGTCATATCCAGTGTTGTCTTTGCGCAGGCGCTTCAGGTCGCGCATGATGCTGCCGTCGGGCAGCACCGCCTCGATCCCCAGGCACAGCGCGCGGGCGTTGCCCCAGCGCAGGACGGCGACGCCGCCTGCGTTCGTGGACAGGACCCCGCCCATCTGAGCCGTGCCCTGTGCCGCCAGCGACAGCGGGAACAGCCGACCGACGCGCGCAGCCTCGTCCCGCACGGCCTGGAGCGTGACGCCCGCCTCGGCGATCATGACGTCCTCTTCCGGCCAGATCCGGCGGATCGAGGTCATGCGTTCCAGACTGACGATCAGCGGCGCGGGGCCATAGGGCATGACGCCGCCTGCCACCAACCCGGTCCCGCCCCCGCGCGGCAGGACCCCGACCCGCAACTGATTGCAGGCTTGCACGACGCTCGCCAACTCCTCGACCGTGCGGGGGGCGGCGACCAGACCGGCTTGGCCTGTGTACCGACCGCGCGGCTCGTCCAGATGGCGGGGCTCAAGCGGGCGCAGGATGCCGGGTTCGATCAGCGCGGCCAAACGGTCATCGGCGGGCGTCAGGTGGGATGTCATCGGAAGCAGACCTTGCAGGCGAAATTGTGGGGTGACGGGATGCCCGGCACGCGTCAGCCTATCGCACGTCCGTCCGCCCCCGCCGGTCGCTGCGCAAGTTGGCATAAAGCACATGCGTCCGCCAGCGTCCGTTGATCTGCAGATAGCTTTGCGCGACGCCTTCGTACTTGTAGCCGCACTTTTCCAGCACGCCCCGGCTGGCCACGTTTTCCGGCAGACACGCAGATTCCAGCCGCGACAGGTTCAGCGCCCCGAACGCGTGGGCGACGACTGCGGCCAGTGCCTCGCTCATGTATCCATGACGGGCGAAGGGCTGGCCGATCCAGTATCCAAGCGTGCCCATCTGCGCCGGACCGCGCCGGACATTGTCGAGCGTCACGGCCCCCAGCAGGACCCCGTCGCGGCGAACCAGAAACAGCGGCAGACTGCTGCCGGTGCGATGCCCCCGCTGGGCCAGATAGACGCGATTGGTAAAGGACCGCCGGGTCAGGTGATCGGGGTGCCAGACCGGCTCCCACGGGATCAGGAAGTCGCGGCTGTCACTGCGCAGGCTGGCCCAGGCGGTATAGTCGCCGTGTGACGGCAGACGCAGGACCATGCGCTCAGTTTCGATCCGGGGCGCATGGTGGCGTCGAAACATCAGGCGGCCAGACGTTCCGCCAGACTGTCGCGGCTGGGGGCGCGGCGGACCGGGCCGTAAAGCGCCAGCGCAGGACGCGCCGCCGCGATGATCGCTTCGGCATGGGTGCGCACGTCGGCGGCGGTCACGGCGTCGATGCGTTCCGCCACCTCGGCCGGGTCAGGCACGCGGCCCCAGATCGCCAGCGACCGCGCCATGCGTTCCGCCTGCGCCGAGGGACTTTCCAGTCCCATCAACAGACCGGCCTTCAGCTGGGCCTTGGCTCGGGCAACTTCGGGTTCGGACATGTCTTCGGCGGAACGGCGGATTTCGTCAATGGTGATGCCCGCCAGATCACCGATCTGCGCGGCGGATGTGCCCGCATAAATGGTGACCATGCCGGTGTCTTCGTGAAAGCCCGACTGCGCAAAGATGGTATAGCAAAGGCCACGTTCCTCGCGCACCTTCTGGAACAGGCGCGATGACATACCGCCACCCAGCGCCGCGGTCCAGATCTGCGCGGCATAGAAATCGGCGCCGCCATAGCCTGGCCCCTCAAAGGCCAGCGCGAAATGCGCCTGCTCCAGCTTCTTGACGCGGCGCAGTTCGGCGCCCTGCCAGCGGGCCACTTCGCGCTGAACGTCGACCAACGGGGACAGATGACCCATCAGCTGTTCGGCCTGACGCACAATGGCGTCGTGATCGACGGCGCCGGCGGCCGCGACGACCATCTGGCCGGGGCCGTAATGTTCGCCGACGAACCGGGCCAGGTCATCGCGCGAAAAGGTCGACACACGTTCAGCCGGGCCAAGGATCGTCCGGCCCATCGGCTGATCGGGATAGGCGGCTTCTTGGAGCCAGTCGAAGATCACATCGTCGGGTGTGTCCAGCGACTGCCCGATTTCCTGCAGGATCACGCCGCGTTCGACGTCGATTTCGCGCTGGTCAAAGACCGGGTTCAGGACGATGTCCCCGATCACGTCCAAGGCCAGCGGCACATCCGCCGCCAACACGCGCGCATAATACGCCGTCACATCGCGCGAGGTATAGGCATTGATGTAGCCGCCCACATCCTCGATCGCTTCGGCGATCTGCAGGGCGCTGCGCGAGGTCGTGCCCTTGAACGCCATGTGTTCAAGGAAATGCGCGATGCCGTTCTGCTCGATCCGTTCGTCGCGCCCACCGGCGCTGACCCAGATGCCGATGGATGCAGAATGCAGGCCCGCCATCTTGCGGGTGGCAATGCGCAGGCCGTTGGGCAGGGTCGTGATTTGAAGGTCGGTCAAGCAGGTCTCCGTTCAAGGATCAGGGATTTAATTGCTTCTGGATCGTTTTCAACGCGGGTCACACGCTCGGGCAGATCGAAGAGCCGCGCCATATGCGGCGGCAGCGGGGGGCGCACGCCGATCGCCTGTTCGACGGCGTCGGGGAACTTGGCGGGGTGCGCGGTCGACAGCGTCACCATCGTGGTATCAGGCGTGCGCCTTTCGTCGGCGACCTTGATGCCGACGGCGGTGTGGGGGCAAACCACCTGCCCGGTTTCCGCGCGCACCCGAGCGATTGTGGAAAGGGTTTCCGCCTCGGACACGCGGCCGGAATCATAGATCTCGCGCAGATGCTGCAGTGCGCCTTGGCTGATCGTGAAGCCGCCAGAGGTCTGGAGTTCGTCCATCAGCGCCCGCACGGCCGCCGCATCACCGTCATAGGCAAAGTACAGCGCCCGTTCGAAGTTCGAGCTGACCTGAATGTCCATGCTGGGCGACACCGACGGCTCCACCCGGCCGACGCGGTATTCGCCGGTGGTCAGCGCGCGGTCCAGAATGTCGTTCTGGTTGGTGGCGATGACCAGCCGGTCGATCGGCAGACCCATGGCGCGCGCGATCGACCCTGCGAAGATGTCGCCGAAATTTCCGGTCGGCACGGTAAAGCTGACGCGACGGTCCGGCGCGCCAAGGCTTGCCGCGGCGGTGAAGTAGTAGACGACCTGCGCCAGAACCCGCGCCCAATTGATCGAATTGACGCCCGCAAGACCCACGCGGTCGCGGAAGTCGTGGTCGTTGAACAGGTCCTTCAGCCGGGCCTGCGCATCATCGAACGTGCCCGAAATCGCCAGTGCGTGGACGTTGGCGTCGTCTGGCGTCGTCATCTGGCGGCGCTGAACCTCGCTGACGCGGCCGTGGGGATACATGATGAAGACATCGACGTTCGGCAGCCCGCGAAACGCCTCGATCGCCGCCGATCCGGTGTCGCCCGAGGTCGCACCCACGATGGTGATGCGGCGGCCTTCGCGCGACAGGGCGATCTGGAAAAGCTGACCGATCAGCTGCATCGCGAAGTCCTTGAACGCGAGCGTGGGGCCGTGGAACAGCTCCAGCATGAAATGTCGGGGCGCCAGCTGGACCAGCGGCGCGCGTGCGGCGTGGCCAAACGTCTGATAGGCGCGCCGGATCGCCTGCGTCAGTTCGTCCTGCGAAAAGCTGTCGCCGATGAACGGGCCGATGATCCGCAGGGCCGCGTCTTCATAGCTGAGCCCGTCGAGCCCGCGAATGTCGTCGGCGCTGATCTGGGGGATGGTTTCGGGGACATACAGCCCCCCGTCCCGCGCCAGACCGGTCATCATCGCATCGGCAAAGGACAGGGCCGGGGCGTTCCCGCGCGTCGAGACGTATTGCATCGGATCCGTTTTCCCCTTGGTCTAAAACCGGCGTTGCGTGATACGCCAGATCAGCCCCGCTGTCATCCCCGCCCAGACCAGCGCCAGCAGGAACCACTGCACCGCATAGCCCAGATGGTTGTTGGGGATGTTGTCGATGGAAATCGGGATCGGCTCTGCCCCCTGCGCGTCACCCTGAACGAAACTGGCGACAACCAACACCGGCTCTGTTTTCAGCGCGGCCGCCATGGCCGGGACGTCACGAGCGAACCACACGCCTTCGGTCAGGTTCGGCGCGGGCGTGCTGGCGCTTTTGTCCTGCGGCCAGTGCAGGTTTCCGGTCACGATCAGCCGCGTAGGCGGACGGGAGATGCGATGCGCGTCCTGCGGGACGAAGCCACGGTCGATCATGATCCGCCGCCCGTCGTCGGTCACAAAGCCCGAGATGACGTTATACCCGCCGCCGCCGGCCTTGGTTCCTGACAGGACCAACACCTCGTCCCCGGTAGTCTGGCCCGCGACCTGCACCGGCAGGTATTTCATCGACGGATCAACCGCCGTAGGCAGCGCGATCGGGGCGGCGTCGATCCCCTGCTGGATTTCGTCCAGCATCGCCTGTTTCCATTCCAGACGTTGCAGCTGCCAGACGCCAAGACCGACCAGAATGGCAAAGCCAAGGACCCCGAGGATCAGCGGAGCGATGATGCGGCGCATGGGCGACGGGGGCTTTAGCGGCCCCAGACGTAGATGGCGGCGAACAGGAACAGCCACACGACGTCGACGAAGTGCCAATACCATGCCGCAGCCTCGAACCCGACATGCTGCTTGTCCGACATCTGGCCGCGCATCAGGCGGATCATGCAGATCAGCAGGAAGATCGTTCCGATGATCACGTGCAGGCCGTGAAAGCCCGTCGCCATGAAGAAGACGCCACCGTAAACCGAACCCGAAAGGCCGAATTCGGCGTGGCTGTATTCCAGCGCCTGCAGCGCGGTGAAGAAAAGGCCAAGGGCGACGGCGACGGCCAGTCCGCGAATCGCCGTCTTGCGGTCGTTTTCGTGCACCAGCGCATGGTGCGCCCAGGTTACGGCGACACCCGACAGCAGCAGAACCAGCGTGTTGATGAACGGCAGGTGCCACGGGTCGAACGTCACGACGCCTTCCGGCGGCCAGACACCGTCCTTGATCGGTGAATCCGGGCCCATCGGGTACAGTGCGTTCTTGAAGAACGCCCAGAACCACGCGGCGAAGAACATCACTTCCGAGATGATGAACAGGATGAAGCCATAGCGCAGACCGATGCGCACGACCGGGGTGTGATCCCCCTCCTGCCCTTCGTGGACGACGTCGGCCCACCATCCGTACATCACGTACAGCACCATCACGAAACCGATGGCGAAGTGGATCCAGGCGGGCATGCCCAGGAAGGGCAGACCCTTGATCCACGCGACCGCGCCGGTCAGCATGATGAAAACCCCGACAGCGCCCAGGAAGGGCCAGACCGACGGCGGCAGGATGTGGTAGTCGTGGTTCTTGGCGTGCGCCATGCGCGGGCTCCCGTCGGTCAGGTGGCGGTGGTCAGGTGGCGTTCAGTCACGATCAGTTTACAGTGGTCTTGGCGGGCGCGTCCAGAACATCACTGGCATCGGCAGATGTTTGGTTCGCAGCCTTGTCGGCGCGGTAGAACGTATAAGACAGGGTGATGTCGCGCACACCGCGCGCGTCCCGGTCGTTGACGATGTCCGGGCTGACATAAAAGTTCACGGGCATCAGCACCCGTTCGCCGGGCTGCAGCGTCTGTTCGGTGAAGCAGAAGCATTCGATCTTGTCGAAGAAATACCCGGCCGAATCAGGTGCCACGTTATAGCTGGCGCGGCCCGTGATGGGCTGATCGGTGGTGTTGATCGCCTCGTAATAGGCCAGCGCGTCCTGCCCGATCTTGAGCGTCATTTCCTTTTTGACAGGGCGGAAGGTCCACCCCATGCCGGGCATCACATTGGCGTCGAAGCGGACGCGGACGTCTTCGTCCAAAATGGTGTCCGACACGCTAGTCGCGACGTTGGTCGTACCGGCAAACCCCGTCACGCGGCAGAACCAGTTGTAAAACGGAACGGCAGCCCAGGACAGCGCCCCCATCAAGACGACGACGCTTAGCAGATAGGCGACGACGCGGGCGTCCTGACCTTTGCGCGGACGGGGGGCCGGGGAGGTCACGGTGCGGCCCCGGAGGATACGTCGGATGCGGCGGGTTCCGACTGGATCACTGGCACGCCGGCATCTGCGGCAGGTGTTCCGGGTGCGGCGCGGGGGCCGTCAGTCGGCAAGGGTGCCGTGCGATCGACCGGCAGCGCAGAGGTGCGTGGGCGGTGATCAAACCCCTCCATCATGTCGCCCTGCATGATCTTGGCAATCGAGAGACCAAAGACGAGCGCGACGAACGCCAGCAGCACGAACAACAGCCCCAGATTGCGACCGGCGCGGCGTTTGTGCAGCTCGTGTTCGACGCGCAGGTTCATGACGCGAACCAGACCCAGCCGCCCATGAAATGCTGCGCCAGCAAGGCCGCGAAATGCAGGAATGTGTAGATCAGCGAGAAGTGGAAGAACCGCCGTTCGACCAGATGGCCATCGGCCGCCGACTGTTCGTCCGTGCGGCGCATGATCCGCCAGCCACCGGCGATGAACACCGCATTCAGCACCAGCGCGACCGCCATGTAGAACGGCCCGCCCACCGGCGTCAGGCCCAGCCAGATCGCGAACGGAGCGAGGATCAGCGTGTAGGCACAGATGTGGCGTCGTGCCGACTGACGGCCATGCGTCACCGTCAGCATCGGTACCCCGGCCTGCGCATAGTCGCCCTTGGTAAACAGCGCCAGCGCCCAGAAATGCGGCGGCGTCCAGAAGAAGATCAGCGCGAACATCAGCAGCGATTCGATGCTGACACCACCAGTGGCGCAGGCCCATCCGATCATGGGCGGGAACGCCCCCGCGGCACCGCCGATGACGATGTTCTGCGGGGTCGAGCGTTTCAGCCACATCGTATAGACGACGGCATAGAAGAAGATCGTGAACGCCAGAAACGCCGCCGCGAACCAGTTCGCCGCCAGCCCCAGCATCATGCAGGACAGCCCCGACAGGAACAGTCCGACGCCCAGCGCCTCACCCGGGGTGATGCGGCCCGACGGGATCGGACGGTTGCGGGTGCGGCGCATCACCGCGTCGATATCGGCATCATACCACATGTTCAGCGCACCCGACGCCCCACCGCCAAGCGCGATGAACAGGATGCAGCAGAACGCGATGAACGGGTTCATCGGCACCGGCGCAATCCACAGCCCGACGAAGGCCGTGAAAACCACAAGCGACATCACGCGCGGCTTCAGCAGCTGGACGTAATCGCGGAATTCGGCCTCGGGCTGGGCCTCGAAGGTGTTGGTGTCGGCCACGCCAGGGTGTCCTTTTAGTTGGCGGCCAGCCGGACCGGGCTGGCGGGCATCACATCGGACGCGTCGGCGGCGAAGGTGGTCTTCGCCTCGGCCAGCCACGCGTCGTACTTGTCCTGCGAAACTGCCTTCACGACGATCGGCATATAGGCATGGTTGATGCCGCAAAGTTCGGAACACTGCCCGAAATAGACCCCTTCACGGTCGACCTCAAACCACAGCTGCGCGATCCGGCCCGGAACAGCGTCCTGTTTGACGGCGAATGCGGGCACGGTCCAGGAATGGATCACGTCGGTCGCGGTGACCTGAACCAGAATTTTCTTGCCGACCGGCAGCACCAGCGCATTGTCCGCAGCCAACAGATATTCGTCGTCCGAGTATCCGGCGTCCGCCAGCTTGTCACGTTCCAGCAGCACTGCGTCAAAGGCGACGGCATCGTTGGGGTATTCATAGGACCAGTACCACTGGTGCCCGATGGCCTTGACCACCAGATCGGGATTTTCCGGCATCTCCTGCGACCGGAACAGCGCCGGCAAGGAATATGCGCCGATGACGATCAGGATCAGGACCGGGACCAGCGTCCACGTGATCTCCAGCGGGGTGTTGTGGGTGAAGCGGGCCGGTACCGGATTGGCGCGGCGGTTGAACCGCACGATGCACCAGATCAGCAGGATACAGACAAACACCGTGACGATGCCGATGATCCAAAGAACCAGATGGTCCAGCCCTTGCTGTTCGACGGCCAGCGAAGTCGATGCGGGCTGGAACCCCATCCCGCGCGCGACCGGCTTGCCGATCGTCGGCAGATCGCCCAGCACGTCCTGCGCCATGGCAGGCAAGGACATCGCGGCCCCGGCCAGTAATGCACCCAACGCTGAAGCCCTGCGAACCGCCCGTCCTGCCATGTCGAAACCCCGTTCCCAGTTCGTCCCTCACGCGGCCGCCCGGTTGGATGGCTGGCGGCGTTGGTGCCGCTTGCGTGTTCCCCTTTTGGCAAATCACATCTGCGCGTGGCGGGCAAGCCTCGGCACTCGACAATGCGGCAAAAAGCCCATACGCCTTTCAGGCTATGGCTGACAGCTTTTCCCCCTTCGACGATACGCTGGACGCAGACCGCGCCCTGTCCATCCTGAAAACCGCAACGGACGGCGCCGACGATGGCGAATTGTTCATCGAGCGCGCCCGGTCCGAGACGCTGGTCTATGACGATGGGCGGCTGCGGAACGCGGGATACGGCGCGGAACAGGGCTTTGGCTTGCGCGTCGTCCGGGGCGAGGTCACGGGCTACGCGCATTCCACCGAATTCACCGAGGCCGCGCTGCGCGGCGCGGCCGACATGGCGCGTCTGGCGGTGGGTCAGGGCGGCGGCGTCATGGCCCCTGCCCCGCCCGGTCCGGGTCCCGCGCTGTATATGGGTCATGACCCGGTCGAGGGCATCGCTTTCGCCGACCGCGTGGCGGCATTGCGCGAAATCGACACCTATGCCCGCGGTCTGGATCCGCGCGTGGTTCAGGTTTCGGCGTCGGTCGCGTCATCCCTGCAAGAGGTGGTGATCCTGCGCCCCGAGGGCGGCATCATCACCGACATCCGTCCGATGGCCCGCCTGAACGTGTCCGTCATCGTCGAATCGAACGCCCGCCGCGAAAGCGGGACCGCTGGCGGCGGCGGTCGGATCGGCCTGTCGGGCCTGATCACACCTGACCACTGGCAGGGCCTGGTGGACGAGGCGCTGCGCATCGCGCTGGTGAACCTGCGCTCGATTCCCGCCCCGGCGGGTGTCATGGACGTGGTTCTGGGCCCCGGCTGGCCGGGCATCCTGCTGCACGAGGCGGTGGGTCACGGGTTGGAAGGTGACTTCAACCGCAAGAAATCCTCAGCTTTCGCGGGGCTTTTGGGGCAGCGTGTGGCGGCACCCGGCGTCACCGTCATCGATGACGGGACGATCCCGGACCGCCGCGGCTCGATCACTGTGGATGACGAAGGCACGGCCCCCGCGCGCAACGTCCTGATCGAGGACGGTGTGCTGACCGGCTATCTGCAGGACCGACAGAACGCGCGGCTGATGGGCGTGGCGCCCACCGGCAACGGGCGACGCCAAAGCTTTGCCCACGCGCCGATGCCGCGCATGACGAACACCTTCATGCTGGCCGGGCAGGACGATCCGGCGGCGATTCTGTCAGGGCTCGACGACGGGATCTATGCGACCGGGTTCGGCGGCGGCCAGGTCGATATCACCAACGGCAAGTTCGTGTTTTCCTGCACCGAAGCCTATCGCGTGCGCGGCGGCGAGGTTCAGGAGCCGATCCGGGGTGCCACGCTGATCGGCAACGGGGCGACCGCGCTGCAGCAGATCCAGGGCATCGGCAACGATCTGGCGCTGGACCCAGGCATCGGCAACTGCGGCAAGCAGGGGCAATGGGTGCCGGTGGGCGTCGGCCTGCCCACGCTGATGATTGGCGGGCTGACTGTCGGCGGGTCGGACGCCAACCGCTAACCTTCTGTTAACTGGTTGCACGCGATGAAGGACCTTCACGGGTCGCAGCGCGGGACAGGATGTTTCAACTTGGCAGACCACGCCCCCCTTCTTCCCGCAGCGATGACGGGCTGATTGCACAATTGCGCCTGATCCGGTCGCGCCGGGTCGGGCCAGCGACATTTCACCGCCTGATGGCGGAACATGGCGACGCGCAAACGGCACTGGATGCCCTGCCCGCGATCGGTCGCACCGCGGGGATCGCCGATTATCAGCCGTTCACGCGCAATGCCGCGATCGCGGAAATGCGGGCCGGTGCCAAGGCAGGTGCCCGGCTGGTCGCGTGGGATGGCCCTGACTATCCCGGCCTGCTGCGCGATCTGGCAGACGCCCCGCCGCTGATCTGGGTCAAGGGCGACGTGGCCACTCTGGCACGCCCGACGGTCGCCGTGATCGGGGCGCGCAACGCATCGACCCTTGGGCTGCGCATGGCGCGGGGTATGGCACATGGGCTGACTTCCGCAGGTCTGATGGTGGTATCGGGGCTGGCGCGCGGCATTGACACCGCCGCGCATGAGGCGGCGCTGGACTGCGGCACCATTGCCGTGATGGCGGGCGGGATAGACGTGATCTATCCGCGCGAAAACGCGGGTCTGGCGGCCGAGATCGTGGCGCGTGGCGGCGCGCTGATCACCGAGCAGCCCCCGGGGATCGAGCCGGTCGCGCGTCATTTCCCGGCGCGCAACCGAATCATCGCGGGCCTGTCGCGCGCCGTCGTCGTGGTCGAGGCAGCGCACCGTTCCGGCAGCCTTGTGACGGCGCGCATGGCCATTGATGCGGGGCGCGAGGTGCTGGCGGTTCCCGGGCACCCGATGGACAGCCGTGCCGGCGGGTGCAACGCCCTGATCCGCGATGGCGCGGTCCTGGTGCGCAACGCCGACGACGTCGTGGCCGCGATGGGATTCGAGGGACCGATCCCGCAAGGGGATGTCGTGCCGATGGTGACGGCCGCGCCACATCAGGCCGCCCCGCCCGATAACCTGCACGCACGCATCCTTGCGCGCCTTGGTCCCAGCCCGACCGAGGAGGACGCCATCCTGCGCGATCTGGGACTGACCATGTCGGAGGCCGCCGGCGCATTGATGGAACTGGAACTGTCGGGTCAGCTGGTCCGGAGCGCGGGGGCAAGGTTGGCGCTGGCGGGTTAGGTGGGTCCGGGGTGTCCGGGTTTGAGTCAGAAGGTTCGGCCAACCGGGCAGGACGTCCTTCTCGCGTAGACCGAGTGGGTCGCGGAAGCAGCGCAACATCCGTGGCGCATTTGGAACGGACAAGTTTGCCAAGGCTTACACGCGAACCGCCAAAAAAAGGCGTGGCCTTACGTCGTTGCGCACCTCATCGCACCGCACTGCCTCACCCGCACAAATGCGGTTGACGCTCGCTATACGCAACGGCTTTCCGCGACGAGGCACCCCATTCACCCGGCCAGTTCAATCACCGACCCGCTGCCCGACGGCCGGAAGGGATCAGGATCGTCTAAGTCGCCGATATCTGCCATGACCGGCTTCGATGGCGCATCCGCGCGCTCAGCCTCCGGCCCCGTCCCGACCCGCAAGGCGTGGTAGCCGTCGGACTGCCCCAGCCGGCCCATCGCAACCAGTTGCCCCGATGCGGTCTCCAACCGGGCCTGATCCAGCGAAGCGCGCGGCAATGGGATCAGGTCACCCGGCGCTAGGCGGCGCAGCGCGCCAAGGCGCAGCTTGTGGCGCGCAAGGATCCCAACCATCGGCAGCGGGCAATCGCCAAGAGGCTGCGTTAACGGCATGTTGTCTGCTGCGGGAATCTGCGCAGCGTCCACAGGGGCAGGCTCGGCAACCGGCAGCACCAGATGCAGCGCCCCGTTGCGCTCACCGGTCTCACCCAGCCGCAGCGACAGCATGTCGTGGCTGTGCGGCTGATCGTCCAAAAGCAAGCACAGAGGCCGGGGGTCAGCCACAAAGCTGAGCTGCCGCCAGCCGATCCCCGCCTCGGCCGGCAGGTCGGCCAGCACCGCGTTCACAAAATCCGCTGCGATGGCCGCATCGGTCCGCGTGGCGCGGCGGCGGGGCTGGCCCCGTACGGCCAACCGCCCAAGCGTCTGCATTTCGATGATCGCCCCCACCAGACCGCTGCTGAGCGCCGCCACACCCAGCCGCCCCGATTGATCCTCGACCAGCAGCAGCAGTGCGTGGTCAGGCAGCAACTCTGGCAGTTCGGCCAGAGAAATCTGACGACTTTCGGCGCGATCGACAAAGACGGCCAGCCGGTGGACCTTCTGTGCGGCGCGGCTGACGGCCATGGACACCGCGCGATCACGTGGCGGCTGAACGCCCGCCTGCCGGTCTTGGACCGTCCGTTGCTGCGCGGCGATGTATCGGCGCAGGACACCAGCGGTCGGTGGCGGATCATGGGTATCTGAGGGGTGTGGGTCTGTGTCCATGCCGTCGAATCGTCCTGATCGACGCCAATCTGGCAAAGACTTCTTTCCGAAAGATGAAGCTAGACCGCCCGACCGTGCCGACCGGCCAGATCGGTAAAGAATTGCCACGCCACCCGCCCTGACCGCGCGCCGCGTGTGGCCTGCCATTCGATCGCCTCGGCCCGCAAGTCGTCGGGGTCGATCTGCAGGTCGATGGAATCGCAGTAACGCTGGATCATCTGCAGGTATTCGTCCTGACCGCAGGGGTGGAATCCCAGCCACAGGCCAAAGCGGTCCGACAGCGACACTTTTTCCTCGACCGCCTCGCCGGGGTGGATGGCGGTGGCGCGTTCGTTGTCGATCATGTCGCGCGGAATCAGATGCCGGCGGTTCGAGGTCGCGTACAGGATCACGTTCGCCGGGCGGCCCGCAATGCCGCCATCCAGCACCGCCTTGAGCGATTTGTACTGCGTATCGTCGTGGCTGAAGGACAGGTCGTCCGAAAACAACAGGAACCGACGGTTCGACCGACCAAGGATCGCCAGCAGCCGCGACACCGAATCAAGATCGTCACGCGCGATTTCGACCAGCACCAAGGGCAGGCCCTGACCCACGGCCTCGGCGTGGACTGCCTTGACAAGGGACGATTTCCCCATCCCCCGCGCACCCCACAAAAGCGCGTTGTTGGCCGCGAACCCGCGCGCAAACTGCAGCGTGTTGGCAAGCAGCGTGTCGCGAGACCGGTCGATCCCGACCAGCACCGACAGGGGCACACGGGCGACGTTCGCCACAGGCTCCAGCCGGTCGGGATTAGGGTGCCAGACATAGGCGTCCGCCTCGGTGAAGGTCGGGGCCGGGACAGGCGGGGGGGACATCCGTTCCAGCGCGTCGGCGATGCGGTCCAGATCGAGCCCAGTCGCGTCGGGGTGAATCGCGTCAGAATGGATCGCGTCAGGCAGGGTCGTCATCTTCCACCCACAGGCCCTGGGCGCGCAGCTCTGCCTCTCGCTTCCGCTCGATGCGGCGGACCAGATAGATCGCGACCTCGTAAAGCGAATAGATGACCGTAAAGAGGACGATCTGCGAAATGACGTCCGGAGGGGTGACCATCGCGGCAAGGATCAGGATCAGCACGACGGCGTAGCGGCGCACCGATGCAAGCCCCGCCGATGACACCAGCCCGGCCTTGCCCATCAGCGTCAGCGCGACGGGCAGCTGGAACGACAGGCCGAACGCCAGAATGAACTTGGTGGTCAGCGACAGGTATTCGCTGATCGAGCCCTGAAACACGATCCCGGCCATCTGGTCATTGGCTGTCACCGGCACGGTGGGATCGTCGGGCAGTTGCAGCGGCCCGCTTTGGAACCCAAGAAAGAAGTCGAAGGCCCACGGCAGGATCACGAAATACGCAAACGCCGCGCCCAGGATGAACATGACCGGCGATGCGATGAGGAACGGGGCGAATGCCTGCTTTTCCGAGCGGTAGAGCCCCGGCGCCACGAACCGCCACAGCTGATAGGCGATGATCGGGAAGGCCAGGATGAAGCCCCCGAACATCGCGATCTGCATGGCCAGGAAGAAACCTTCCTGCACCTTCAGCATGATCAGCCCGCATTCCTGCCCCCGCTTGGCCAGCGCGCCGCAGATCGGGTGGGTCAGGAAGTTGAACACGGGTTTCCAGACGAACCAGCAGATCAGGACACCTGACACGAAGGCCACCAGCGACCAGATGATGCGCGTGCGCAGCTCGGCCAGATGCTCAATCAGCGGGGCGGATGTGCCTTCCAGATCGTCAGTGTTTTCTGTGCGCGCCAAGGTGGTTCAGCGTCCTTCAGGTCCGGTCAGAGCGGCGCACCGCATGAAGCCGCCGCTGCGCGGTGGGTTCGGGCAGCTCGACAGTAAAATCCAGGTCATCCGACGACGCGACATCGGGCTGCGCCCCGGCGGCGAGAGTTGGCGCAGCGGCCGCTGATGCTGCGCTGGCAAGTTTGGGACCGGCGGGTGCCGCACTTGCTTGGGCGGCGGTCGTGCTGGTTACGTCCGCACGGGGGGCATCGTCGGACAAGTCGGCCACATCCGGCGGCGCCGAAGGATCGGCCTTCAGCTGCGATGACCGCGTGGGAACCTTGGGGTCCCACTTTTCAAACCGGTCTGCGGCGCGGGTCAGGGCATCGATCCCGGCGTTACGCGGTTTCGACATGATGTCGGACGCATCGCGCAGGGTCTTTTGCACGTCGCCCATGCCGCTGGTCTTGGCGGCATCTTCCATGGCGGACGAAAATTCCCGGGCCATGCCGCGGGCCTTGGACGTGATCCGTCCCAGCGCGTGGAACATGGCGGGCAGGTCCTTGGGGCCGATCACCACCAACGCGACGATGCCGATCAGCAGAAGTTCCGTCCAGCCGACGTCAGGAAACATGGCCTGTCAGCCGATCAGGGGCGCGTATCGGTTGGCGTCACGTCGCGCAGGGCCTTATCGGCGCGCGCACGGGCGGCGGCGGCTTCGGCCTGCATGCGGTCAGCTTCGACCTTGGCACGGGCGGCAGCGGCTTCCAGTTCGTCGGCGGAACGGTCGGTCACCACGCGCGCACGGGTCGCGGGTTCAACCTCGGTTTCCGTGACGGTTGTGGTCGTGGTTTCGTTGCTGCCGTCCTGCACGCCCTTTTTAAAGGCCGTGATGCCCTTGCCGACTTCGCCCATCAGCGACGACACCTTGCCGCGTCCGAACAGGACCAGCACGACGATTGCGATCAGCAGCAGAGCCATGGGTGAAGGCGTATGCATCTCAAAATCTCCCATCGGGCCGGCGCGGCCCTTGCGACGCGTGCGTCAGGGCATCCATATAAGGACATGACCGATGACAAGAAACCCCAAATTACAGTGAGCGGCTGCCCCGGCCCACAGGTTTGCCCATGACCGAGGACTATGGCCGACTGGCCTATCTGGTGCTGTTGCTGATTGCCGTCGGCGGGTATCTGGTTGTGGAATTTCGAAAAAAACCCGGACAGACGTCGCGCGACGTGTTGGCGTGGGGGCTGATTTTCGTGGCCGTGATCGCCGCTGTGGGCCTTTGGCCCGGCATCCGCGACCAAGTCATGCCCACGCAAAAAGTCGTCAGCCCCGGCCGGATCGAAGTGCCGCTGAGCGCGAACGGGCATTTCAACCTGCGGGCAGAGCTGAACGGAACCCCGGTCGAGTTCGTGGTCGACACCGGCGCATCGTCGCTGGCGCTGTCGGAGCGCGACGCCAAGCGGATCGGCATCAGCCCTGAAACGCTGCCGTTTGCGGGCTGGGCGCAGACAGCGAATGGGCGGGTGCAGATTTCGACCGTGACGCTCGATTCAGTTGAGATCGGCGACATACGGGACGACAACGTGCCCGCGACGGTCATCCGCGGCGATCTGAATACGTCGCTGATGGGAATGGATTACCTGCGTCGTTTTGCACATGTGGGCTTTCAGGGTGAAACGCTGGTTCTGGAACGCTGATCAGCGTTTGCGTTCCCAGCGGCCGTCAGCCTCGGACCAGTATTCAGCCGTGACGTTCCCGGCGGCCAGTTCACGCCACTGACCGCGCGCGCGTTCCAGCGCCGCCGCGTCGTTTCCGTCAAACAGGATCAGCGTGCGGTCGTTCGACGTGGCCTCGGCCACCGACACATCCGCCCCGTCGACCGCCATCAGACAAGTGGCGGCGTTCGGCGCGTCCTGCCCCGCCACAGTCAGCAGAATCGGCTGCATCGCATCGTGCGGACCGCCAGCCAGCCCGTGGGGCAGGAAGCCGTCCCCCTGCCACAGCACCTCATCCAGACGGGACATGCGGTCGGGCGTGGTGCCGCGCAGTTCGATCCGCCAGCCGGCGGACTGGGCGCGCGCGATCAGTTGCGGCACCAGCGTTTCCACTGGTGACCGCGTGAGGTGATAGAACATCGCCGAGCCCATGGGGCTGGATCACTTCGTCTCAAAGTGGTCGCGAACCAGTCGGTCTAGCGTCATGACGCCCCAGCCCGACGCGCCCTTGGGCGCCAGCGCCGTGCCGCCCGGCGGCAGCGCGACACCCGCGATGTCGATATGCGCCCACGGTACGTCCGGCTTGACGAAATGCTGCAGGAATTGCGCCGCGGTGATCGACCCGGCCGGACGACCGCCGGTGTTCTTGATGTCGGCGAACTGCGCCTTGATCAGGTCGTCATAGGCGGGGGCCAGCGGCAAACGCCAGGCGCCTTCGCCTTCGGCGCCGGCGGCACCCAGCAGCTTTTGCGCGAAGGCGTCGTTGTTGGAAAAGACACCGGCGTTTTCATGGCCAAGCGCGATGATGACGGCGCCCGTCAGGGTCGCCAGATCGATGATCGCGCTGGGGTTATAGCGTTCCTGCGCCAGCCACAGCACGTCCGCGAGCACGAGCCGGCCTTCGGCATCGGTGTTGATGACCTCGATCGTTTCGCCCTTCATCGAGCGCACGATGTCGCCCGGACGCTGCGCCTTGCCGTCGGGCATGTTCTCGACCAGCCCGACCAGACCCACGACGTTGGCCTTGGCGCCGCGCAGCGCCAACGTGCGCATGACGCCCGCAACGACACCAGCGCCGCCCATGTCCATCGTCATTTCTTCCATCCCGGCGGCCGGCTTGATCGAAATCCCGCCGGTGTCGAAGACGACACCCTTGCCGACCAGCGCCAGCGGCGGTTCGTCCCCGCCGCCGTTCCAGCGCATGATCACCACCTTGGAGGGCGATTCGCTGCCCTGCCCCACGGCCAGCAACGCGCGCATCCCCAGACGCGACAGCTCATCTTCGTCGATGACTTCGACGTCCAGTCCAAGGGCTGACATCGCGGACAGGCGGTCGGCAAAATCTGTCGTGGTCAGCACGTTGGCGGGTTCGTTTACCAGATCGCGGGTAAAGAACACGCCTTCGGCCACGGCGGCACCCGGGCGGGCGGCACGGGCCACGGCTTCGGGGTCGGCGCAGATGACGGTGACGGTGGCGCGGTCGGGCTGCGGCGTGGATTCGGCACCGCCATTGGCGTGCGTATCGGCTTGCGAGGGCGTCGAGGCGTCGATCAGAACCGCATCGGGGGCCGCGCCCGTCGCGCTGACCGACTGGGGCGCGCGTGCCGGCTCAATCGCGTCATCCGCCCCGGCATCGGCACCGCCCTTCGATTTGTAGGCCCCGAAGTCATAGCCGCGCAGCGCAAGCCCCAGCGCAACCTCGGCTGTCTTGGCATGGCGCCCGGTCAGGACCGTGACGGTCCCCTTGCCCATCGCCCGCCCGATCGCGGCACCGGCCTTGCGGGCGGTGATCACATCGGCGCGCACAGGCAGCGACACCAGTTGCAGCGCGTCAGCGGTCAGCCGCGCCGGAAACGCCAGATCCATCGCCCCACCCGGCGCAACCTTGCCCCACTGATCCGAGTCGATTGCGCGGCGGATGATGCTGCGGACGGTCGACGGCAGACCGCCCGGAACGCGGCCATTTTCATCGACCAGAATCGCGATGCGGCCCGGCACGGTCGTCAGGTCGGGGGCGTCGGCCGAAAAGCGGATTTCGACGGGTTGGCTCATGGGTAATCCTCTCGACGTATCTTTGCGCGACCCTAGACCCGGGATCGACGCTTTGCCAGCGGGGGGGGACAACCGTTGCTGGGTGCGTGGCCACAGCGACCGGCGGACGCAGGGGGAATGGTCACGGGCGGGCTTCCCCCGTGGCGGATCGCGGGCTAATCAGGCGGAAAGGTCCGAAGGACCAAACGGGCGAGCGGCGCGCGACCATGGCGCGCGACAGGGCGGGACATGCTGCGGATCGACAGATACATTCTGACCCAGTTCCTGACGCTGTTCGGGTTCTTTGCGCTGGTTCTGGTGTCGATCTACTGGCTCAACCGCGCGGTATCGTTGTTCGAGCAGTTGATCCATGACGGCCAGACCGCGCTGGTGGTGCTGGAGTTCACCGCGCTGACGCTGCCATTGGTGATCTCGGTCGTGCTACCGGTCGCGGCATTCGCGGCGACGGCCTACGGGACCAACCGTCTGGCATCCGAATCCGAGCTGGTGTCGATGCAGGCGGCGGGACTGTCGCCGTGGCGGATGGCGCGGCCGCCGCTGGTGTTCGGCATTCTTGTTGGTTTGATGGTGGCGGTTCTGGTCCACAGCCTTGTGCCCATGGCCCGCACCCGCATGGCCGAGCGCCAGTCCGAGGTCGCCGAAAACATCACCGCGCGCTTTCTGCGCGCCGGCACGTTCCAGTTCCCGACTGACGGGGTGACGCTCTATATCCGCAGCATCGCCAGCGACGGGCGTCTGCTGGACCTGTTTCTGGAAGACGCGCGCAACCCGGCCGATCAGGTGATCTATACGGCCGAACAGGCCCTGGTCATGCGCGCCGATACCGGACCCAAGCTGGTGATGCAGAACGGCATGATCCAGAACCTGCGCCGCGACGACGGCGGCGCGCCGCGCCTGTCGGTCACACGGTTTCAGGACCTGACCTACGACATTGGTGCGATGATTTCGCACGACGACCGCACGGGGCGCGACCTTCGGGAATACTCGACGTGGCGACTTCTCAACCCCGACGAGGCGATGCTGCAGGCAACGGGTGCCACCGCTGCCACCGCGCGCGCCGAGGGGCACGAGCGGTTGGCCCAGCCCCTGCTGTCCCCCGTAGCGGCGATGCTGGGGTTTGCGATGCTGCTGCTGGGCGGGTTTTCCCGGTTCGGCGTCTGGCGACAGGTGATCGGGGCCATCGTTGCGCTGATCTTCGTTCAGTTCCTGACGACGGCTGCTGCCAGCCGGACGGCGTCGAACCCACAGGATTGGCCGTTGCTTTATGTCCCTGCGCTGGCAGGCGCCGCCATAGTCATGGCAGCGCTGTATACTGCGGGCCGGTCCAGACGCAGGCCCGCATCAGGTGATCCGGTGGGCGTCGCATGATCCTGCAGGTCTATCTGGCGCGGCGGTATCTGCGCAGCTTTTTGCTGGTTGCGTTCTCGTTTCTGGCGATCCTGTTCCTGATCGATCTGATCGAACAGATCCGACGTTATGCCGGACAGGACCCCGGGCTGGCGTGGACTGCGCGCATGGCGGCGCTGAACATCGCCGGCAGCTTTTACGCGATCCTTCCTCTGATGGCGTTGCTGGCGGGAATTGCGTTGTTCCTGAACCTGTCGCGGACGTCCGAACTGGTGGCGATAAGGGCCGCGGGCCGGTCCGGGTTGCGTGCGGTCATGGCGCCCACGGTCACCGCCGCGCTGATCGGTGTGCTGTCGGTGGCTTTTCTGAACCCCTTGGTGGCGGCAACCCAGCGCGCCTACAGCGAATCGAGCGCTCTGCTGAATTCCGACGGCGGGCAGACGATCACACTGGGCGGTGGGGCGGTCTGGCTGCGCCAGGGGCTCCCGCCGGTCTCGGGTCAGGCGCAGGGGGGACAGGTCGTCATTCGGGCAGCCGGGGCCAGCCCCGATGCCACAACACTGTATAACGCGACGTTTCTGGTCTTTACGCCCGGACACGGGCCGTCCACCCGCGTCGAGGCGCAATCCGCACGGCTGGAAAAAGGCGCGTGGCTCCTGACCGGCGTCAAATCATGGCCGCTGGACGACCCCAACCCCGAGGCCGCCGCTGGCAGCCTGCCCGGCGCGCGGCTGCCGACAGATCTGACCGCAGAACGGATCCGTGACGGCTTTGGCTCGCCCGACGCGATACCGATCTGGCAACTGCCCGCCTTCATCGACGGGTTGAAACGTGCGGGCTTTACAGCCATGCGCCATCAGGTCTGGTTCGCCATGGAACTGGCCCGCCCCCTGCTGATGGCCGCCATGGTCATGATCGCGGCGGCGTTCACGATGCGGCCCATGCGTGGCCGTCGTGTCGGCATTCTGGTTCTTGCGGCCTTCGCCTGCGGGTTGGGACTGTTCTTTCTGCGCAATCTGGCGCAGGTGATGGGCGAAACCGCTGATGTCGCCCCCTCGCTTGCAGCCTTTGCGCCACCGCTGGTTGCCGCGCTGCTTGCGTTGGCGATGCTTCTGAAGATCGAGGACGGATGAGGACGCGCCCCACCCTTCGTTTTCCGACATTTGCTGCCGCGGCGGCATTGTTTGCGCTGTCTGCGATTCCGTCGATAGCGCAGGAATTCAGCCAGGAAGACTATCTGCAGTGGATGCAACGGCTGTCGGCTGCCGGCCCGGCCCTTGCCCCGAACGAAGATACGGTCGGCCAGGGCCAGTTGGCCGACGGCACGCTGCAATCCAGCGTCAGTGCCCCGCCGCCGATGCCAAGGCCGCACCAGGCAGCCCCGACCGTGGCGAACCGTGCACCCAGCCCCGTGCCCGCCGCGGACGCCACGGGTGCCGCGACGCTTCTGGCCGACAATGTCGATCTGACTGGCAACAATGTCCTGACGGCGAGTGGCGGCGTCGTCATCTGGTTTCAGGGTGCAAGGCTGCTCGCGTCCAGCGTCGTTTATGACGGCAACAGCGGCCGGTTGCAGATCCAGGGGCCGATCCACCTGACGCGCCCCGCCAGCGCCGGCACCCCTGATGAAACCGTGATCATCGCCGATCAGGCCGACCTGGATGAAGACCTGACCGACGGGGTCGTCAGGGGCGCGCGTCTGGTTCTGGCCCGAGAGATGCAGCTTGCCGCGAACGAATTGCAGCGTACGGGTGGTGGTCGGATGACGACACTGACCCACGTCGTCGCGTCGTCTTGTCAGGTCTGCGCCGAAAATCCGACGCCGCTGTGGGAAATTCGCGCCCGCAAGATCACCCATGACAGCGAAACCGGGAAACTGTCCTTTGATCAGCCCCAGTTCCGCGCCTTCGGTCTGCCGATTGCCACGCTGCCTGCGCTGACCGCGCCCGGCCCCAACGTGGACCGCATGACCGGCTTCCTGCGGCCCGAGATCCGGACGACCACCGGCTTGGGGTTCGGGGTCAAGCTGCCTTACTTCATCACGCTGGGAGACAGCGCGGACCTGACGTTGACGCCCTATCTGGCGGCCAGCCGCACGACGACGCTGGGCGTGCGTTATCGGCAGATGTTTTCCAACGGCGTGACCGAATGGAACGGCGCGATCACGCGCGACGACATTCGCCCGGACGAGACGCGCGGCTATCTGTTCGGCGGCGCGCGGTTCCTGCTGCCGCGTGATTATCAACTGGGCCTGCAGGTCCAGATGACCTCGGACCCGGCGTATCTTCTGGATTACGACGTGACCGACGCCGACCGGCTTTGGAGCGGGGTGACGCTGGAGCGTTACAACCTTGACCGGATGCTGCGGACGCGGATCGGCAATTATCAGACGCTGCGCGATGATGAAGATTCGTCGACCACCCCGGCGCTGGTAGCGGACGCGCTGTCACAGCGCCGGTTCACGCCCGCGTGGATCGGCGGCACGGGGTGGCTGGAATGGTCGGCGCACGCCCATCGTCGGGCATCGCCGGACGATGTGGTTGGCCGGGATGTCGCGCGCGCCTCGGTGGCGCTGGACTGGCAGCGCACGCAAATCCTGTCCGGCGGCGTCGTCGGTGCGGCGCAGGTTCGGCTGGACGGCGACGTCTATCGCATCGCCGACGATCCCAATTACGACCGCACGGTGGGACGCGCCACGCCTGCCGCGGGGGTCGAGCTTCGCTGGCCGCTGATGGCCCAGTCGGGTGGGGCGACGCATATTCTGGAACCGATGGCGCAGCTGGTCTGGTCCCTGCCTGACCACCGCGCCAACGACGACGTGCCGAACGAAGACAGCGTCCTGCTGGAATTTGACGAGGGGAACCTTCTGTCGTTGAACCGGGCACCGGGCTGGGATGCACGCGAAGGCGGCTTGCGCGCGAATGTGGGCGTGGGCTGGACGCGGTTCGACCCCGCAGGCTGGTCGTTGGGGGTGACCGCGGGCCGTGTCTACCGCGCAGATGACGATGGCGGGCTGGGCGGGCCGTTCGCGGGTCGCCGCTCGGACTGGCTGCTGGCTGCGCACTACACCGGGTCGCACGGATTGGCGCTGTCGAACCGTGCGCTGTTTGGCGACGATCTGGCCATCAACCGCAACGAACTGCGCATGGGCTGGCTGCGCCCCGATCTGCAGGTGTCCGCCGGATACCTTTGGATCGACTCTGATTCCGAACCGGGACGAGACAACGACGTGTCCGAGCTGACCGCCACGACCGGCTGGCAGGTCGCCGAAGGTTGGTGGGCGAATGCCGAGACGCGCTATGACTTTTCCGAGGATCGGGCCCAGAAGGCCGTGCTGGGCATGGTCTACAAGAACGAGTGTGTGACGGTCGATCTGTCGGTCCGCCGCCGCTTTACCTCGTCCGATGCGGTTCGGCCCGATACGGACTTTGGCCTGTCGGTGCGACTTGGCGGTTTCGGTCGGCAAGCGACATCGCCGGGAACTGTGGCGCGGCGCGCCTGCCTGCGCTAGTGTGCGCCGAAACCTGACGGAGAGCAGCGGATGCGGCGGATCATACTGGCGACACTGACGGCGGCGATGCTGGCCAGCACCTCGGCCCCGGGCTGGGCGCAGGGGCAGTTCGCGCCCATCGTTTACGTCAACAACTCGGCTGTGACGAAGTACGAGCTGGACCAGCGGATCCGCTTCATGCAGCTGCTTCGCGCGCCCGGTGCTGATGCCAAGGGCGCGCGGCAGGCGCTGATCGATGACCGCCTCAAGGAAGCCGCGGCCAAAGCCGCCGGGATCAACGTCACCGACGAACAGCTGGACGCGGCGATGGCGGAATTTGCGGGCCGTGCAAACATGGATGCGGCGCAGTTCACCCAGGCGCTGGGTCAGGCCGGCGTGGAACGTCAGGCCTATCGTGATTTCGTGCGTTCCGGCGTGGCGTGGCGCGAACTGGTCCGCGCGCGGATCGTGCCCACGGTCAACGTCTCGGACCGAGAGGTTGATCAGGCGCTGAAGCGCGTGATCGAAACGCCCATCGTCGATTCCGTTCTTCTGTCGGAACTGATCATCCCCGCCCCGCAGGGTCAGGAAGAGCAGGCCTTGGACCGCGCCGAAGCCATCGCCGCGTCATCAGGGTCCGAAGGTGCGTTCGCCGCCGCTGCGCGTCAGTATTCGGCCAGCGCGTCGCGCGATCAGGGGGGGCGGCTGAACTGGGTCGCCATCGACCGCCTGCCGCCGACCTTGCAACCGATCATCACCGCCCTGCGGCCGGGTCAGGTCAGCGGTCCCATCACGGCACAAGGTGCGGTGATCCTGTTCTTCCTGCGTGACACCCGCGGGCAGCGCCGTGCCGGTGCGACCGAACAGTCGGTCGAATATCTGGTAATGACGGTGCCCTCCGCGCAGGAGGCGGCGCAGATTTCGGCCACGGCGCTCAGCTGTGACGACGTGCAGGTTGCCGCCAATCGGTACTCGCCCAACCCCGTTCAGCGGATGACCGCGCCCATGGGTCAGGTACCGCTGGATATCGGGCAACGGCTTGCCACGCTGGACGACAACGAATCGACGGTGATCGACTATGGCGCCGGGGCGCGGCTGGTGATGCTGTGCAAGCGCCAACCGACGCTGGTTGCGGATTTTGCGCCGCAGGGAGTCCCGGGCGCTGCGGCGAACACGGGCACTCCGGTGCCTGCCGTGCCCGCACCGGGTGCAGCGCCGGTCGCCAATCCGGGCGGCGCCCCGGGGGCCGAAGGTGCGCCTCCCGCCGACCCGAGCGCGCTGCCCGGTCGGGCCGAGGCCCGGGAAGAGGTCTTCAACCAGAAGATCAACACCGCGGCCGAGGCGTATCTGGCCGAACTGCGCGCCGACGCGATTATCCGCAACCCGCGCTGACATGGCGCGGGGGTCCCACGTGCCCGGCGCCTATTCCGACGCGCCCCTGATCCTAACTTGTGGCGAGCCTGCGGGTATCGGCCCGGAACTGGCCGCCCCGGCGGTGGCATCGGGCGTGCGCTTTGTCTGGCTGGGCGACCCCACCCATCTGCCGCACGGCACCGACTGGGCCGAGGTCGCGTCGCCCACCGACCACGTCCCGCACGGCAAGCTGGCGGTGCTGCCCCACCGTTTCGCCGCCGATGCAATCCCCGGCCAACCCGATCCGGCCAACGGCGCCGGCGTGATCGAGGTGATCGCCCGGGCCGTCGATCTGGCGATGACCGGTCAGGCCAGCGGAATCGTGACGCTGCCCATCAACAAGCGCGCGCTGAAAGAAGGGGCCGGGTTTGCGTTTCCCGGTCACACCGAATTTCTGGCCCATCTGGCGGGCGACGTCGACGTGGCGATGATGCTGGCATCCACGACGGCCGCACCGCCCTGCCGGGTCGTTCCGGCAACGATCCATATCGCCCTGCAGGACGTGCCCGGGGCGTTCACGCCCGAGGTGCTTGAGCGCGCAATCCGGATCACGGACGCAGCCCTGCGCCGCGATTTCGGCATCGCCTCGCCGCGTCTGGCCATCGCCGGGCTGAACCCCCATGCGGGCGAAGGCGGCAACATGGGCTGGCAGGAAACCGAATGGATGGCGCCCCTGATCGCGCATCTTCGGGCCGAAGGGTTCGACTTGGCGGGCCCCCTGCCCGCGGACACGATGTTTCACCCTGCGGCCCGCGACCGATATGACGCGGCGATCTGTGCCTATCACGATCAGGCGCTGATCCCGATCAAGACGCTGGATTTCGCCGGCGGCGTGAACGTCACGCTGGGGCTGCCGTTCATCCGCACCTCACCCGACCATGGCACGGCCTTCGACATCGCGGGCAAGGGCATTGCCGATGCAGGCTCGACGATTGCCGCGCTGAAAATGGCCGCCAGCATGGCGCAGGCTCGGGCAAAGACACGGTCATGAGCACGATCGACGGTCTGCCCCCCTTGCGCGACGTAATCGCGCGCCACGACCTGCGCGCGAAAAAGCAGCTGGGGCAGAATTTCCTTCTGGACCTGAACCTGACCGCACGCATCGCGCGTGCCGCGGGCGATCTGGAAAACTGCGACGTGATCGAGGTCGGCCCGGGCCCCGGCGGCCTGACCCGCGGCCTTCTGGCCGAAGGCGCGCGGCATGTGCTGGCCATCGAAAAGGACGCACGCGCCATTCCGGCTTTGCAGGAAATCGCGGACGCGTATCCCGGGCGGCTGACGGTGATCCACGGGGACGCGCTGGCGATCGATCCGCTGGATTACGTCAAGCCGCCGATCCGAATCGCGGCCAATCTGCCCTATAACATCGGGACCGAACTGCTGGTCGGGTGGCTGACGCCGCGCGAATGGCCGCCCTTCTGGCAGTCCTTGACGCTGATGTTTCAGAAAGAGGTCGCGCAGCGGATCGTCGCGCGACCCGGTGGCAAGGATTACGGGCGGCTGGCAATTCTGGCGCAGTGGCGTTGCGATGCACGGATCGAGTTGACGTTGCCGCCACAAGCCTTCGTGCCCGCCCCCAAGGTGGAATCCGCCGTGGTCCAGCTGACCGCCCTGCCGCAGCCACGTTTTCCGGCAGATGCGCAGGTTCTGGAACAGATCACCCGTGCCGCGTTCGGACAACGGCGCAAGATGCTCCGCGCCAGCCTGCGCGGTCTGTCCCCCGATATCGAAGGGCTGTTGACCGAAGCCGGCATTCCCCCCACGGCCCGGGCGGAAGAGGTCGGGTTGGAAGGGTTCTGCACCCTGGCCCGCCTGCTGAAAACGTCGCGGGAAACCTGAGTCAGGCGCAACGAAAAAGGCGGCCCCAAGGGCCGCCGTATTCTTATTCTTCGGTCAGTGGCATCGGCGCGGTATCGGCGCTTTCGTCCGCGTCGACCTTGCGACGGCGCGGTTGGCGCGGCGTCCGGGGCTTGGGCGTCCGCACCGGCGCGTCGGATTGCGTTTCCGGAGTCGCGACGGCCACTGCCGGGGTGTCGCTCGCAATCGCCTCGGGCAGGGCCGGGCTGGCGTGGTCCACCGTTTCGGCCTGCGGCTCGTCGATCACTGGGCGGCGCAGAAAGTCCGGCGCGTCGTCTGCTGCAAAGCTGTCGGCCGGGGCGTCGGACGTCTGGTCATCGGCGCGGTCATTGCGGCGACGATCTTGCTGAGGACGATCCTGCTGTGCACGATCATTGCGGCGGTTGTCCCGACCGTTCTGATCGCGCCCGTTCTGATCACGGTTGCTGTTGTGATCGCGGTTCCGCTGATTGTTCTGCTGGCCGTCCTGACGGTCGTCCTGCTGACGATCATTCTGGTGGCGGTCATATTGCTGGCGGTCGTTCTGCGACCGCTGCTCGCCCTGATGGTTCCAATCGCGCTGGTCGTCGCGCTGATCGTCGCCGTTGGGCTGGTGCTGGGCCTGACGTTCGGCCTGTTCACGCTGCGCTTCGCCCAGCATGCGGGTATAGTGTTCGGCGTGCTGCAGAAAGCTCTGCTCGGCCACGCGGTCGCCCGAGAGCTGTGCGTCACGCGCCAGCGCAAGGTATTTTTCAATGATCTGTTGCGGGGTGCCGCGGACCTTGCCTTCGGGGCCAGAGCTGTCGAAGACGCGGTTGACGACATTGCCAAGCGTACGCTGGCCGCGGGACTTGTTACGCGAACGGGATTTCGATGATCTCATCGGCTTTTTCAGTTACTCTGGTCCGGCTGATCGGAAATGATGCCATCCCGGATAGGGTTAGAGCGGGGGTCATCCGGCGGGGAACAGTGGCTTTCCAGCCTGACCATTCCCGCGTCGCTTGCACGTCACTTAACTGATGCTGTGCGGTTGACCCGTGCGTGGCGTCTTCGCCCCGTCACAAGATGGGAATAAGCACGCGCACCCTGTGCTGGCAAGGGCAAACAACCGCAATTCTCGTAAATTGATGCAAAACACGGTCAAATCTGGCTGTTTTCAGCCGGAAACTGCCCCAGAACCACCCGGTCACGACCATCCAGGTCCTGTAGGGTGTCCACGCCGATGAATCGGGCCTGCCGCATCATGTCGGACACGTCCTGTCCCTGTGTCGGACCGATTTCCACCATCAACCACCCGTCCGCCCGCAGATGCGTGCCCGCCCCCGCGACGATGGCGCGGTATGCGGCCAAGCCGTCGCCTTCGTCGGTCAGGGCGTGGCGTGGCTCCCACTCCAGCACCTCGGGCGACAGCCCCTCCATTTCCGATGCCGCGATATAGGGCGGGTTCGACACGATCAGGTCGAACTGCCCCGCGACGTTCGAAAACCAGTCGGATGACCGAAAAGTCGCGCCCTCGACTTGCAGGCGTTTGGCGTTCTCGGCCGCAACCTCAAGTGCTGTGTCGGACAGATCGACGCCCATCCCCGTCGTGCCGGGGCGTTCCGCCAGCAGCGACAACAGGATCGCGCCCGTTCCGGTCCCCAGATCCAGAACCGACTGCCACGGCCTTTCCAGCGCCGTGGCGACCAGCGTCTCGGTCTCGGGGCGCGGGTCGAGCGTGTCGCGTGTGACGGTGAAGCGGTGCTTCCAGAAATCACGCCACCCGACGATCTGGGACACCGGTTGGCGCGCCAGCCGCGCGGTCACGGCGGCCTCCAGCATGGCCAGCTGCGCCTCGGACGGCGCGGCGCGGAACCAGTGCAGGCGATCCGGTTCAACACCAAGCGCATGGGCCACCAAGCGCCGTGCGTCGGCACCAGCGGCCGGAATGTTGGCCGCCGCCAGCCTCGCGGTCACGTCGCGCAGAAGATGCGGAACGCTCACCCTTCTGATGCCGCGAGGCGTGCGGCCTGATCATGCGCGGTCAGCGCATCGATGATTTCGACCAGATCGCCGTGCATCACGCGGTCCAGCGCATAAAGCGTCAGGTTGATCCGGTGATCGGTCATGCGCCCTTGCGGGAAATTATAGGTGCGGATGCGTTCGCTCCGATCGCCTGACCCGATCTGGGACCGCCGGTCGGCCGCACGTTCGGCGTCGACGCGACCGCGTTCCAGATCGTAAAGCCGCGCCCGCAGAACGGCCATCGCGTTGGCGCGGTTCTGGTGCTGGGACTTTTCGGAACTGGTCACGATGATCCCCGTCGGCAGGTGGGTGATCCGCACCGCCGAATCGGTCGTGTTGACGTGCTGGCCACCCGCGCCGGACGAGCGCATCGTGTCGATGCGGATGTCGTTTGCCGGGATGGCGATGTCGACCTCTTCGGCCTCGGGCAGGACGGCGACGGTGGCGGCGCTGGTGTGGATGCGGCCGCTCGCCTCGGTTTCCGGGACGCGCTGGACGCGGTGGACGCCCGATTCGTATTTCAGCCGGGCAAAGACGCCATCCCCCACGATGCGGGCCGTGGCTTCCTTGACGCCGCCAAGTTCGGATTCCGCCAGTTCCAGCATCTGGAACTGCCAGCCCTGCGATTCGGCATGGCGCTGATACATCCGCAGCAGATCGCCCGCGAACAGTGCCGCCTCGTCGCCGCCGGTGCCGGGGCGGATTTCCAAGATCGCGGGGCGCGCGTCGGCGGCGTCCTTTGGCAGAAGCGCCAGCTGCAATTCCTGTTCCAGCGCTGGCAGCGCGGTTTTCAGGCGGGACAGCTCTTCTTCGGCCAGTTCCCGCATCTCGGGATCGGCCAGCATCGCCTCGGCTTCTTGTTGGCCGGTGCGGGCGTCACGCCATTCGGCGATGCGCGCAACCACCGGTTTCAGTTCGGCGTATTCGCGGCTGATGGCGGCGATTTCGTCGGGGCTGGGGCCAGCGTTCAGCCGCGCCTCGAGAAACTCGAAGCGCTGGACGATCTGGGCAAGGCGGTCTTCTGGCAACATGGATCGGGGTTAGCGACCCCGTGCCGCAGGGGCAAGGCGCAACGAAAAGGCCGCCCCCGCGGGGCGGCCTTTCCAAGGTCGATTCGGCAGATTACTGCTTTGCCGCCTCGACGGTGATGTCGATCTCGATCTCATCGCTGACAGCGGGCACCATCATGCCCAGACCAAAGTCCGAACGGTTGAATTCGCCGTCGATCTTGAAGCCGACCGTGGGGGTCTGGTTCATCGGGTTCGGCGCGAACTTGTTCAGCTCGACATCCAGAATGATCGGCTTGGTCACGCCGTTCATCGTCAGATCACCGGTGACCTTCGCTTCGTCGTCGTCTTCCTTGACAACGCTGGTGGATTTGAACGTCACCATGTCGTCAGGCTTACCTTTGAAGAATTCGGTGATCAGTTCACCGTCCAGTTTTTCCGAGCTGGTGCGGATCGCGCTCAGCGGAAAGCTTGCCTCGACCGTCGATTTCGATGGGTCGGCCTCGTCCAGAACGATCGTCCCGGTCACACCGTTGACGAAGCCATGCACGTCGGTGAAGCCCATGTGGTCCCAGCGAAAGACGACCTGGCTGTGGTTCGGGTCGAACTGATAGGTGCCGCTGATCGCTGCATCCTGAGCGGGCGCGGCAGTGCTGTTCGCCGCCGGGGCAGCGGCGGCCGGCGCCGCAGCGTCGGGTGCGGGTGCAGCGTCGGTGGCGGGGGCCTGCGCGTATGCCGTACCTGCAAGCATGCAGCCAAGGGCAAGGGCGGAAATCCGGGTCATCATTGTCGTGCACTCCAATCTTTGCAAAACGTGTCTGACCTGTCCAAGTCTTCGTGCCCAGCGCGGTTCCACGGTGACACGCGTCCGTGACCGCCGCGGGCGGCACACAGCCCAGATCGCGTCGGAATGTCGCAGCCGTCGCTGGCAAATCGGCCAAATACGCTTGCAGGCGCGCCTGCGCCCTGTATAAGGCCGCATCCTTCCGCAACATGCGAAACCGGCGTGGCCTCTCGTGGCGGGCGTGGAAGGCTTTCCCGCCTATGAAGCGCGCCTGAAACGAAAAGGGTCTGACATGCCGCTATACGAGCATGTGCTGATCGCCCGCCAAGACCTGTCGACGACGCAGGCTGAAGGGCTGATCGAACATTTCTCCACCGTTCTGGCCGATAACGGCGGGACGGTGCAGGACAGCGAATACTGGGGTGTTCGCACGCTTGCCTACAAGATCAACAAGAACCGCAAAGGCCACTACGCCTATCTGCGCACCGACGCCCCGTCGTCGGCCGTGCAGGAGATGGAGCGTCTGGCCCGTCTGCATGATGACGTGATGCGCGTCCTGACCGTCCGTGTGGACGAGCACAAGGAAGGCCCGTCGGTCCAAATGCAGCGCCGCGACGACCGTGGTGATCGCGGCGACCGTGGGGATCGTGGCGACCGTGGTGACCGCGGCGGCGACCGCCGTGAAGACCGTGGCGAGCGTCGTGACGACCGTGGCGAACGCCGCGAACGTCGCGAAGAGCGCTGATCGGGAAAGGAACAGACACATGGCAACCAAACCGTTTTTCCGTCGTCGCAAGGTCGATCCGTTCGGTGGCGATAACGCCCCGGCCATCGACTACAAAGATACGCGCCTTCTGCAGCGCTATATCTCCGAGCGTGGCAAGATCGTCCCGTCGCGCATCACCGCCGTTTCGGCGAAGAACCAGCGTGCCTTGGCCCGCGCCATCAAACGCGCGCGCTTCCTGGCTCTGCTGCCTTACGCCGTGAAGTAAGGGAGCAGGAACATGCAAGTCATTCTGCTGGAACGCGTGGCCCGTCTGGGTCAGATGGGCGAAGTCGTCAAAGTCAAAGACGGCTATGCCCGCAACTTCCTGCTGCCGCAGGGCAAGGCGCTGCGCGCCAACGAAACCAACATCGCCGCCTTCGAGGCGCGTAAGGTCGAGTTGACGAACCGCAACGAAGAGACCCGCGCGGAAGCCCAGAAGATCGCTGACGATCTGAACGGCGCGACCTTCGTCATCATCCGCTCGGCATCCGATGCCGGCGCGCTGTATGGCTCGGTCAGTCCGCGTGACGTGGCTGATGCCGCCACCGGCGAAGGGTTCCGCGTCGATCGTGGTCAGGTTGTCCTGACCGCACCGATCAAGGAACTGGGCCTGCACACCGTGCGCGTCCACCTGCACCCGGAAGTCGACGCGGAAGTCACCCTGAACGTCGCGCGTTCGGCTGAGGAAGCCGAACTGCAGGCTTCGGGCAAGTCGATCCAAGAACTGGCCGCGGAAGAAGACGCCGCAGCCGAGTTCGAGATTTCGGAACTGTTCGACGATCTGGGCAGCGCCGGCCGCGACGACGACGATATCCCGACCTCGCGTCAGGAAGACTAAGCCGGGACCGGCTTTTGCCGGCCTGTTGCGAATCATCAGATCGGGCCGCACCTTCGGGTGCGGCCCTTTTCATTATTCGACCAGATCGCCCTCGACGTGGGGAACATTCGCGCGCGCAAGTGGTTTGACCTGCAAAGGGAATATGGCCGCGCGCCCTGATCTGACACCGGATCTGTCGCCGTGCCGGAAAGGGAACACCATGCCGTCGAGCCACAACCAGAAAGCCCAGATCGGAGCGCCGGTCGACCGCAGGCCGGAGCATTATCAGCCGTCACCCCACAACCCGCGCCGCGTCATCCCGTCAGGGGACATCAACACCTACGGCACGCGCTCAACCGCCGAGCCATCGACTGCGGCAAAGGTCGTGGTGTGGGGCGGTGCCGGACTGATCACGGCGGCCGCAACCGCTGCCGCAATCCTGACAGTGCGCAAGGTGGCCGACCTGGTCACGGGCAATGATGACATCGACCGCGACGCCGAACATGCCGCCCGCAAGGCGCGCGAACGCGTCTGGGACAAGGCCCGTGACGGCAAGACAAAGCCCCGCCGCAAGGGTGATCGCCCCCGCGCCCCTGCATATGCCGAGATGTCAGAGCGTGAGCGCAGCGATGTCCGTCACCGCGCGGACACGCGTCTTGAACAGGACGACGCTGAACGCGCCCGCCAGCGTGAACAGGCGCGTCGCGCGCGCCGTCCCGCCAAGCCTGCGCCCAAGCACAAAAGCTTTCTGCACGAGATTGAGGATAATGCCACCCGCCTGACCACGGGTGTGAATGGCGTCGTTGGATCGCTGGGTGCGGCGATGGCGGGGTTCCGCGCGGTCGCCGGTCAGGCCGAAGGCATCCTCAAGGAGTTCCACACCACCGCCGACTCGATCCGCAGCTTTCTAGACAACAGCGCATCGCGCGACCGCCAGCGGCGTGCCGGAACGGCTGAGCGTCCGCGCAAGTCGGACATGGTCGACCTGCGCGACGATCCGACTGATCCGGACCCCGAACGGACGCACAAGCTTTAGTTTGTCCATCAGCCCGTTGTCGCCCAGACCGGGGTGATTCACATCAATCTCAGGCCCACGCCCCTACAGCGCGGGCCTGTTTTGCAACCAGAGTGACCATGACCCCTGCGCAAGACAACACCCCACCAAAGATCATGGACGCCCTGTTCGGGGACTTACCCGCCGACTGGCGCGCGGAACGGGGGTTTGAGCAGTCTGCCCAGCAGACCGCCGAGGACACACCGCCATTGCGGCCCGGCGCGCCGGCCAGTCCGTGGCAGTTGAGCAAGGCAAGCTGGAAGCGCGTGGCCCTGCAGGTCTGGGATCAGATCGGCATCGACCGCGTGACATCGGTCGCAGGGGGCGTCACGTTCTTCGGCCTTCTGGCACTGTTTCCCGGCATCACCATGCTGGTGTCGCTATTCGGGCTCGTCGCCGACCGCCAGACGATTTTGAACGACCTGCAGATGCTGCACCAGATCCTGCCCCCTAGCGCAGTTGAGTTGATCGCCGGTCAGATCAAGGCCATTGTTGAAACGCCGGCCTCGACCCTGTCACTGGCGACGATCATGTCCCTGCTCATCGCGATCTATTCGGCCAATGGCGGTATGAAGGCGATGATCGATGCACTGAACGTCGCGTGGTATGAAAGCGAGACGCGCGGCATCATCCAGCTGAACCTGGTGTCTCTGGTGTTCACGTTGGGTGCCGTCAGCCTGATCATCGTGATGATGATCCTGATCGCCATCCTGCCAGCAGTGCTGTCGTTCCTTCCGTATTCCAGTCAGGCCGTCCAGCTCCTGCGGTGGCCGTTGATCTTTGCGATGCTGCTGGGATCGCTCGCGGCGCTTTACCGCTGGGGGCCAAGCCGCAAGGACGCAAGGTGGCAGTGGGTGTCGCCGGGCGCAGCCTTTGCCTCGGTCGCGCTGATCATCGCGTCGATGGGATTCTCTTGGTACGCGTCGAACTTCGCCAACTACAACCAGACCTATGGATCGATCGGTGCCGCGGTCGTCTTGATGATGTGGCTGTGGATCGCGTCGATCGTCATCCTTGTCGGCGCCGAGGTGAACTCGGAGATCGAGCGAGAGATCAAGCGCGTGAACGGCGCTGAGCGCTGAACCCGCTCTACCCTCAAACGAAAAAGGCCGCCCGGACGGGCGGCCTTTTCAATTCGAAAGCTGCGAACCGCTTAGACTTCGTCCAGCGCGGCGATGGCTTTTTCCAGCTCTTCCTTGGTCACGTCCTTGTCGGACACGTCGGCCTGATCAAAGATCCAGTCGACGACCTTGTCTTCGAACAGCGGCGCGCGCAGTTGCTGCTGCGCCTGCGGGTTCTCCTGGATGAATTCGAAGAACGCTTTTTCCTGACCCGGGAACTGACGCGCCTGGTTCAGAACCGCTTGCGTCATTTCCTGATCGGACACCTGGATGTCGTTCTTCTGACCGATTTCGGCCAGCAGCAGACCCAGACGCACGCGGCGTTCAGCCAGTTTGCGATGCTCGTCGGTTGTCTCGATCTCGCCGTGGTTGTGGCCGTGATCGTCAGGATGCTCTTCATGGTAAAGCTGGTGCGCGATCTGACCGGCTTCGGCGTCGACCAGCGACTCGGGCAGGTCGAATTTCACCAGCTCGTCCAGACGGTCCAGCAGCGCGCGCTTCATGATGGCGCGGCTGGCGCCTTTGTATTCGGCTTCCAGACGCTCGGTGATCTGGCCTTTCAGCGCATCAAGGCTGTCCGCACCGAAACGCTTCGCCAGCTCGTCGTCGATCGCCGCTTCCTTGGGCGCCTTCACGGCTTTGACGGTGGTGTCGAACACAGCTTCTTTGCCGGCCAGATGCGCGGCGCCGTACTCGGCCGGGAAGGTCACGTTGACCTTCACCTCATCACCGGCTTTCGCGCCGACCAGCTGCTCTTCAAAGCCGGGGATGAACGAACCCGAGCCCAGAACCAGCGGATAGTCTTCGGCGGAACCCCCTTCGAACGCTTCGCCATCGACGAAACCCTTGAAGTCGATCACGACTTGGTCGCCGTCCTGCGACGCTTCGCCGTCGGCGCGGTCGTCAAAGGCTTGTGCGTTCTTCGCCAGATTTTCCAGCGCCTCGGTCACAGCGGCGTCTTCGGCCTTGACGCCCAGACGCTCCAGCTTCACCGCTTTCAGATCGGCTTCCGGGATCTCGGGCAGCAGCTCATATGACACGTTGACAACGACGTCGTCGCCCTCTTTCCAGTCTGCGCCATTTTCCATTTCCATCTTTGGCTGCATGGCGGGGCGCGCCTTGCTGTCTTCCAGATGGGTGCGGACGGCGTCGTCGATGGCTTTCTGCATCGCATCGCCCATCACGCGGGGGCCGTAGTTCTTCTTCAGCAGCGCCATCGGCACCTTGCCCTTGCGAAAGCCCTTCAGCTCGATCTCGGGCTGCGCTTCGGCAAGCTGACGGTCCACCTCGGCGGCGAGATCGGCAGCGGGCAGCGTGAACTTATAGCCGCGCTTCAGACCTTCGTTCTGGGTTTCGGTGACCTGCATCGGTGATCCTTCATGTCGAAAGGGCCGCCGGTTGGCAGCCGTGGAATCTGGGCGCCCTTCTAGGCAAGCGCGGGGACGCATGCAAGCAGAAGGGCGCATTTGCGCATTTGCGCCGCCCGATCACGCCGGGTGACGGACATTGCCCACCTAAATCATGCATGAGCTGGTGATGATGACCGGAAACAGCGTGACCACCGTCGACACAAGGCCGATGAGATTTGCCATAGCGATCAGGTGGTAGCGATCATGCGGAACGCGGTTCAGGGCGATCAGCAACAGGTGCAGCGCGATCCCGAACAACCACGCGCCGACCAGAACCACGCGCTGAACCGAAAACGACCCCATGCTTTGCTGGGTCCATTCGTTCGCGCACCCAATGCCGTGCAACCCGTAAATCGCCGAAAACAGTACCGCCCACAGGATCGGACCGGCCAGAAAGCGCATCAGCCACACCATCAGCCCAGCTCCTGCAAGGCGACAGTCGCCACGGCCAGCGCATATGTCACCAGCCAGAAATCGCTGAACATCCGCCAGATGCGGCTGGCACCCCGGCGTTGTCCGGTGATGCGGCCTTGCCGGAAATCCGCCAGCGTCCGCGCCGCGATGACCAGCGTGATGACCCCGTGGACCGCGCAGAAGGCCAGCAGAACCGTGCGCAACGCGTCACGGGCATGGCGCTGTGGATCGTCGAGTGAAAAAGCAAGCGCCGCGAGGCCAGCCACGCCCAGCGCGGTCACGGTCGCGCCGGCCCAGGCAAACCCGATCTGGCGCCGGTGTTCTGTCAGGCGCGCCAGCACGCTGCCACAGGCTGCCGTGACCAACACAGCGCCCGCCAACACGGCCGCCACAGTCCCAAGGCTGGCGGGTGGGGCGGGCCAATTCGGCGCCACCACGTTCAGGAACGCCACCCCGAACAGCAATGATGCGTAAAGCGTGGCATCCGCCAGCAGCAGCGCGGCAGTTCCGTCCTGCGTCAAGGTGCGTCGCGCATGCCAGTGGGTCGGCAGATACTGCCCCGGCGCGATCTGGATGGCGGCCTGGTCGCGGTCCGTCCCAAGCGCATCCGTCCAGCGCCAGCCCATCCACAGGATCACGACCAAAGGTAGCAAGGCCAGCCAGTACAGGCTGAACAGCATCAGGGCAAAGAACGACCCGATGACCGCGGCGGTCTGCAACGGCAGGATCGTGTTGCCCGGAACGGTCGCCACGTGTTCAGGCCGCCCGCTGCCTGTCTGGACGACCAGCACCTCGCGCCGGTCGCGGGGTGCGCCGGGCAGCAGACCCTCTCCCTTGGACAGGGCCACCAGACTGTCCGCGTCATCGAACGTCGCGTTCGGCAGAGACGCAAAGTTGTATGACGGCGACGGCAGGGGCATCGCCCATTCCAGCGTCTTGGCGCCCCACGGATTGCGCCGTGACCGCCGCCCGAACAGCCACTGCATGACGATATCAAACGCAAACAACGCGAACCCGGCTGACATGACCATCCCGAAGATGGAAGAAATGAGGTTCAGCAGTTCCCATTCAGGGTTATCGGGATAGACGTCGACACGTCGCGGCATCCCAAGAAGGCCGGTCAGGTGCATGATCAGGAACGTGCCGTGAAAGCCGATCATGATCATCCAGAATGCCCCTTCGCCCAAGGTGCGCACACGCCACCGCCCGCAAATCAGCGGCATCCAGTAGGTGACCGCGGCCATCATCGGAAAGACGAAGCCTCCAATCAGGACGTAATGCAAATGCGCGGTCACAAAGGCGGTGTCGTGGGCCTGCCAGTTGAACGGCACGATGGCCAGCATGACCCCTGTCAGCCCGCCCATCACGAAGATGGAAAAGAACCCCATGATATACAGCATCGGCAGGCGCAGCTGCACGTTGCCCTTCCACATCGTGCCGATCCACGCAAAGATCTGGACCCCCGTCGGCACTGCCACCAGCGTCGAGGCAGCCGAGAAGAACGCCAGCGCCATATGCGGAATGCCCACCGTGAACATGTGGTGCACCCAAAGCCCGAACGACAGGAACACCAGCCCAAGGATTGCTGCGACGATCGCGCCGTATCCCAGAATGGTGGTGCGTGAGAACACCGGGATCAGGGTCGACATGACCCCCGCTGCGGGCAGGAAGATGATATAGACCTCGGGGTGGCCGAACAGCCAGAACAGATGCTGCCACAGCAGCGGATCGCCCCCACGCGCCACCTCGAAGAACGGCATGTCGAATGCGCGCTGCAGCTCCAGCAGCAACGATCCCATGATCAGCGGCGGAAAGCCCACCAGCATCATCGCCGACGTGCCAAGGATGTACCACCCGAACAGCGGCATCTTGGTCAGGGCCATCCCGGCGGCGCGGATGCGCAGGATCGACACGGTGATTTCGACAGCCGCCGCAACGGCCGAGATTTCAACGAAGGTGACGCCCAGCAACCAGACGTCAGCGTTCACCCCCGGCGTATAGGTGCGGTCGGCCAGCGGCACATACATGAACCACCCGCCATCCGGCGCCACGCCGAAGAACAGCGACCCCACGATCACCGAGCCACCGAACAGATAGCACCAGTAACCCAGCGCGGACAGGCGGGGGAACGCCAGATCGCGCGACCCCAGAATCTTTGGCAGCAACCACAGCGACAGCCCTTCCAGCATGGGAATGGCGAACAGGAACATCATGATGGTCCCGTGCATGGTGAAGATCTGGTTGTATAACTCCACATCCAGAAACTGGCCGTCGCGCGTGGCCAGCTGCGCCCGGATCAACATCGCCAGCACCCCGGCGATGGAAAAGAATACAAACGACGTCGCCATGAAGCGAAGGCCGATTGTCGTATGGTTCACGGATGAAAAGACGCCCCGCCAGCCCGGCAGATCGGACCACACACGCTCCATCTCTCGATGAAGCGGCAGGGCCTTTTGCGCAGGGTTGGGAGAAAACGGTGCCAGATCGGCCCCGACATCATCGCGTGACGCCGCCAGCGGCACGTCGTGGGAATAACTCTGGCTCATGGCTGGCTTTCGATGGCGGGCGGGTTGGCGGGGTCATAGGCGATCACGCGGAATGTCATGCCGGCGTAACCGACACCCGAAAACTCGGCCGAGCGGCCTTCGTATTCGCCGGGGGTGTCGGCCTGAAGGCGCAGGATGTTGGTATGCCCCGGAACAGCGTCCATCTTGCCCCCCAGCCGCGGCACCCAGAAGCTGTGGATCACGTCGTCGGACCGGATCACCACGTCGAAGGGCTGACCCGCAGGCACATACAGCACGTTCATGGTCTCGACCGGACCGTCCGGGCCCGGCTGGACGAACCGCCAATCCCATTGGCGGCCATAGGCCTCAACCCGAATGGTGTCGTCGTCGCGATGCAGGATCTGCTCGCCCACGAACAGGCCGAACCCCAGCAGCACCGCCAGTACTGACCCGGTGAAGCCTAGGCCCCAGCCCATGGTCCAGCGATGTTCACGCACCGGGCGCGCTGGCCGCGTCATGGCCAGATACAGAAGCACCGCCACCAAAATCGTGATTACGGTGGCGCCGATCAGCATTGCCCACCATAGTGTGGCGATCCGGGCCGCGACGGGTCCCACCGGGTCCAGCGTGCTCAATGGCCCATCGCAAGCCGCAAGAACCAGGACCGCCCCCAACGCCAAGGGCTTTCTGACAGCCCGCCAAGACAGGACATCACGATGCGCGAGAAAAAGACCTTCAGCCAACGCCGCAGATTGTCCGACCCGATTCTGGAGCATGAGGCGTTCGACCAGACCGAAAGCCGCATCGCGTTGGCCAGTCACCCCATTCATGCGATGATGGTGGCATTCCCGATCTCGCTGGCCGTCGTCGCGTTTGGGTCTGACATCATGTATCTTTGGACGGGTGACGTGTTCTGGCCGCGGGTGGCGATCTGGGCGGCTGGGATCGCGTTTCTGATCGGCATTCTGGCGGGCATCGCGGGAACTGCCGAGCTTTTGCTTGTTCCCGGCATCCGCATCCGGTCGACGAGCTGGACCCATTTCGTGCTGGCGGTGACGCTGCTGTCTGTTCTGGGTCTGAATTGGGGCTATCGGTTCGGCGACGCCGAGGGCGCGGTTCTGCCCATCGGCATCCTGATATCTGCCCTTGCGGTCGGCATGACGGGGATCACCGGTTGGCATGGCGGCAAGCTTGTCTTCGACTATCAGATCGGGACCAAGAACGACCATTCAACCTGATCCCTCGATCAAGCCGACGGGTGCCTCGATCAACGGGTTCTCCATCGGGTGCTGCAAAAAGTCGGGGATCAGGTTCTGAACCCACACCAGTTCGGGTTTGGCCAACACAAGCCACAGGACGGCCATCATGGCCGGAACGGCCCCGAACAGCGCAAACAGCGGGGACGGCATGCGGTACCCTGCCCCCTGAATGCCCGACTGTTCGATGAGATACCCGACATAGGCATGGGCCAGCGCCATGACGCAGACGAACGCCAGCTTGGCGGCGAACCACGGGACGAAGACATCCGCCGCGGCGAACGCCAACCCCGTCCCGGCAGAAATCGCGATGACCGCCGCCGGCGTCGCAAAGCCGATATATCCGTAATGCGTGATCAGCCGGAATTCTGAATACCGAGACTGATCCCGCGCCCGCCCATAGGCATAAAGCAGCAGGGGCAGCGCGATCAGCGCCGCACACCAGCACAGCATCGCGGCGATGTGCAGCGACTTCAGGATCGTGACAAGCGCCATCATGTTGCAAAACCACCCTGCCAGCCACGACGCGCCATCAGGAAAACAATGGCCGCCAGCGGGACGAAGCCCGGCACCCACATGATCAGACCCGCCAACTGTTGATCGGCCAACGCGGTTGTTGACCACATGGCCGCGGCATCAAGATGCTCCAGATAAAGCGGCCGTGGGGCAAAGGTCAGCACCGCACCCAGCAAACCCATGACACCAGCCAGCGCACCGACCGTCATGACATCGCCCATCCGAACGACCGGTCCGCACAGGATCGCCGACCAGAAGGCCCATGCCGGAACGATCACTGCGGCCTGCATGGCCCAGTAGACGGCGTCGCTGCGCCACGTCGCCCCATAGATCCCCGGTAAATGCCACGCGATCATCGCCGCAGCCAGCAGGCCGCCCCAGACGGCGGCCCCACGCCGCACCACCGGCAAGGCCAGTGCCAGCGCCGGTGCCGCCAGCCCGGCGATAATCAGGTGATGAACCGCACGCGCCGAAAACAGCGACGCGGTCAGCGCGCAAAGGGGGGAAACGAAAGCCACCACCAACGCCACAACCGCCACTACGGACGGCCAGCCCGGTTTTCGCCAGATCAGCAGCCCGCCGAAAAGAACAAGCGCCGCAATCAGCACCGGATCGCCGTTCCAAGCCACGAGAACGTCGTTCGGCGTGGCTCCGGGCCCGCAATATGGTTGGATCACAGCCGTATCTTTCATGCGCATCCGTCAGAAAACCCAAGGTTTCCCGCGCAGGTCGCATTGTAAAGACGCTTTCGCCAGAACTCATCAAACGATCACCGGCGGGGGACAAGTTCGCAACTGCCTGGACTGAAAGTCGCACCGGCCAGCGGAACCTGCCCCCCCCGGGGACCACCTGTCAGATGGGCCCTTGCGTGAACATCGCAAGCGCCCGCAGTCAGTTACGCCGTCAGGTGCTGATTGAAAAAGCTGGTCAGCTTGTCGAAGGGGATCACGTCCAGCCGGTCGTAAAGATCGACATGGCTGGCCCCCGGAATGACCATCAGCTCTTTCGGCTCTGCCGCCGCGGCAAAGGCGGTCTGGCTGAAATACAGCGAGTGTGCCTTTTCGCCGTGGATGAACAGCACCGGGCGCGGAGAGATTTCCGCGATGTATGTCAGGATCGGCAGGTTCATGAACGGCAACGGGGTCGTCTGCGTCCAGGCGTTGCCCGAATTGACAGCGCGCGGGTGATAGCCGCGCGGCGTGCTGTAGTAGTCGTGATAGTCGATCATGAACTGCGGTGAATCCGTCGACACGCTTGCGTTGAACGCCGGCTGATAGGCGGGTGAGCCTGCCTTGGCATCCGCCCAGCGTTGGCGGCTCAGCTGATCAAGCGTCTCGGTGCGTTGATCGAGGGTGACCACGTCATTATACCCCTTCGACATGACCCGGGTCATGTCATACATCGTGCTGGCGACGACGGCCTTTACGCGCTTGTCGACTGCAACCGCGCTTAGCGCCATCCCGCCCCACCCACAGATGCCGATGACCCCGATGCGTTCCTGATCGACGTCGGGATGCAGGCCCAGGTAATCCACCCCGGCCATGAAGTCCTCGGTGTTGATGTCGGGTGATGCGAGGTTGCGCGGCTCTCCCCCGCTTTCGCCGGTATAGGACGGATCGAAGGCGAGCGTGGCAAACCCTCGTTCCGCCATCGTCTGCGCGTAAAGTCCCGACGACTGTTTGTCGTGAAGAGCTACGCAGGCAGCGAGTGGGGGAAACGGTTGAACAAGGCGGCTAGGACTTGGCCAGCCGGGTGGACGCCGCCCAAGTCGCAATCGCAGCGATGGTTTCGACAGCGCTTTTCAGCAGCCCCCGCACATGATCGTGGCTTGCGGCGTCCATCCAACGGACGGTCATCACGTCAGGCCCCGTGGCATTCGCGTAGTTCGTAATAGATCGGGTCAAAGGAAGACGCGATTTCGGCCGCCCTCATCATGTGAGATTTAGCCTCAGGATCAATCATCATCGCTTCGAAATCGGCTTGGCTGCGCCATTGGGCGTAATTGGCGACCCGCCTCCTGTCGGTACTAATATGCAGGTTCGCGGAAACGAACCCTGGCCGCTGCCGCATCCCATGCTCGGTTGCCTCGGATAGCACCGCAAGCAACTCCTCGGCCTTACTCGGATCGACGGTAAAGGTGTTTATGAGTACGAAGTAGCCGCTGTTCGGATCGAGTGTCGTCATGGATTGGCCTCCGACAAACGCGGCCCACTGGACGCGTCTTCTTATAAGGGGCCTTATATCGAATGGGTGACAACAAGGAAAGGCTTGCGGCAATGCCCGCCCCAGTTGCGCGGCGTCTTGGCTATGCGCTGAAACGCGCCCAGCACGCGCTGCGCACCAGCATCGATCAGGTGCTGCGGCCGGTCGGGATCACGATGCCGCAATATGCTTTACTGTGTGCGCTGGAGGCGGAACCGGGACTTTCTAACGCTCGGCTCGCCCGGGCCGCGTTCGTCACACCCCAGACGATGCAGGGCATATTGGCCAATCTCGAACGTGCGCACATCGTCAGCCGCGAGCCGCATGCAACCAACGCTAGGATTCTGTGTGCGACGCTGACATCAAAAGGGCGAGCAGTCCTCAAACGTGCCCATCGCGCCGTCGCCGATGTGGAAAAGCGCATGGTGGCCTCGTTCGATGCCGATAAGACCGAAGATCTGTGGAAGGCTCTCTCGCAATGCACTGAGAATCTGACCGGCGACATCGACGGGCTCGTTAAGGATGGTAGGGCCATGCATGATCGGTGACGGCAGATGGTTCCCGATTGGGAATAGCAGTCAGTACAGCTAACGCCGACTGCCGGTCGAGATCCTTGTCGCGCTGCTTTCCCCGAAATCCGATCCGGTCGAGTTTACGAAATCCGTTGCCCAAGGACGGAATACCGGGCCGCTTTGATCGGCTACCGAGGGACAATCCAGCTGGTTGACGCCCGCCACGGCTGCTTACGCGCAAGGCGCGATTTAGCGCTTTCATTAGCGTACACGGCTAAAGGAATTCCCACGGAGCCCCTGTTTGGTCATGTCAAAGTCTCCTTGCAGGATTTGGTTTGAGGGTTCTGGCGGCAGCGGGGTGCCTGCCCGTTGGGCGAACCATGCTGCCCGGCGCGTCAGGACGTCTTTTCGACACGCATCGGAAACTCACCCCGCACCATCAGCGGCGCGGGTCCGTCATCCAGGCGCCCAAGGCGGATCAGACCGCGCGACCACCTGTAAGACCCGTAGAACATCGCCAGATTGCCCCAGGGCGCGTAGTAGCAAAGGTCGCCTGCGGCCTCGTTCCTGATCGGGCCGTCAGCGTCATTGGCCAGCTTGTGCGGAAGATAGGCGATCTTTTCATTCTGCGCGTAGTCGTCGATCGTCAGGTCCAACGGCATCATGGCAAAGACCTCCCGGGCGGCGGCTGTGTTTTCCAGCGTTGCCGTGAAGTCCTGGTCGGAGAATGAAAATCTTAGGCGCATGGAGCCTCCGGTGTGGGCGTCAGATCTGCGTGGGGCCGCGATGATCAGCGTCGGTATGGCAAGGCTCACCGCACCAAGGCTCAGAACAGAACGGCGTGACATGTGTGATCTGGCAGCCATGTCACGCCCTTTCCGGTTTCAGCATTCGCTTGCCGTTGCCGATCAGTACGACCGCCAATGCGGCTAGCGTGATGCTGCCGATGAACGTGGCCTGGATCGAGAGCCGGTCCAGCAGCAGGCCGCCTACCACCGCGCCGATCAGGATCGACGCCTGGATCGCCGCAACCATCAGGCTACCCGCGGCCTCTGGTGCATCGTCGGCGTTCTGCGACATCCAGGTCATCCAGATGACCGAGAACAGCGTGTTCATCGCCCCCCAGATGGCCATGAACACAGCCACCGCAGTCACGGAAAACCCAAGCAGAAGCAGACCGACCGTCGCACTGCCCATGACGAGCGCCGGCAACCTGAGGAGGGGCGCGACGTTGCCCTTTACGAACCGACCCGCCGCCCATGTCCCGACGAACCCGGCGCAGCCTAGTAAAAGCAGAAGAAGCGACAGCTGATCGACGTTCACGCCGGTCACCTGCTCCAGAAATGGACGCAAATAGGTGAACATGGTGAAGGCCGAACCCCATGAGAGCATGCAGGCGATCAGCCCCAGCAGGAAATATCGCCGCTTCGACAACGCGAACATCGACCGGAAATCCTGCTTCGGTCCCGCGGGAAGCGACGGCAGCGAGATCAGGTGCCAGACGAGGTTGACGGCGACGATGGGGGTCAGCGCCCAGAACACCTCTCTCCAGCCGAGCAGACTTGCGAAATAGCTGCCCACCGGCGCGGCGAACGCAGCAGCGATGGCCTGTCCGCCATACATCAGCGCAAGCGCACGCGGCACATCGTCGGCCGGGACCAGCCGCATGATCACTGCGGTCGCCAGCGCCCAGAACCCACCGATACAGACACCCAGCAACGCCCGCCCGATCATCAGCACGGTGAAGTTCGGCGCGCTCGCCACAAGGATCAACGACAACAGCATGAACACGGTCATGGCGATCAGGACAACCTTGCGGTTCAGGTTTCCGGCCACGGTTGTGACCAGCATGCTGGCCATGACGGCGAACAATCCGCTGATCGATACAGCTTGGCCGGTTTGACCTTCAGTCGCGCCCAGACCGGCAGCCATGGGCGTCAGCAGGCTCACCGGCATAAACTCTGACGCGATCAGCAGCGCCACACAAAGCGCCATCGAAAGGACGGCGCCCCAGGCAGCGACAGGCCTGGGATTAACATCGGCTATGGCGGCATTCATCTGTCCGCACCCCCTTGCAGCTTTCTTAGGAACAAAAGTTAGGGGGTTTGTGCTCTGACGATTACCGACTAGAATCCGCATGAACCTATCGGCCCGACCGATTAATCTCGGGTTCCATCGCCAGCAGTTGATCCAATGCAGCACACCGACTTCAACCACCTGACCTGGTTCCGGATCGTTGCTGAAGAGCGCAGCTTCACGAAAGCCGCGGCCCGGATCGGCGTGGCGCAATCGACGCTTAGCCAGGCGATCAAGCAGCTTGAGGCGCGCATGGGCATTCGGCTTCTGACCCGCACGACGCGCAACGTCGCAACGACGATCGCAGGCGCGCGGCTGCTGGAAACCATCGGACCGCGCATGGCCGAGATCGAGGACGAAATCGCGGCGTTGATGGAGTTTCGCGACAAGCCGTCGGGGTCCGTGCGACTGACCTTGTCGGACCACGCATTGGAAAGCGTGGTGTGGCCAAAACTGAAGCCTGTTCTAAAGGAATATCCCGACATCAATGTCGAACTGCTGCTGGACAGTACCTTCCGCAACATCGTTGAAGATGGGCTCGACGCAGGCGTTCGCCTGGGTGAAAGCGTCGAGAAGGACATGATCGCGGTCCGCATCGGGCCGGACTGGCGTCTCGTCGCCGTCGCGTCTCCTGACTATCTGGACGCAAACGGTGTGCCCGGACACCCCAAGGATCTGGTCCGACACACCTGCATCAACATGCGTCACGAAACCGCTGGCAGTCTTTACGCGTGGGAGTTCGGCAAGGATGGACAGGACCTGCGTGTTCGCGTGTCAGGACAACTGACCTTCAACAACTCTTTCGCCATGATCGACGCCGCCGTCAGCGGCTTTGGCATCGCCTATGTCCCCGAGAGCATCGTCGAAAAACAGGTTGCCTCGGGCGAGTTGATCCAGGTTCTCGACGACTGGTCGCCGTTCTTCGATGGCTATTTCCTGTACTACCCCAGCCGCCGCCAGAACCTGCCGGCTTTCAAGATCATCGTCGACGCGCTGCGTCACCGGGTGTGAGGGCTAGCACCTTGAACTGTGAATGGTGCGGGTGGAGGGACTTGAACCCCCACGCCTTGCGGCGCCAGAACCTAAATCTGGTGCGTCTACCAATTTCGCCACACCCGCACTGTCGGGGCGTTTAGCAAACTGCCCTACCGGGGGCGAGAGGAAAAATCGCGGTCATCTCCAATCGCGCAGAACGGCGGGCAATGCCTCTGGCAGGTCGTCGGCGATAAGGCCCGGGCCATGGGTTCGTGCGGCACGGGTGTGGAGCGCGGTGGCGATTATCGCAGCGCGAAGCGGGGACATTCCCCGGGCAAGAAGCCCGGTCACGATCCCTGCAAGCACATCGCCCGACCCCGCAGTCGCAAGCCAAGGAACGTCGCGGGCGTCATTGACGTGCGTTTGGCCATCCGGGGCCGCAACGACTGTCTGCGGGCCTTTCAGGACCACCACGGCGTTACTGCGCCTCGCAGCCGTCAGGGCGGCCATCTGGTCACCCCTGTCCTTCAGGTCAGGGAAAAGGCGGGCGAACTCACCGTGATGGGGGGTGAGAACCAGTCCGTCGCGCAGGGGCCAAGGCTTGGCGTGTGAGAGTGCGGTCAGCGCGTCGGCATCCAGAACCGCTGGAATATCCGCCCCCAGAACGACCGGCAGCAGCGCCTCTGACCGCGCAATGCTGCACCCGGGGCCGATGCACAGCGCGCTGATACGGCGATCGGCAATCGCTGCCGAAAAATCCTTGGCTTCGGCAATCGCACGGCGCATCAGCGCGTCGGGAGGGCCCAAATGTTCGATCAGCGCCGCAGAAGGCGGCCCGATCGTCACGATGCCGGTGCCGACGCGGAGTGCGGCACGGGCTGCCAGCCTGGCGGCCCCGCCTGCCCCCATCGGGCCAGCAACGACCAGCGCGGCACCGTGGGTGTACTTGTGCGCGTCGTCCATCCCCTCTTTTCGCAGCCACGCGCCCAGTGCGGCACCAGTGGGATTCGACCTGTCGTCAGCCATGCAAAGCGCCCCTTCCCAACGGATACAGCATCGATCGTGCCTTTTTATGATGCATCATGCATAATTATTGTGCAGCATGCGGCATCCCCGCGTCTCGCCACCATGCAACCCCGCGGGGCCGCATTTACCTGCCCGATGAAACCCGCCAAGCAAGCTTCAGGCAAGGCGCGAAGAAGGATCAGATGCGATGAAAAAGATCGAGGCGATCATCAAGCCGTTCAAGCTTGACGACGTGAAAGAGGCTTTGCAGGAAGTTGGCGTCCAGGGCCTTTCCGTGATCGAGGTTAAGGGTTTTGGCCGTCAGAAGGGCCATACCGAGCTTTATCGCGGGGCCGAGTACGTCGTGGATTTCCTGCCTAAGGTGAAGCTGGAAATGGTGCTGCCCGACGATCAGGTCGAAGCCGCCGTCGAAGCCATCATCGCAGCTGCACGCACCGACAAGATCGGCGACGGCAAGATCTTCGTGCTGCCGGTCGAACAGGCGATCCGCATCCGCACGGGGGAAACCGGCGACGACGCGGTTTGATCCGCGACATTTGATCGGCTTTCATCGGAAGGCCGTGATAACCACTATGAATACTGCGGCCACCGCCGCATAGGGAAGGAAAAGAATGACCGCGCAAGACGTTCTGGATCTGATGAAAGAGGAAGATGTCGCCTATGTCGACGTGCGCTTCACCGATCCGAAAGGCAAACTGCAGCATGTGACGCTGGTTGCGGACCTGGTCGACGAAGACTTCTTCGAAGAAGGCTTCATGTTCGACGGCTCCTCCATCGCTGGCTGGAAATCCATCGACCAGTCGGACATGAAACTTATGCCCGACCCGTCATCGGCCTATATCGACCCGTTCTATGCCGAAAAGACCCTGTGTCTGCACTGCAACGTGGTTGAGCCCGACACCGGCGAACCCTATGCCCGCGACCCGCGTGGCACCGCGGTCAAGGCAGAGGCATACCTGAAATCATCGGGTATCGGTGATGTCGCCTATTTCGGACCCGAGGCTGAATTCTTTATCTTCGACGACGTGCGTTATTCGGTCACGCCGCAGAAGGTCGCCTACCAGATCGACGCCAGCGCGGCGGCTTGGAACACCGACACGGAATACGAGATGGGCAACACCGCCCACCGTGCCGCCCACAAGGGTGGCTACTTTCCGGTGAACCCCGTCGATGAAGCGCAGGATCTGCGCGGCGAGATGCTGTCCACGATGAAACGCATGGGCATCAAGGTCGACAAGCACCACCACGAGGTCGCCACCGCGCAGCACGAGCTGGGCATGATCTTCGGTGCGCTGGTCGAACAGGCCGACAACATCCAGAAATACAAGTACGTGATCCACAACGTGGCGCACGCCTACGGCAAGACCGTGACCTTCATGCCAAAGCCCATGAAGGGCGACAACGGCTCGGGGATGCACGTCAACATGTCGATCTGGAAAGACGGCAAACCGCTGTTTGCGGGCGACAAGTATGCCGACCTCTCGCAAGAGGCGCTGTACTTCATCGGCGGTATCCTGAAGCACGCCAAAGCGCTGAACGCGCTGACCAATCCGTCGACCAACAGCTACAAGCGCCTGATCCCCGGCTTCGAGGCCCCGGTTCTGCGCGCGTACTCGGCCCGCAACCGGTCAGGCTGCGTCCGTATTCCGTGGACCGAATCGCCCAAGGCGAAACGTGTGGAAGCGCGGTTCCCCGATCCCTCGGCCAACCCCTATCTGGCGTTTTCTGCGCTGCTGATGGCCGGCATCGACGGCATCCGCAACAAGATCGACCCCGGCCCCGCGTCGGACAAGGACTTGTACGATCTGCCGCCCGAAGAACTGGCCGAAATCCCGACCGTTTGCGGCTCTCTGCGCGAAGCGCTGGAAGAGCTGGAAAAGGACATGGACTTCCTGCTGGCAGGCGACGTCTTCACCCGCGATCAGCTGGAAGGCTATATCCGGCTGAAATGGGAAGAGGTGTACAACTACGAACACACCCCGCACCCCGTCGAATACGCGATGTATTATTCCTGCTGATCTTATACAGCACCTTGATAAAGAAGCCGCCCCTTGGGGCGGCTTTTGTCGTTGCAGCGTCCCCAAAAGGGTTTCACCACGGAACGCGAGGGGTTACGCCCATCCGACACAGTCTCAGGTGACCGCCGCGATATGACCCCGCCCCATCCCCGCATCGCCGTGATCTGCGCCCAGAACGGCCGGAACGCCGGCATGGTCAGCGTGGATCAGGCCGCCATCGACTACTTCGGCGGGCATGAATGCGCGTTCAGCATGTTCATGGCCACACGCACGCCTGCCCCGGGCGCGTATGGGGCGACGACGTTTCACGAATACACCCATCAGGATCAGCTGCGCGATTACACCCACATCGTTTTCTGGGGCGATTTTCTGAACAACCCGGTCTACGGCCGGCGCGACTTTGCCACTCGCCACATGACGGTAGGCCGGTCAAAGACGCGAGACGCAGGGACGACAGAGTGGCGGCGTCTGATGCTGCTGGATGGTTTCGACGCTTCGGGGAAGGTCATCATATCGGCCGGCGGCAATTTCCAGCACGACTTCTTCGGCAACGACCGAACCATGGCCGACGACATTGATCTGATGATGGAGCGGTTCTCTGCCATCCTTCCGCGCGACCCCTTTTCGCTGAAGAACCTGTCGCGGTTTCTTCCGTTCGAGCAGTTGAACCACCTGACGCAAGGGATGGATTGCGCGTTCCTGCTGAGCCCCGTCCACCGCCCGCCCCAGCCAAAAGGCTTCGTCCATGCCTTCGGCCGTTCGGACCTGAGCGACCCCGACGCGATCGTCGCGGCGGTGGCACAGGCCAGTGCCCAGACACCGACAGCCCTGAACCGGTGGTTGCGGCTACCCCCGGACAGGGCGTCAGACAGCTTTGCCGCGCTTCGCGCCAAGATCGCGGCGGCCAGGTTCGTCGTGACCGACATTTATCATCTGGCTGTGAACGCGCTGAACATGGGCGTTCCGACCTTGTTGATCGCGCGCGACGTGGACCGGCAGACGGGGACGCTGGGGGACTTTAAGAAGATCACGCTGATGCAGCAGCTTGGCCTGGACGATTGGCTCATCATCGCGCCCAGCGGTCAGGACGACGCCTTGCCCAAGGTCGTGACCGACCGCCTTGCCGCACTGGATCGTGATCCGCTGGCGAGCGTCGCCCCCCTTCGGGCGCAGTTTCGGCGCGACCTCGACCGCGCGATTTTCGGGTCGAATGCGTCCCGGCCCATTGCCCAAGGTCCCGCCCCGTCCTAGGAACCCGCAACCCGACAGGAGACAGCGATGATCCCGCGTTATTCCCGCCCCGACATGGTCGCCATATGGTCGCCCGAGACGAAATTCCGCATCTGGTATGAAATCGAGGCGTATGCCGGCGATGCCATGGCCGATCTGGGCGTCATCCCGCGTGAAAACGCCGACGCCGTCTGGAAGGCCCGCGACGTGGAATTCGACGTCGCCCGCATCGACGAAATCGAAGCCGTGACCAAGCATGACGTCATCGCCTTCCTGACCCATCTGGCTGAACATGTAGGCGCCGAACAGGCCCGATTCGTCCATCAGGGCATGACCAGCTCGGACGTGTTGGACACCACGCTGAACATTCAGCTGGTCCGTGCCGCCGACATCCTGCTGGCCGACATGGACCGCGTGCTGGACGCGCTGAAACGGCGCGCGTTGGAGCACAAGGACACCGTCCGCATCGGCCGCAGCCACGGCATCCACGCCGAGCCGACGACGATGGGCCTGACCTTTGCCCGCTTCTACGCCGAATTCGCCCGCGGCAAACGTCGGCTGGAAGCCGCGCGCGACGATATCGCCACGGGTGCGATTTCCGGTGCGGTCGGGACCTTCGCCAATGTCGATCCGGCCGTCGAAGAGCATGTCTGCGCCAAGATGGGGCTGCGTCCGGAAACGATTTCCACGCAGGTGATCCCCCGTGATCGCCATGCGATGTTCTTTGCCACCCTCGGCGTCATCGCCAGCAGCATCGAAAACCTCGCCATTGAAATCCGCCACATGCAACGGACCGAGGTTCTGGAGGCGGAAGAGTTCTTCAGCCCCGGCCAAAAGGGTTCGTCGGCGATGCCGCACAAGCGCAACCCGGTGCTGACTGAAAACCTGACCGGTCTGGCGCGGCTGGTGCGCATGGCCGTCATCCCCGCGATGGAAAACGTGGCACTTTGGCACGAACGCGACATCAGCCATTCGTCGGTCGAACGCGGCATCGCGCCGGATGCCACCATCACGCTGGATTTCGCGCTGAACCGCTTGGCCGGCGTCGTTGAAAAGCTGGTTATCTATCCTGACAACATGCTGGCCAACATGAACAAGTTCAAAGGCCTGGTGATGTCGCAACGCGTGTTGCTGGCGCTGACACAAGCAGGTGTGACGCGCGAAGACGCCTATCGGCTGGTCCAGCGCAACGCGATGAAAGTCTGGGAAAAAGGCGCCGACTTCAAGACCGAGCTGCTGGCCGATCCGGAGGTCACATCGGCGTTGTCGCCTGCCGAGATCGAGGAACAGTTTGATCTGGGCTACCACACCAAACACGTCGACACGATCTTCGCCCGCGTTTTCGGCCCCGACGGGGCGCGATAACCCCCACCCAGTAACCAGGCGTTAGGCTGGCCCGTGCCACTTTGCCCCCATCGACGCGAATCGGGGGCGGTATGGGTCAGGGGCTGACACAGGGCATGGGCGTGACGCTGCACCGTGACGACGGTGGGCTGACCCGTCGCCAGAAGGCTGCGGTCATCGTGCGGCTGATGCTGGCGGATGGGGCTGATCTGCCGATCCGCACCCTGACGCCAGAGGCTCAGGCGCGGCTCGCGCAGGATATGGCCACGATGGAGTTGATCGACCGCGACACCCGCGACAACGTGGTCGCTGAATTCTGCGACATGCTTGAGGCTGTGGGCGTGTCGTTCCCCGGCACGATCGACGGCGCATTGAACATTCTGGACGGACATCTATCGGCGGAAACGTCCAACCGACTTCGGCAGATGGCCGTGATGTCAGGCGCGGCCGACCCGTGGGACCGGCTGGCCGCATTACCGGCAGACGATCTGGCCGACCTCGCCCGGGGCGAGGCGGTGGAAGTTGCGGCGGTGATGATGTCACGCCTGACCGTCACTCAAGCTGCCGATGTGTTTGCCCTGCTCGACCCCCAGCTTGCCCGTCAGGTCGCCTATGCCATGTCCCTGACCGGCGGGATCGAGGCGGACGCGCTGCATCGCATCGGAATGGCGCTGATGCGCGCCGCCGACGCGCTGCCCCGGCCAGCTCTGGAAGGGGGCGCACCGGAAAAGGTGGGGGCGATCCTGAACATCTCCCCCTCTGTCACGCGGGACACGGTGCTGACCGGACTGGACGAGGATGACGCCAACTTTGCCGCCCGTGTGCGCAAGGCGATCTTCACGTTCGCCGCCATCCCCGCGCGGATCGAGGGGCGCGACATTCCGCGAATCCTGCGCGGCATCGATCAGGCCGTTATTGTGCGGGCTATGGCAGGCGCGCGTGGTGACGACAGCCAGGCGGTCGAGTTCATTCTGGGCAACCTGTCCACCCGCCTGTCCGATTCGCTGCGCGAAGAGATTGCAGGTGCCGGCCGCGTGACGCCGAAAGATGCGGAGGAGGCCATGGCCGCCATCGTCACCGAAATTCGCCGCATGGAAAGCGATGGAGAGCTGTTCCTGCTGGTCATCGACGATGGTGAGATCGAGTGACCGCGGCGGCTCCTTGTGGCGCCCGGCTTTCTGTCACAGGTCCTTTACCGCACGCGCGAAGACCGCCACGTCGACCCACGCGGCGCCCGCCTTCAACAGCGCGCCGGTGGCGGTCGTCATCGTCGCGCCGGATGCCATGACGTCGTCGATCAGCACGACGTGCCGTCCGTTGATCTGGCCGGCGTCGCTGACGCGCAGCGCATCGCGAAGATTCTCTCGCCGCTCCTCCGCGCTCCGGTGGTCCTGCGCAGGGGTGTGGCGCACCCGTCGCAATGCTGCGGGGGCATGGACTGCGCCGGTCAGCCGCGCGACGTGGGACGAGAGCAGCAGCGCTTGATTGTATTTGCGGCGCAGCAGCCGGCGCGGGTGGACGGGGATCGGCACGATCAGCGTATCCGCGGCGATCATCCGAACGGCTGCGCGCGCCAACCAGAACCCCAGCGTGGGGGCCAGATCCAGGCGTTCGCCATGCTTGAGGGCCAGGACCATATCGCGCCCCGGCCCATCGTAGACCATGGCCGCAGCCCCCTCTCTCCACGGGGGTGGGACGGCGGCGCAGTCGTCGCATTCCAGTCCCTCGCCCGTCTGCCCAGGCAACGGAACGGCGCACCTGACGCAGCAGACACCAGTGATGAATTCGCTTCTGCTCCAGCAGTCGGGGCACAGCGCGCCGTCCCGGTCGACCACCGCCGCGCAGCCCGGACACTGCGCCGGGTAGACGATGCGAACTGCGCCTTTCATCGCCGCGCGAAGCCCCGTAAACTGTCTGACCATGACCCCTCGTCCCCCTGCCAGCCCCCGCGCCAGCACGCCCCAGACCCCGCCTCGCCTGACCGACCGCGCGGCGCTGGTCCGACAGCGTGCGCGTGCCACAAAGAACCCCGAACTGTGGCTGCACGACCTGGCGCTGGATGAGGTTCAGGATAGACTCTCGGCGATTAACAGATCGTTTACGAAAATCGCGATCGTCACCGGCAATCCGGACTTCTGGCAGGCTGCGTTCCCGGATGCCACGGTCGTTCCAGACGACGCGACGCTGGCGCTGGAACCCGGGTGCTGCGATCTGGTGATCCACGCCCTGTCACTGCACTGGGCGGATGACCCTATCGGCCAGCTTGTGCAGTCCGCGCGCGCATTGGTGCCGGACGGCCTGTTTCTGGGCGTCCTACCGGGCGGGAATACGCTTGCCCCCCTCCGAGACGCATTGTCGCAGGCAGAGATCGAGGTAACCGGCGGTTTGTCCCCCCGCATCCTGCCATTCGGCGAGATTCGCGATCTGGGCGCACTGATCAATCGGGCCCGACTGGCCCTGCCCGTGGCCGACCAGATGACGCAGAACGTCAGCTATCGCAGCCTTTTTCACCTTGCCCGCGACCTGCGTGCCATGGGCGAAGGCAACGCGCTGGAACGCCGACTGCGCCGTCCCACGGCGCGCACAGTGTTCCTGCGTGCGGCCGAAATCCTTGCGGAAACAGCCGCCGATCCGCAGGAACCGGAACGTATCCGCGTGCCTTTCGATCTGGTGTTTCTGACCGGGTGGAGCCCGTCCGAGACCCAGCAGAAACCCTTGCGGCCCGGATCGGCAAAGATGTCGCTGGCCGAGGCTTTGACGAGGAAGCAATGAACCACGACGCCACCCTTGCCGAAAACGCGGTGCCCGCCCACGCGCCAACCGGACACCCTGCATTGCCGCGGCCCCGGATCGGGGTTCTGGTCGCCAATCTGGGAACGCCGGACGGCACCGATTACTGGTCGATGCGGCGGTATCTGAACCAGTTTCTGAGCGACAAGCGCGTGATCGACCTGCCCCGCTGGAAATGGCAGCCGATCCTGCAAGGGGTGATCCTGAACATCCGCCCGTTCACCTCGGGCAAGAATTACCGCTCAATCTGGAACAACGAGGCGGATGAAAGCCCGCTGATGACGCTGACCAAGGCACAGGTGGCGAAACTGTCCGACAGTTGCAGCGCACGGTGGGGCGATCAGGTGATGGTCGAGTTCTGCATGCGTTATGGCAATCCGTCGACCGCGTCGGTGGTGGATCGCATGGTCAAGGCGGGCTGCGACCGGATCGTGTTCCTGCCGCTTTACCCGCAATACGCGGGCGCCACGACCGCGACGGCAAACGACCAGTTCTTTCGCGCGCTGATGACCCAGCGGCGCCAGCCCGCGGCGCGGACGGTGCCCGCATATTTCGCGCGACCAGACTACATCGACGCACTGGCGCAATCGGTCACGCGGACGCTGGACGGACATGTGCCGCAGAAGCTGGTCGCATCTTATCACGGGATGCCCAAGCGATACCTGACGCAGGGCGACCCCTATCACTGTCAGTGCCAGAAAACGACGCGTCTGCTGCGCGAACGGCTGGGCTGGGACCGAGACCGGGTGGATACCACGTTCCAGTCGATCTTTGGCCGTGAAGAATGGCTCAAACCCTATACCGTCGAACATGTCGCAGATCTGGCGCGGCAGGGGATCACCGACATCGCCGTGATCTCTCCGGCATTCGCGACCGACTGCATCGAGACACTGGAGGAGATCAACGGCGAGATCCGCCACGCGTTCGAGGCGGCTGGCGGCAAGCGGTTCACCTATATCCCGTGCCTGAACGATGATGATGCGCACATCGCGATGCTGACCGATCTTGTCGCCGACAACATCGGGGGCTGGATCTAACCCCCGGAAAGGGCATGATCTTGGGTTCTGGAAAGCCGTTCCTATATTGGCAGGCGACGCCGCGCGCCGCAGGTCGGCCCGCGCAGATTTCCGGAAGGTAGATATGACCAAGATGAACCAGATCGCGTGGGACGATACCGTTCTGCCGTTCCAGTTGGACCGTTCTGGCGTCCGTGGCCGCGTGGCCCGGCTGGACGGGGTGCTGGAACACATCCTCTCGCGCCACGACTATCCCGCACCCGTGTCCGCCATGGTGGCCGAGGTGGCCCTGCTGGCCGCGTTGATCGGTCAGACCATCAAGCTGCGCTGGAAGCTGTCCATCCAGGTGCGTGGCAAGGGCGCGATCCGCACGCTGGCCGCCGATTACTTCGCCCCGACCGAGGATGGCGGGCCGGCCCGCATCCGCGCGTGGTCCAGCTTTGATGCCGACCGGCTGGACAGCCGCCCGGCCTTCGATCAGATCGGCGAGGGATACTTTGCCATTCTGATCGATCAGGGGGCGGGGAACCTGCCCTATCAGGGAATCACGCCGCTTGCCGGTGGGTCTTTGTCCGCATGTGCGGGGACGTATTTCGCGCAGTCCGAACAGCTGCCGACCAGCTTTTCGCTGGCCTACGGCGAAAACCGGCTGCCCGGTGAAAAGGCGGATCACTGGCGCGCTGGCGGTGTCATGCTGCAGACGCTGCCCGCCACGCCCATGGAAGGCGGCGATGGCGGCAGCGGTGACGGTGGCCTGATCGAGGCGGCCGACATCCTGCAGGGTGCGGAGTCCGAGAACTGGAACCGCGCCAACCTGCTGCTGCAGACGGTCGAGCCGTTGGAGCTGATCGGCCCCACCGTCGCGCCGACCGAACTGCTGGTGCGCCTGTTCCACGAAGAAGGGCCGCGCGTCTTTGACCCCCAGCGGGTGGAGTTCGGTTGTTCGTGCAGTGCAGACCGGGTCCGTGGCACGCTGTCCATCTATTCCCAGAAGGACATCGCCCACATGACCACGCCGGACGGCAAGGTGACCGCCGATTGCCAGTTCTGCGGCGCGCATTATGCGTTCGACCCCGCCTCGCTGGGGTTCGAGGCGACCGTGGACGCGGACGGCAACCCGATCGAGGAATCGGCTGCCGGGAAGGCCGAGTAATGATGTTAGGCGCGCCTGCGACCGATCTGCGGGCGCGCCTGACCCGTGCGCTGACTGCCCAAGCCCATCCGAGTTCGGACTTTGACCTGTTGGGCACCACCCCGGAGGGGTTGGAGGCGCGGCCGGCCGGGGTGTTGATTGCGTTTCTGCCCGACGGCCGGATGTATCTGACCACCCGCGCCAGCAGCCTGCGTCATCATGCGGGCCAGATCTCCCTGCCCGGTGGCCGCGTCGATCCGGGCGATGCCGACGAAATCGCTGCGGCCCTGCGCGAGGCGCATGAAGAAATCGGGCTGCCTCCGTCCCGCGTGACGGTCTTGGGAACGCTGCCCGCACATCGCACAGTTACCGGCTTTTCCATGACGCCGGTGATCGGGCTGATCGACGCCCCCTTCGATCCCGTTTCCGAAATCGGAGAGGTGGCCGAGGTCTTCACCGTCCCCTTCCACCACATCGCCGATCCCGCCAACTACCGCGAGGAACGCAGGCTGTGGCGGGGCGGATGGCGGTCCTATCACGTCGTGCCTTGGGGCCCCTATTACATCTGGGGCGCCACAGCGCGTGTCCTGTTCGGTCTGGCCCAAAGGTTGTCGGCATGACCCCGACGATGCCCGCCGCCATGATGGCCGATCCCGATCTGCAAGCAGTGCTGTCGGCCCTTGTCCCCCACCGCGCGCTGTTGGTCGGCGGGGCGGTGCGCAACGCGTTAATGGGTCTGCCCGCCCACGACATCGACATCGCCACCGACGCCCGGCCGGAGGAGGTCGTCGCTGCGGCCAAGACGGCAGGGCTGAAAACGGTGCCCACCGGGATTGACCACGGCACCGTCACCGTCATCGTGCACGGCCGCCCGTTCGAGGTGACGACGTTTCGCCGCGACGTGGAAACCGACGGCCGCCGCGCGGTCGTGGCGTTTTCCGACCGGATCGAGGATGACGCGGAAAGGCGCGATTTCACGATGAACGCGCTTTATGCGGATGCCGAAGGACGCATCATAGACCCTGTCGGCGGCCTGCCTGATCTGGCCGCGCGTCGCTTGCGCTTTGTCGGCGACCCGGACGCGCGCATCGTCGAAGATTATCTGCGCATCCTGCGGTTCTTTCGGTTCTACGCGCATTACGCGCAGCCGGGGACGGCAGACGGCGCGGCGCTTGCGGCATGTGCCCACAACGCACCCGGCCTTGCAGGCATTTCCCACGAACGTATCGGGGCCGAGATGCGCAAGCTACTGGCCGCCCCGGACCCGACCGAGGCTGTGCAGCTGATGGATCAGACCGGCGTGCTGTCCCAGCTTCTGGGCGCAGCAAACGCAGGCAGGCTTGCGGCGCTGATCGGGGTTGAGGATCAGTTTCTCGCGCCCGATGCGCTCCGCTGGCCGGTTCGCCTTGCGGCGCTACAGGCGGGCGACGCTGCCAATCGACTGCGGCTTTCGAAACAGGAGGCGCGCGATCAGGTCGAGCTTGCGTCTGACCTGCCCCTGCACGAAATCGCCTATCGGTTCGGGCCGCGCGTGGCCAGGGGCGTTGCCGCGTTGCGTGCTACTGATGGTAAGACGATCCGTCCCGACTGGCGCGACGCCATCGCGGCGGCCGTCGATGCAACCTTCCCCATTTCTGCGGCCGACGTGATGCCCCAACTTACCGGCGCGCAGGTCGGGCGCGGATTGCGGGCCGCCGAAACCGCCTGGATCGCGGACGAGTTCGTCCTGCCCGCCCCCGCGCTGATCGACATCGCGCTTACCTTCGGATCGGAGGACTGAGTGAACAACTGGTTTGCCCGCATGATCGAGCCGTTTCGCCCTGCCGACGGCCCACCCCCGCGCAGTCTGGGCGCGTTCTTCCGCTGGTGTCTGGAAGGGGCCTGGCCGGGCCTGACACTGGCCGGGCTGACTTCGGCGCTGGCCGGCATCCTTGAGGTCGCATCGGCGATCCTGCTGGGCGCGGTGGTGGACGCGGTTGCGGCGTCGCCACGTGATACGGCGCTGTCCGATCATGCGTGGCTGATCGCCGCATTCATCGGGTTCTTTCTGATCCTGCGCCCGGCGATCATCGGGCTGTCCACCGTGACGTCGAACATCATCATCGGGCCGAACGTCCTGCCATTGGTCCTGTCGCGCGTCCACCGCTGGACCATGGGCCATTCGGTCGCGTTCTTTGACAATGATTTCGCCGGTCGCATCGCGCAAAAGCAGATGCAGACCGCGCGTGCCGTCACCGACGTCGCAAGCGAAATGGTCAACACGGCGGCTTTCGCACTGTCGGCGGTCATCGGCTCGGCCGCGTATGTGCTGACCGTGGATGGCTGGGGCGCCGTCGCGCTGATCGTGTGGCTGGTCGCATACCTTGCGCTGATCCGCTTCTTCCTGCCGCGCATCCGCTCCACGTCGAAGGAACGCGCGTCCGCTCGGGCGATGATCACCGGGCAGGTCGTCGATACGATCACCAACATCAAGACCGTCAAGCTGTTCGCCAGTACCATGAACGAAGACAAGGCCGCCATCGGCGCCATGGGACTGTTCCGGCGCCGCGCCTTGGATTTCGGCGTCGTCAACAGCAACTTCCGCACCATGCTGACACTGGTCGCGGGCGCGCTGCCCGTCCTTCTGGTGGGGGGCGCAGTCCTGTTGTGGCAACACGGGTCCGGCACGGCTGGCGACATCGCCGCCGCAGGTGCGATTGCCATCCGCCTGTCCCAGATGACCGGGTGGGTCAGCATGTCGCTGATGTCGATCTGGGGTTCGATCGGTGAAGTCGAGGATGGGATGAATACCCTGACCCCGCCGCACAAGCTGACGGACGCGCCAAACGCAACTGATCTGGGCCGGGTGCGAGGACAGGTCGATTTCGATCACGTCACCTTCACCTATGGCAATGAATCCGGCGGCATCCGCGACCTGCAACTGGACATTCAGCCGGGTCAGCGCATCGGGATCGTTGGCGCATCTGGGGCCGGCAAATCGACGTTGGTGAGCCTGTTGTTGCGTCTTTACGACGTCGAACAGGGGCGCATCCTGATTGACGGGCGTGACATTCGCACCGTCACGCAGGAAAGCCTGCGGCGCAATATCGGGATGGTCACGCAGGAAACGGCGATGTTCAACCGCTCGGCCCGCGACAACATCATGTACGGCACCCCCGACGCGACCGAGGAGCAGATGATCGCCGCCGCGAAAGCCGCCGAGGCGCATGAGTTCATCCTGAACCTGCGCGACCACGCCGGCCGTCGTGGCTATGACGCGCATCTGGGCGAACGCGGGGTCAAGCTTTCGGGCGGCCAACGCCAGCGCATTGCCCTGGCGCGCGCATTCCTGAAGAACGCCCCCATCCTTGTTCTGGATGAGGCCACCAGCGCCTTGGACAGCGAGGTTGAGGCGCAGATTCAGGATGCTCTGACCCGCATCATGGTCGACAAGACAGTCCTGGCCATTGCGCACCGTCTGTCGACCATTGCCGAGATGGACCGGATCATCGTCATGGAAGGCGGCCGCATCGTCGAGGCTGGCACCCATGACGAACTTTTGGCGCAGAACGGGCTTTACGCGCGGTATTGGAACCGGCAATCGGGCGGCTTCCTGATCACCGAAGATGAAGACGAAATGCCCGCCCGTGAAAAGCCTGACGCCGCCGAATGACCTGCGCATGACTTGGCTGGTCGAACGTCTGGATCGCCGCGCCGAGGGCGTTGCCGTCAGCGACGGCGCGCGCGCGCTGGCTCCCATGACCCTGCCCGGCGAGGTGATCGACGGCGACGCGGTCGACGGGCGCATCACACAACCGCGCATCGTTACCCCAAGCCCCAACCGCGTGCGTGCCCCCTGCCCACACTACCGCGTTTGCGGAGGCTGTGCGCTGATGCATGCGGACGATGGATTCGTGGCAGACTGGAAGGCCGGTTTGGTGCAATCGGCACTGGCGCGGCAGGGTGTCGTCGCTGAGATCGGCGGTCATCACACCTCTCCGCCACGGTCGCGCAGGAGGGCGGTGCTGTCTGTCCGGCGCACCAAGAAAGGGGCGCTCGCCGGGTGTCATGCGCGCGCGTCCGATGTTGTGGTGGATATCAGCGAATGTCTGGTTGTGACGCCGGCCATCCTGTCGTCGCTGCCCGCCCTGCGGCAAATGGCGCAGTTCGGCGGATCGCGCAGCGGCGAGTTGTCGGTTGCCGTCACCGATACGGGGTCGGGTCTGGATGTGGCGGTCCAAGGGGGCAAGCCCATAGGTGCTGCCCTGATCGGACGATTGGCCGAACTCGCCGGTCAGCAAGACTGGGCCCGCGTCACGTGGGGCGATCAGTCGCTGACGCTGCACGCGCCCATACTGACGATCGGTCCGGCCAGCGTCACCCCGCCGCCGGGCAGCTTCCTGCAAGCGACGCAGGACGGCGAGCGGGCGCTGGTCCAGGCTGTGACCACTGCGCTGGATGGCTGCGACCGTGTCGCGGATCTTTTCGCCGGGATCGGTACGTTTGCCCTTCCACTTTCTACACATAGTGACGTCCACGCCGTCGAAGGACTTTCGGCGCCCCTCTCCGCCCTCGACGCGGCTTGGCGCAGGACGCCCGGCCTGCACCGTGTCACGACCGAGACCCGCGACCTCGCCCGACGTCCGCTGTTGCCCGATGAACTGTCCCGGTTCGACGGCGTCGTGATCGATCCCCCACGGGCCGGGGCCGAATCGCAGGCGCGCGCGCTGGCGCAATCAAGCATTGGTGTGATCGCGTGGGTCAGTTGCGATCCGGTGACATTCGCGCGTGATGCAAAGATCATGCAGGATGGGGGATACCAGATCGGAGCCGTTGAATTGATTGATCAATTCCGTTGGTCAAGCCACGTCGAAACCTTCACGGTCTTTCGCAAATAGCCGCGCGAAATCTTTACCCAGCCTCAACTAATTCTAGCAACTATCTGCCGATGTGTTTATCTGCGTCGGCGATTAACCGCGGATAACAGCGGACGAGAGGCAGGCCATGATTCGAGTTTTGCGCGCTTTGACAGCGCTTTTGTTTGTTGCCGTTCTTGCATCTTGTGGGGCCAAGGCACCCCAATCCAAGTTCAAGACATATTCCGGCCCCCCTGTGACCGAGATTCAGGTCAAGAAGTCAGAACGGAAGATGTACCTGCTCAGCGGCAGCAAGGTGCTTAAGAAATATAACGTCGGTCTGGGCTTCAACCCGGTTGGCCACAAGGCGTACGAAGGGGATGGCAAGACGCCCGAAGGCATCTACTTCATCAACCGCCAGAACCCGAACAGTGCCTATCACCTGTCGCTGGGAATCTCGTATCCGGATCAGCAGGACGTCGCGCGCGCGCTGGCTGTCGGGCTGAAACCGGGCGGTGATATCATGATCCACGGCCGTGGTCCGATGGGCAACCGCGCCAAGCTGATCGACTGGACCGCTGGCTGCATCGCCGTCAATGACGACGAGATCGAAGAAATCTTCGCTATGGTCAAACCGGGCGTTCCGATCGTCATCTATCCCTGACCTCATGGACGACACTTGTCTGGTCGCGCTGTGCCAACGCTGGCAGCTTGAACCCGACGGTGAGATGATCTCGGGCGCAGGCGGGGCGGTTCTTCCGGTGCGCCGGAACGGTGATCTGCTGATCCTCAAGATTGCCGCCCCCGAGGAGGCTGGCGCCGGTGCCGACCTGATGGAATGGTGGGCTGGTGACGGCGCTGTCCGGGTCATTGCACGAGATGGTGATGCGATCCTGATGGATCGCGCCGGCGAGCCCCTTCTGGATACAGACCTGTCCGACGATCAGGCCATTCAGATCGTTGCCCGCGTCGCATCGCGGTTGCATCGGCCGGGTAGACCTGCCCCGCCGTCGCTCGTGCCTTTAGGCCGCTGGTTTGCTGTTCTGACCGAAGCCGGGGACCCTGCTGCGTCGACGCTGGAGGCCCTACTTGCGGAGGCGCATCCTCAGCTTCCGCTGCACGGTGATCTTCACCACGGAAACATCCTGCGACAGGCGGACGACTGGGTCGCAATAGACCCCAAGGGCCTGCTGGGAGACCGGACGGCCGATTTTGCCGTTTTCCTGCTGAACCCCGATGCCGCCGACGAACGCCGTTTCATTGCCCGCGACCCGCGCCGCCTGCCCGACCGGATCGGGCGCCTTGCCGGTGCCGCGGACCTCGACCCCGACCGTCTGCGCCGATGGGTGCACGTCGCGGCCAGCGCGTCCGCCTTGTGGCATCTGCAAGATGGTGGCGATCCGACTGTGGCCCGAACGCTTGCATCGCTGACCGCTGACGTCTGACAACCCCTGATTGTCTTGACAGTTCGGCGAGGCGATCTGACCATTTCGGGGCAGGTTTCAAACAGGTGATGTCATGTCGATCTATGCCGAGTCCGACCCGGGCCGTCAGTTGCAGTCGCAGTGGTGGGTTCTTCTGTTGCGCGGAATCGTGGCCGTGCTTTTTGGCCTGATCGCGCTTTTCGCGCCGTTCGAGACGTTTGCGGCGATCCTGATCTTCTTCGGGGCATTTCTGATCATCGACGGTGCGATGACGATCTTCACCGCATTCTCGCGCGCAAAATACGACGACAAGTGGTGGCTGTGGCTGTTCGACGGGATCCTGACCTTGGCGTTGGGTCTGATGACCGCCTTCTGGCCTGCGGCATCGGCACTGGCGCTGGTGATCTGGGTTGCCGCCTGGGCGATCATCGCCGGCTTCATCCGGATCGGCGCGGCGATCCGCCTGCGCAAGGAAATCGACGGTGAATGGGCTTTGGCGCTCTCGGGCGTCGCGACGATCCTGTTCGGACTGCTGATGCTGTTGGTCCCGGGCGCCGCCATCGCCGCGTGGAGCTGGGTTCTGGGCTTCTTTGCGCTGATCGTCGGTTTTTCCCTGATCGCGCTGGCGTTCCGCGTCCGCAAGCTTGGACCGGCGGCACACCGCGCCTAGCTGCCCTTGTTGTCCTGACGACGGCGCAGCGTAGGTTCGGCCGTCGTCGGGTCTTCTGGCCACAGGTGCTTGGGATAGCGGCCCCGCATATCCTTTCGGACATCGACATAGCCGCCTTGCCAGAACCCCGGCAGATCGGTGGTGACGGCGATCGGCTTCTGCCCCGGGGACAGAAGCGTCAATCGCAGCGGACGCCCGCCTACTGTCGGATGACGGGTTACACCCAGAAACTCCTGCAGGCGGGCCTCGACCCCAGGGATTTCGGCGTCGTAATCAATTGGAATGCGCCGTCCCAGCGGGGTCGCCAGCGCCGGCGGAGCGAGTTCATCCAGCCGCCGTTGCCCGTCCCAGCCGATGAGCGCCTTCAGCGCCTCGGTCAGATCCAGCGCCTTTAACTCTGCCATTGTCCGTTTGCCGCCCAGATACGGCAGCAGCCATGCAGCGTCGGACATGAGTGCCTCGTCACTGACATCCGCGATCCCCGTCAGGTTGATCCGGACACGCAGCCGTGCCGCTGCCGGTGTCCATGGCAGACCGATTTCCTGTAATCCTGCCCACGCAGCAAGACGCAGCGCGGACTCGTCGGGCTCGGCCAGTGAGGCGTCGGACAGGACCACCGCCCCCAATCGATCCTGAACGCGCGCCCGGATGCGTCCGTCGCGCCGCGACCATTCGACGATCTCGACGCGCTGAATGTCATCCGCATAGAGGGCGCGCAGATCTGCCTCATCCAGCGGGATCGCCAGTCTGATTCGCGCCTCTCGGGCGTCGCCGTCCAGATCGGTCGCGACGATCAGGGATGTGCTGGCCATGGGGTCAGCGGCATCCAGAACCGCGCCCCTGCCCCCGGAAAGCACATATCGCGGCAGATCGCCCTTGCGCCTTTGGCCAATGCGGTCGGGATAGGCCAGCGCCGCCATCGCCCCGGCCGACATCTGTGGCGCAACAGGGGCAAGACGGCGCAGTCTCGCGGCCTCCTGCCGGATACGCGCCAGTGCGGCGGGGGTGGCGCCCAGCCGCTTGGCCGCCGTCGGGTCACGCAGCGCGTCCAGACGCAGTGCCAGATCGGCGCTTGCCCCCCGCAAGGGGTCCCGGTCCGACATCAGCGCCGCCAGATCGGCCGCGCCCTTGCCCGCCCGGATCAGCATATGCGCCAGCCGGGGGTGAAGCGGCATGGCCGCCATCGCGCGACCGTGTGCCGTGATCGCGCCGTCTGACAGCGCCCCGAGCGCCGTCAACAGCGCGCGCCCCTCGTTCAGCGCACCGGCGGGTGGCGGCGTCAGAAACGCAAGTCCGGCGTCGCCGCCCCAGGCCGCGAGCTCCAACGCAAGGCCGGTCAGGTCGGTCGTCAGGATTTCAGGCGGCGCAAAGGCGGGCATCGCGCCCTCTTCGGCCTGCGCCCACAGGCGGTAACAGACACCGGGGGCCACACGCCCCGCGCGTCCCCGGCGCTGTTCGATTTCGGCACGGCTGGCGCGTTCGGTCACCAGACGCGACATGCCTGATCCGGGGTCGAACCGCGCCCGCCGCGCGCGGCCCGCATCAACGACCACCCGAACGCCGGGGATCGTCAGGGATGTTTCAGCGATGGATGTCGCCAGAACGATCCGGCGTTCACCCGCGGCTGGCGCCGCGAGGGCTGCTCTTTGGGCGGAAAAATCCATGGCGCCGAACAGGGGGAACACCGCCGGATGATCGCCCAGCAGCCCCGCGACGCGCCTGATCTCTCGCTCACCGGGCAGAAAGCACAGGACCGAACCGCCGATATCTGTCGTCTCGGCCAGCGCCTGCGCGATCAGGCGGGCGACCTCCGGCTCCAGCCGCGCGGCGGGGGGAAGGGGACGGGGCAGATAACGGGTTTCCACCGGAAAGGCGCGACCGTCCGACCGAACCACGGGCGCGTCGTCCAGAAGGGTGGCAACAGACGAGGCGTCCAGCGTCGCCGACATGACCAGCAACCACAGGTCCGGGCGCAGAACCTGACGCGCCTCCCACCCGAGGGCGAGGCCAAGATCGGCATTCAGGCTGCGTTCGTGGAATTCGTCGAAGATGATGCAGCTGATGCCGGGCAGTTCCGGGTCGGACTGGATCATGCGGGTCAGGATGCCTTCGGTCACGACCTCGATCCGCGTGCCGGGGACGGATTCGCCCCGCATCCTGTAACCGACGGTCTGCCCCGGACGTTCACCCAGACTCGCGGCCAGCCGTTCGGCGGCACCGCGCGCGGCCAGACGGCGCGGCTCCAGCATGATGATGCGGCCCTGAACCTGCGGCATCAATGCCAACGGCACACGTGTCGTCTTGCCGGCCCCCGGCGGCGCGACCAGAACCGCGCGGCCGGACGTCGACATCGCGCTGACCAGTTCGGGCAGCGCGGCATCGATCGGCAACGGGGAAATGAACGTATCGGACATGCCCGCCGTTATCCCATATCAACCGCCCTGTGCCAGAGGCGGGGGACACACTAAACATCAGCGATCCGCGCACCTATCTGTGTCCATGCGCCAAGTTAACGGGGAATTTCATGGCTTTGTCCGATACCGCAGGCAGTCTGATGCGAGGCCTTGGGCTGTCCGATCCAGTAATCCGGCTGGGCGTGACGGGCCTTTCGCGTGCGGGAAAGACCGTCTTCATCACGTCGCTGGTGGCCAACCTTCTGGACCGGGGGCGGATGCCGGGCTTGCGTGCGCAGGCGGACGGGTCGATCAAGGCGGCGTGGTTGCAACCGGCGCCCGATGACACCGTGCCGCGGTTCGATTATGAAAACTACCTTGCCGCGATGACCGGCCCCGAGCCGTTCTGGCCCGAAGGCACCCGCCATGTCAGCGAACTGCGGCTGTCCCTCCGCATGGCGCCACGCGGACTGCTGGGCAGCATGACGGGCATGCGCAACGTCCATATCGACATCGTCGACTATCCCGGCGAATGGCTGCTGGACCTGCGGCTGATGGACAAGGACTTTGCCCAATGGTCCGCCGAGGTTCTGGACCGTCTGCCCGGTCGCCCCGGCGCGGACACCTTTCTGGCCGCGATCAATGCCCTGCCAACCGAGGCGCCTTATGGCGAACCCGCCGCGCAGGCCCTGGCCGCAACCTATACCGCCCACCTGAACGCGGCGCGCGACGCTGGGTTTTCAGACTGCACCCCGGGCCGCTTCCTGCTGCCCGGAGAGATGGAGGGGTCCCCCGCGCTGACATTCGCGCCGCTGCCCGCCCCGCATGATGGCAAGCGCAGCCCGCTTTACCGGGAGTTCGAGCGGCGGTTCGATTCCTACAAATCCCGCGTCGTGCGCCCCTTCTTCCGCGATCATTTCGCAAGGATCGACCGGCAGGTGGTGCTGACCGACGTCCTCGGCGCCATTCACGCAGGTCCCCGGGCAGTTGAAGACATGCGCCGCGCCATGGCCGATATCCTGACGGCGTTCCGACCGGGGCGTTCGGGATGGCTGTCGCAGCTGCTGGGTACGCGGCGGGTCGAACGGATTCTTTTCGCGGCGACCAAGGCTGATCACCTGAACCACGTCCAGCATCCGCGCCTGACGAACATTTTGACCGCCATGCTGCGTGAGGCGCGTGATCGTGCCGACTTTTCCGGCGCGCGGACCGAGGCGATGGCGATCGCTGCCCTGCGCACCACCACCGAGGAGATCATCCATCAGGACGGTGAAGATTTGCCCGCCGTGCGCGGGACACTGATGGATGGGAGATCAGCCGCGCTTTACCCGGGCGAGTTGCCCGAAAACCCGGCGGCGCTTCTGACACCGGCACGGGACGGCGCCAGCCAATGGCTGGACGGGGATTATGCGATCATGAACTTTGCCCCCGCGCCTGACACGCTGCGCCCCGGTGACGGTCCTCCCCATATCCGCATGGACCGGGTGGCGGAATTCTTGTTGGGGGACCGCCTGTAATGTCTGACCAAAACGACGCCCCGCCCCCTCGTCGCGGTCCGGTTCTGATCGAATACGGACCCCGCGCCACCCCGCGGGCCGAGCCGGAACGAGGCGAGCGCCCCGAGCCTCGGGCCGCTGGCGCCACCCGCAGCGGGCATTCACCGCATTTATCTGAAACCGAACCCGGCCCCAGTCCTGCTGATGTGCCGCTTATTGACGACGGGTTGATGCTGCCTCACGCCCGTCCGCGCGCGATGGAGATCGTGACCCGCATCGTCGGCGCCGGTCCGTCGCCGTTGACGAAGTTTTTCCTCAATTCGCTGGTGGCGCTGCTGACCTTCATCCTGTCGATGGCGGCGCTCCGGTTCTTTGACAACCTGATGATGACCTATCCCCTGCTTGCGTGGGTGGGGGTCGTTCTGTTTGGGCTGTTCGCGGTGGCGGCACTTGCCATGGGCGTGCGCGAATACTGGGCATGGTCGCGGCTGGGCAAGATAGATGCGGTGAACCGGGACGCCGTCGGCGCGATCGCCACGGGCGATCTGGCGTCGGCGCAGCGGGTCGTGGATCGGCTGCAGGCGCTTTACGCCGGACGCAAGGATCTGGACTGGGGCCGCGCCCGGATCACCGAACGGCGGGGCGACAGCTTTGACGCGCAGACTGTTCTTGCGCTGGCCGAAACGGAACTGCTGTCCGACCTGGACCAACAGGCGCGCCGAGAGATCGAGGCGGCATCCCGCACCGTGGCGGCCGCGACGGCACTGATCCCGCTGGCGCTGGCGGACGTGCTGGCAGCGCTGACGGCGAACCTGCGCATGATCCGTCGCATCGCCGAGATTTATGGGGGCCGGGCTGGCGCCGTCGGGGGCTGGCGGCTGGCGCGGACAGTTGTGGCGCATCTGGTCGCGACCGGTGCCGTCGCCGCGGGTGACGATCTGATCCACACCGTGGCGGGCGGCGGATTGCTGGCGAAAGTCAGCAAGCGGTTCGGCGAAGGCGTCGTCAACGGCGCCCTGACCGCCCGCGTCGGCGTCGCGGCGATGGAGGTGTGTCGCCCCCTGCCCTTCATCAACCTGCCCCGGCCAAAGGTCGGCAATCTGGTATCGCGTGGACTGGCCGGGCTGTTCGGCGACGACGCCAAACGCTAGGCAGGAAATCCGAACTCGGCCGGGATGCGGTCCTGTCCTTCAAGGATCAGGTCAGCGATCATGCCTGCCACCGCGGGTGCCATTCCGAACCCGATCTTGAAACCGCCATTGGCGATGTAGTGCCCCGGATGCCCCGGCCACGCGCCGACCAGAGGCGCACGGGATGCCGCCCGGGGTCGCAGCCCTGCCCATCTGTCGATGACCGACACATCGCCCAGCACAGGACAAATCTGTCGCGCGCGCGCGATCAGATCATCCAGCTGCTCATCGGTTTCCGTATCGGTCACATCGCGTTCGGACGTCGATCCGATGGCCACCGTTCCATCCGAATGCGGCACGATATGAACACCATCCGCAAAGACCTGAGGGACATCGGCTGCATCGAACGACAGCAGCGCCGACTGTCCTTTGACCGGCGACCCGACTGGTCGCCCCACGTCCTTCGACAGCGCAAGCAACCCCTGAACCCCTGTCGCCCAGATGACGGGGGTGTCCTTCAAGGCCGATGGCGACAGGGGGCCGGTGTTTTCTGCCACCTCGCACCCGGACGCCGTGATGGCCGCAACCAACGCAGACAGGCATTCGCGCGGGTTAATGCGGGCCGTCAGGGTGTCGGTCAGCCACAATCCGGTCGGGCTCTCGGGCACCAACGGGCCTTGCGCCGTGCTCGTTAACGCCATGCTGAACCGGGCCGGCCATTGCTGGGCGGCGGCCGCGATCCGTTCGCGCAGTCGCGGGATCTGCGCTGTGTCCCCCACCGGCTGGATCCGCCCCGTGCGACCATAACCGGGATCGACGCCCCCGACACGCGCGACGTCGGACCACCAAGCCTCGGCCGCGATCAGGGCATCCAGCTGCACGGCCTTCTTGCGGTTCCAGTTTTCGGGTGCGTGGGGTGACAGCGATCCGACCATGCCGCCGCTGGACCCGTCACCGATGCGGCCCGCCTCCAGCACGCGGACCTGTGATCCGCGTCGGACCAGTTCCCACGCGCAGGACAGCCCGAATATCCCGCCGCCGACGACCGTGACTACGCTTGCCATTTCGCGACCCTTGCCGTCATTGAACCAAAAAGCGGAGTTACCCCTTATGTCGCAGAACGACCAGACCGGGCTGGAGTGGCGCGATGGTGGCGTGCCAGTGTCGCGTCGCTTTGACGACCCGTATTTCAGCTTGGCAGGTGGACTGGACGAAACACGTCACGTGTTTCTGGGCGGCAATGACCTGCCCGCCAGACTGCGACCCGGCTTTCAGATTGCGGAAACGGGGTTTGGGACAGGGCTGAACCTGCTTGCGCTTGCGCAGGTCGCCGATGTCCCGGTCACCTTCACCAGCTTTGAGGCCTTTCCGCTGACTGCACCCGAACTGGAACGCGCCCACGCGGCGTTCCCTGAGATGGGGGGGCTGAGCGCACAGTTGCGCGAAGGATTCGCCCCTGATCAGCCGTTCACGGTGGGCCGTGTCACGGCGACGGTGATTTGTGGCGATGCGCGTGACACGCTGCCCGAATGGACCGGCCGGGCCGACGCGTGGTTTCTGGACGGCTTTTCCCCCGCCAAGAACCCAGAGCTTTGGTCCGACGATCTGATGGCGGAAATCGGGCGGCACACTGCAGCGCATGGCACATTCGCGACCTACACCGCGGCGGGTCACGTTCGTCGCGCGCTTGCCGCCGCAGGATTTAGCGTTGAACGGCGCCCCGGCTTTGCCGGCAAACGCCACATGAGCGTCGGCCGTCTTATCTGACCGACGGCACGGCACGATCAGCAGGTATCACCAGACCCGCTGCCATCATCAGGTCGTCCGACCGATCCTCGACCAGCGCCTCAAGGCGCGGCAGCAGGGTTTCGGGATTCTCTCCGGGCGGAATCGGCGGCAGGAAGTCGATGACCGCCACGCCGGGACGGATGCGCAGGCCGTCCTTGGGCCAGAACATCCCCGCATTCGTCGCCACCGGATAACATGGCAGCCCGGTTTCCTCGTAAAGCGTGGCCACCCCCCCTTTCCAGGGACGGCGCAGGCCGGGTCGCGTCCGCGTGCCTTCGGGATAGATGATCAACTGCCCCAAGCCCCGCGACATGGCCTTGTGCACCGCCTCGATCATCGCGCCACGCGCCGTCCGACCACGAGAACGGTCGATCGGCACCGACCCCACCTCGCGCGCGAACCAACCCATGATCGGCACGCGCATGATTTCCTTCTTCATGATGAAGGCGCGTTGGGGACAGGCCTGCGCGATGGCCAGAATGTCCAGAAAGCTTTGATGCTTGGCGGCCACGACGCAATCGGTTGTGGGGGGCATGCCCCGCACCTCGACCCGGACGCCCATGTGCCAGCGCGCGGCGCGCAGCATGTAGTTGATCCAGACCTCGGACACGCGCAGGGCACCGATGCGGCCCGACATCAAGGCCTTGGGCAACCCCCACAGCCCCATGACCACCGTCGCCAGCGCCACGTGGATGTAATACGTGCCCACCCGCAGCCACCAAAGCGCCGGCAGCCGCCCGGGGGTATAACGGGGGTCCGCGTTCATTTCAGCGCACCTCGCGCAACATGCGCAATGCCGCCCGTCGTGTCGCCAGAAAGCCCAGCACCGCGGCGATGACCGGGATCAGCAGGGGCCAAAGCCAGCCTGCGCCGGAAAATCCAAGGCCTGTCAGAAACCCGCCGGCGGCCTGCATGTCGGGCAACACGGCAATCGCCAGCATGCCCAGCAGCGTCCCGGCCCCCGCGCCGACAAGAACCCGGCGGGTGAATCGGCGCACGAAGGCGGTGGCGATGGTGATGTCCCGCGCCCCGATCAGACGCAGAACCTGAACGACCTGCCCGTTGGCCGCCAATGCGGCCTGGGCGGCCAGCGTGATCATCGCGGTCGACGCGGCACCAATCAGCAGCAGCGACATCCACCCCAGCGTCCGCAACCGGCTAGCCGCCGAAATCAGGGGCTTGCGCCACGCGGTGTGATCGTCGACGACCGCGCCCGGTGCCTCTCCCTCAAGCCGCAGCTGCAGGGCGGCGGCGTCGAAGTTGCGGTCGATCCGCATTTCGATCAGCCGCGGGACGGGCAGTGCGTCGACCGGGACATCCGGGCCGAACCACGGCTGCAGCAAACGCTGCATTTCATCAGCCGGGATCACGCGCGGCTCGGACACGCCGGGGGTGGTCTGCAGCACCTCTTCAACCGCGTTCACGCGGGCATCGACGTCGCCGTCAGGTGCGGTGACGCGGACGGTGGCGGTCTGCGCCAACCCTTCCGACCAGCGTTCGGCCAGACGCCCGGTCGCCAGCGTCAGGGCCAGCGCAAACACCGCCAGAAAGGCCATGACGCCCGCACAGAACAATGTCAGTTGCGCGGTGTAACCTGTCGGCGGAACGACCCGGTCGGCCATCCCTGCGTCGCGGCCCGAAAGCCCGCGCCACAGCGTGGCAAGGTCCATCCCCTTCATGTCGCGGGGGCCGAACTTCGACAGGTCCGACATACGGAACTTCGGGCGTTTGGTGGTTGGTTCTTTCACAGGTCTGCCCCCGCCTGTTGGATCTTTCCGTCGACCAGCCGCAGGGCGCGCGCCTGCACCTGCTGCTTGGCGGCGCGGATCAGGTTCAGATCGTGGGTGGCGATCAGGACGGTCTTGCCCGAACGGTTCAGCTCAATCAGCAGCTGAAGCAGCCGCATCGACATGTCCCAGTCAAGGTTCCCCGTCGGCTCATCAGCCAGAATGGCGTCCGGTGACAGGATAACGGCGCGCGCCAACGCGGCGCGCTGACGCTCGCCCCCGGACAGGGACGGCGGCAATGCGCGCGCCTGGGGGACCAGTTGGACCCAGCCCAGCAGGTCCTTCAGCGCGGCCATGTCGATCGGCTGGCCCGATACGGTCAGGGGCAGCGCGATATTTTCGGCGACCGGCAAGTGGTTCAGAAATTGCGTATCCTGATGAACGACCCCGACGCGGCGGCGCAGCGCCGCAATGCCGTCGCGGCTGAGGCGGTTTGTCTCTTCGCCGAAGGCGGCCACGCGGCCGCTGTCGGGCAAAAGGTCCGCCGTCAAAAGCCGCAGAAGGGTGGTCTTGCCCGACCCCGACGGCCCCGTCAGGAAATGAAACGACCCCTTGGGCAGAGAGAGGTTCAGCCCCTCGAACAACTTGCCGCCACCGCGATAGCCAAAGGTCACGTCGTGCAAGTCGATCAAGGCCGTCTCCTTCGTAATGCCGCCGTCGCGAGGTCTGGTGCGCCGCTTGGCTGTGGGGCAAGGCGTTGATAGAACGTCCGGGCGGCGATGACCAGAAACCCGAACGCCCGCCGCCAAGGAAATGGGCCGCTAAAATGCCCCCGACTGGATGGGATACGGAATGCGTCTGACCTGCCCGCGCTGTGGCGCCCAATACGAGATCGCCGAGGACGCGATCCCCCCCCAGGGCCGAGAGGTCGAGTGTTCCGCCTGCGAGAACGTCTGGTTCCAGCAACCATCCGTCCCCGCGCCTGCCGTTGACGCGGAACCGGCGGTGCCAGATGCCCAGCCGCGGCCACAGCCTATTCCGGCGTCCGTCCTGACGATCTTGCGAGAGGAAGCCGCCCGCGAACGCGACGCCCGCGCGGCCGATGCACTGTCGGCAGACGCTGCGGTGGCCACCGAACCTACCGTCCGCAAGACTGCGGCCGTCGCCGAAACGCAGTCAATCGAGGCTTTGACCCTGCCGCCCGACGTCGCTGCAGACACACCTTATGCAGTCGCCGAAGAAACCATTCCCACGCGTAAAAGCGGCTATACTACGGGATTCTGGCTGGCGGTGCTGGTCTGGGCCGTCCTTGTCGGCGCCTATCTGATCGCGCCGCGACTGTCGCCTGACGGGGCGCTTGGCACCGCATTGGCCGATTATCGCAATTGGGTCGACGGTCTGCACGCGACCGTCTCGGGCTGGGTTCGTTAGAACCGGTCGAGCAACCGCCCCAGATAGTCACGTTCGTCCTTGGACCGGTCCGCCTGACCGCTGCGGCGGCGGATTTCGTCCAGCAGATCACGCGCCCGACGCGCCGGATCGACACCCCCCTGCGCCAGCGGATCGCCGGTGGTGATCTGGCCACCTTGACCCGAAAGATTGCGCCCCAGCGGATCGACCTGCCCCGCATTGTCCTGCGGTTGCCCGTCACCCCCGTCTGTTCCGGGCGGACCGTCTTGACCCGGGTTTTCACCGTCCTCACCGGGCTGGTTCTGCTGACCCTGATTGGCGCGCTGACCACCTTCCAGCGTGGACAGGGCACGCATCCCCTGGCGCAGCGCCTCGATCGCTTCGGCCTGGCGTTCCATCGCGCCCGAGGGGTCTTCGTCGCGAAGGGCCTGCTCAGCTTCTTCCATCGCACGACCGGCGCGGTCCATTTCCTGACCCACGGCATCACCTTCCGGCGTGCCGCGACCGGGCAGAAGACCGCGCTGTCGTCCCAATTCCTCGCGCAGCGCGCGCTGACGATCGGCAAGCGAGCCCTGCCCGGATTGTCCCTGTCCCGATTGCTGCTGTCCCGATTGCTGCTGGCCTGACCGTTGCTGGCCGGATTGGCCTTCGCCGGATTGGCCTTCGCCGGGCTGGCCTTGCGGGGACTGACCTTCGCCGGATTGTTGTCCAGCCTGATCCTCACCCTCGGCGCCCGGTTGCTCGCCCTCGCCGGGGCTTTGTCCGTCCGCCTGCTGATCCATTTCGCCGAACGGGTCCTGCGCACGGCGCAGCGCCTCATCTGCCAGTTCCTGCTGTTCGCGCAGCGTGTCGGACAGACGCTGGCTTTGGCGCGAACGGCCACCGCCCTGACCCGGCTCATTGCGGACCTGCAGGTTTTCCATCATCCGGTTGAACTGCTCCAGCAGCTCCTGCGCCTCGGCCATGCGGCCTTCGTTCATCAGGCGCTGAATTTCATCCAGCATTTCCTGAATCTTGTCGGCCGAGATTTCCTGCCGGTCCTGCTGTGGGCTGCGGTCAAACTTCTGCGCGGGGTCTTCGCCGCGTTCAGCCAGCATGTCGGTATAGGCGTCCGACGCGGCCTTCAGATCATCCATCAGCTTCTGGATCTCTTCCGGGCTGGCACCGTTGCGGATCGCCTCGGACAGACGCTGCTGGGCCTGCTTCATCTGCTCCAGCGCGTCGTCCAACCCCCCGTCTTCCAGACTGACGGCAGCGGCCCAAAGCGCCTCGGCCAGCTTGTCGCGGGTTTCCGGCGTGAACTCACCGCTTTCCAGAACGCCCACGGACGCACGCAGTTCGGCCAGCAATTCGGGCGGAAAGTCGGACTCGGCGCCCTCGGGCTGCCAGATCATCGCGCGCAGGACCTGAGCCGTGCGCTCCGCATTGACGCGCGACCACAGCAGGTCGCGGCGCAGTTCGATCAGCGCGGCCCCGCGCGGATCGAAGAAGCGCTTTCCGGGAAGGATCATGTGGGTGGGCTGTGACGTCCCGACCTGATCGATGCCGTCTTTCACCGACAGGACCACCGTCACCGGCAGGTTGGCCCAAGCATGCTTGGACAGATCGGCCGTGATCCGGCCTGTCACGTCACCCACCTTGGCGCGCGGAAGGCGAATATCGAGTGTGATCGGCTCTTTCGGTTCAGGCTCGACCGCCAGGCCAAAGCGGCGGTCGATGGCGGCCATATCTAGCGTCACCGTCGCCGTGCCCTCGGTGATGCCGTGGTCGTCGGTGGCCGTGACGTCCTGAACCAGCCGCCCGTCAGAGCGCCGGTCGGCTGGTTTACCCAGACGTACCGTCGGCACGTCGTCGGGCCGCACGGTGATCGTGCGCGACAGTCCCGCGACGGTCAGCGTCCCGTCTTGGTCGGCGGAGAATTCTGGCGCGTCGGGTGCCGCATCCGCTTTGGCGGTGCCGATATCCTGGGTGAACGCGGCATTCGTGCCGTAAAGGCGCAAGGAGAATACCGTGCCCTTGGGGACCTGAAGCGTCTCCCCCTCGGGCAGAGCATTCAGATAAATGGTCGGGCTGCGGGTATAGGCCGGCGGCTGCGCCCAGCCTTCCCAGCCGGGGCCGGTGGCCGGGGCGGGGTCGGCGACGCGCGGCGGCGGCGCCCGGAAGTTCGACGCCAGCGCGCCCAGCCCCTGCCCGGCCGGACCAAGCCCGCCGAACAGAAACGCCATCGCCGCAAACGTCAGCGCCACCAGCCGCAGCCCAAACGGGTCGCGGCGAGAGAGGCCGGCATTGGGCCCAACGGCGCGCGCGTGTGCAGCGGCATTGGCCATCTGCGCCCGGTGCGCGGCCCACAGTCCTTCGGCACCCGAATCGCCGTGGCCCAGCGCCATATGGTCCTGCAGCGCACCCAAGGGCGCGCCGGGCAGCCCCGCGTCCACGCGGGCCAGCGCATCAGCCTCGGTCGGGCGGGCAAACCGCCGCCACCCCCAAAGGCCAAGGCCCGCCAACACCACCAGCCACGCAACCCCGATCCACAGCGCAAAGCGCACATCGATCAGTGAGACCAGCCCCAGGGCCAGCACGGCAAGCCCCACGGCCAGCCAGCTGAGCAGCGGCCAGAACCGGCCAAGAATGCGTTCGACCCACATCGACGCCAATGTGCGACGGACCGCGCGGCCCGCCTGTGGGGGCAGATCGCCCGTCAGGGTCGTGTCTTTGGGATTTTGGCGATCATGCGTCACAACCACTCCGGCAGTCGGTCGCGGCCCAGCATTTCCTCAATGCTCGGGCGGGGCCGGATGACGGCCCAGCGGTCGCCCTGAACCAGAACCTCTGGCACGAGGGGACGAGAATTGTATTCCGACGCCATGACCGCACCATAGGCCCCGGCAGACCGAAACGCGACCAGATCACCGGCTGAAAGCGCAGGAAGATCGGTCCCTCGCGCAAAGGTGTCCCCGGTTTCGCAGACCGGGCCCACCACGTCGACGGGCGCCACATCCGCGCCCGGGCGCGGTTCGCGGACGGGGATGATGTCGTGATGCGCGTCATACATCGCCGGGCGGATCAGATCGTTCATCGCGGCGTCAAGGATCAGGAAATTACGCCCCTCACCTTCCTTGAGATACACCACGCGCGACAGCAAAACCCCGGCGTTGCCTGCGATGTTGCGGCCGGGTTCGACCTCGATCTCGCAACCAAGATCGCCGACTTCGTCGCGGATGACCTGACCGTATTCCAGTGGCAACGGCGGCGCGGTGTTATCGCGGCGATAAGGGATCCCCAGCCCGCCCCCAAGATCCAGCCTGCGGATGTCATGCCCCGCTGCGCGCAGGGTCCGCGTCAGTTCCGCAACCTTGCGGTACGCGGCGCGAAACGGTGCCAGGTCGGTCAGCTGGCTGCCGATATGAACGTCGATCCCGACGACGCGAACCCCAGGCAGGGTCGCCGCCAGCGCATAGACCTCCGCTGCGCGCGCAATTGGAATGCCGAACTTGTTTTCGGATTTGCCGGTCGCGATCTTGGCGTGGGTTTTCGCGTCGACATCGGGGTTCACGCGAACCGCGATCGGCACCGTCTGACCCAGCCGGGTCGCGACCTGCGACAGGGCCAGCAGCTCGGGCTCGCTTTCGACATTGAATTGCCGGATGCCGCCGGTGATGGTCGCCTCCATCTCGCCCATCGTCTTGCCGACGCCCGAAAACACGATCCGGTCCGCCGGGACGCCGGCGGCCTTGGCGCGCGCGTATTCACCCAGCGAGACGACGTCCATCCCCGCCCCCAGATCACCCAGCAGCTTCAGCACCGCGAGGTTGGAGTTCGCCTTGACCGCAAAGCAGACCAGATGATCAGTCCAGTCCAAGGCCTGCTGGAACAGTTGGAAATGCCGGGTCAGGGTCGCCGCGGAATAGACATAGACGGGCGTGCCGACCTGCTCAGCAATCTGCGCCAGCGGCACGTCTTCGGCGAAAAGCTCGCCGTCCCGAAAGTTGAAATGATCCATCAGATGATCCTGCCCGAGCGCATGTAGAGATATAGCGGCAATGCCACGCCCACGCCAAGCACCAGCGCCGGCAGGGTGATCAGCGCCCACCAGTTGCGACGCAGCATCGTCTCGACCAGTGCCCAGATCGCCAGTGCCGTGATCGCCGTCCAGTCATTGCCCGCGGGCCATGATGGATCGGCCAACCACAGGATCAGCCCGACCCCGGCCAGCACCAGCCATGTGATGCGCAGCGGCGTCAGGTCAGAACGTATCCTTGCGGATACCCTGCAGATCGTTGCCCGAAAGCGATACCGGCGCGTGCCGGGCGTTGGGATTATAGACGTATTCCTTTGGCTGAGGGGGCAACCCCTCGTCGGTATAGCGGCTGCTGCCACCACCGCCGCCGCAGGCCGCCAACGCCATAGGGGCCACGAGGGCGGCCATCAGAATCACTCTCGACATGGGCACTGTCCTTTCGCCTGCCAATCTGCGCGTACCGTCTGCCGGGTACGTCGCCGGCAAGATTGCCGCGTTTTTGACCGTTTGTGAACGGGGCAACTGCGCCTGCCCCGCAGTCGTGATCAAAGCGTGCCGCGCATCCCGATCTGCGCGTCGCCAGAAACGGTGATGCCGGGCGTGGTGGTCGAACCCGAAGGCGGCACCGGGTCGCCGTCGATGCCGCAACCCGCCAGCGCGAAGATCATCGCAAAGGGCGCCAGAATTCCTGTTTTCGTTGCCATCGTTGTTACCCCCTCGCCCTTACGCCCAGCCGTCCGCGATCTCGCGCCAGCGTGCCACCTGCGCGCGGACCTGATCGGGCGCCGTGCCGCCATAGCTTTTGCGTGAGGCGACGGAGTTGTCGACCCCCAGCACGCCGAACACGGCCTGCGTGATCCCCGGGTGAACCGCCTGCATTTCGGCCAGCGTCAGTTCGGGCAGATCGATCCCCGCCGCTTCGGCCTTGGCCACAAGCGAGCCGGTGACGTGATGGGCGTCGCGGAACGGCAGACCCAGTTCGCGTACCAGCCAGTCGGCCAGATCGGTGGCGGTCGAAAACCCGGCCGAGGCTGCGTCCTGCATCCTGTCCCGGTTGGCTGTCAGATCCCCCAGCATCCCCGCCATCGCGGCCAAGGCCAGCAGCAGGCTGTCTGCCGCGTCGAAGACCTGTTCCTTGTCTTCCTGCATGTCCTTGGAATAGGCCAAGGGCAGCCCCTTCATCACCGTGAACAGCGCCACCGTCGCGCCAAGGATCCGGCCGATCTTGGCACGGATCAGTTCGGCCGCGTCGGGATTGCGCTTTTGCGGCATGATCGAACTGCCGGTGGACCATTTGTCCGACATCGACACGAACCGGAACTGGGCCGAGGACCAGATAACCAGCTCTTCCGCGAGACGCGACAGGTGGACCGCACAGATGGTTGCGGCCGACAGGAACTCCAGCGCGAAGTCGCGGTCGCTGACGGCATCAAGGCTGTTGGCCATGGGACGGTCGAAATCCAGCGCCCTGGCGGTCGCCTCGCGATCGATGGGATAGCCGGTCCCGGCCAGCGCCGCCGCGCCCAGCGGGCTTTCGTTCATGCGCCGCCGTGCGTCCTGGAACCGCGAAAGGTCGCGACCGAACATCTCGACATAGGCCATCATGTGATGGCCCCACGTCACCGGCTGCGCGGTCTGCAGATGGGTAAAGCCCGGCATGACCCAGTCTGCGCCCGCCTGCGCCTGACCCAGCGCCGCACGGATCAGCGCCTGCAGCCCGCTGATCACCGCATCGCACTGATCGCGCACCCACAGCCGAAAGTCGGTTGCGACCTGGTCATTGCGCGACCGGCCCGTATGCAGGCGGCCCGCGGGTTCGCCGATCAGGTCCTTCAGCCGCGCTTCCACGTTCATGTGGATGTCTTCCAGATCGGTCCGGAATGCGAAATCGCCACGCTCGATCTCTGACAAGACGGTGAGCAGCCCTTCCCCGATGGCGGCCGCATCGCTATCGCTGATGATGCCTTGCGCGGCCAGCATCGCCGCGTGGGCCCGGCTGCCCCGGATATCCTGGGCGTAAAGCCGTTGGTCAAACCCGATCGAGGCGTTGATCGCCTCCATGATCGCGTCCGGACCGGCGGCGAAACGCCCGCCCCACATGGTGTTTGCGCCGGGGGTTTTGGGCGTGTCGGTCATATGCGGTCCTTCGGAGGTCATAATGCTGCGTCGCCTTTTCCTTTATACGGCCCTGATTTGCGCTGCAAACGCGGGCGTGGCGGTCGCAGGCCCGGTGGACTGGGACGCCGCACGGCAGGCAGGGCTGTCGAAACTGGTCGATGCCGCGCCAAAACCCGTGCCCCAGACCGAATTCACCGACCCTGACGGCAAGCCCGTGACGCTGGCGGACTACAAGGGGAAGGCCCTTCTGATCAATTTCTGGGCCACCTGGTGCGCCCCGTGCCGCGAGGAAATGCCCTCGCTCGACCGGTTGCAGACGCAGCTGGGTGGCGACGATTTTCAGGTGCTGACGATCGCGTCAGGCCGCAATCCGCCTGCGTCCATCAACAAGTTCTTCACCGAGGAATCGATCACCGCCCTGCCCCGCCTGACGGACACAAAGATGGCGCTGGCCCGGCAGATGGGGGTTCTTGCCATGCCCGTGTCGATTCTGGTCGATCATGACGGCAATGAAGTCGCGCGCATGGTCGGCGATGCCGACTGGTCGTCCCCTGCGGCCGTGGCGATGATCGAGCAGTTGAAGGCCAAGCCTTAATCGCTGGTCGCCGACGGATGCCGGAAACAGGTCGTCAGGTGGTCGTTCACCATCCCGGTCGCCTGCATGAAGGCATAGGTGATGACCGGCCCGCAAAAGCGAAAACCACGCTTTTTCAGGGCCTTTGACATCGCCAGTGATTCGGGGGTCGAGGCTGGCACGTCGCCATGGGTCGGCCAGTGGTTCACGATGGGCTTTCCCCCGACGAACCCCCAAAGAAAGGGGGAAAACCCCTCGGCCTCCTCGATCGCGATCCAGGCGCGTGCGTTGCCGATCGTCGCCTCGATCTTGCCACGGTGGCGGATGATGCCGGGATCGGCCAAGGCACGGGTGACGTCATCCTCGGTCCAGCGGGCGATGGCACAGGGGTCGAAGCCGTCGAATACCCGGCGGAAGTTATCGCGCTTTCTCAGGATGGTGATCCAGCTGAGCCCCGCCTGAAAGCCGTCCAGCACCAGCTTTTCCCACAAGGCGCGGCTGTCGTATTCCGGCACACCCCATTCGGTGTCGTGATAGGCGACATACAGCGGGTCGGTCCCGCACCACACGCATCTGCCGTCCATCTTCGGTTAACCCTGTTCTTGAAATACCCCTGATCTTTACCGGAAATTAGGTCACTCTGCCCAGAGTTCCCAAAGCCCCAAGGAGGCTTGGATGACCCGTGATCTGCCGACCCCCGATTTATCCCCATTCGATGCGGCCGTCCGCCAGCAGGCGGCGGCGACCATCGACACCGTGCGTGCCGCCGTCGCACGCGGAAACGGCACGCTGGCGTTTCAACCCATCGTTCAGTCCGAACGGCCAGATCGCGTGGCCTTCCACGAAGGTCTGATCCGGATCCTCGACCCGTCCGGGCGGATCATTCCGCTGCGCGATTTCATGCCACACACAGAGGCGCTGGAACTGGGTCGCCAGATCGATTGTCTGTCGCTGCAACTGGGCCTGCAGGCGCTTGCCGAAGACCCGACTCTGCGGCTGTCGATCAACCTGTCCGCGCGGTCGATCACCCATCAGGACTGGCGTGACACGTTGGAGGTTGGCCTTGGCGCAGCCGACCATCTGGCTGAGCGTTTGATCCTGGAAATCACGGAAAGCTCGGCCATGCAGATGCCGCAGTTGGTGCGCGACTTCATGTCCGAGTTTCAGGGCCGCGGCGTCAGCTTTGCGCTGGATGATTTCGGGGCGGGGCATACATCGTTCCGGTATCTGCGCGATTTCTGCTTCGACATGATCAAGATCGACGGACAGTTCGTGCGCCGCGTGGCCGATAATCCGGACAACCGAATTCTGGTTCAGGCGCTGCACGATATCGCGCGGCATTTCGACATGCTGACGGTCGCCGAATCCGTCGAAACGGCCGAGGATGCGGCGATGCTGATCGGCATGGGGATCGACTGTCTGCAAGGCTTCTACTTCGGCGCGCCCACGATCCGACCCCCATGGCGGTCACCGGCGGGGTCGGCTGGCTTGCGGTGACAATCGGTCGCGCCAATCCCCCTGCAATTGCTGCAGTTGCAGCTATTGTTTGTTAAATCTGCCCTCGATACGCTTTCTTCCGTGACGTCATACGATCTGAGGAGGAGCGTTTCGCATGGCCAAGGTTGCAATCGTGACTGGTGGAACCCGGGGGATCGGAGCAGCGATCTCAAAAGCCCTTCAGGCGGCAGGATATGTCGTTGCGGCCAACTATGCCGGCAATGATGAGGCCGCGAAGGCATTTCAGGATGAAACCGGAATTCGGACCTTTAAATGGTCGGTCACGGACTACGATGCCTGCACCAAGGGCCTCAAAGAGGTGGAGGAGACGTTGGGACCCATCGCCGTGCTGGTCAACAACGCGGGCATCACGCGGGACGCGATGTTTCACAAGATGACCCCCCAGCAGTGGCGCGAGGTCATCGACACCAATTTGTCCGGCATCTTCAACATGACCCATCCGGTCTGGGGCGGCATGCGCGACCGCAAGTTCGGGCGCATCATCAACATCAGTTCGGTCAATGGGCAGAAGGGTCAGGCGGGACAGGCGAACTATTCTGCAGCGAAGGCTGGCGATATCGGCTTTACCCGCGCGTTGGCGCAGGAAGGCGCGCGCGCGGGGATCACGGTGAACGCGATCGCGCCCGGATATATCGGGACGGAAATGGTCCGCGCGATCGACGAAAAGGTGCTGAACGACCGCATCATTCCCCAGATCCCGGTCGGGCGTCTGGGCGAACCTGAAGAGGTCGCCCGTTGTGTGGTGTTTCTGGCATCCGACGATGCGGGGTTCATCACCGGCTCAACCATCAGCCCGAACGGGGCGCAGTTTTTCAGCTGAGAGTGCGTCATCGCATGAAGAAAGGGCCGGTGGTGACCGGCCCTTTTTCGTATCCGAGGCGGCGGAGCCCGCCGCGCGTTACCGTGCGACAGCGCGGTAGATCCAGATAAGGATTACAGCACCGACAAGACCCGCGAGGCCCTGTGCCAGCCAGCTGCCTGCCTGAAAGTTCAGACCCAGCCAGCCCGCGATGACGTTGGCGATGACAGCGCCGACGATGCCGATGATGATATTCAACACGATACCCGTGTCGGCTTTCATGATATTGCTGGCGATCCAACCCGCCAGACCGCCCACGATGATGGCGGCCAACCAACCAAGTCCCTGCATCCCAAACTCCTGTTTAACGGGGGGTGATGGACCACAAACACGATAAAGTTGCTTTTGGTTCAACACACTGATGCGATTCAGGAAAATTTTTGTTGCCTGTCACATCCCGGCCATGGGCTCAGTCGCGCAGGAGATCGTTGATCGAAGTCTTGGACCGGGTCTTTTCGTCCACGCGCTTGACGATCACGGCGCAATAAAGATTGACGCCGCCCTTGGATGGCAGCGACCCCGCCACCACGACCGAACCTGCGGGCACCTCACCATAGGAAACCTGACCGGTTTCGCGGTCGAAGATCTTGGTGGATTGGCCAAGGAAAACACCCATTCCAAGGACAGAGCCCTCGCGGACGATCACGCCTTCGACCACCTCGGAGCGGGCGCCGATGAAGCAGTTATCCTCGATGATGGTGGGGCCGGCCTGCATGGGTTCGAGGACGCCACCGATGCCTACGCCGCCGGACAGATGGACGTTCTTGCCGATCTGCGCACAGGACCCGACGGTGGCCCAGGTGTCGACCATCGTGCCTTCGTCGACATAGGCGCCCAGATTGACGAAGGACGGCATCAGGACGACGCCCCGCCCGATGAACGCCGATTTCCGGACAATCGCGTTCGGAACCGCGCGAAAGCCTGCATCGCGCCAGCGGTTTTCGCCCCAGCCGGCGAACTTGCTGTCGACCTTGTCCCACCAGCCGCTGCCTTGCGGGCCGCCCGACTGCATTTCCATGTCCTTCAGGCGAAAGCCCAGCAGAACGGCCTTTTTCGCCCACTGGTTCACATGCCAATCGCCGTCCCGCTTTTCGGCCACGCGCAGCGCGCCACGGTCCAGCGCGTCCAGCGTCTGTTCGATTGCATCGCGGCGTTCGCCGGTGGTGGCGGGGGTGATTTCGTCCCGGGCGTCCCAGGCAGCCTCGATAGCGCGTTCCAGATCTTGGGTGTTCATGTGACCTCTCGCGGGTGGTATCTCTGCCCGCCCGGCTATATGCGGGTGGCCGGAACCACGCAATCCAGCAGGACGGGAAGATGGCCAAGACCGACACAGCAAACACTGCGCTGCGCAAAAGCGATCAGGATGTTTCGGCCGTCAATGCCGTCCCCGACACGCCACAGACCCGGTCGCCGTCGTATCGGCTGGCGTTCGTAGACGAGGATTTTCTGGTCCGCGAAGAGCTGCGCCCCGTGCGGTTGCAGCTGGAGTTGCTGAAGCCCGAGCTGATCCTGAACGAACATGGCATCAATTCGACCGTCGTGATGTTCGGGGGCGCCCGTATTCCGGCCCCGGAAAACGCCGCCCGTGCCGTGACGCCCGAACTGGGCGCGTTGTCGCGGTTCTACACCGAGGCAGAGCGGTTCGCGTTTCTGATGACCCGGCGCAGCATGGAAGGCGGCGGCCACGAAGACGTCATCTGCACCGGCGGTGGACCGGGCGTGATGGAGGCCGGAAACAAGGGCGCGCTGGAAGCCGGCGGCCAGTCGATCGGGCTGGGAATCGTTTTACCGCACGAACAGGCGCCCAATGAATTCGTGACGCCGGCGCTGTCCTTCAACTTTCATTACTTCGCGATCCGGAAGATGCATTTCCTGATGCGCGCCCGCGCCATCACCGTGTTTCCCGGCGGTTTCGGGACCATGGATGAGCTGTTCGAGACGCTGACCCTGATCCAGACCGGTCGCATGAAACGCGTGCCGATTCTGATGTTTGGCCGGGAATTCTGGGAAACTATGATCAACTGGGATGCCCTGGCGGCGGCCGGGACGATCAGTGTCGAGGATCTGTCGCTGTTTCAGTTTGTTGAGACGGCAGACGACGCGGTGCGCATCATCGACGAATGGCCCGCAGACCCGCCGGCGATCGAAAACCCGCGGGATTAGGCTTTATTCGCGGTGATACGGCGATCCGGCAAGGATCGTCGCCGCGCGGTAGATCTGTTCGGCCAGCATGACGCGCACCAGCATGTGCGGCCAGACCATCGCGCCGAAGGACAGCGACATGTCGGCCCGCGCGCGCAGCGATGGATCAAGCCCGTCCGCGCCGCCGATGAGGAAGGCCAGATCGCCCCGGCCATCGTCGCGAAGCCGCGCGAGATGGCCCGCGAACTCGGGTGAGGACATGATCCTGCCGCGCTCGTCGAGAGAGATTATGGCTGCGTTATCAGGTATTTGTCGGGACAGCAGCGCGGCCTCGGCGGTCATGCCGCCGCCGCGCTTGTCTTCGACCTCGACCACGTTGGCGGGTCCAAGGCCCAAGGCCCGGCCAGTCTGGCCGAACCGTGTCAGGTAGTCGTCGATCAGCGCCGCCTCGGGCGTCCGCGCGGACAGCTTGCCGACCGCGCAGATACGAAGTTTCAGCACGCCACAGAGGCCTGCTTTACTGACGCAGCGGGGCGGACAGGTCGTGGGCGACCGCGTCGGCGCGGAGGGCGGCCAGGCTGTCTGCCGGCATCCACATCTTTTCCAGCTGGTAGAATTCGCGCACTTCGGGGCGGAACACATGGACGATCACGTCGTCCGTGTCGATCAGCACCCAGTCGCCTGTATCCTTGCCTTCGACACGTGCCGAACGGCCAACGTCCTGCTTGAGCCGGTCAACAAGTTTTTCAGCAATTGCAGCCACTTGGCGAGAGCTGCGGCCCGAGGCGATCACCATGTGATCGGCCATGGCCGAACGGCCACGCAAGTCGATGGTCACGACATCCTCGGCTTTGTCGTCATCAAGCGAGGACAGGATGCGGGCCAACAAACTGTCAGGCTCCGCGGCGGTCGCGGTCGGCTCGGCGGCCGACGGGACGGTGGTGGACAGGGGGGTTTCCTCCGATCAGCGCGCCGCAATTCCCCGGCGCCGGGATGGAACAAAGATAGCATCTGCGCGCGACGATTCAATGAAGGCTTTGCGGCACCGACCCACCCCACGGCCAGATGTGGCCGACGGGTTGGCAGGCTGACGCTGGGTCCGACGTGTCGCGGGCCGGACGCAGCGGAGCCGAATTTCACAACACCGCCCCGCCAGATCGCGCCAAACGCCAGAAATTGTTGAGTTTCGGAATGCACGTACCATGCACAGGCCATGCACCGGGGATGCACAGATCGTGCACCGGATTGCTGCGATGTTGACCAAACCACTGCGCCACCACTGCGCCCCGGTCCCACCAGCCGCATGCCGCCCCGTGCCGTCACGCTTGCATCAGGGCCGAAACGCGCGTAAAAACCGCAGCCATGTTTCGGTATTTCAACATACACGATCGCGTCCGCCTGCCGGGTCGCTTTTACGGCGAAAGCCTGTCTGTCACCGCACGACTTTGATGCGGGTGCTGGGCCGTGGGCCCACCCGACCGACTGACTCTCCCCACTCGCTATCTTTTTTCAGGAATCGACAGCCATGACCGGCACCACCAACGCGGGCACCCCGCGCACATTGTATGACAAGATCTTCGACGCGCATGTCGTCGACCGCCAGCCCGACGGCACCTGCCTTCTGTATATCGACCGCCATCTGGTCCACGAAGTGACCAGCCCGCAGGCCTTTGAAGGGCTGCGGATGTCGGGCCGCAAGGTGCGCCGCCCCGACCAGACCATCGCGGTTCCCGACCACAACGTGCCGACCACGGCCGACCGCGTGCAGGGCATCGAAAACCCCGAAGGCCGTGCGCAGGTGGGCGAACTGGACAAGAACGCCCGCGAATTCGGCGTGAATTATTACCCGATGAGCGATGTCCGTCAGGGGATCGTCCACATCGTGGGCCCCGAACAGGGCTGGACCCTGCCCGGCATGACCGTCGTCTGCGGCGACAGCCACACCGCGACGCATGGCGCCTTTGGTTCGCTGGCCCACGGCATCGGCACGTCCGAGGTCGAGCACGTTCTGGCGACACAGACGCTGATCCAGAAGAAATCGAAGAACATGAAGGTGGAAATCACGGGCAAGCTGCGCCCCGGTGTCACCGCCAAGGACATCACGTTGGCCGTCATCGGCAAGACCGGCACCGCAGGCGGGACCGGCCATGTCATCGAATATTGCGGCGAGGCGATCCGCGACCTGTCGATGGAAGGCCGCATGACGGTCTGCAACATGGCGATTGAGGGTGGCGCACGCGCCGGTCTGATTGCGCCGGATGAAAAGACCTTCGCCTATGTCAACGGTCGCCCGCACGCCCCCAAGGGTGCCGCATGGGAAGCCGCCCTTGCATGGTGGAAGACGCTGTTCACCGATGAGGGGGCGCAGTGGGACAAGGTCGTGACCATTCGCGGCGAAGACATTGCCCCGGTCGTGACGTGGGGCACCAGCCCCGAGGACGTGCTGCCGATCACCGACCGCGTCCCCGCGCCCGAGGATTTTGCAGGCGGCAAGGTCGATGCGGCCCGGCGCAGCCTTGACTACATGGGTCTGACCCCCGGCACACCGCTGACCGATATCGCCATCGACGCGGTCTTCATCGGGTCCTGCACCAACGGCCGGATCGAGGATCTGCGCGCCGCAGCCGGCATCCTGAAGGGACAGAAGCTCGCCCCGAACGTGCGCGGCATGGTCGTGCCGGGCTCGGGTCTGGTCCGCGCGCAGGCCGAGGAAGAGGGTCTGGACAAGATCTTCACCGATGCCGGTTTCGAATGGCGCCTTGCGGGCTGTTCGATGTGTCTGGGGATGAACCCCGACCAGCTGGCCCCCGGCGAACGCTGCGCCGCGACATCGAACCGCAACTTTGAAGGCCGCATGGGCCGGGGCGGTCGCACGCATCTGATGTCGCCCGTGATGGCGGCGGCGGCAGGCATCGCGGGGCATCTGGTCGACGTGCGCGAGGTGATGGCGGCGGAGGCTGCATGAGCGGTGCGTCCGCCCCGGTGACAGCCACGGTCGAGGCCGCGCGCCACGTGACGCCCGACGCCCTGCCCGCCGCGATCGCGGCGTTGCAGGCGGACGGGTTTCGCGTCGCGCGGATCGACTGCGGCACCGAGGACGGGCTGATTGCCGACCTGGCGGTCGCGCTGAACTGGCAGGACAATCTGGGTTTCACGCCACAAGGGCTGAACCTTGATGCGCTGTATGACGCGCTGCACCACGAACCGAACGCGACGCGGCCCCGGCTGGCGCTGGTGTGGGAAGACTTTGCCGCATTGCAGGCGCGCGATCCGCGCCGCGCGGCAGGGGTTCCCGATGTCATCGCCGACCGCGTGCGCGATCTGGACGACAAACGATCAAAAGGCACCGACCTGCGGCTGACGGCGCTGCTGGTCTGAACCGAAATTTCTGATTGAAAGATCACCCTGATGGACAAGTTCACCACCCTGACCGGCGTTGCGGCCCCCATGCCGCTGGTCAACATCGACACCGACATGATCATCCCGAAACAGTTTCTGAAAACGATCCACCGCTCGGGTCTGGGCAAGAACCTGTTCGACGAGATGCGCTTCAACCAGGACGGGACCGAGAACCCGGATTTCGTCCTGAACAAGCCCGCCTATCGCGATGCGCAGATCATCGTCGCGGGCGACAATTTCGGCTGCGGATCGTCGCGCGAACACGCGCCCTGGGCGCTGCTGGATTTCGGCATCCGCTGCGTGATTTCGACGAGCTTTGCGGACATCTTTTACAACAACTGCTTCAAGAACGGCATCCTGCCCATCGTTCTGCCGCAGGAAGCCGTCGATGCGCTGATGAAGGACGCCGAACACGGTGCCAACGCCCGGCTGACGGTCGATCTGGAAAACCAGACCGTCAGCGGTCCGGATGGCGAGGTGTTCACGTTCGAAATGGACCCGCATCGCAAGCACTGCCTGCTGAACGGGTTGGACGACATCGGCCTGACGCTGGAGAAGGACAACTCCATCGCCGCCTATGAACAGCGGATTGCGCAGTCTCAGCCTTGGGTCTGATCCGGGCCGCGCTGGCGCTGGCCCTGCTGGCCGGGGCGGCGCAGGCCGACACGGTGCGCATTGCAACCTATGACCCCGGGCTTTCGCGCAAAGGCCCGGGGTTGCTTTTGAAGGACATCCAGTCGGGCAAGGACAAGCAGGTCGCCGCCGCCGTGGCGGTGATCGCTGCGGCCGATGCCGATGTGGTGGTCCTGACTGGCATCGACTGGGATTACGATGGGCGCGCGCTGACTGCGCTGCAGGCCGCGCTGGCGGATGCGGGCGCCGATTATCCGCACCGCTTTGCCGGGACGCCCAACGCGGGCGTGGCGACGGGGCTGGACCTGAACGGCGACGGGCGGCTGGGGACGGGCGACGACGCGCAGGGGTTCGGGTTCTTCACCGGGCAGGGCGCGATGGCCGTTCTGTCGCGCAGACCCTTGGGCGCGGTCAGGGATTACAGCGACGTCCTGTGGCGCGATCTGCCGGGGAACCTGATGCCAAAGGCGGCCGACGACGTCGCGGTGATCCAGCGGCTGTCGTCGGTGGCCCATTGGGACGTGCCGGTTCAGATCGGCGGGCAGACGCTGCATGTTCTGGCGATGGCCGCGACGACCCCGGTCTTCGACGGCCCCGAGGATCGGAACGGGCGGCGCAATCACGACGAACTGGCGTTCTGGCAGGCCCACCTGCCCGACGCCCCGTTCGTCATCGCGGGCCGCCTGAACGTGGACCCTGCCGATGGCGACGGTCTGCGAGATGCGTGGGACGCCATTCAGGCGGTCGTCCAAGACCCCCTGCCCCGCAGCGAAGGCGGCGTCATGGCCGCGACCCCCGGGCATCGGGGCGATCCGGGGCTGGACACCGCCGCGTGGTCAAAGGCCGACGGGCCCGGCAATCTGCGTGTCGATTACGTCCTGCCCGCCAAGTCGCTGCGCGTCACGGATGCGGGCGTTCTGTGGCCGCCAACCGGTGCGCCGTTGGCGACCGAGGTCAGCCTTGCCTCGGACCATCGTCTGGTCTGGGTCGATCTGGCGTTCTAGTCCGTGGGCGCGACCGAGCCACCCATGCGGCCCAACCGTTCAATCAACGGGCGGGCGGTGGGCGCGATGCGGGCGCACGCCTCGGGGTCGTTCAGCAGTTCCAGCGCCGGGGCATAGTAGCGGCGGTCATACTGCGTATCGGTCATGCCAAGCCGGTCGGCGATGCGTTCGCCCGTGGCCGACAGCAGCGTCTGTTCGGACGGCGTCAGGTCCATCTCGCTGCAGTTTGTGGCCATCACATCCACCTGCGCCAGTTCCGTCAGCAGGCTGCGGGCGCTGTCTTTAGGCATGGCCGAGGTGTCGGGCAGCGTCACGATCAATCCCTGTGCCGACGCGGCAGTGCTTGTCGCCAGGCAGATGACCAGCGCGGCGGTGATGCGACTTCGGATGCTCATCGGCGCTCCTTCTTGTGGTGAACTTGACCCAAGCCGAGGCGAGGGCTAGGCGATGCTGGACCGAAATTCGCTTTATGGAAAGGCCACCTGATGCCCGAGACGCTTTCGTTACTCATCCTGCCGGGCGACGGCATCGGTCCCGAAGTCATGGCCGAGGTGCGCAAGGTCATCGGCTGGTTCGAGGACAATCGCGGCCTGAAGTTCGACATCAGCGAAGATCTGGTGGGCGGCGCGGCATACGACGCGCACGGCGCGCCGCTGTCGGACGCAACGATGGCCAAGGCGCAATCGGTGGACGCGGTCCTTCTGGGTGCCGTGGGCGGGCCGGCCTATGACAATCTGGACTTCAGCGTGAAGCCCGAACGCGGGCTGCTGCGCCTGCGCAAGGAAATGGACCTGTACGCCAACCTGCGCCCCGCGCAATGCTTTGACGCGCTGGCCGATTTTTCGTCGCTGAAGCGCGAGGTCGTGGCCGGTCTGGACATCCTGATCGTGCGCGAACTGACCAGCGGGGTATACTTCGGTGAGCCGCGCGGCATCCATTCCGACGACAACAACCCCGACAACGAAGGCGGCCGCGTCGGCGTGAACACCCAGCGTTACACCAGCGGCGAAATTCGCCGCGTGGCGCGCGCCGCGTTCGAGCTGGCCAAGAAACGCGGCAACCGCGTCTGTTCGATGGAAAAGGCCAACGTCATGGAATCGGGCATTCTGTGGCGCGAGGAAGTGCAGTGGGTTCACGACAACGAATACCCGGATGTCGAGCTGACCCACATGTATGCCGACAACGGCGCGATGCAGTTGGTGCGGCGTCCCCAGCAGTTCGACGTGATCGTGACTGACAACCTGTTCGGGGACATTCTGTCGGACGCCGCGGCGATGCTGACCGGCAGCCTTGGGATGCTGCCGTCCGCCAGCCTTGGCGCGCCGATGGCGAACGGCCGCCCGAAGGCGATGTATGAACCCGTCCACGGATCGGCCCCCGACATCGCGGGTCAGGGCAAGGCCAACCCCATCGCCTGCATCCTGAGCTTTGCGATGGCGCTGCGGTACTCCTTTGACCTTGGGGCCGAGGCAGACCTGCTGGAAGCCGCGGTCGAGCGAGTGCTGGCCGACGGCGTGCGCACCGCCGATCTGATGGGCGCCGAGGGCGGCACCCCCGTCAGCACCAGTGAAATGGGCGACCGCATCGTCGCGGCCCTGTCGGCCTGATGCCTTGCCCGCCTGATGTGACGTCTGGCTGAACATATGCGGGCCGCGCCATGACAGCGCGGCCCTTTCTGATATGACCTGACGGCGTCAGGGTCAGTGGAGGGGACTGGTGATGGGGGACAATCTGCGCGGCCCGCTGCTGGCGCTGCTGTCGATGGTGATCTATTCGACGCATGACGTGATCATCAAGTATCTGGGCGCGACCTACCCGCCCCTGCAGATCCTGTTCTTTGCCGCGCTGTTCAGCTTTCCCTTCATCGCCATCCTGCTGCTGCGCGACGCCGACGGCGGCACGCTGCGCCCCCGGTCGCCATTCTGGGTGGGCCTGCGGTCGGTCTGTATCGTGCTGTCCGGCGTGGGCGGTTTCTATGCGTTTTCCGCCCTGCCGATGGCGCAGGTCTATTCGATCCTGTTTTCGCAGCCTTTGCTGATCACGATGCTGGCGATCCCGATCCTGAACGAACGGGTCGGCCTGCACCGCTGGCTGGCGGTGGGCATCGGCCTGACGGGCGTCCTGATCGTCCTGCGCCCGGGCAACACCGACCTGGGGCTGGGCCATCTTGCGGCGCTAACCGGCGCGTTCTGTTCGGCGATGGGCGCCGTCATCGTGCGCAAGCTGGGCAAATCCGAACGCACGGTGACGCTGATGCTGTGGCCGCTTCTGGGGAACTTTGTCCTGACCGGCGCGTCGCTGGCCCTTGCGTATGAACCGATGAGCGCGGGAGCCCTGGGGTTGAGCGCGCTGATCGCGGTTCTGGGCCTTTGCGCGGCGTTCCTGCTGATCCTGGCCTATCAGACGGGTCAGGCGGCGACCGTGGCCCCGATGCAGTATTCGCAGATGATCTGGGCCATCATCTTTGGCTGGATCATCTTTCACGAAAAGCCCGATCTGGTGACGCTGCTGGGCGGCGCACTGATCATCGGGTCGGGGCTGTATATCCTGATGCGGGAACGCAAGGGCCCATCGCAGCTGCAACCGGCGATGTCGGCCCGTCTGCGCAACGACACCGTCACGGCCCCCCGCCCCGGCGTCCTGTGGCGCCTGATCCGGCGGTGAAATCCAGCAAGCAGATTTGCGGCGTCACCCTACAATCCCACTTGAATTCCCCCGCCCCACAGGCTACCTGCGCCCCCACACGGTCGGAGCGTAGCGCAGCCTGGTAGCGCACCTGCTTCGGGAGCAGGGGGTCGGAGGTTCGAATCCTCTCGCTCCGACCAGTGTGTGGCTGTGGCGAAGACCACGCTGTCCTTGCCCACGCTGGATTGCCCTACACCCGCATCATCGCGTCGCTGACAGGTCAGACCCTACGCCACGCGCACGCCTTCGACCCAGACGCCGCGCACGGCGGTCGATCCCGGTAGGCGGGCCACGCGGATCACGTCGGCGCGCAGGCCGGGGCGTATTTGGCCGCGGTCGGCCAGTCCGGTAGCGGCCGCCGGGGCCGCCGTCACCGTCGCCACGCCGCGCGCCATATCGTCCCACAGATCGCCCAGCATCAGCCCCGCCGTCAGCAGCGATGACGCGACATAGTCCGATGACACGATGTCCAGCAGATCCGCCTCGGCCAGTTCATGGGCCGCGACATTGCCCGAATGGGACCCGCCCCGGATCAGGTTCGGCGCGCCCATCATCACGGCGATCCCGTGCTGAAGGCAGGCGGCTGCGGCGTCGACCGTCGTCGGGAATTCGGCAAAGCGGACACCGTGCGCGGCGGATGTCGCGACCTGTTCGGCGGTGGTGTCATCGTGGCTGGCCAGCACCGCGCCATAGCGGCGCGCCTCGCGGACGGCGGTTTCCTCGTGGACCGCGCCCAGCCGGTCGCGCAAGGCCAGCTGGTCCTGAACGTGGGTGTCGAAATCGGCGTCGCTCATCCCGCGCTTGCCGGTGACGTATTCACGCAGCTTGCCGATGTCGCGGAACTGACGCTGGCCGGGGGTGTGGTCCATCAGGCTGACGATACCGACGCCGTCTTCGGGGCCGAACTTGGCCATTTCATCGACCAGTGTTTCAGAGCAGATCTCGGCCCGCAGGTGCAGCATGTGGCTGATCCTGAGCGCGCCGTCATCCCGCAACTGACGGATGCGGGTGGCGATGTCACGGGCATATTCGCCGTAGCCGGCGTTGTTGCTGGAAAAGACCGACCCCACGCGCAGCGCGTCGAAGACCGTGGTGATCCCCACCGACGACAGTTCCGCGTCATGCGCCACGATCGCCGCGCTCGGGGGCCAGGCGACCTTGGGCCGGGGTTGCAGGTGGCGTTCCAGGTTGTCGGTGTGCAGCTCGACCAGACCCGGCATCACCAGATCGCCGTTGCAGTCGATTGCGCCGGGTGCGCGGTTGGACCCTGCGTCGATGTCTGTGATCACACCGTCCGACAGGCGCAGCGTGCCGCGCACAACCTCGGTCGGAAGGACAAGGGTGGCGTTGGTGAAGATGGTCTCGGTCGTCATTCTGTCTGTCCTGTCTGTCCTGTTCGGGTCATAACCGGGGCCGACCGCCGCCGCGCGGCCACTGCCGTGGCGCGCCAAAGGAAAGCCGGGCCGACATGACCGAGATGAAGCGATTTGCCGTCTACTACGCGCCCCCTGCGGGCGATTTCGCGGACCGCGCGAACCGGTGGCTGGGCCGCGACCCGGTCAGCGGTCAGGCGCTGGTCCCGCCCGATCTGGGGCTGGACGCCGCGGCCATTACCACCGAACCGCGCCGCTATGGCTTTCACGGGACGATCAAGCCGCCGTTCCGGCTGGCCCCCGGCGTGACGCCCAATGATGTGAAGGGCGCGGTTGCAGCACTTGCCGCGCGACTGGCGCCCGTTACTGTGCTCGGCCTGCGTATCGCGACGCTGGACGGGTTTCTGGCGCTGATCCCCGATGGCGACGCGGGGCCGCTGCTGGATCTGGCGGGCACCGTCGTGCGTGATCTGGACCCGCTGCGCGCGCCCCTGACCGACGCCGAGGTCGCGCGCCGCCGCCCCGACCGGCTGAGCGCGCGTCAACGCGACCTGCTGGACCAGTGGGGCTATCCCTTTGTGTTCGAGGAATTCCGCTTTCACCTGACGCTGACCGACCGGCTGCCCGCCGATCAGGCGGCGCAGGCGCAGCGGGTCTTGGGCGATTACTTTGCCCCGGTCCTGCCCCGCCCGTTCGTGGTGGGCGATCTGTGCCTGTTCGGGGAGCCGCAGGATGGGGGGCCGTTCCGGCTGATCCATCGCTATGCCCTGACCGGCTGAAGGTTATCCAGAAACCTGGCCAAACCCTCGGCGGGCGTGGTGTCGTTCAGGACGGTGCGGCAGTCGATGCCGGGGGGCAGCGCGGCATCCGCGCGGTCCAGACGGCGGGCCTGATCGTCCGGACCCTCGCGCCCGCGACCGGCCAGACGTGCGGCCAGAACCGAGGCCGGGGCCGTGACCAGCAGCACGGTCAGGTCGGGAAACCGCGCCGCCGCATCCGCCAGCACGCCGCGCGACAAATTCATCAGCACCGTGCCGGGCCCGGTCAGCGCCACTGCCGGGATGCCATAGCCTAGCCCATGCGCGCGCCAGTGCAGCGCGAAATCGCCGGCGGTGACGCGGCGGTCGAACTCGGCCGGGGTGACGGCCTCGAACGCCTCGCCGCCCGCGTCGGCGTCCCGCGTGATCGCGCGGCGCGCGATGCGCAGGTCGGGACGCGCGGCGCAGGCCATATCCATCAGCGTGTCCTTGCCCGCCCCAGACGGCCCCACCACCGCGACCAGCCGCGTCATGCGGCAAGCCCGGGGGTAAAGCAGGTCACGTCCACCGCGCGGTCACAGACCCGGTCGCGCGCGGCCTCATCATGGAAAATCCCCAGGATTGCGGCACCGCGCGTCTTGGCATCCTCGATCAGGGTCAGGACGACCTCTCGGTTCACGGCGTCAAGGCTGGCGGTCGGTTCGTCCAGCAACATCACCGGATAAGGGTGGGCAAAGCCGCGCGCGATATTCACGCGCTGCTGTTCACCGCCCGAAAACGTCGTCGGCGACAGGCCCCACAGCCGTTCGGGGATGTTCAGCCGCACCAGCAGATCGGCTGCGCGGTCGCGGGCCGCGTTCTGCGCCACGCCCAGACGCAGCAGCGGCTCGGCCACGATGTCGAGGGTGGGCACACGCGGCACCACGCGCAGAAACTGGCTGACATAGCCCAGACGGTCGCGGCGCAGCGCCACGATATCGCGCGGGGGTGCGGTCGCGACATCGACGCCCATCACCCGGATCGACCCGGACGCCGCCAGATAATTGCCGTGGATCATCCGCATCAGCGTCGATTTCCCCGACCCGGACTGGCCGACCAACCCCACGCATTCGCCCGGCCTGACCGTCAGCTGGGCGCCGTCCATGACCCGCAGGACGGTGCCGCCCTGATTGTGCAGGGTGAAGGTCTTGGACAGATTTTCAATCTCGATCATTGGCTACACCTGCAGGACAGAGGACACGAGAAGCTGGGTATAGGCGTGCTGGGGATCGTCCAGCACCTGATCGGTCAGTCCGGTTTCCACGACATGCCCGCCCTTCATCACCATCAGCCGGTCGGCCAGAAGACGCACCACGGCCAGATCGTGGGTCACGATGACGACCGACAGCCCCAGATCGCGGACCAAACCGCGCAGCAGGTCCAGAAGCCGCGCCTGAACGCTGACATCCAGCCCGCCGGTCGGTTCGTCCATGAAGACAAGCCGTGGCCCGGTCACCAGATTGCGGGCGATCTGCAGGCGTTGCTGCATTCCCCCGGAAAAGGCGGATGGGCGGTCGTCGATGCGTTCGGCGGCGATTTCGACCCGGCCCAGCCAGTCGGTCGCGGTGTCGCGGATTGCGCCGTAGTGGCGCTGACCCACGGCCATCAGCCGTTCGCCCACATTGCCCCCGGCGCTGACGCCCATGCGCAACCCGTCGCGCGGGTTCTGGTGGACATAGGCCCAGTCGCCGCGCAGCAGGCGACGCCGCTCCGCCTCGGAAAACGTCAGCACGTCGCGGCCGTCCCACAGGATGCGGCCCGCATCGGGGGTCTGCATCCCGGCCAGACAGGACAGCAGCGTCGATTTCCCCGACCCGCTTTCGCCGACGATGCCCAGAACCTCGCCCGGCCACAGATCAAAGCTGACATCGGCGCAGCCGATGCGCGGCCCGTATCGCTTGGTCAGCCCGTCCACTGCCAGCAGCGGCAGGTTGATGTTCGATCCGTCCATCACGCCACCTTTGGCGACAAGCGCCCCCGAAGCCCCGCCGCCTGCCGGGCGTTGCAGAAATCCGTGTCCGAGCAGACGAACATCCGGCTGCCCTGGTCGTCGGTGATCACCTCATCCAGATAGCTGTCAGACGCGCCGCACAGGTCGCAATCGTGATCGGCCTTGGACGGCGTGAACGGGTGATCCTCGAAGTCCAGACTGACCACGTCGGACCACGGCGGCAGCGCATAGATGCGGCTTTCGCGTCCGGCCCCGAACAGCTGGATCGCGGCGTTCCCGGCCAGTTTCGGATTGTCGAATTTCGGGATCGGAGAGGGGTCCATGACATAGCGCCCCTCGACCCGGACCGGATAGGCGTAGGCGGTGGCGATCTCGCCGTGGCGGGCCACGTCCTCATACAGCTTGACGTGCATCAGGCCGTATTCTTCCAGCTCGTGCATCTTGCGCGTCTCGGTCTCTCGGGGTTCCAGAAAGCGCAGAGGTTCCGGGATCGGCACCTGATAGACGAGGATCTGCCCCTCGGTCAGCGGGGTTTCGGGAATGCGGTGGCGGGTCTGGATGATGGTGGCGTCTTCGGTCTTATCCGTCACCTCAACCTCCGCCGTTCGCTGGAAAAAGCGGCGGATGGACACGGCGTTCGTGGTGTCGTCGGCGCCCTGGTCGATGACCTTCAGCCGGTCATTCGGGGCCAGACACGCAGCCGTCACCTGCACGCCCCCGGTGCCCCAGCCATAGGGCATCGGCATTTCCCGGCTGGCGAACGGCACCTGATACCCGGGGATCGCCAGCGCCTTCAGCAGCGCGCGCCGGATCATGCGCTTGGTCTGTTCGTCCAGATAGGCGAAGTTGTAATCGCTCATAACAGCCCCCGTTCGGTCAGCGCGGCGTCCAGCGCCTCGGGTGTGGTGAAATGGATGGCGTCCATGCCGAAGGCGCGCGCGCCCGCGACGTTCCGGGCGCTGTCGTCGATGAAGACGCAGCGATCCGGCGCGACGCCCGCCCGGTCACACAGCGCGGCAAAGATCGCGGGGTTGGGTTTCACGACGCCTTCCTGCCCTGACACGACGGTGACGCCGAAGGCCGTGGCCAGCCGGGGATGGGCGGCGACGCCCACGGGCCATGTCTCTGCCGACCAGTTGGTGATCGCGTGGATTTCATGCCCCACCTGCCGCAGCCGGTCCATCAGCGCCCATGTCCCCTCGATCGGCTGGGTGATGGTCGCGGCGTAGTTCGGCAGATAGGACAGAAACAGCGCGCGGTCCGCGCCATCGGCAATCTCTGCCGCCAGATCGGCGAAGCGTTCGCCCCCATCCGCGCGCAGGTTCAGATCGGTAAAGCCGATCCGGTCGAATGCCGCCTCGACCTCGGCCCGGTCCATGCCGTCAAACGCCGCCAGGGGGTCCCAGCGGATCAGCACGTTCCCGATATCAAAGACGATGTTCATTCGGCGGCCTCCTTTGGGGCGGCGGTTGGGGCTGTGGCCACCATCGCCTCGGCCCGCAGGCGGCGGACGAGTTCCAGCTCGGACTGGAAATCGACGTAGTGGGGCAGCTTGATGTGTTCCAGAAACCCGGTCGCCTGCACGTTGTCGCAGTGGGACAGCACGAATTCCTGATCCTGCGCCGGGGCGCCTACAAAATCCTCGCCCAGTTCTTCCCAGCGCATCGCGCGGTCGACCAGACTGACCGACAGCGCCTTGCGTTCGGACTGCCCCATCACAAGGCCATAGCCGCGGGTGAATTGCGGCGGTTCGGTCTTGGACCCGGCGAACTGGTTGATGCTTTCGCATTCGGTCAGCGTCACCTCGCCCAACTCGACGGCAAAGCCCAGTTCGGGCAGGACGACGCTGACCGGCACGCGACCGATGCGCAATTCGCCCACAAAGGCGTGGGTGCGCCCGTAGCCCCGCTGCGTCGAATAGGCGAGCGACAGGGTGAAACCTTCGTCCGCCCGCGCCAGCGCCTGAAGCCGCAGCGCGCGGTTCGCCGGCAGTTCCAGCGGCGTCCGCGTCAGGTCCGTCGGCGTGTCGTCGCAGGCCGGTTCGGACTGGATCAGGCCGTCCCGGTCCAGAAGGCCGGTCACATGGGGCGTGGCCTCTGCCGTGGCGGGGGCAGTCGGCGCGGGGGGCACCTCGCCCTCGGCCATCAGAGCGAAATCCAGCAGGCGGTGGGTGTAATCGAAAGTCGGGCCCAGCACCTGCCCGCCGGGCAGGTCCTTGAACGTCGCCGACACCCGCCGGTCCACCTCCATCGCGCCGGTATCCAGCGGGTCGGACGCGCCGAACCGGGGCAGCGTCGTGCGATAGGCGCGGATCAGGAACACCGCCTCGATCAGGTCGCCGCGCGCCTGCTTGATCGCCAGCGCGGCCAGATCGGGGTCGTAAAGCGACCCTTCGGCCATCACCCGATCCACCGCCAGCGACATCTGTTCGCGGATCTGCGCCACGTCCAGTTCGGGAATGGCGGGGTCGCCGCGGCGTTCCTCGGCCAGCCAGGCGTGGGCGGCATCGATGGCGCGTTCGCCCCCTTTGACGGCGACATACATCAGTTGTCCTCCAGAACAGTGGTGCGGGGCAGCGCGGCAATGCGGTCGGCGTGGGTCAGGATCGTGTCGAAGCCGAGCGGAAACAGTGCGCGGTTGGCCTGAAACGCGTCCAGATCGGGGATCGATAGGCGCGCGGTGTCGCGGATGCCGGGGCCGGTCAGCGTCGGACCGTCATGGTCCAGCCGCGCCATCGTCACGATCAGCGTGGCCGAGCGGTCGGGATAGGACGGCTCTCCCACGCGGAAGCGCGACACGGGTTGCAGGTCGTTCCACGCCCCCAGCGCGAAATCCGCCCGTTCCGCGTCCACGATCGGCGCGCCGGTGTGAAAGGCGATCCAGTCGCGCAGGTCGTGGCGGTCCAGCGCACCGGCCAGATGTACGGGCGTGGTTTGGTCGGTGAGCACCAGCAGCAGCGTGGCGGCGGCGACGGAAAGGCCCGGCGCGTCCTGCCCCGCCAACGTGTGGATGGTGCCGGGGCGGGCCATTGCCTCCAACACGGCGCGAAAGGCCACGGCGCTTTCGCGGGCGGGGTCGGCAAAGCCGCCGGACAGTGGGGTATTCATCAGACGTCTCCGCGCATCATGGTGAAGAACTCGACCCGGGTGGCGGCGGCCTTTTCACGGCGTGCGGTCGCGCGCGCCCCGGCCTCGGCTCGCAGGGGGGTCAGGATCGTTTCGTCGATGCGGGGCGCGTCGCCCCCCTGCATCAGCGCGTCCAGCAGCGCCGCGCGGCGTGCGAGATCTTTGTCACGGCCCTGCACGCAGGCGTGGCCCACCACATCACCCACCCGCACCGAACAGCGCGTCACCGTCATTTCGCCCAGATTGAAGCGTCCGCCGGTCCCGCCGATCCGCCCTTCCAGCATGATGGTGCCGATTTCGGGCGCGCGCAGCACCGCATGTTCGGGCAGATCGCCCATCAGCTGCGCCAAACGCGCAGCCGGTGTCCGAGCAAAGACCGACATCCAGTCCTGACGTGGCGATGTGGGGGACGAATCGGGCATGGGCACCTCGACAGGTTGCGGATTTGTCTAATGGTCTATACAACTAGACAGGTCATAACTTGCGCACACGCGCCGCTCAAGCGCAAAGGTGTGAATTTTCCATGACAGGATGGCGGACGCCCCCGTAATTCTTCGCCGGTTGCGGAAACGGGGCGTGTCCTCCACAACTAGACATACCGACCAGACTCAGCGCAAAGGCGCGGATATCCATGACAGCCCCCGCCAAGCCCATTCCGATTTGGCAATCCATTCGTGACGCGCTGTCGGCCGATATCGCAGCGGCGCATTACGGCCCCGGCGACCGCCTGCCATCCGAGGCGGAGCTCGCCGGCCGTTTCGGCGTCAACCGCCACACCGTGCGGCGCGCGATCGCGGCGCTGGTGGCGGCGGGCACGCTGCGGACGCGACGGGGCGCGGGGGTGTTCGTGACGTCCGTTCCGACCGACTATCCGCTGGGGCGGCGGGTGCGGTTTCACCAGAATGTCGAGGCGACGGGGCGCACTGCGTCGCGCCGCCTGACCCTGCTGGAAACCCGCGCCGCCGACGCGAAAGAGGCCGAGGCCCTGGCCCTGGCCCCCGGCGCCCCCGTCCACACGATGGAGGGGGTGTCGATGATCGACGGCCAGCCGGTTGCGGTCTTTCGTTCGACCTTTGACGCGACGCGGTTTCCCGATCTGCTGGACCTGCTGCGGGACGAACAGTCGGTCACGCGCGCGTTGGTGCAGTGTGGGCTGACCGACTACACCCGCGCCAGCACGCGCCTGACCGCCAAGATCGCGCCGCCGACCATGGCACTGGCGCTGAACCTTGCGCCCGGGGCGCCGGTCCTGCGCTCGCAGTCGGTGAACATGGACGCATCCGGTCAGCCGGTCGAATACGGCACCACGTGGTTTGCGGGCGACCGGGTGACGCTGACCGTCAAGCCGGGCGACTAAGGACGCTTAGCCGCTGTACTTCTCCAGAAACGCCTCGGCGGGAAGGGCGCGGAAATCGGCAAGCGCGGCGCGCAGGCGGGCGTGGTCCCAGTCCCACCACGCCAGCGCCATCAGCCGATCTACCACATCCGACGCAAAGCGGGGCCGCAGCGGCACGGCAGGCAGACCCGCGACAATCATGTAGGGCGGCACGTCGCGGGTCACGACCGCGCCTGACGCGATGATGGCACCCGCACCGATCGTCACGTCGGGTTTGACGATGACGCCATGGCCCAGCCACGTGTCCGGCCCGATTACCGTCCGCCGTGCCGCGCGCGCGGTAAAGAAGTCAGCGTCGTCGTCCGCGTCGTCCCAATACCGGCTGGAGCGATAGAGGAAATGGTGCAGGCTGGCCGTGTGCATCGGATGGTCGGTCGGCCCGATCCGGCACATTGCGGCGATGTTGGCGAACTTGCCGACGCTGGTATTGGCGATATCGCACAACCGCTCGCAATAGGCGTAATCGCCGAAGTCTGAATTCAGCACATTCGCCTGCGCACCAACCTCGCACCAGCCGCCGAAGGTGGAATTGACCACCACCGCCCCGGGATGCAGCAAAGGCGCGTCCGCCGATAATTTGGTCATGGTGCCCCCTTGATCAGACGGCGGCGCAGCCAACCTGACAGGCTGTCCATCGCCATGACGGTCAGGACGATCAGCACCATGTAATAGGCCACGTCCTCCCAATCCTTCTGGGTCTGGATTGCCTGCGTCAGCAGAAGACCGATGCCACCGCCGACGATGGCGCCGATGACTGTGGCGCCGCGCGTGTTCGATTCCAGGAAATACAGCACTTGGCTGATCAGCACCGGCGTGATCTGCGGGATCACGCCGAACCTGGCACGTTGCAGGCTGTTCGCCCCGGTGGAGCGCACGCCCTCGACCTGCTTTTCGTCGATGTTCTCGACCGCTTCGGAAAACAGTTTGCCAAAGCTGCCAGTGTCGGTCAGCAGGATCGCCAGCGCCCCGGTCATCGGCCCGGGCCCGAAGGCACGCGCCAGAATGATCGTCCAGATCAGCGCATCCACCCCACGGATAAAGTCGAAAACCCGGCGCAGGGCAAAGCGCAGGCTGCGGAAGGGGTTCATGTTCGATGCGGCCATGAAGGCCAGCGGCAAGGAAATGATCGCCGCCCCCATCGTGCCCATAAACGCCATCAGGACGGTTTCACCCATGGCCCAGAACACATCCTTGTGCCGCCACATGGTGTTGTTCCAGAAATCACTGAGCATGCCCGCGATGTTCGATCGCTGGGGGTCGACCCGATCGCCCCAAAGGGCGGATGCTGCCAATTCGGGCCACGACATATAGTGAAACGGGCTGTCGAGCGTGAAGAAGAACAAGGGCCAACCCGGCTCATAATAGAACGTCTCGACCTTGCTGCGGGTATAGGCGAACCGCCCTGCCCCGGTCGTCACGGCAACCCGCGTGTCGGACGCGTTGATCCAGTCTGGCAAAGGCTGGGGCGCAGTCAGCGTCAGCCCGTCATCGGTCTGGCGAATGTCAATGGTGCCGTAATCGGGGACGACATACCGCGCCCCGCCGGGAAAATAAGTCACGACATTGCCGTGGCCAAGATCGATGGTCGTCGTATCGCCGTCCACGGTCACAACGTCGGGCAGGACGCCTTTGGGGTATGTTCCCTTGGCCT
>QFNE01000109.1 GCA_003240735.1 Paracoccus denitrificans | reverse complement strand
GGCACAAGCGACTGGCAACAGCCGGTGGCATAATTGGTTCCCTGACGCACGACCCGTCAAGGCAACAAAGAGTCGTGTGCGGCCCTGCCCGTTTCGCGTTGGCCCCGAACGGCAGAAGGCCCCGCCGCGGGGCAGGGCCTTCAAGGGATCTGACGTTGAGGCGGCAGCCGCCACCCACCCAGATCAGATCGGACGGTCCCCGTTGGCGTCGATGACCCGCGTGGGCAGGCCCATCTCGCCCAGAAGCTCAAGGAACGGGCGCGCCGGCAGGTCTTCGACGTTGACCATCCGCTTCACGTCCCAGACGCCGCGAGCGATCAGGATCGCGGCGGCGACAGGCGGCACGCCGGCGGTGTAGCTGATGCCCTGGCTGCCGACCTCGGTATAGGCGTCCTTGTGGTCGGCGACGTTGTAGATGAAGACCTCGCCCTCGACGCCATCGCGGGTGCCCTTGACCAGATCGCCGATGCAGGTCTTGCCGGTGTAGTCGGCGGCAAGGCTCGCCGGGTCGGGCAGCACCGCCTTGACCACCTTGAGCGGCACCACCTCGAGCCCCTCGGCGGTCTTGACCGGCTGCTCGCTCAAGAGGCCGAGGTTCTTCAGCACCGTGAAGACGTTGATGTAATGCGCCCCGAAGCCCATCCAGAACCGCACGTCGGACTGCGCACCGTGAAGACGTTGATGTAATGCGCCCCGAAGCCCATCCAGAACCGCACGTCCGACTGCGGATAGCGGGCCGAGAGGCTGTGCACCTCGTCATGCCCGGCGAGATAGGCGGTCTGCTTGCCGACCACCGGCAAGTCCCACTCGCGCCCGATCTCGAACATCTCGTTCTCGCGCCACGCGCCGCCCTGCCAGGAATAGACAGTGCCGGTGAACTCGCGGAAGTTGATCTCGGGGTCGAAGTTGGTGGCGAACCAGCGGCCGTGGTTGCCGGCGTTGATGTCGACGATGTCGATCGAGGTGATCTCGTCGAAATACTCGTCCTCGGCCAGCCGCGCATAGGCGTTGACCACGCC
>QFNE01000059.1 GCA_003240735.1 Paracoccus denitrificans | reverse complement strand
ATTTGGAGCGGGAAACGAGACTCGAACTCGCGACCCCAACCTTGGCAAGGTTGTGCTCTACCAACTGAGCTATTCCCGCGTATGGAGCAGTTTTTGCTAAAACTTACACTGAAAAAAATTTGGAGCGGGAAACGAGACTCGAACTCGCGACCCCAACCTTGGCAAGGTTGTGCTCTACCAACTGAGCTATTCCCGCATAGCGCTGTATGATACAGCAAGCAAGTTCAGGGTCAATAGCTTTATGAAAAAGCTGAGTTTAATTGCATAAAATAAAGCCAGTTTTAGACTGCGTATTGAGCTTTTTTAACTTTTGTTCACGAAACGTTGTGCCTCATGTTAGTGAAAAGAGTTTTACGCATTCAACATCTCGAAGGAACAGGTATACTCTGAACGAATCATTATTTTTGGAGACAGGTATGAGCTTGGAGCAGCAACTGATTGATCGCTTACAACAGCTTTCCCCATCACATTTAGAAGTCGTGAATGAATCTTCTGGTCATGGCGGCTATTTCCCAGGGAAAGAATCACATTTTAAAGTGATCGTGGTGAGTGATATTTTTGCGGGATTACGTTTAGTTCAGCGTCATCAAAAAATTTATGCAGTAGCAGGAGACTTGCTCAGTCCTGGTAAAATTCATGCTTTGGCTATACATGCCTTTTTACCCGCAGAATGGCAAGGACAAGACACTTCTAGTCCAAATTGCGCACATGCCCCGAAAAGCTAAGCAGAGATTCAGTTATGGAAACACAATTATTGATTAAGATCGTGCATATGAGTGCGGTCAGCTTGGCATGTGTCGTGATTTTGGCGCGTGCCATGACGCTATTTAAAGGCGTTCAAGGCAATCAGCCCAATCCAGCAGGTCGAACAGCTTTTGTAGCCCTTCAGCACTTAAGTATGCTGGTGATTGTACTAACCGGGATTGCCCTTTTAGTGATGAAAAACTTTGATGTGCAAACATGGTTTTATGCCAAAGTGGTTTTATTTTTAGTGATGTTGTCCTCTTTGTCGAAAGCTTATAAAAAAGAAGACAGCATTTTACTTACACAGCGCCGAGCGGGCTTATTCTTGGCCGTGGTTGCGATGATATCCATTTTAGGTTTAGTCATGATTAAACCAAACTTTGGCTAATTGTTAGACATAATCATCGGAACAGCGATTGTTCTGCGCTACACTGCTATCTATAGCGGAAAAATAACAAGAGGGAGGGGATTTCATGCATACACGTGTGGTATTTAATCAAAAAGGTGGTGTCGGAAAATCCAGTATTGCAGTGAATTTGGCAGCAATAAGTGCACATCAAGGTTTAAAAACCTTACTGATTGATCTCGATCCGCAAGCGAATTCGAGTCAGTATGTGCTGGGCGATGACGCAACGTATTCGGCAGACAAACCAGCTTTAGAACCCAATATTGAAAACTATTTTGAAGAAGTGCTTGGAACGACTCAAAATAAAAGTTTATTGGGCAGTGCCATTGGTTCGATCCTCAAAGGACGAGCTAAAGGCTTAGAAAGTTATGTACATCAATCCCCTTTTAAAAATTTGGATGTGATTCCAGCCAGCCCAAGCCTCGGGGCGTTGGCTTATGCTTTAGAGTCAAAACATAAAATTTATAAACTGCGTGATGCACTACAACAGCTTGCTGGAAAATATGATCGTGTCTATATCGATACACCGCCAGCCTTTAACTTCTTTACTTTGTCGGCACTGATTGCAGCCAATAAAGTCCTGATTCCGTTTGATTGTGATGTCTTTTCTAAACGCGCACTGCAAACTTTGATCGAAAATGTGCTCGAAACCCAAGACGATCATAATGATCATTTAGAAATTGAAGGCATTGTGGTGAATCAGTTCCAAGCGCAGGCCAAACTTCCGCGTGAAGTGGTGCAACAGCTGAAGGATGAAGGTCTTCCTGTACTAGAAAGTATGTTGCCCCCATCGGTGCTGATGAAAGAATCGCATCACAAAAATTTACCCTTAATTCATTTGGCACACGATCATAAATTGACGCAGGCCTATCAATCATTGTTCAATGAGATTGAGAATAATAAATTGCGAGATTCAGCATGAAAAAGATCACAATTGCTTTTTTAGTGGGCAGTACGCTGTTATTGAGCGCCTGTGCCACAACAGTTAAACCGACTTATGTCTCTCCTACACAGTATCAGGCTTTGAACTGCCAACAGTTACAAGCGGAATATAATCGGATTCAGCAACATTTAGATGAAGGTGTACCCACTGCGAAACGTACGGGTGTCGGCGTGGGTCTAGGTCTGGGTGGTGGATGGAGTCATGGTGGCGGTTGGGGCTTTGGTCCAAGCGTTTCAGTCAATATGGGACAATCATCGAATACCAAAAAAACTGAAATTTCACGACTTTTGGGGCAGCAAGAAGCGATTGTACAGGCTGCAAAATTCAAAGGCTGTGCGATTACCTTGCAAAATAAGGCGAATTAATGCCGCATTTATTCATCCTGCTGAAGGGTTCAACCTTTCAGCAGTCATTAAAATCTTAGCAAAATGTTTCGAAAATAATTTCAATAAAACAACGGACTATCGTTTTGACATGCACTTTTCCACCCCATGGGTTCTGTGTTTTTTTCGGCTTTGACTTGAGGAAACTGTTCTTTTTCGGCTAAATTGCGCATCTTTAATGCTGTTGTTGGATGTCTATGATTGAGAGTTGGCTGTTTGTATTGGCAATGATTGCTGTCTTGATGATTCCGGGACCAACCAATGCTTTACTCGCAAGCTCTGCACATCAGCAAGGTTTGGCAAAGACCAGCTTACTTGTACCCGCAGAACTGTTTGGGTATTTATATGCCATCAATTTATGGGCACTATTGATTCATCTCAGTACACCGACTTGGCCTTATCTGATAGACCTTTTACATGCACTCAGTGCAGTCTATGTGTTCTGGCTGGCTTTTCATTTATGGAAAAGCTCGCACTTAGAAAAACATAATCAACGTTTTACCTCGATTCGACCTAAACAATTATTTTTTTCTACTTTGAAAAATCCGAAAGCGGTCTTATTTGCTGCAGGTATTTTTCCCTATGAAGCTTGGGATAATCCCACCAATTTCTTTTTGGTGTTTGCGGTGTTTAGTCTGGTGTTATTGCCAACGGCACTGTTCTGGATGTCTTTTGGCCGTGCCATTTTATCGGGTGAGTCCAAACAAATAAAAGCCGATCTCTTATATAAAGGATCGGCCATGTTGTTGGTGGTGTGTATGTTTCCCGTGATTCTACGTTTTTTTGCTTAAGCTTCAGTGGTTGATTTTTTCTTTAATTTG
>QFNE01000058.1 GCA_003240735.1 Paracoccus denitrificans | reverse complement strand
ACCGAGTAATAAACGATGAAACGAGCTTTAATCATCATCGTCTTTGTTATCCTACTGTTGGTAAGCAGTAACGCCTACTAAGGATACAAAGCCCTAGTTCATAGCTAGGGGGTTAGTAGGGCGGTTTTTTGCTTTTTAATGGGCATTAAAAGACAAGAAATTTTTATTGCACTTGCTTTTGTAATAGTTGCTTATGGTATATATCGTTACTTGTCAAAGTAATTAAATTACCATTAAAAAATTATTATTTTGTAATAACAAAAATTTAATGCAATCATTATTTAATGCAAGCATGAAAGCCTGATTTTATGCGGTCTTGGGGATATTTACAAAATATTGAAAAACGAGTAAACTCAATGCCTAGAAACGGTTAAGCCCCAGTGCTGGTAACACTAGGGCTTAGTTGCGAAATCCACCTTCCACAGTTTTCAATCGCAGGATAAATCCGTATTTGTATTTTACGGTTAATTGCTTGTGATTGCAAGGATATAACCGTGTATGCTTTACAAAGAGTAAACCCAGCAGACTGGGAACAAATCCCCGAACTTGTCGCCTTTTACGATGACTTAGCGAAAAAGCCCTATTGCAGTAATGAAAAGGGTTTTTGTTATCCACGCACCAAAGCCCACGCCATACGACACGGCTACATACAGCCCAATTTTCCCGATATTGTAAAATGGCTTGTCTTTGATATCGACCACCCAAACGCCCTATTTGCCTACCATGATTTAAATTTGCCACGTCCCCAGCTCATCGAGCAAAACCCCGATAATGGACACGCCCACTACGGCTATAAACTCACAGAACCAGTATTGTTATGGGGTAACGCAGGGGAAAAGCCCATAAATTATCTTAGACGAGTACATAAAGCACTTAACAAGGCATTGGGAGGCGATCCGAGCTACAGCGGTAATCTAATTAAAAATCCGTTCAGCTCAAGCCACAACACCTACATCACAGGCGCAAAGCCCAGCTACACGCTAGATGAATTAGCCAGCTACCTAGATTTGGAATATGAGACAGCTGATCCAATCGACCCAGCCCAAAATGACGACCAGTACGGGCGTAATTGTGCCACGTTTGAATATACACGCCATAAAGCCTATCCAATCGCCCAGCAGTACACCCAAGCCCAGCTATTCAAGGAAATATTAGCGATAGCCCTTGAGTTTAACGCACATTTTGACGTTCCTATGTTTGAAAACGAAGTTAGGCATATTGCATGGAGTATTGCACGTTACTGTAAGTCTGGGCGTTTTGGAGTGTTTAGCGAAAAATCAAAAGCGCGTTTTAGCAAAAGACAGTCTCTAAGGGTTAAGCGTGCGAACAAGAAAGGGGCTTGTAACAAGGGCGGTTTAGCACGTTCAGCCAACTATAACGATCAAAGAACCCAAGCCCAAAAGTTGCGAGCTGAAGGCTTAAGCATTCGCAAAATTGCAGAGCTGTTGAAAGTAAGCAAAACCAGCGTACAAAAATGGATAAATGTTTAGTAAAAAGTGTACCAAGTGCCACCATAATCAGATAATAGCCCCGAAGGGGTGCGTTTAGGATTTTTTCATAATGCTTAGGCTATGCTTTTAACGTTAGCTTCATAATCGAAAATTTCTTTGTTTTAAAAAATTAAAAAAAAGACTTCGACCGCAGTCGAAGTCCGATTAGTCCAATTTCAAAGATTAGTGTTGCGTTAGTGTTGCTTGGGTGGACTTATGAGCGAAGTTTCGCTTTTTTGGCAGTTGGAAATTGATTTTTTCAAATTTGCAATTTTAAGGCGTTTTAAGGCGTTTTATTGGTTGGCTGGTACATTCGTATAGGCGATGCTTCAGAGTGGCTTTAAAACGATTCCTATGCGATTTTAGCAGTGTTTCTGCCGTGATTTTTTGGTGTTGTTTTCAACCATTCAAAAACTTTTAGATTGATGTGTATTGCGATGTAATTACAAAGTAATTATAATGTAATTACTTATAATGTCATAAGGGGATTGATGCTATGACCGAAGCTAAAAAACGTAACGAAGGTACGATGACATTGCGTGTTGACAGGGATTTACTGAAGGCGTTTCAAAATATCGCCAAGGATAATAACCGCACTGCAAGCCAGTTGGTGCGCGATTACATGATGAATTATGTTAAAAAGCATGGGCAAGGGGATTTATTCAAGTGAGCAATGGCTTCTAAGGATAATACATACTATGAAGTATTTAAAAATTGCAGTTGTGACGTTTGGGTTAGTTTGTATTGATGTAAGTAACGCAGCCACGATGGAATCAGTATTTGATGATTTAAATGGTAATGTTACTTATGGCGGCCCAGCAGCAGTAAAAACGCAGACTATGAATATGTACACTGGCGGTAATTTGACACTGGCTGCACCTTCACGTAGTTATAACCTTATGTCAGTCCAAGCCCCAACAGTTAACGCAGGGTGTGGCGGTATTGACTTACATTTAGGCGGTTTTAGCTTTATCAGTAAAGAGCAATTTGTACAGACACTAAGAAACATTGGATCAAATGCATTAGGGTATGGATTTAAAATTGCGTTGCAAAATATTTGTCCAACGTGTGATAACGTGATGACTAGCCTTCAAAATGTCGCAGATAAAGCCAACGCCTTAAATATCAGTTCATGCCAAGCCGCTAAAGGTATTGTGAACGCAGCTGCCAATGAAGTGTTTAACACCCAATATGATACCAAGGTTATGAATTGGGGCTTGTCGGATGGTATTTTTAGTGATGCCACTGAAGCATACCGCCAAGTGAAAAATATATTTAACCCAGCGCAACGACAAGCAGCACTAAACCAAATTAGGCAAAACAACCCCGAAAGAGAGCAAGATTTACCAACAGGTAATGTAACGTGGCAAGCATTGAGCAAAGTTGCTGGACTAAGTGAAGTAGATAAACGGCGTTTTATGGGATTATTGGGAACAGTTGTATTTGGTGAGAATGGGAAGATCACACCGTATTTCACATCAAACGACAAAGTTATTGAGGATTTGATCACCAAGGATGACCAAGTACAAATACCTTATCCAAGCTGTCAAAATGATTCAATAGACTGTATGTCACCTAACTTTGGCGTGACCGTTAACGCAGATAGTTATAAGACCATTGTCTTAGAAAAAATGCAAACCATGCAGGACAGAATTATTAACCGCCAAGACTACGGAACAAGAAAAAATGAGTTGCTAAGTTTTGTGAATGCAACTGATATTCCAGTTTATAAAATTGTGGCATTGAGCGCATCACTAGGAAAAAATAATGGGGATGCTGCTACTTTGATGATGCGAAAATATAGCTCGCTGATAGCGGCTAAATATGCTCAAGCGTATGTCGGTACTGTTGCTAATACTGTTAGAAAATCACTAAGAAATAAAATCGCCAAAGATACCAATTCTGAACATAGTAGAGTGGCAAGTGAAATGATCGAGAGCATGAATAAATTAGAGGCTAGTTTAGCAACGAAAGTTATCCAATTGGGTATATCAGCTGAAAGCAGTTATAACGT
>QFNE01000032.1 GCA_003240735.1 Paracoccus denitrificans | reverse complement strand
CACTATCTTGAGGTGGAATACGATCTGTCCAACGTGATGTTCGTGACCACGGCCAACAGTTACAATATGCCGGGGCCGCTGCTGGACCGGATGGAGATCATTCCGCTGTCCGGCTACACCGAGGATGAGAAGCGTGAAATCGCGCGCCAGCACCTGCTGCCCAAGCAGATCACGGCGAACGGGCTGCGCAAAGGGGAATTTTCGGTGACCGATGACGCGCTGACCCACGTCATCCGCTACTACACCCGCGAAGCGGGCGTGCGGGCGCTGGAACGCGAAATCGCCAAGCTGGCGCGGAAGGCCGTGACCGAGATCCTGAAAGGCAAGGTCAAGTCTGTCGAGGTTGATGCCGCCAAGGCCGAAGAATATCTGGGCGTTCGCCGGCACCGTTACGGTCTGGCCGAAAAGGACGATCAGGTCGGTGTGGTCACGGGTCTGGCGTGGACTCAGGTCGGCGGCGATCTGCTGCAGATCGAAGCATTGCGCCTGCCCGGCAAGGGCCGGATGAAGACGACCGGGAAACTGGGCGATGTGATGAAGGAGTCAATCGACGCGGCGTCCAGCTTCGTACGGTCGGTGGCGCCCGAACTTGGCATCAAGCCGCCAGAGTTCGACAAGCGTGACATCCACGTCCACGTTCCCGAAGGCGCGACCCCGAAAGACGGCCCCTCGGCCGGTCTGGCGATGGTCACGTCGGTCGTTTCCGTGATGACCGGCATCCCCGTTCGTAAGGACGTGGCCATGACGGGCGAAGTGACCCTGCGCGGCAACGCACTGGCGATCGGCGGCCTGAAGGAGAAACTGCTCGCGGCCCTGCGCGGTGGCATCAAGACGGTGCTGATCCCGCAGGAAAACGAAAAGGATCTGGCTGAGATCCCGGCGAACGTGAAGGAAGGGATGACCATCATTCCCGTCTCGAACGTGCGGGAAGTGCTGCGTCATGCCTTGGTTCGGATGCCCGAGCCGGTCGAATGGGACGAGGCTGCCGAAGAAGCGGCCGCCGCGGCCCGACTGGCGGCGGATCGGGGCTCTGTCCCGCCCGCACAGATCGCGCATTGATCTGAAGGTTGAAAAAAGTCTTGCGCGGGGCCTCGGTCCCGCGCTTTTCTTATGCGATTCCACAGGTTTCACAGATCGGACATCTTATGGAAGGCGACGACCTGCGTCAGCAGGGCCAGCACTTGCCCACCGGCGCAGGCCCGAAAAAGACCAAGGCGGAACGAGAGGCCGCAAAAGCCCGGCGCGCCGCCCGTCAGGCCGAACAGAAGGGCGACGATGCGGGGTCGGGCAGCACCGACCCGCAGCGCGCCCGCATCGTGCAGAAGCGCGACTTTATCGGTCGTGTGGCGGACGCATCGGGCATCAGCCGCGCACAGGCGCGCCCCTTGGTCGAGGCGACATTGGCCGCGCTTGGTTCGGCCATTGCCGCAGGCGAAACGCTGGCCCTGCCCCCTTTCGGCATGGCGCGGATCAAGCGCACCACCGACAACAAGGGCGGCGAGGTCATCGTCCTGAAACTGCGCCGCAAGGCTGACGATGACACGCCCCCCAACGACACATCGGCATCCTGACCGAAAACTTGCTGCCCGCATTCCGTCGGGGCTTGCATGGCGTGGTCTCACCCGCTATCCACCGCTCCACCGGGCGATTAGCTCAGCGGTAGAGCGCTTCGTTCACATCGAAGATGTCAGCGGTTCAAATCCGTTATCGCCCACCATCATTTCAGTGACGACGACGCCGCGCCCTGCTTCAGGGCGCGCTTTCGTTCGGGCGTCATCCTGTCGGGTTCAGCATCCCCAAGAACGCTGTGGCTAATAATGCGAGCGTGGCAAGACCGATCTCGGTTACAGTGCCGATCGTTAGCGCCCTTTCCGCGCCATGATGGTGTCGCAATCGCGGCACGACCACGTACCTGTTGACGAAAGCTAGCACCACCATCGCCCCGAACACCGCGATTTTCGTCAGTATAAGGGCCTGATAAGGCACGCCCGGATCGAGCCACAGACTGTCCAGAACCAGCGCCGCGTTGGTCAGTCCACTGGCGAACACCAACGCGACGATGATGTGCCCCGCCGTCGAAAACCGGATCAGTGCCGGAATTCTCTGCGCGCGCAGACCGTCGGGGACGCCGGCCAGCATGATCGCCAGCGGAACCAGCGCACCGAACCACGCCCCCGCCGTCAGCATGTGCAGCAGATCAACCGCCTGATGGGCGAACCCGCCCACCCCGTCGCCAGACGCTGCGTGACCTGTCATCACCTGTCCAAGCAGAACGCCCGCGCTGCCGAGTGCGGTCCAGATCGGCCCCCGCCGCCAGATCAACAGCAGCAGTAGCGTGAACCCCACCTGAACTAGCCAGGACGTGCCGATGGTCGTGGCCGTTGCGACCCGCCACATCAGTGCTGGGTCAAGCCCCCGGGCCCAGTCGCCCGCGATGACGACGGCATGCGCCGGCACGACCACGATCAGCGCCAACACCAGTCCCGCCAGCGCCAGCTGTCGCAGAGGTGTCAGCCGCTGCCACACATACCCGCGCAGCGGCCCGGAAACGCCGGCTGCCAGATAAAGCGCCGCCCCCCACAGAAACATCGCCCCGCCCAAGGTGAGGAACCGGGCGGCGGCGACGACCAGCTCGGCACTGTTCATGCCGGGCCGGTCACATGGGGGGCGCCGTTCGGGTCACTTGTCGACGGTAAAGCTGTAAACGCCGTCGACGGTATGGCCGTCGCGGGACAGCGCCCGCCACGTCACCTCATAGACGCCGGGCGTCAGCGCGGCGGGCAGCGTGAAGGCCACCCCGTGTCCGTCCTGCGACGCTGCCGCCTTGCCCAGATCGACATCCGCGCCTGCGTCGTCCTTGACTGTGACGCTCGTCATCGCCGGATCGACGGCTTCCGAAAACGTCAGCTCAACCGCCGCGACGCCCGTGACGGTTGCGTCCGCGTTTGGCACCGTCTCGGTCAGCTTCGTGTGCGCGCTCGCCTGACCCACGCTGAACGCCAAGGTCGCAGCAGCCAGCAGAATTCCAAACCTGTTCATGATCGGTCCTTTCCCGCATCAGATTGCGCCAGAGGTAACGCCCGGCGTGCCGCGATCTCAACCCCGCCCTGTGGCCCGACAGGTGGGGCCAAATGCCGCGTGCGCTTGCGTCCCGAACCCGAACGCAGCAGGAAGGGCGCCATGGAAAACGCCCCTCAGACGATTTTGATCCGCGGCCGTGTGCTGGATTTTCGTGCCGATCCCCGGACAGACGCCGACGCCGCGCGTTTTGCGCAAGACGGCGCGGTTCTGATCCGTGAAGGGATCATTCTTGCTGCAGGCGATTACGCAGATGTCACCGCCGACCCAGCCTCCGCAGGCGCGACGCTGATCGATCACCGCCCGCACCTGATCCTGCCCGGTTTCATCGACCCGCATCTGCATTTCCCACAGGTTCAGGTCATCGCCAGCTGGGCGGCAGAGCTGCTGGATTGGCTGAACGACTACACCTTTCCGGCCGAGGCACAGTACGCCGACCGCCAGCACGCCGATGCGATGGCGGGGCCGCTGCTGGATACGTTGCTGGCCAACGGCACCACCACGGCCAGCGCGTTCTGCTCGGTGCACGCGGCCAGCGTCGATGCGTTGATGACAGCGGCACAGGCGCGCGGCATGGCCATGATTGCGGGTAAGGTGATGATGGACCGAAATGCGCCCGACACCGTACTGGACACGGCGCAGTCATCCTATGACGACAGCCGGGGGCTGATCGACCGGTGGCACGGTGTGGATCGCCTGCGCTATGCCATCACGCCACGCTTTGCGATTACCTCGACACCCGATCAGTTGGCAGCAGCGGGGACGCTGGCGCGGGAAAACCCCGGGATGCACATCCAGACGCATCTGAACGAAAACCACGCAGAAATCGCGCTGACGGGGCAGCTTTACCCGGATGCGATCGACTATCTGGACGTCTATGACCGCGTCGGGCTGCTGGGGCCATCGACGCTGATGGGTCACGCGATCCACATGGACGCCCGCCAGACGGCGCGGATGGCCGAAACCGGCACGCGTGCAATTCACTGCCCGACATCGAACCTGTTTCTGGGGTCAGGCCTTTTCGACGAAGGCGCGTTGCGGAGCGCGGGCATCGTCACCGGAATTGCCACCGACATCGGGGGCGGCACCAGCTATTCGATGCTGCAGACGCTGGCCGAAGGCTACAAGATTGCGCAAATGCGCGGTGCGCGCCTTACGTCGCGCGATCTGATCCACTGGGCGACACGGGGGAACGCCCTGGCGCTTGGGATGGCGGACCGCATCGGGACACTGGATGCCGGTTCGGACGCCGATCTGGTCGTTCTGAACGCGCGCGCGACGCCCGCCATGGCGCTTCGCGCAGACCGCATCACCACGCTGGATGAAGAGCTGTTCCTGCTGACGACGATGGGCGATGACCGCGCGGTGGTGCAGACATACGTCGCCGGTCGCGCGATGAAACCGGCCTAGCGTGCGGCCTTTTCCGCCAGCCCGGACTGCGCCTCGCGCCGCTCAAGCTCGGCCCAGACGTCGGCCAGAGGCACTTCACAAGCCGCCAGCATGACCAGCAGGTGATAAAGGCTGTCGGCGGCCTCGGACGTCAGCTTGGCGCGGTCGCCGCGCACGGCCTCGATAATGGCCTCGACCGCTTCTTCGCCGAACTTCTCGGCGCATTTCGCGGGGCCCTTGCCCAGCAACTGCGCGGTCCAGCTGGATGCCGGGTCGGCACCCCGGCGGGCCTGAATGGTCGCGTCCAGACGGTCAAGCGGGTGGGTCATGTCAGCCTCATCGGGATGCCAGCGGCGGCCATGTGGGCCTTGGCCTCGGCGATGGTGAATTCACCGAAGTGAAAGATGGACGCCGCCAGAACCGCGCTCGCGTGGCCCTTGGTCACGCCTTCGACCAGATGGTCCAGCGTGCCGACACCGCCCGACGCGATGACCGGGATGCTGACCGCATCCGCAATCGCCCGCGTCAGGGGCAGGTTGAACCCAGACCGGGTGCCGTCACGGTCCATGCTGGTCAGCAGGATTTCCCCTGCCCCCTTGGCCGCGATCGTCACGGCGAACTCGACCGCGTCGATGCCCGTGGGCTTGCGCCCGCCATGGGTGAAGATCTGCCACTGCCCCGGCGCGACGGTCTTGGCGTCGATGGCGCAGACGATGCATTGGCTGCCGAACCGGTCGGCGGCGCGCGCGATCACGTGAGGGTCCGCAACTGCGGCCGAATTGAACGACACTTTGTCGGCCCCGGCCAGCAGCAGGGCGCGCACATCGTCCGGCGTCCGGACCCCGCCCCCCACCGTCAGCGGGATAAAGCACTGTTCCGCCGTCCGGGTCACCAGATCGAACATCGTGCCGCGGTTTTCGTGCGTGGCGTGGATATCCAGAAAGCACAGTTCATCCGCCCCGGCCAGGTCATAGGCGGCGGCCGCGGCAACTGGGTCGCCCGCGTCGATCAGATCGACGAAGTTGACGCCCTTGACGACGCGCCCATCGGCCACGTCCAGACATGGAATGATCCGAGTTTTCAGCATCTGCCACCCTTTCGCGTCCCCTTTCACGCAAGGCCGGGCCCCAAGTCAACGGCCTGCTTGCAGGGGACCCGCCCCGCCCCTATATCTGACAGCGTTCGGGTTCGCCCGGACTATGGACATAAACGCGCATGTAATAAGCGGATCGGACCCGGGGGCGGTACCCGGCGACTCCACCAAAATCCCTTCGTTGGGGGCACCTGGGGTCGAAACAGGATCGACGAACGTCTAAAGATGTTTGCTTTGTCTCGGTGAGCTACCACCGATATCGGTGCAAATTGTACAGTTGCCAACGACAACCGTGCTCCGGTGGCTCTGGCTGCGTAAGCAGTTCGAGTTATCGAAACCTAAGTCCTTGCGCCTAGCAGCGTAAGGCGGGGCCCCCAGGAGCCTGGCAACAGAATCCTGGACTTTCCCCCGCCATTTCGCCGACGCACTGGACCCCTTGGTCCCGCTCGCTTATCTGTCTCTGACAGCTTGTCAGGGGACTTCGCGCATGGATCACGCCATCGACACAGACGCCACCGCGCTGATCGCTGAAATGGGCGCGCGCGCCCGCAAGGCCGCCGCCGTGCTGGCCGTCACCGGGTCCGAGCGGAAATACGCAGCCCTGATCAGCGCGGCCCACATCATCGAACAGCGCCTTGGCGACATTCTGGACGCGAATGCCGAAGATCTGGTCTATGCCGAGGAAAAGGGGCTGTCGGCGGCGATGATCGACCGACTGACGCTGGACACGACCCGCATCCGCGCGATTGCCGAAGGATTGCGCAATGTCGCTGCCCAGCCTGACCCCATCGGCCGCGTGCTGGATGAATGGGACCGCCCGAACGGGCTGCACATTCGCCGCGTGGCAACGCCCTTGGGTGTGCTGGGGGTGATCTACGAAAGCCGCCCCAATGTGACCGCCGACGCCGGCGCGCTGGCCGTCCAGTCGGGCAACGCCGTCATTCTGCGCGGCGGGTCCGACAGCCTGAATTCGTCCCGCGCGATCCATGCCTGCATGGTCGAAGGTCTGCGTCAGGGGGGGCTGCCCGAAGACGCGATCCAGATGGTGCCCACCGGCGACCGCGCCGCGGTCGGCGCGATGCTGCGTGCCCAAGGGCTGATTGACGTCATCATCCCCCGTGGCGGCAAAAGCCTTGTTGGTCTGGTCCAGACCGAGGCGCGCGTGCCCGTCTTCGCCCATCTGGAAGGCATCAACCACGTTTACGTTGACCGAGAGGCGGACGTGGAAAAGGCCCGCCGTGTCGTCCTGAACTCCAAGGCGCGGCGCACCGGTGTGTGCGGGTCAGCCGAAACCCTGCTGATCGACTGGCGTTTCTACACCCAGCACGGCGATGTCCTGACCCGCGACCTTCTGGCCGCCGGGATCGAGGTGCGGGCCGAAGGTGAGCTTGCCCGCACCCCTGGCGCAACGCAGGCCAAGGCTGAGGATTTCGGGCACGAGTTCCTGGACAGCATCATCGCCGCCCGGCTGGTCGACGGCGTGGATGAGGCGATCAACTTCATCGAGGCGCATGGCTCGGGTCACACCGACGCCATCATCACCGAAAACAACGACACGGCCGAGTATTTCTTCAAGCACCTCGATTCGGCGATTCTGCTGCAAAACGCGTCGACCCAGTTTGCGGATGGGGGCGAATTCGGCATGGGCGCGGAAATCGGCATCGCAACGGGACGCATCCACGCCCGTGGCCCGGTCGGCGCGCAGCAACTGACCAGCTTCAAGTATCTGGTCACCGGCGACGGAACGATCCGGCCCTAGAACGCGATCTCTGCCCCCTCGGCGTCGATCTCGGCGCTCAGCGGGCGGCGGTTCGCCACCGCCATCGACGCCAGCAGCGGAAACTGCACCGCGGACGCCGGAACCGCCGCTGCGGTGGCCGTCCCCTCCAGATGCGCCCACAGATCGGGCGCGGGTCGGTTTCGGGGCGCGTCGGCCAGAATGCGCCAGCCCCGCGCCCCGCGGGCGATCAGCAGATTGCCGCCCCAAGGCAGCACCGTTTCCAGACACATCACCGCCAGCAGGATCATCTGCGCGTCATTGCGGCTCAGGTCACCTTCGGCATCGACGCGCGCGCGAAGGCGGCCTTCGCCGGTGGCGTCCGCGACCAGCTGCGCCAGTTCGCCCATGCCCATCCGCTGGGCCGTTCCCGCCGGCCCGAAGGCCACGCGAAAGACGCGGATCCGCCCCCGCGCCGCCGCCACGCTTTGGGCGATCAGCTGCAGTTCGGGGGACTTGGCGATGCCCGGGAAATCGCCCGCCATCTCCAGCAGTTCGACCCCGTTCCCGATTGCACCCAGGGGCGAGACGAGATCGTGGCAGAGCCTTGAGGCCACCAGCGCCGCGATGTCGGGGTCACTGTTCGTTGCGTGATCCGTCATCACATCCTACCTTTGCCTTGTGCCCATTGATTGCGGCGAACCGTTAAGGAAGTCTTACCGATGAACGAATTTCTGGAACCCGGCATGTTCGTGCGCCACCCCGGCGCCCCCGACTGGGGCGTGGGACAGGTCCAGTCGCGCATCGGCGACCGCATCACCGTCAACTTCCCCGAGGCCGGAAAGCAGGTCCTCGACGGCACCCGCATCCGGTTGGAGCTGGTGACCAACGACAACTGACGACGGCGCTGAATCGTCCCGGATGACATCACCCACCTTCAGATCAACCCCAAGTAGATCGCCCTATGCGCGGTTTCCGCGGTGGTTGCAATGATCTGCCCCAACCCCTATGGCGGGCCGCGCGGCAATGGGTGGGGCATCCGATGACACAGCGGGCGACAACTTCCGAACCCGGGTGGTTCGACGTTCGCCTGGCATCGTCGGACACCGACCTGAAAGCCGCGCAACGCCTGCGCTATCGTGTGTTCGTCGATGAGCTGGGCGGCAACGGCGCGATGGTCGACCACGAAAACCGTCTGGAACAGGACGAATTCGACCCTGTCGTCGACCACCTTCTGCTGATCGACAACCGCCGCGATGCGGGTCAGCTAGATCATGTCGTCGGTGCGTACCGCCTGCTAACGGACGACCGCGCCGCGGACTTCGGCCGCTTTTACTGCGACAGCGAATACGACCTGACCAAGCTGCGCGCCAGTGGCCGCAAGCTTCTGGAACTGGGCCGATCCTGCGTCGATCCCGACTATCGCGGCGGCACGGGTATGTTCCTGATGTGGAACGGTCTGGCCGAATACGTCCTTGATCGCGGGATCGAGGTTCTGTTCGGTGTCGCCAGCTTTCACGGCCTTGACGCGCAGGCACTGGCCCAACCCCTCAGCCTTCTGCACAACAACTATCTCGCGCCCGAGGCGCTGCGTCCCGTGGCCCTGCCCGACGGGTTTCAGGCCATGGACCTGATTGCCCCGGATGATCTTGACCGCCGTGCCGCGCTGCTGGCGATGCCCGCGCTGATCAAGGCCTATCTGCGGCTGGGGGGCGTCGTCGGTCAGGGTGCGTATTTGGACCGCGCGTTCAACACCACGGACGTGCTGCTGCTGATGGACACCGCCGCCATGTCCGACCGCCACCGCCGCTTTTACCAGGGCCGGGGCTAAGCCCTTCATGACTGCACCGGCGCATCCGCCCCGCCCCGCCCCGCCCCGTTCCGCGACCGACCGCGTGCCCCCGGTACACGGGCCGTGGCGCGACGGGCCCCTGCCCCCGCTGCGCCGCCCCACCGCGCTGGGATGGGTGCTGATCGCCATCCGGGGCGCGGCCGTCATTTCGGTCCTGTTGATCGGCGTGATCCTGATTCTGCCCCTGCGCGGGGTGGAACGCCTGTTCGTGGGCGCCCGCCGCCCCGTCACCGGCCCATGGGTGCAGGGCGTCTGCCGGCTGTCCCTGTGGTGCATGGGGATCGGCTGGACCCGTCACGGCACGCCCATGACCGGCCCCGGCGCGGTCGTGGCCAACCACTCCAGCTGGCTGGACATTCTGGTCCTGAACGCCGCTATGCCCGTCTTCTTCGTCAGCAAGGCCGAGGTCGCGGGCTGGCCTGGCATCAACATCCTGACCCGCGTCACCAATACGCATTTCGTCGTCCGCGATCCGCGCTTGGCCCGCCAGCAGGCCGACGAATTCAGCGCCCGCGTCCGCGCTGGTCATCGCCTGCTGTTCTTTCCCGAAGGGACCAGCAGCGACGGCCGCCGCGTGCTGCCGTTCAAGCCGACGCTGTTTCAGGGCTTTCTCGACCCCGGTCTGCCCGCGGGTCTGGCGATCCAGCCGATCACCGCGGCCTATCACGCGCCCGCCGGGTGCGATCCGCGCTTTTATGGCTGGTGGGGCGACATGGGTCTTGGCCCGCATCTTCTGCAGGTGCTGTCCCAGCCGCGTCAGGGCCGGGTCGAGGTGACGCTTCACCCCCCGATCCCCGTCAAAGGGTTGGACCGCAAGCGCCTGTCGGCCACTGCAGAATCCGCCGTGCGCGGCGCGCTGGACGTGTCCGCCTAAGCCAGCGTCAGCGGCCAGAAGATCGGAATCACCAGACACGCGACGGTGCCCGTGACGATATCCAGCGGAATGCCCACCCGCAGGAAGTCGCTGAATTTATAGCCCCCCGGACCATAGACCATCATGTGCGTCTGGTACCCGATGGGCGTGGCGAACGCGACCGACGCCGAAAACATCACCGCCACGACATAGGCCCGCGGGTCTTGCCCCAACTGCTGGGCCAGCTCGATGACGATGGGCGTCAGGATGACCGCGACCGCATTGTTCGACAGGATCTCGGTCAGGAACAGCCCAAGGAAGTAAACGCAGATCAGTGTGATGAACGGTGACATCCCCTGCAGATACGGCGAAATGGCATCGACGATCAGCTTTACTGCACCGACGTGATCCATCGCGGCACCGATGCACAGCATCGAAAAGATCATCGTCATCAATCGCGCATCGACATTCTCGAACGCCTCGTCGGCATCGACACAGCCAGTGACCAGAATGACCGCACAGGCGATGGCCGCCAGCAGAAGGATCGGTGCCACGTTCATCGCGGCAAGCACGACCACGCCGACCAGCGCCCCGATGGCGATGGGCGCCTTGACCCGCCTGAACGGTTTGCTGGACGGCTGCGCCACATCGACCAGATCCATGTCTGTCGCCAGTCGCGCGATATCCTCCTGCCGGCCTTCCAGCAGCAGCGTGTCGCCCACGCGGATGACCAGATCGCCCAGCTTGCGCCCGACGCTTTGGCTGCGCCGGTGCGCGGCTAGAACATAGACGCCGTAACGACGCCGCAGGCGCATGTCGCCCAGACGCCGCCCGATCATCCGGGCGCCGGGGGTGATCAGCACCTCGACCGTGACGGTTTCAACCTGGCTCAGCTTGTCGACCAGCCGCACGTCCTTGTTCTGCTGCATCTCCAGAACGTCGCTGGCCTTGGACCGCAGGACGACCCGGTCGCCCGCCGCCAGTTCGACGCTGTCCAGACTGTCGCGCAGCGACCCGTCGCCCCGCAGAACATCGACCACCCGCACGCCATCGCGCTTGAACATGTCGACATCGCCCAGCTTTTCGCCGATCAGCCCACTGCCGAAGGGAATGGCGATATCGCTGAAATACTTCATCTCGGACCGGTCGGACAGAAACCCGGCGAGCGAGGTGCGCTCGGGGATCAGCTTGCGCCCGATCAGCGCCAGAAAGAGGCCGCCCACGACCGTGACGGCCAGCCCCACCGGCGCAATCTCAAAGATCGAGAACGGCTCCATTCCCCGGCTTTGCGCCACGCCGTCGACCAACAGGTTGGTCGATGTGCCGATCAGCGTGATCATGCCGCCCATGACCGTGACATAGGACAGCGGCATGAGCAGCTTTGACGGTGAAATCTTGGCCCTGAGCGCGAGCTGCGTCATCACCGGGATCATCAGCGCGACCACGGGCGTGTTGTTCATGAACCCCGACGCGAGCGCGATGACGACGAACAGCCCGCCGATCGTGGCCGCGGGATAGCGTTCGGAATAGCTGCCGACGAACTGCGTCAGCACGTCCAGCGCCCCGGTTCGCATCAATCCGCCCATCAGGATGAACATGAATGCGATGGTCCAAGGGGCCGAATTCGACAGCTGTTCGACCGCCAGATCATAGGGCAGCAGTCCCAGCACCAGCATCAGCGCGGCGGTGCCGAACGCGATGACCTCGGGCGGCTGGATTTCACGCAGGAACAGCAGAAACATCACGCAGACAATGCCAAGGCTGACGAATGTCGCCGTGTTCCCCGTCAACTCAAGCCCCAGCATCCGTAGTCCGTCCCCCCTTGCCGCCTGTCAGATCGCGGCCCGCGCGGGGCAACGAGGTCGTGCGTGTTGGCCCCTCAGATTTCCGGAATCGCCTGCGCCAGCCGTCCGCCTTCGCGGACCGGTGCCACCGCCTTGGCAAGCCCGGTGCGATCGTCGGTGACGACCAGCACGCCAGACAATGTCGCCTCGCCCTCGGCCGGGGTAAAGCGGTCGCGTGACATGCCGGTCAGGAAACGGCGCATCGGTTCGTCCTTGGACATGCCGATGACGCTGTCATAGTCGCCGCACATTCCCGCGTCCGACTGATAGGCCGTGCCACGGTTCAGGATCATCGTGTCGGCCGTGGGGACATGGGTGTGGGTGCCCACGACCACGCTGGCGCGGCCGTCGCAATAATGCCCCATCGCCATCTTTTCGCTGGTCACCTCGGCATGGAAATCCAGCAGTGACGCCTGCACCAACCCGCCCGGAGGATGCGCGCGCAGCACCTGATCGACGGCGCTGAACGGGTCGTCGAAGGGGCGCTTCATGAAGACCTGCCCCAGAACCTGCGTCACCAGGATCTTGCGCCCCCGCGCGTCCGAGAACACCCGTGCGCCCCGACCCGGCGCCTCGCGCGAAAAGTTCAGCGGCCGGATCACGCGCGGCTCGGTCTCGATGAATTGCAGCATGTCCTTCTGGTCGAACGCATGATCGCCCAGAGTCACGCAGTCCGCGCCCGCATCAAGGATCAGCTTCGCGTGCGAGCCGGTCAGCCCCATCCCGCCACTGGCGTTTTCGCCGTTCACCACGGTGAAATCCGCCTTCAGCGTCGCCTTCAGCGCGCCCAGCCGTTCGGTGATGGCGCGGCGTCCCGCGCGGCCCATGACATCGCCCAGAAACAGAACCCGCATCGGATCAGACGTCCAGATCTTCGGCGAACTGGGCGTTTTCGCTGATATACTGGAACCGCAGCTCGGGCTTCTTGCCCATCAGCCGTTCCACCAGATCGCCCGTCTCGCCGCCCTCTTCGTCGTCGATGCTGACACGGATCAGCTTGCGCGTGGCCGGGTTCATCGTCGTGTCCTTCAGGTCCTTGGCGTCCATCTCGCCCAGACCCTTGAAGCGCTGGACGTCGATCTTGCCCTTGCCGCCCAGCCCCTTGGCCAGCCATTTCTCCTTCTCGGCGTCGTCCGAGACGTACAACCGCTCCGCCCCTTGGGTCAGGCGGTACAGCGGCGGACAGGCCAGATACAGATGCCCCTTGTCGATCAGGGGTCGCATCTGGATGAAGAAGAACGTCATCAGAAGACTTGCGATATGCGCGCCGTCCACGTCGGCGTCGGTCATGATGATGACCTTGTCATAACGCAGATCATCGATGTTGAACTTGGACCCCATCCCGACGCCCAAAGCCTGGCTCAGGTCCGACAGCTCGGCGTTCTGCGCCAGCTTCGACGACGCAGCGCCCAGCACGTTCAGGACCTTCCCCCGCAGCGGTAGCAGCGCCTGCGTCTTGCGGTCCCGCGCGGCTTTCGCGCTGCCCCCGGCGCTGTCGCCTTCGACGATGAAAAGCTCGGTACCCTCGCGGTTCGTCGCGCTGCAATCGACCAGCTTCCCGGGCAGGCGCAGCTTTTTCGTCGCCGACTTCCGCGCGGTTTCCTTTTCCTGACGGCGGCGCAGGCGTTCCTCGGCCCGCAGGATCAGGAAATCCAGAATCGCGCCCGCGGACTTCGTGTCGGCGGCCAGCCAGTTGTCGAAATGGTCGCGCACCGCGCCCTCGACCAGTCGCGCGGCTTCGGTCGTGGCCAGCCGGTCTTTGGTCTGGCCGACGAACTCTGGCTCGGCGATGAAGCACGACACCAGCGCGCAGCCCCCGGTCGTCAGGTCGTCGCGGGTGATGTTTTCGGCCTTGCGGTTCTTCGTCAGGTCGCCATAGGCGCGCACGCCCTTCAGGATCGCCGACCAGAAGCCCGCCTCGTGGGTGCCGCCTTCAGGCGTCGGCACGGTGTTGCAATAGGACTGGATGAAGCCGTCCTTTGCGGGCGTCCAGTTCACGGCCCATTCGACCTTGCCCGGCACGCCAAAGCGTTCCTTGAACTCGACCGCACCCGCGAACGGCTTGTCGGCATAGGTGGACGCGCCGCCCAGCTGTTCGCCCAGATAATCCGACAGCCCGCCGGGAAAGTGGAACACCGCCTCCAGCGGCGTCTCCCCGTCTTCAATGCCGGTTTTCCAGCGGATTTCGACGCCCGAATGCAGATAGGCCTTCGACTTGACCATCCGCATGATGCGCGACGGCTTCATGCGGTGATGGCCAAAGATCTGTTCGTCGGCGTGGAACGTCACGGTCGTGCCGCGCCGGTTCTGGGACGGCCCGACAAGTTCGACCGGACCCTGCGGAATGCCGCGCGAAAACGACTGCCGCCAAATTTCGCGGTTCCGCGCGACCTCGACCACCATGATGTCGGACAGTGCGTTGACGACGGATGCGCCGACCCCGTGCAGACCGCCCGACGTCTGATACGCGCCTTCGGTGAACTTGCCGCCCGCGTGCAGCGTGCACAGGATCACCTCCAGCGCCGACTTGCCCGGAAACTTGGGGTGCCGGTCGATGGGGATGCCGCGCCCGTTGTCGCGGACCACGACCGACTGATCGGCGCGCAGTTCAACCTCGATCCGGCTGGCGTGGCCGGCCACGGCCTCGTCCATCGCGTTATCAAGGATTTCGGCCACCAGATGGTGCAGCGCGCGTTCGTCCGTGCCGCCGATATACATGCCGGGACGCTTCCTGACCGGCTCCAGCCCCTCCAGCACCTCGATCGAGGCCGCGGAATAGCTGTCGACGGCGCGGTCTGCACCGGAAAGAAGATCGTCGGACATTAATTCAGCCTGCTTTTGTTCTGCCCCGGTCATCGCATGGCGGCGCCCACCGGGGCAAGGGGCGGCCCCGGTTCGCCCGGGGGCGCGCGGGTGACCCCGGACCTATTCCGGCTCGCGCGTCCGCGCGGCCCACATTTCTTGGAATGCCGGACGCGCCTGACAATCTGCCAGCCACGCCACCACGGCTGGAAACTGCTCCATCAGCTCACCGTACCCTTGGGCATAGCGGACGATTTCCGCGACGTTCAGATCGGCCACGGTAAAGCGATTGCCGACCAGATTGCCGTGCGTCGCCAGATGCCCTTCCAGCACGGTCATCGGACGGATCAACCGCTCGGCCGCGTTGGCGATCAGCGCCTGATCATCGCCCGACTGTTCCTGCCCGCGCCCGTGCAGGAACAGCAGCGTCAGCGCATCGGGCTCAATCGCCGTCGCGGCATAGAACGACCACTGCATGAACAGCGCGTCCTCGGCCGCATCGACCGGACCGATCCCGTTCGCGTCGTACTGCCGCGCCAGATACAGGGTCGAGGCCAACGATTCCGAAACCACCAGCCCGCCGTCGTCGATCACCGGGATCGCACCCGCCGGCGACAATTCCCGAAACCACGGCGAATGGGTGTTCGCGGGCGCATCCGCGCTGTCCGGGTCCGCCAACCGATAGGCCTGAATGACTGGCACCTGCTCGAACGGCAGCCCCAGCTCGTGACACACCCATATGATCCGCGACGCCCGTGACCGCGCGACTCCGTAAAGTTTCAGCATGATGTGTCCCTCTCCCCTTACGACCACTCTTTAATCATTCCTCTCTGGCGGACGACAGTTCAGCCAGTCGGGCTTTTCTTGAATTTCACGAAGCATCTGCACTTCAGGGGGAAGCTGACGCGTATCGGCATGTTCCAACACCATGTGCATCGCTTGCTCCTCTTTCTTCGCAAGCGCATCGCGGCCATGATACAAAGCGCGAAGAAATGCGACCTCATCTCTTTTGCGTTCTGTCGCAACCTCGCAGATCAGATGAGCGTCAAATGCTGCCGAACCGATATAGAAAGTGAGCTCTCGCCACTTGTCTATCGCAGTCTCAATTTGCTGGCGTGACACACCGCCGGTTCCCTCTGATTCAAAGTGAGCTTTCCTGTCGGCATGGGCGATGGACGTGTTCCTGCGTTGTTGAAGCGGTTTGCACGCCTCTTGGAACTCAACGCATGCCGTCTCGAACGTCGCCCGGCCACTGCAGCCGTCTGTCAGCTCAAGCAGGCGCCGAAACGTGTTGTTGGTCTTGTCTCGCTGTCGTGCCGGATCTGCCGCACGGCAGATATGGAGGATGACATCGTCGTACAAAGCATCCTGAATGACTTGGGCGGTCAGACCCGAAATACTGTTCAACAGCTCGATGCGCTCGACGTTGGTCGCGAAGAACGCTCGATAAATACGCCATTTCAGGCGTACCGAAACGAGATTGTGGTATAGAAACTTGTGCAGGCGTTCAAACTCCGCCTCGCTGCCGGGAGCGGCACGAAGTGTGCTGGAACCGCTCAGAACTTCATCCCCACGCTGAAGCTCGCGCCCTTGGTGCCGATGCCGAAATCGGCCGCGCCGAAGGAAAAGCCGATCAGCGCGCCGGTCCAGACCTGTGGTAGCGTGTGCTCGCCCGCGTGAATCCGGCTGGCCCCGGTCGCCATCGCCAGACCGTAGGCGACGGTGCCGGCCTCGGGCTGGTCGTCAAAGCACTTCCCGGCCAGATCGGACGCGCCGAAGAAGGCCGCCGCCGTGTGGCCGGAAGGATACCCCTTCCCCTCGCCGGATGGGCGGCGACCCAATGGACTGTCGGCGAAATACTCCTTCAGGCCCCAGACCATCGCCGTCTGGATCAGGCCGCGCACCGCGAAATCCTCCAGCCGGTCATCGCGTTCCGCACAAATCGCGGCGGC
>QFNE01000057.1 GCA_003240735.1 Paracoccus denitrificans | reverse complement strand
GGCCACCCCGAGCGCCCGTACCAGGCGATGGAGGAGCGCACCGGCACCAGCGAGCTGCGCCTGGCGGAGCTCAAGGCGGAGATCGACAAGCGGGGCTGAAGCCGGTCCGATCGGCTGGACGGGCCAACACGCCCCGATGCAGAGGCCGGAGTGCTCGCAAGAGCTCGAGACGGTGTCGAGACCGTGAACGGTTGAAGAACATCACGTTGACGCGCGGTCCTCACCCCCCCCCTCCTGTTAGCTTCATCGCACGTCGGGCGACCGACTTGTGGATCCAACAGGACAAAGGGGTTTGTTGTGATGTCTGTACCGAAGACAAGAACCCCGAGAGATACTGCAAGTAGATCGACAGATCGTTATGGTGCATAACGTCGCGAGCCGAGCCAGCCGGGTCAACGTGAAGACCAGGCTGGCTCGGTTCACCTCGCGATGGCGCTGCGACCTGCTCGTCGTCGGTGTCGTGCTTCTGATGAGCATCACCTCGGTGCTCACAGGCCTTGTCTCAGCTGTTGAAACGGACTCGACTTTTCCCCGAGGTGCTCAGCTGACGCTCATCATCCGGGGCGCACCACCGGGAGTCACACCGGAAACGCTCACTGAGGAGTTCCGTGAGCTGCGGCCCCAGTTCGTTGAGAGCTCCCTGCACGGAGAGATCATTCACGCGCCGTTGGAGACGGAATCCGGATCAGAGCTCACCTGGCAGCTTCCCCTGGGCCGCAGCACAACGCTTTCCATGGGCACGTACCCCGATTCCGCCACTGGCGTGATGACCCTGCAGGGAGACATCGCAGAGATGGCGCAAGTGGTGCGCAGCCTCAATGAGCAAGGGTATGAGACCATCGCGACCATCCGTACCACTGCGACTGACCTTCCGCCGTGGATGGCGCCACCTCTTGGGCCGATCACCTTTCTCGCCTTCCTCTGTGCCGTCGGTTCGACAACTCTGCTGCACCTGAACCGGCGAGTTGCAGCAGCCGCGATCGATCAGACCTTGGGGCGCCGCCGCCTTGCGGCTCGAGGGCGCGATGGACTCGCCCTGGTCTGCTGGGCTTCGGCAACGACGATGGTGGTCGGAGCGGTTGCCATAGCAGCAGTGGGATTCTTCTCCCCTTCAGCGCTTCGCGCCACAGGTTTCGTTCCTCTGCTGATTGCCACGCTGCTTCTGCAGTGGGGCGGAATCGTGAGCGCCATGGCGGCGGCAGTCGTTATCAGCGAGGTCACGGCTGCGCCGCTGCTGGAACGGTTGCACTCCGTGGCTTCACAGCAGGCGATCATCGCCGCTTCCGCAGCGGCGCTGGCACTGTTCACTGGAACTGCCCTGGTGGTTGCTCCGGTGATGGTGAACGTCGTTGACCAGTTGCGCTCCTCGGCGCGGGTCGGCGAGCAGTGGGAGAACATCCCGGACGTCACCTCGGTGAGCCTGTTCGCTCTGGCCGAGCCAGAACTGCAGGCATCTGCTCCCAGCGTCCGTCAGCTTGTCCTCGAGAGCTCACTGGCCGGAACCGCTGTGCTCAACGATCCTGACGATGAGTGCGAGATGGCTGCCGCAGGCCTCGGCGGCGACTGTGTTCTGCACCTCAATGACACTTTCTTCTCGCTGTCCGGCCAGAAACCGGAGCAGTTCGGACTGCCTGAAGTTGCTCAATCAGAGCTGATCGTTGCCATTCCGCGATCCCGGGCGATGGACAGCGATCAGATCACGCACACCGCACAGGAATGGGCTGGCTTCGAGTCTCGCGCCGACTGTGAAGTCACTGGTGATGGGTGCACGGATATCCCCGCACCTCCGACTGTTCGGGTCGTGACCTATGAGGATGGGTTCACTCTGGAGTCATTCACGGCGAACTCAAGTTTGCACGGTGGTCCTGCCGAGTATTCGAATCCGGTTCTGTACTACTACTCATTGAGTTCGCCCTGGTTGTCGACCGTGAATACCATCGGTGCCATTTCTGGTGGAGGGATATCCTTCATGCAGAGTGCCGAGGTCGTGCGTGAGCAATGGGGCAGTGCAGGGCTGCGCGACCTCGTGGCAGACGTAACTTCCTCACGGGAATCGGCATTGGTGGCCGCCCAAAGGCTGCGGAACGAAGCGCTGGTGAACGGCACACGAGTTCTGATCGCTCTCGCCGTGTCGGTCGTCTCCGTCGTGCTGCTGGCAGCGGCTGAGTGCCGCCGCCAGCACGATCGCCTGCTGGCAGCATTCGTGCTGGGCCGCAGGTGGTTGTCCCGGCACTGGCGATTCCTCAGCCTGGCTGGAGCATCCCTGGCGACCGGGCTGGGAATGGCGGTGACACTGCGTGGGACTGATCGAGGCAGCGACTGGGTGCTGTGGGCGATCTGTCTAGGAGTGCTGATGACCCTCGCTGCTTTCACGGTGTCCTGGTTCGATCGCAGGATCTGCGGCGATTCGGTCAAGGAGAGATGAGATGGCTGATAAGACGATGGCTCTCACAGCTGAGAACCTGTCCAAGAGCTTCGGCAGCCGCGGCCTCTGGGAGGGATTCAGCCACCGCTTCGACGCCGGCAGTCTCACCACCCTTTCCGGTCCGAGCGGATGCGGCAAGACCACCCTGCTGAACTGCCTCAGTCTGCTGGAACGGGTGGATCAAGGTCGGCTCCTGCTGGGCGAGGAGGTGATCTCCCCGTCCATGCGTCGGCGGCTGTACCGCACGACCTTCGGGTTCCTGTTCCAGAACAGGGGACTGGTGGAGCAGGACACCGTGGAGCGGAACCTCAGGCTGTCGCCGCAGCTCAGCGGAATTCCCCGCAAGGAGGCCGCCCGTCGAATCGACGAGGCCCTGGAGCAGGTTGGTGTGCTCACGCAGAAGAACGACCCCGTCTTCCAGCTCAGTGGCGGTGAGTACCAGCGTGTGGCTTTCGCTCGGCTCATCGTCCACGGGGCGCGGGTCGTATTTGCCGATGAGCCCACGGCCTCGCTCGATGACGGCAACGCCCGGAGGGTCATCGAACTGCTGCGCGAGCATGCGGACGGCGGCGGCATCGTCATCTGCGCGACTCACGACGCGGCAGTGCTCGCGGCCGCTGACGGGACAGTCGACGTCTCGTCGTTCGCGACCCAGGGCACTGCTCGCTGAGACCCCTCGCAGACCCCGGGATGTGAGGGGTCTCATGTGAGGCACGCCGCAGGTCAGGGGTCATTTTCCGGGACCTTCTGCCTGAGAGGTGTCAGGACCTGGCCTTATGGTGGTGTCAACCCAGGAGGGCCGTGCGCCGACCGGCTCTCCGGCACCACGAGGAGGATCAGATGACGTCCGCCACCACCGAGCGCCCCACCGATGCGGTTGCAGGAGGTGACGCGTGGGAGGGCTTCGAGCCGGGTCCCTGGCAGGAGTCCATCGATCTGCGCGACTTCATCCTGCGCAACTACACCCCGTACGACGGTGACGCCTCGTTCCTGGCCGGTCCCACCGAG
>QFNE01000056.1 GCA_003240735.1 Paracoccus denitrificans | reverse complement strand
CTGGCCTGCGCCCTTTGAAGTGATCCATCCCTTATGTTGGTCTGCGGACCGGAACGGATGGAGCCACAGATGGCCAGGAAGCGTCACAAGCCCGAAGAGATCATCGCCAAGCTGCGCCAGGTCGAAGTGCTGACGGGGCAAGGCAAATCGATCGCGGAGGCGGTGAAGACGATCGCGGTGACGGAGACGACCTACTTCCGCTGGCGGGCGGAGTTCGGGGGCATGAAGACCGATCAGGTCAAGCGGCTGAAGGCGCTGGAGTTGGAGAACGCCCGGCTGCGTCGGGCGGTGTCGGACCTTACGCTGGACAAGCTGATCCTGTCGGAGGCGGCGCGGGGAAACTTCTGAGCCCTGCCCGTCGCCGGGCCTGCATCGACAAGGTGCGGGCCGAGTTGAAGGTGTCGGAGCGGCGTGCTTGCGCAGTGCTCCGACAGCATCGCTCAACCCAGCGAAAGACGCCGAGGGGCCGCGCCGACGAGGCGGCCCTGACGGCGGACATCATCGCACTGGCGACGACCTATGGTCGTTACGGCTACCGCCGGATCACGGCGCTGCTGCATCAGGCGGGCTGGTCGGTGAACGCCAAACGGGTTCAGCGGATCTGGCGACGGGAAGGGCTGAAGGTCCCGCAGAAACAGCCGAAACGCGGCCGACTCTGGCTCAACGACGGGTCGTGCGTGCGGCTGCGCGCGGAGCGGCCCAACCATGTCTGGTCCTACGACTTCGTCGAGGACCGCACCCAGGACGGCAGGAAGTTCCGCATGCTCTGCGTCATTGATGAGTTCACGCGCGAGGCCCTGGCGATCCGGGTCAAGCGCAGGCTCAACTCCACCGACGTGCTGGAGACCCTGGCGGACCTGATGATCCTGCGTGGGCCGCCTGCCTATGTTCGTTCCGACAACGGACCGGAGTTCATCGCCACTGCGCTACGCGAGTGGATCGCCGCCGTCGGTTCTCAGACGGCCTACATCGAGCCGGGCAGCCCTTGGGAGAACGGCTACTGCGAAAGCTTCAACTCCAAGCTCCGGGATGAACTGCTGAACGGCGAGACCTTCTTCAGCCTGGCGGAGGCCCAGGTCCTGATCGAGACGTGGCGGCGTCACTTCAACGCCGTGCGCCCCCACAGCGCCCTGAAATACCGACCGCCGGCGCCGGAAGCCGTCATCCCTCGCAGCGGAAACATCGTGCCGTGGGCGAGCGCGCCAGCGCTTGAAGGCGCGCGCTCGCCTAACCCAACCATGGCGTCAGGCCAGCCCATGAACTAACATCGAAACCGGATCACCCTCTGGGGGCAGGCCACGGCCGTCCTAAAGGCGACGAGCTCTCCCACATAGGGGATTTGAAGCAGATAGTCCGCGTCGAAATCGGGCTTGAGCCGTGGTGATATCCGACGCCGGTTTTGCGCCATATCGTCTGCGTCGTCAGCGTGCAGAACATCCTCGTCCACATAGACGGCGTCCAATCCTGGGGTCGCGGCGAAACGCGAGGCCATCCTGGCCAAGGCATGGCGATGCAGCACCACGGCCGGGGTGAGGCACAAGGTCACCTCGCCGACGGCGTTGTTCAAAGTGAGCTGTAGGCGCGGGACGGAGTCTTCGATGTCGAGAACTGAGATGGAAGGCGTAGACTGACCCGACCATTCCAACCGCTGACGCAGATCTTTGGCCAGATTGGCCTGGGTCGGGCTCGCAATGATTGCGAGATTGAAGTGCTTGTGGCTTTGGCGAGCGATCGCGTCGGCGGCCTCCGATATGTCGCGGATCGTCGCGCCGGTTATGTCGAAGATCACATCGACAACGACAGTGGAGGGTGGCGGCGGCGGACCAGCATCACTCCAGGCGCGGCTGTAAGCCGTATAGTCCGCAAGTGGAGTCGACAAAGTCGATTCCACCCAGGGCATCCGGCTTTCCAAACGCTCCAGCAATCGACGTGCTTGAGCAATCTCCTCGCGAACTTCCCAGATCGCGTCAGGTTGACTGGGTTGAGAGGCCACGCTCGCCCGTCCCAAGACGAAGCCGTTGACCGCCGCACGCAACTCGATGTCCAGCCGATCAGATCGATCGCGCATCGCTTCGGGGATGCCGATCTCAAATCCGGCCAGGCCTGCGCCGCCAAACCGATCTTGCACGTCGCGGCGGAATACCCGTGTTTCGCCGACGCAGCAAAATGCACCATTGATCCAAACCTCGACCGAGGCTGGCGCATCCGGCGAATCTGGCAGAATGGCCCATCCAATGACACTACGGGCGGATGCCTCTTCCAACTGCCCTTCCACCCGGGCTGCGGCGGTTAGAGTCGCAAAAGCGTTCGGCTCGGTAAGGGGGCTGTCATCGTCGAGGTAGCCTCTGAACACAGCGTCGGCAGCCAGGGTATGGTATAGCGCGGACCAAGATCGATGTGCGGCAGCGACATTTCGGCGACCATCGTCGGTGAGCGGCATCATTTGCGCGGCCCATCTTGCAAGATCGGTAGAAGGCGCGCCGTCGCGAGGACGCTCGCGCGCCCTGAGCCGGGCCCCGACTGTCTCGTTGAACTCCGAGGAATGGAAGAACGATCCCACGAGGCGACGGACGTCCCACCTGGACATTTCATCTAGAATCTCGCGCGTCTCAACGTCCCGATTCAAGACCAGACGGTAGAGTTGGACAACATCGTCCGCGGCCCAAACGCTCGTATCCACGGCGATAAAGGGAAGCTGGGGGTCAATGTGCTCTTCCATCTCGGTCCTTGAAATCGCGCTGCGTCGCCTGGACGACATCGCCGTTTTGCTGAGGGATAGGCCGGGCGTGATTGCGTTAGCAAGCGTGCCGCCTTGTCTGCACAGATTGATCTTCGCCGATTAGGTTTTGCGGTTTAAGGGGTACGCTGCAATGCGGTATCCATCGTGGTCCGCCTTCCCATTTTCTAACATGCAGGGGAAATGCATGGGACGTACGTTGTCTGTGAATAAGGTGCTCGTTAACGGGCTCAATAGATTGGGGGTACCTTTTATGGGCGACAGCACGACCGACCTTAAGCGACGTGCGGACCTCGCTCGCGCTCAGCGCGATTGGGCCCAGGACGCGTATTGGCGTCGGCAAATCTGCAATTTAGATCCTGAGCGGCGTGGAGCTTGGACACAGCTCGGTCATGCGCTGAAGGAAGCGGGCTTCCACGCCAAGGCGGAAGAAGCCTACCGTAAGGCTCTCGCCTTGAAGCCGGACGATGCTGAAATCGTGCTCCAACTTGCGCACCTTTCAAAAGTACGCGGCCGGCTCGACGAGACGGCAGACTTGCTGCGTCAAGCCTTGGAGATGGGGCATCCGCAACGCGAGCAGATCGAGGTGGATCTTCGGCTGTTGAAGAAGGTCGATAATAAGACAGTCTTCTGGGGGGGCGGTGAAGATCGAACTGCGCTGCGCGTATTCTTGTCGGCCCCCAGCGCGCCGGTTTCGGAAGATCAG
>QFNE01000055.1 GCA_003240735.1 Paracoccus denitrificans | reverse complement strand
ACAACCTCGAAGTAACGGAACAACGTTTAATCCTTTTAGCCATTATTAATGCTAGGGAAACAGGAAAAGGAATCACAGCAGACAGTAAGTTAGAAATTCACGCACACGACTACGCTAGTCGTTTTGATGTGAGCAATAGTGGTGCTTATAAAGCATTGAAAGAAGCTGTAAACAACCTGTTTGATCGTCAATTTTCATTTAAAGAACCAGACAAAAAAGGGAATTTAGGTGTTGTTCGCTCTCGCTGGGTAAGCCGTATTAAGTATATTGATGATTCTGCAACGCTAGAAATCACCTTTGCTCCTGATGTTGTTCCATTGATCACACGGCTTGAACAACATTTTACGAGCTACCAACTTAAACAAGTCAGCCAACTTACCAGTAAATACGCTATTAGGCTTTATGAGTTTCTTATTGCTTGGCGTGAGGTTGGTAAAGTTCCACAAATAGAAATCAGTGATTTTAGAAACAGATTGGGGCTTTTAGAAAGCGAATACACCGCAATGAGTGACTTTAAAAAGCGTGTGCTTGAACCATCAATTAAACAAATTAATGAGCATACTGATATTACTGTGACGTATGAACAGCATAAAAAAGGGCGGTTAATTTCAGGCTTTTCATTCAAAATTAAACAGAAGCAACAGGTGAAACAAGTAGAATCAAATCGAGATCCAAACACCCCTGACTTTTTTATCAAAATGACCGATTCTCAACGGCACTTGTTCGCTAATAAAATGTCTGAAATGCCCGAAATGTCTAAATATTCGCAAGGCACAGAAAGTTATCAGCAATTTGCAGTACGCATTGCAGAGATGCTTTTACAGCCTGAAAAATTTAGGGAGCTTTACCCTGTCTTAGAAAAAGCAGGGTTTAAAGGATGAAATTTAGTCATGACTAAATTCTAAAAGATGCCATTAAAAATAGGTTTAGATAATGAAATTTCTTAAATTAATTATGTTTATTATTCTTAGTGCTTGTTCAGTTGCGACTTACGCTAAAAACAAAGAAAAATTAGTGATAGTCCATGTTACTGATCTTCCTAAACAATATTCTTTTTCACCAAATACATCCATCGAGGTTCAATCGGTATCTGATAAACCACTCAACGTTAAAAAAGTGGTTGTTAATCGAGGTGCTTGTCTTGCATTACCTGATGACAGAACTAAAAATTTACCTAGTTATGGTAGTCGAGCAGAATATTTAATGGGCGGTTGTTATGCCAAACATATTACTGAAATTGCTGTTTACTTAGATAATAATCAAGTAGTTGTATTCAACTTCAATAACTAAATCCAATGTTGTGATGTATGTAAGACTCTTAAAATACGTACATTTTCAGTAATGTCATACACCACAACATAATGCGGATGAACAACTAATTCCCTTGTTCCTTTTTTCTGTCCAGTACGCCCCATAAGATTATTATGGGCAAGCAAACTAATTTTTTCCCTAATTAAATCATCCAATTCAATGGCAGCAATCGGATTTCTTTCATCGAGATAATCATAAATTCTTTCACGATCTTGTTCTGCATCTACTGTCCAAAGAATTTTCATGATTGACTAGCAGCCAATCGTGCCAATGTTGCAGCTCGTTTTGCTGCGAATTTCGCTTCCACGTCCTCATGTGAAATAAGATTCCCTGCATTAGCTTGATCTAAACCAATTTGAACTTGTTGTTGAAACCAAACATCATAAGATGCAGCTTCTTGTTGTTTTTTGACGAAATCGCGCATGAAATCGCGTAATAATTGTGCCCCACTACGGTCAATTTCTTTAGCAAAACTAGAAAATTCTTGCTTTAAAGATTCGTCCACTCGAAAAGTAAAAGTTGCTTCTGCCATATACTCACCAATGTGTTACATTTAATGTTCAATATAACACAAATTAATATATCGCTATTTTTTTCCAACTTAAACTTTGTTATTTTAGATGTTCAGATAAGTCATTTAGACCGTTCCTTATCTGAAATGATCTATAGGTTACAGATCAGGTGACTATCCATATTGACGGTACTGTTCAACAGTAGTGGGTGGTCACCAACCCTTCTATTTTTCGATTTAAGCAACTTTTCATCCTTAAAGCCACAACTTATACCCACAGCGAGCAAAGCTCGGCTAAACGCATCCTATGAGCAAATAGAGCATGTAATCAGGGAGAGTGCATCCTTGATTTTAATTTCTATTGTTCGCTCGTAGACACTCGCTCTGTGAGTGTATTTGTGCTTTTCCTTTGGCGAAAGCCAAAGATTAGCCCCGAAGGGGTGTGAAGCGAAAGCGGAACATCATCGAAGCCCCAGCGGAGATGACTGGGGGGAGCCGACAACGTAAAAGGGAGTGAACACGAACTTTAGACATCCCCAGATGTCGTTAGTTGTTGGGGGGCAAGCCCACCCCGTCAAACTATCCCGAAGGGTAGTTGACCCACCTCGTTTTAGTGAGAGCGTTCAGCGAATCCGAAGGACATACGAGCCTAGCGAAATATGCACCTAAAAGGGGGTGGGTCAACTACGTAGTAGTCTGACGGGGCGCGAGCACGAAGTGCGCTGCAACTTGGAGCGATAGTGGAAAGTGAAAGGCAACAAAAAACGATGATCAAGGGCGTCCAGCCCTTGAAGTACAAGGAATCCTGACGTCCAGGAAGGACGAGCAAAGCGAGCTTGTACGGTCATTGTTTTTAGGCGCAACGAAGTGAAGGCTTTATGCTTTTGTCTGTGCTTTCGTTGGTGCATCAATTCCACGAGAAAAGCACAATAGAAAACACGTATGAAATTAACCGAGCGAGTGTCTACGAGCGATTGAACAGTATCAAAATTTCGCTCTGTTTTTCTCTGATTACAACTTGTTAGTTGTACTTGAAAGTATTAACCGAGCGAAGCGACAAGATAGTATTCGATGCTGAATCGAGCGTTAGCGAGTAAAAAGTTCTATGAGCGAAGCGAATCCATTCTTGTTTTGCTTTTAGATTTCACAGAAAGGGTTAACCAAAAACTGCCCCAAGAATCGAGCAAAGCGAGATTCAATAGAGTTTGAGCGAAGCGAAAACATAGGGCAGTTTTGACCACTTGCCTGCCCCAAATGGGCTTTTAATAAGCTTTTAAGCTTTTAAATGCTTTTAGACACACTGAAAGCATTGATATGAAAGGGTTACAGAGGGCATTAAATGACATTTCCTCCGTTATAAACGGACATTTCCTCCGTTATAAACGGACATTTCCTCCGTTATAAACGGACATTTCCTCCATTTATAAGGACAGTATAGGTGTTGACCTTTAAATGATACTCTTGTAGGATGTCATTGTATCGAATAATAATATGTCTTAATTATGAAAAATGAACTTGTTGTGAAAGATAATGCCTTGATTAATGCGAGTTACAACCTCGAAGTAACGGAACAACGTTTAATCCTTTTAGCCATTATTAATGCTAGGGAAACAGGAAAAGGAATCACAGCAGACAGTAAGTTAGAAATTC
>QFNE01000031.1 GCA_003240735.1 Paracoccus denitrificans | reverse complement strand
AGCGCCGCGTCCTGCTGGTCTGGAACCGGCTGATCCTGCCCAACGGCCGGTCGATCGTACTGGAGCGCCAGCCGGGCGCCGACGTCGAAGGCTATGCGGGCCTGGAAGATGGCGTCGATTATCATTGGTGGGATCTGGCAAAGGCCGCAGCCCTCTCGACGCTGCTCGGCGTCGGGGCCGAACTCGCCACCGACCAGAACGACCGCCTGATCGGCGCCATCCGCGACGGCGCGCAGGACACGATCAACGACGCCGGCCAGCAGATCGTCCGCCGCCAGCTCAACGTCCAGCCGACGCTCACCATCCGGCCGGGCTTCCCGGTCCGCGTCATCGTCACCCGCGATCTCGTACTCGAACCCTATGGAGCCGCGCCATGACCAAGCTGAAGCTCGGCCCCATCGCCGACGACAAGCCGGTGAAGGTGACGGTGGAACTGCCCGCCGACCTGCACCGCGATCTCACAGCCTATGCAGACGTGCTTGGCCGCGAGAACGGCCATCCGCCGACCGATCCCGTCCGCCTCATCGTGCCGATGCTGGAGCGGTTCATCGCCACCGATCGGGGATTTGCCAAGGCGCGGCGGGCATCGCCAGCGGGTGGGGGCGGGCCATCATGATGCGGTTGCTTGCCCATCTTCGCCGGACCGATCGCGAAACCCGATCGCGGTATCGCAGCGCGCCGTCTTCACACGACGCACGATCCGCCGATGCTGGAAGAATTGTGCGGCGTCAGGGCGAAGGATCGAGTGTCGTTACGGTTGGTCATCTCACAGACTGCGGTTCCCGTGTCCCGGCCCGGCGCTGATCGCCCGCAACGTCGGCTCCGTATCGTGTCCGGCGCTTTGCCCGACGACCTCTACGACTACATCCCGCAGGACGACATCGAGACGCCGGCCCCGCGCATCGGCCGACCGCCGAAGCACGACGTCGAGACCTGGACCGTCACCGACGACTGGCCCGAGCGCGTGCCGGTGACGGAGGCCGAGATCGACATGTTCGAGGCGTGGTTCGGCGACATCTTCGACGAGTTGTTCGGGCCGTCCGTCTGATGGGTTGGCGCGTTCCCAATAAGGACAGCAGTGCCGTTTTCGTTTGATTGAGTTGTATTACTATGATAACTATCATGGCGAATGTACGGTTCGCCGCTTGACGCCTCCGTCGGTTGGCGAGTGCCACGATGGAGGCCGCGCCCATGACCACTTTGAAGGTCGGCATTGCCGATCCCGAGGAAATGAAGGCCCGCACGCTGCGCATTGCGCGGGGGGAGGAGAAGCTGTTGCCGAGCGATCCGACCACTTGGTTCGTCTCAACGGAATCCTTCTCGAAGGTCTTGTCGGCGCCCAATCGGGAAATGCTGCGCATCATCGCGCAGGAGAAGCCGGATTCGCTCGACGCCTTGGCTGCGTTGACCGGGCGGCAGAAGTCCAATCTCTCTCGCACCCTGAAAGCGATGATCGGCTACGGCCTGATCCGCATGGAGCGCGATGGCCGCAAGCTCGCACCCAAACTCATCCACGATCGCGTCGTGCTGGAACTGGCATTGACCGGACCGTGCAGTCAGCCATCCCGCCGCAACAAGGAGACCGACCATGAATAAGGAAACGCCATTGGTCGCCACCCGAGCGGCCCTCTACCTTCGCGTTTCGACCACCCGGCAGGCCGAGCACGATGTCTCGATCCCCGACCAGAAGCGCCAGGGTGAGGCCTACTGCCTGTCGCGCGGCTACCAACTCATCGACACCTTCGTCGAGCCGGGCGCGTCCGCGACCAACGATCGCCGTCCCGAGTTCCAGCGCATGATCGAGGCGGGGACGTCCAAGCCAGCGCCCTTCGACATCGTCGTCGTTCACTCGTTCAGCCGCTTCTTTCGCGATCACTTCGAGCTGGAGTTCTACGTCAGGAAGCTCGCCAAGAACGGCGTCAAGCTCGTCTCTATCACCCAGGAGATGGGCGACGACCCGATGCACGTCATGATGCGCCAGATCATGGCGCTGTTCGACGAGTATCAGTCCAAGGAGAACGGCAAGCACGTCATGCGCGCCCTCAAGGAGAACGCCCGGCAGGGCTTCTGGAACGGCGCGCTGCCGCCGATCGGCTACCGCATCGTTGCGGCCGAGCAGCGCGGGGCGAAGACCAAGAAGAAGCTGGAGATCGATCCACTGCACGCCGACACGGTGCGGCTGATCTACCGGCTGGCGCTGGAAGGGAACGGCACGTCCGGCCCGATGGGCGTCAAGGCGATCGTGTCCCATCTGAACGCGCGCCGCATCTTCACCCGCGACGGCGGGCGCTGGGGCATCGGCCAGCTCCACCGCATCTTGACGCGGCGCACCTATATCGGCGAGCATGAGTTCAACAAGCGCTCCAAGACCAAGGAACTGAAGCCGGTCAGCGAGATCGTCACTGTGCCCGTGCCGCCGCTGATCGACCTTGAGACCTTCGACGCGGTGCAGGCGCATCTGAAAGCACGCAATCCCAAGGTCACGCCGCCGCGCGTGGTCAGTGGCCCGACCTTGCTGACCGGCATCTGCTTCTGCGAAAAGTGCGGGGGAGCCATGACGATCCGCACCGGCAAGGGCGGGCGCTATCGCTACTACACCTGCTCTATCAAGGCGCGGCAGGGCGAGACCGGCTGCTCGGGCCGTTCGATCCCGATGGAAAAGCTCGACACCATCGTCGCCTGCCATGTCGAGGACCGGCTGCTCCAGCCCGACCGGCTGGAAGAGGTGCTGGCCTCGGTCCTCGATCGCCGCCACGAACGGGCCGAACGCCGGCAGGAGCATATCGGGGAGTTGAACCGCCGGGCGGCCGAGACGGATCTTCGGCTCAAGCGGCTCTATGACGCGATCGAATCAGGCGTGGCCGATCTGTCCGATCCGGCGCTCAAGGACCGCATCACCGGCCTGAAGGCGCTTCGCGACCAGGCGCAGGTCGATGCCGAGCGGGCGCAGGCCATGCTCGAAAGCTCCGGCAATCAGGCTGTCACGCCTGCCACCGTGCGCCGGTTCGCTGACGTGGCGCGGCAGCGCATCCGTATCGACGGGGGCGGTTATCGGCGGGATCACCTGCGCGCCTTCGCCCAGCGGGTCGAGGTCGGAGAGGCCGAAGTTCGCATCATGGGATCGAAGGGAGAGCTGCTTCGCACGCTCACCGCCGTTTCCGGAGGGAAATCGGCGGGAATCGGCGTGCCCAGCTTGGGACCGAAGTGGCGGAGTGGAAGGGATTCGAACCCTCGAGACGGTTTCCCGCCTGCACCCTTAGCAGGGGTGTGCCTTCGACCACTCGGCCACCACTCCGCCGATCCGTATATTTGGGCGGTCAGATGGTGACAAGGGCATTCTGCGCGGCGGACTGGCGATCTCTGTCGTGCAGCCATCCCCCATGATCATGGCAAGGTGATTGAAACAGTTGAAAACATTTTGGCTGGGGCGGGAACAAAGCCCGATGGGGCCGGGTTGAGGGGACATCGAATGTCACTCTCTGGAAGGATCGGCACCATGGCCACCAACGACGCCGTGCAGGACACGAAAAAAGACCTGAACAACGCGAAAGAAGATGCCACGCAGGCTGCCAAGGAACTTGGCAAAGACGCAAAAGACGCGGTTGACGCAGCGAAAGCCAAGGGCGCCGAGTACGCCAATCAGGCTGCCGAAAAAGGCGCCGAGTATCTGGAAGCAGCCAAGCAAAAAGGTGCAGAATACGCAGACCGTGCGAAGGAAGAAGCGAACCGTCTGTACAAAGAAGGCGAGAAGACCGCCCATGAGGTCGCGCAGTATGCCGGCGACTATTATGACGAAGTGTCGGACATCGTTCGCCGCAAGCCTGCACAGGCTCTCGGCATCGCGGCTGGTGTCGGCTTTCTAGTCGGCCTGATCCTGGCACGTCGCTAAGACCATGTTCGATTACGCGAGAAACATGCAACTCGCGCTGAGCGATGTCGCCAAGCGGACGGCCATGAAGGCCGTCGGCGGGCTGGTGGCGCTGATCGGCGCGGGTTTCCTGCTGGCCGCGCTGTGGACATTCCTTGCCCACAACCTCCACTGGGGTCCGCTTGGTGCCTCACTGGCGATCGGCCTACTTTTCGTGATAATCGCCGTCGTCTTGTTCTTGATGAGCAAGAAGGTCGAACATCCGGTTCCTAGCACCGATGAGTTGAGGGCAGAGGTCGAGACCCGGCTCATGCTCGCACGCGATGCTGCTTTGGACCAAGCGAAGCTCAAGGCGACCGAGGTTGTCACCGACGTCGAAAACCGCGTAAACGCGGTGGTCGATGGAGTTGCCACCAAGGCGTATCAGTTTGCAGACCGTGCCGAGGAGAAGGTCCATGATCTGACCCACAATGCCGCTGGACGCGCGGCGGCCAGCGTGGGTCTGACCCCTCGCTTCTTCTCGGATGCACAGGTTGCCGCTGATCGGATGACGTCATCTAACATCGCGACAATCCCACCGCTATTGGGTGCGTTTGCTGTGGGCGTCGCCTTGGCCTCCCGTCTGCGCTCTGACCGACAGGACGAAGATGACGACTACGACGATTATGATGACGACAACTACGAAGATTAAAAAAGGGCCGCTGAAGCGGCCCTTTTTTGTTTACGCGTTTGCTTCGCGGATTTTGTTGGCCGCTTCCTTGTCGAAGGGGATACCGGCTGTCTCGAACAACTGATCAAGCTCTCCGGTCAAAGTCATTTCAGTAACGATGTCACAGCCGCCCACGAAATCGCCTTTGACGTAAAGCTGCGGGATGGTCGGCCAGTCCGAGAACTCCTTGATCCCCTGACGAAGACCTTCGTCCGCCAGAACGTTAACGTCACGAAACGCAACGTCCATGTAGTTCAGGACGCCGACCACACGGCTGGAAAAGCCGCACTGAGGCATCTCCTTGGTGCCCTTCATGAACAGAACAACGTCATTGTCGTCCACCAGCGCCTGAATCTGCGCGTTTGCATCGCTCATCGCGTTGTCCTTTACATCATCCGACATTGCAAAATTCCTTAGGCCAGATCAGGGGCCTTGGTCGTCAGGGCCAGCGCATGAAGGGCGCCGGACGGCCCGTCCATCGACCCCTTCAATGCGGCGTAGACCGCGCGCTGTTGCTGCACGCGGTTCATGCCGCGAAAGCTGGCGTCGATCACCTCGGCCGCGAAGTGGTTTCCGTCCCCCGCAAGGTCGGTGATGGTGATCTGCGCATCGGGAAAACTATCCCGAATGAGGTTTTCGATATCCTGCGCTTGCATCGCCATCCGGTCCGGCCCCTTGGTAAACTCACGCTGTTGGATTTAGGGAAGCCACCGCCCTCAGGCAAGGGCGACGGCCGAGATGAGGATCAGCCGTCGGCCTTGCTGACGCGGGCGTTCGATGGGAAGAACCAGCGGCGCATTCCGACGCCAAGGATGTTGCCAGCGAATGCGGCAACGGCCCAAAGATAGCCATGGATGCTGCCCGACGCGATCCCCGAGAAGTAGGCACCGATGTTGCAGCCATAGGCGATGCGTGCACCGTATCCCAACAACAGCCCGCCGATCACAGCCGCGATGACAGAGCGTAGCGGGATGCGCAGCGATGGCGCGAACTTGCCTGCCAGTGAAGCGGCCAGCATGGCGCCGGCGACGATGCCGAAGTCCATGACCGATGTGATATCGGCGAACACGCTTTGTTGCAGCGCCTTGGCGTTGGCCGGCGTCTGCCAATAGGCCCACGCGGTCGGGTCGATGCCGATCAGCTGCGCGATCTTGGCACCCCATAGCGCAAATGCCGAGGTGATTCCCCAAGGCCGCCCTGCAATCGCCAGCGTCAGATAGTTGAGCACGACCAGCGCCACAGCGCCCGCGACGAGCGGCCACGGGCCCCGCAGCCAACGTGCCATGCCGTGCCGAGGGCTTGGTGGCGCCGTCTCCAGCCCGCCGTTGCGGCGCCGCTCAACCACGACGGTCAGCGCAGCAATGACGCCAAAGATGGCCAGCGACATGGCGATCCCGCCCCATGGTCCATACTGCTGCCAAAGGGCCGTGGGTGGCAGAGAGGGCAGGGCGACCCACCAATCAAAGTTGATCGTCCCAAGAAGTGAGCCGATGATGAAGAACACCAGCGTGATCAGCATCCGCGCGTTGCCGCCGCCTGCAGTGAAAAGGGTACCCGACGCGCAACCGCCGCCCAGTTGCATACCGATGCCGAACATGAACGCACCGACGATGACACCTATGCCCGCTGGGGAAATGGATCCGCGCACCTCGTGCCCGAACAGGCTGCCTGACGCGAGCGCCGGGAAGAACAGGATCACAGCCAAAGCCAGCAGAAGCATCTGCACGCGAAGCCCGCGTCCACGGCCTTCGGCGATGAAGACGCGCCATGCGGAGGTGAAACCGAACGCGGCATGGTAAAGGGAAATCCCCAAGGCGCCGCCGACAAGGAACAATGCCGCGTGTGCCGCACCCTGGGCCAAGCCCAACCAGATCGCGCCTGCGATCAGCACCGCCAGCGCAATGCCGCCGGGTGCGCCCAAGGGCGGTGCGCCGCGCGCCGTTCCGCCGTCCAGATTTGCGTATGCCATGGGATGCCTTTCACGAAGAACCTTGTCCCCACCTCGCATCCCAGGCGAAAGGTGACAACGCTGATGTGACACGGCCGGGCACAACGCGGCCCGGCCGTGTCAGTTAGTCCTCATTCTGATGTCGATTATTCCATCACCAGCAGGTTTTTCACGTTATGTGGCTCGCTGCGCAGATATTGCGGGGACACCTTGATCTTGGCGCCGAGATGCGCCGCCGCATGCCAGGGCCAGTGAGGATCATAAAGGATGCCACGCGCCAGCCCGACCAGATCGGCTTCGCCGGTCGCCACGATCGACTCGGCGTGGTCAAAGGACGTGATCAGCCCCACGGCTACCACCGGCATTTCGACCGCATCCTTGACGGCCCGGGCAAGCGGTACCTGATAGCCCGGCCCAACTGGGATCTGCTGCGCGGGATTCAGGCCACCGCTGGATACGTGGAATGCCGCGCAGCCGCGCCGGTCCAGTTCCTTGGCCAGCTCGACCGTCTGTTTGATATCCCAGCCGCCCGGAACCCAGTCTGTGCCGGAGACACGAACCGACAGCGGGTAATCCGCCGGCAGCGAGGCCTTGACGGCGTCAAACACCTCAAGCGGAAATCGCATGCGGTGTTCCAGACTGCCGCCATATTCGTCGGTACGCTTGTTCGACAGCGGTGACAGGAATTCGTGCAGCAGATAGCCGTGCGCAAAATGCAGCTGGATGGCGTCAAAACCCAGGCGGATGCTGCGAGTGGCAGCATCGACGAACGCGTCGCGGATGTGGTCAAGGTCGGCTTTCGTCAGCTCCGTCGGTGGGTTATCGCCCGACGCAAAGGGCAGGGGGCTCGGCGCCTCGGTCTGCCAGCCATTGGGATGATCCGGCGCGATCTGTCCGCCACCGTCCCACGGCTTTTCACACGACGCCTTGCGTCCTGCATGTGCCAGCTGGATTGCGACGGGGATATCAGACCATGCGCGAACCGACTTCAGGACCCGGGCCATCGCGGCCTCGGTCTCATCGTCCCAAAGTCCGACATCGCCATAGGTGATCCGGCCTTCGGGCGTCACTGCCGTCGCCTCGACCGTCAATAGCCCTGCGCCCGACTGCGCGAGTTGGCCCAGATGGATGACATGCCAGTCTGTCATTTTGCCGTTTTCGGCAGAGTACTGACACATGGGGGCAATGACGATGCGGTTTGGCATGCGGAGCGTGCCGGTCTGGAACGAGGTGAATAGTTTGCTCATGAACTGGATCCTGTCGGGTCAATCTGCAGAGTTTTCACATAGGCACGCGACGCCCACTTGTCAGGGTCAGCGCAGGTTCATCCATGCCGCAAGCGCAGCCAATCGCCGAAACGGCGCGTGCATGCGCGTGGCGATGTTCCAACGTCCTGGCGCATAGATGCCCTTGGCGTGGCTGAGGGATCGGAACCCTTCGATCCCATGATAGGCACCCATGCCGCTGGGTCCGATCCCGCCGAACGGCAGGTCATCCTGCGCAAAGTGCAGCAGCGTCGCGTTCAGGCAGACATTGCCTGATGTCGTCCGGGCGAGAACGCGGCGGCCCTCGGTCTCTGGCCCGAAATAGTACAGCGCCAGTGGGCGGGGACGCGCATCGATGAAGTCGATTGCCTCGTCGAGCGTGTCGTAAGGCCGGATTGGCAGGATGGGGCCGAAGATTTCGTCCTGCATCAATGCCGATGTGTCCAGCGCATCCAGCACTACCGTGGGCGCAATGGTTTGCCGACGCTGAGCCGCGCTTTCCGACCTGACGCCCACAGGCCGAACAGTCGCCCCGGCCGCGGATGCGTCGGACAACAACGCTGTCAGGCGCTGCGTGTGCTTTTCATTGACGATCGCGCTGTAGTCGGGGCTCGTCGGCCCCGCCGGATAGAATCGCCGCACGGCTGCATCGAACGCGTCGACGAATGCCGGGATATCGGCGCGGTGCACCAAAGCATAGTCCGGCGCGATGCAGGTCTGTCCGGCATTCGCCAGCTTGCCGAAAACCATCGCGTCAATCGTGCGCTGCGACAGTTCACCGGGAGCGATGATTGCGGGGCTTTTACCGCCAAGCTCCAACGTCACGGGGACCAGGTTTCCGCTGGCTGCACGCATCACCTTGCGACCCACGGCGGTGGAGCCTGTGAATAACAGGTGGTCGAAGGGCAGGGCGCTGAACACGGCACCGACTTCGGCGTCGCCAAGAACGACTGCGACCTGTTCGGTCGGGAACGCTGCAGCAAGGATTTCCCGCAAGAGGGCGCTTGTTTTCGGGGTCAGTTCGGACGTCTTGACCATCGCCCGGTTGCCCGCCGCCAAGGCGGTCGCAAGCGGCACTAAGGTCAACGAGATCGGGTAATTCCATGGCGACATGATGCCGATGACGCCCTTTGGCTGGTACTCGACCCACGCCTTGCCGGGGCGATACGTGGCGGCGACATGGCGCCGCTCGGGTCGCATGAAGCGTTGCAGGTTCTTCAGCAGATAATCGATCGACTGGATGACGACGATCAGCTCCAGAATTTCGGTTTCATGTGCCGATCGGTGGGTGAAATCTTGGCTGACCGCTCGGCTTAGATCGTCGCGGTGAAGCAGCACCGCACCCCGCAATGTGCGAAGTGCGGCTTTGCGCTGGTCAACCGTTGGCACGCCGTCCCGGCGAAACGCCCTTCGCTGAGCGTCGAGCAGTTCTCCTAGCTCATGCATTTGGCAAGACGAGCAACATTTGCGATCCCATCTTCGCAGGTGGTTTCTGACTTCGGCCTCCATCACAAACGCTTTCGAACCGCGGTCAAGGCGAGGGTTCAGATTACCCTGCGTTGCCGCTAATCTCCGCCTCGCAAGACAGGGGCAGACCGTGACCGCACCGGACCGACGCAGCATTCCTGATTTCTATCTTTACGGCGATCCGCAGGCTGATGTGGAGCGCGACTTTCTGCACGTCGAACCCATTTTGGACCGCAGCGGCCCCAACGACTGGCGGATCCGCCCGCATTTCCACCCTGATCATGTTCAGATCATGCTGATCCACCACGGGGGCGGCACGGTTCGGCTGGAAGATGCGCGACTGACGATCCCAGTGCCTGCGTTAATCGCGTTGCCAGCGGGATGCGTGCATCAGTTCGATTTTCAACCCGGAACCGACGGGTTCGTGGTCACGGCGGCGCTGGGGTGGCTAAACACCGCGCAGTCGGTCGACCCAAATGTGGCCCAGGGTATCGCGCAGCCTGGCGTGTACGCTTTGACTGGGTCCGCATTCACGGTTGATGCCGTTCTGGTCTCGTTTCAAGCACTGGCGCGAGAGTTCGTTTGGCAAGCGCCGGCACGTCGCGCCGCAATCATGGCACTGTTCACGCAAATACTTGTCATACTGCACCGGCTGGGCGTCGACAACGCGGTCAGGATTGCCGCACCGGGTGACCGAGACCAAGACCTGCTGACGGACTACCGCAAGCTGATCGAGGAACACTTCCGCGTCCAAGCCTCGCCATCGTTCTACGCCGAACAGCTGGCGGTGACGACCGCGCGATTGAATGCGGCTTGCAATCTGCGCGCTGGCCGGACGGCAAGCCAGATCCTACACGACAGGATGGTTCTGGAAGCCAAGCGCTTGTTGCTTTATACCGATCACAGCGTGTCCGGTATCGCCCAGATGATCGGCTTTGATGATCCTGCCTATTTCAGCCGGTTCTTTGCCAAACGGACCGGGACTTCACCTGCGACCTATCGAAAGGCGCGCAGTTCAGGCTGACGATTTGTCCAAGTCTTTTGGTGACTGATCCATTCCTTTAATTGAGAAGCTGCGCGAACTTCCCAAGTTCCGGCACGCAGATTTCCGTGGCGGGAAATGAGGAGGGGGATCAAGAATATGCGGCATCAGGTGTGTATCATCGGCGGAGGACCGTCGGGGCTGCTTTTAACGTTGCTGCTTCGGCGGGCAGGGGTCGATGCAGTCGTTCTGGAACGTCGGAGCCGGGAATATGTCCTGTCACGTATCCGCGCCGGTGTGCTGGAGCAGGGGTTGTGCGATCTTCTGCGTGAAAACGGCGTCGGGGCGCGGATGGATGCCCAAGGATTCGTTCATGACGGGACAATCATCACGTCCCATGGCACGACTGTTCATATCGATTTCAAACGCCTGACGGGCAAGTCGGTCATGATCTACGGCCAGACCGAGGTGACACACGACCTCTACGACGCCTTGGATCAGATCGACGCGCCTATCTTTCACGACGCCGAAGACGTCGAGATCCATGACGCCGATACGGACGCGCCTTATGTAACGTTCACCTACGACGGACAGGGTCGCCGCATCGATTGCGACTATATCGCAGGCTGTGACGGATTCCATGGCGTCAGCCGCAACACCATCCCGGCTGGCCTGCGTCGCGAGTATGAGCATGTTTATCCCTTCGGTTGGCTAGGCATTCTGGCCCAAACGCCGCCTGTGGCGGATGAGCTGGTCTATTCGGGACATGAGCGGGGCTTCGCGCTTTGTTCAATGCGCAACGCGAACCTCTCACGACATTACCTTCAGGTCCCGCTAAGCGATAAGCCTGAACAGTGGTCAGATGATTTGTTCTGGGACGAACTGCGTCGTCGTCTGCCGCAGCATCTTGCGGACGTGCTGGTCACAGGGCCGAGTATCGAGAAAAGCATCGCGCCGCTGCGCAGCTTCATTTCCGAACCGATGAGCTGGGGACGTCTGCATCTTGCCGGGGACGCGGCCCACATCGTGCCACCGACCGGCGCGAAAGGGCTGAACTTGGCGGCCTCTGATGTCTACTATCTGAGCCGGGCGCTGATCGCTCAGTATTCAGGAAACCCGGAAATGCTGGCCGGTTATTCGCAGACGGCTCTGGCTCGGGTTTGGAAAGCGTCGCGGTTTTCCTGGTCGATGACCCGGATGCTGCACCGTTTCCCGGACGAAGGAGATTTTCTGTCGCGGATGCAAGGCGTCGAGGTCGAATACCTGGCGTCGTCGGAGGCTGCACAAACGGCGCTTGCAGAGAATTACGTGGGTCTGCCTTACTAAGGGTATGGGCATATGCGGTATACTGATAATCAGTATTATGTAATTATCGATCTTTGTGGCGGGCCTTGACTTGGCCCCGCCGGAACTGAATGACGTTGGGATGACCCAACATCTTTATCCCGTCGTTTTTGACCTTGATGGCACGCTGATCGACAGCGCGCCCGATCTGCACCGCGCAGCCAACGATGTGCTGGCCGCGCATGGTATCCAGCCGTTGACGCTTGAAATCGTGCGCAGCTTCATCGGCGGCGGCGTAGATATGCTGTGGCAAAAAATCATCGCCGAGACCGATCTGAATCAAGCTGATCGTCCCAGGTTGGTCAACGAGTTCATCGTGGCCTACGGCGAAGGTTCTGGACTGACGCGGCTCTATCCGGGCGTGATCGAGGCGCTGCGGCTTTTGGCTGATCGCGGTCATCCGCTGGGCATCTGCACGAACAAACCCATGGCGCCGACCCAGGCCGTGCTGCAAAACTTTGGGATCGCGCATCTTTTTGGGGTCGTCATCGCCGGTGACAGCCTGCCCGTCCGGAAACCGGATGCAGCGCCGTTGCTGGGTGCGTTTCACGAACTTGGCGGCGTCGGCGCATTTGTCGGCGACAGTGAGTTCGACGCGGCTTGCGCACAGAATGCAGGCGTAAAATTTCTTCTGTTTACCGAGGGATACAGGAAGTCAAAGATCGAGGATCTTTACCATTCGGCGACGTTTTCGGACTTCCATGAGCTTCCTCCGTTAGTCGAGCGGCACTTCTCGGTCGTGGACTAAGGCGGGCGTAAATGCGATGCTGGCGTGAAGGAGAATGATCATGTCCGCATCGCCCGAGGTCTACGGTTTCTTTGACCAGGCCACGAACACCATATCTTACGTGGTCCGCGATCCGGACAGCGACGCGTGCGCGGTCATCGACTCGGTTCTGGATTTCGACTATGCGTCGGGACGGACAGACACGCGCAGCGCCGACGCCATCTCGGCTGTCCTGACCGAGCGTGGTTGGCAGACCGAATGGCTTCTGGAAACCCACGTCCACGCCGACCACCTGTCGGCGGCGCCCTATCTACAGGAGCGGTCGGGCGGCAAGATTGCCATTGGCGACCAGATCACGACCGTTCAGGACACATTCGGCAAGATCTTCAACGAAGGCACCCAGTTTCAACGCGACGGTAGCCAGTTCGACCGACTGTTTGCTGAGGGCGATACCTTTCAGATCGGCGGGTTGCGCGGTCAGGTGTTGGCGACGCCGGGACATACTCCGGCGTGCGTGACCTATATCATCGGGGATGCGGCGTTCGTTGGTGACACGCTGTTCATGCCCGATTTTGGCACGGCGCGCTGCGATTTTCCGGGTGGCTCGGCCGAGGCGCTGTTTGCGTCAATCCAGAAGATCCTGTCCCTGCCGGATGAGACGCGGATTTTCGTTGGCCATGACTATCTTCCCGACGGGCGTGATGATTATCAGTGGCAGACAACGGTCAAGGCGCAGAAGGAACAGAACATCCATGTCGGTTCCGAACGTTCCGGCGAAGAGTTTGTATCGATGCGAACGGCACGCGACGCAACATTAGCCGCACCTCGGCTGATCATCCCTTCCCTGCAGGTCAACATGCGCGGCGGTCGTATGCCGGAACCTGACGCCCAGGGTCGATGCTTTCTTAAAGTTCCTTTGAACGTGTTGAAATAAGGACATATTTCATGGATTTGCGTCAACTCACACCGACCTTGTCGGTGGCCCCTCAGATCGAAATTGAGGATCTAGACGCTCTGCGCGCGGCAGGTTTTACCACCATCATCGACAACCGTCCTGACGAAGAAGTCGGTGACCGCCTGGACAGTCAGTCAATGCGCACTGCCGCCGAGGCCGCCGGGCTGACGTTTCACTATGTCCCATTCCAGCCCGGTCGACTGACCGAGGAGAACGTGAATGCGTTTGCGGATATTCTGTCGCAGGCCGACGGCCCAACCCTCGCTTACTGTCGCTCTGGCACCCGCTCGACCACGCTTTGGGCAATGACACAGGCGGGCCAGATGGGGACGGACCAGATCCTGTCCACCGCGGCTGACGCGGGATATGACCTGTCGGGTATCGGGCCTTTGCTGGACAACCGCTAAGGCTGCGGGCGCATACTGTATTCAGAAGGCCGGTCGAATATAGCGACCGGCCTTCCTCTTTTTATCGAGCCGTTTCGCGGACGATGTCGCCGCGCGGACCGATTTCAACAGTCACGTTCTCCCCATCCTGATTGATTGCCTCAACGAAGGTGCGCGGACCGTCGCGTTCGATGTCGTCAACCTCGGTGTAGCCGGCGCCAGTCAGCACCTGTTCAATCGCCGCTTCGTCCAGCGGTTCCGGCGGCGGAGGCGGCGTTCCCGGACCACCGGGACCACGCGGGCCATCCGGACCGCGACCGTCTGGACCGGGGCCGCCCGGACCACGGTGGTCATGTTTGCCATGCCGTTCCTTCTTGGGCCCGCCATCGCGATCACCCTTCGGCCCGGGGCGCATGCGGTCATCATCGCCGCGCCCGAAGCGCTGTAGCTGACCATCCGGGGTGAAGCCTGCGCGCAGGTCCTCGCCACTCTTGTCTTCGCCGGCGATCATCAGGCCCTTGCCACCAAGCCCGACGCGGGAAACGGTCGCAAACTCTGGGAAGATCGGAGACTGACGCACGGCATCAGGAATCAGCTTGTTGACGATTTCCGCCGGCAGCGCGTCGTCATCGTCATCAGTGGCCAGCATCCGCAGAACACCATCGCGGTCGAAACCGGCGCGAACTTCCTTGCCGTCCGCCAGCTTCGCGTCTGCCCGCAACTGGCCCTTGCGATGGGGGGTCACTTCGACATCGGTCAGACCCAGATCGGTCAGCGCAGCGGTTGCCTTCGTAATATTTGCGTCTGCGGGCGCCGCGGTCGTGGGGGCGGCCGCCGCAGGTGGCGTTGCAGGCGTGGTTTTTGCTGGGGCCGCGGCGGTTGGTGCCCCCGCTGCGGGCGCCGCCGTTTGCGCCATGACGGTCAACGGCGACACGACCGCGGCGCCCAAGGCAATAATTGCGACTGAGCTTCTGAATTTCGTAAGCATGAATGCTGTCCTTTCGTAACGGGATTGGCCCCGGACGAATCAGCAATAGCCCGCGATGCCGCAACGGATCGCGAACAACGCGTTTGGATTTGGTTTGGCTAACCTGCCATATGGATGGATCATGACGCGACCGCGCTGGACAGCTTTGATTGCCTTCGCCGTGCTGGCCCTGATCGGTACCGGCTGGCTGTGGTTTCGCCCTGGCCCCGCGCCTGAGCGCGATTTTGCGCACCACGCATCACCGCGGGCACCTGTTTGGGACGATGATTGGGACGACCGCCATGAAATCAACACGCCCTCCGCCCCCACATTTGAGGTTTTGCCACTCAAAAATGTGCTGCGCCGCGTGACGCAACGATACGATGGCAGGGTCCTGACCGTGGATCTTTCCGCACCTAACGACAACGAAGAAGACCTCGGCGTGCAGTTGGTCTATGACATCCGCCTGCTCGGCCCGGAAGGCGATGTTGTCCGGGTGCGGATGGACGCCCGGGATGGGCGTTTTCTGGAGGTCGCTGGCCGTGATCTGGAACGCCTGCGCAAGACCAACAAGAAGGACGATGACTGATGCGATGCCTGATCGTCGAGGATGACCCCGTCCTGTCGGCCCAACTCGCGGACGCAATGCGTGGCGCAGGTTTCACGCCCGACATCGCAGCCGATGGCGAGACGGGGGAATTTCTGGGCTCGACCGAGACATATGATGTTGCCGTGTTGGATCTGGGGCTGCCCGGCCTGCCGGGGCTGGACGTGCTGACGCGATGGCGCGAACAGGGGATCGACCTGCCGGTGCTGATCTTGACCGCCAGGGGTGACTGGACCGACAAGGTTGCGGGGTTCCGCGCCGGAGCGGATGACTATGCAGTTAAGCCGTTCCGTCTGGATGAAGTGATCCTGCGTGCGCAGACCCTCGTCCGGCGAGCGGCAGGCCATTCCAAGTCGATCCTTTCGGCCGGACCGCTGCGATATGACACGCAACTGAATATGGTGACGCGCGATGGTGTCGCGCTTAAGCTCACATCGTTCGAAATGCGCATCCTCGCCTATCTCATTCACCATCAGAACCGAATCGTGTCGCGGACCGAGCTGTCTGATCACCTGTACGAGGCCGACACGGACCGCGACTTCCGCTCGGTCGAGGTCGTCATCGGGCGCCTGCGCAAGAAGATCGGGGACGGTCTGATCGAGACCCGGCGCGGCGAAGGCTATCTGCTTCGCGGTGGCGCCAAGTGAGATGTTTGCCCGGCGATTCGATACGTCTTCGATTGTTGGGCTTGGCGGCGATCTGGCTGACCTTGGCATTGGTCGTGGCCTACTTCGCCATCAGTCTGGTCTTGTCCGGGTTCGTAACGAGCCGTTACAGCGCCGACGCAGATGCGGTTGCCGACACGCTGATCGCGAATGCTCAGATTGATGGCACGGGGATCACTTTGACGGCGCAACCCGCCGATCCGCGTTTTCGCCTACCGCTAGGGGGGTGGTACTGGCAGATCAACGGCGGCTCGACGCCGCTCGTCCGGTCACCGTCATTGTTTGATACATCCCTGCTGGAACCGCGCGACAGCAAGACGCTATCTTCTATTACTGGTCCGGATGGAGAATTGCTGCTGGCGCGGAAAAAGACTTTTACCCTGCCCGACAGCGATGCGCAGTTTTTGGCGATCGTGGCCCTGCCGTGGAGCGAGATTTCCGCCGCGCAGGCCAGCGTGCGCCGACCCTTGGTCATTTCGCTGGTTGTGCTGGGATTGGGTCTGATGGCGGCGATCTTTCTGCAGGTTGGTGCGGGCCTTTCCAGTCTGACGGCAATGGGCAGAAACATCCGTGAGATACGGGAAGGCCGCGTGGAAACCCTGCCCCTGCCCCGGGTGGCAGAGCTTCGCCCGATCGCCGCCGAACTGAACGCGCTGACGGCGGAAAACCAGGCAACGCTGACCCGTGCGCGTGAACATCTGGGCAATCTGGCCCATTCGTTGAAGACGCCCCTTGCGGCATTGTCGAACAGTCTGCCACCCGATCACCCAGCTCAAGCGCTGGTTCAGCGTATGGACAGCCAGATCGGCTGGCATCTGCGCCGCGCACGCAGCGCCGGGGCCACCCGAATGTCGGGAAAACGGGTTTCTGTTGCAGAAGTGCTGGACGATCTCCTGCTCGTCCTCAACCGTCCCATCGCTGAACGGGATTTGCAGGTCGACACGGTCTGCGAACCTGATCTGACCTTTCCAGGTGATCGTCAGGACCTCGAAGAGATGCTGGGAAATCTGTTGGAAAATGCGGTCAAATGGGCGGCAACCCGGGTTACGATCGATGCTGCGTGCCGCGACGGGCAACTGCGCGTGCAGATCAGTGATGACGGACCGGGGATGCAGGAAAACGAACATATCCGCGCCTTGACACGCGGCGTGCGACTGGACGAGGCTGGGCAGTCTGGCAGCGGCCTTGGCCTTGCGATTGTCACCGACCTCGCGACACTGCACGGCGGCACCATTTCGCTTGATCAGGCATCAATCGGAGGTTTGCAGGTCACACTGTCCCTGCCCGCTTAGAGCAGAAGTGGTACCCGAGGTCGGACTCGAACCGACATGACTTGCGTCGGCGGATTTTGAATCCGCTGTGTTCTGATCGTGACAACCTCAACTTCCGC
>QFNE01000054.1 GCA_003240735.1 Paracoccus denitrificans | reverse complement strand
ACGCGTCCAGAAAGCGGTGATGGGTGCAGGCATCCCAATCGGCCTGATTTTCAGCACACAGGGTGTCGAAAAATCGCTCATATCGAGCCCGCCCTGATCGGAGAAAACTGTCGGGCTGCACAGCAGCTGACTTCACCTGCGCTTGGAAAGGGGTGGGGCAGGATTCCATCCCACATTTTGAGGAAAAGCAGCGCTTTGCCCGTGGCTAGCCACGCATCATATCCTTTACCCAGGCCGGCAACGGCTCGTCGCCGGAAAATTCCAAATCTAAAAACAATGAGCTGCGGCCCCAGTCATTCCTGCGCCAATCGACAGGAACCGGCACATCCGGTGGAATGAGCGAGCAAAGTTGATCTCGCGAAGCTGGCGACTGGATGTGCCCATTGATCCGTGCAACGATATCGGCACCTTCGCCCCAAGCACCTTGCCCCATCTGCATGCTGTCGACATACATCGGCAGATTAAATCCAGAATAAAGGATGTCGTTGATAATGGGTTTCTCGAGTTTCACTATCGTATCTGATCCAACATTACCGCTTCGATAAACCGACCAGTAGCCGATACATCTACCAGCAAGACTTGGGCCGAATGTAGCATTGTAGTAACCAATCAAACCAGCGCCCGGAACTTTGGCGGTAAATTGGAAATAATCACCGCAGAGCAAAAAGGCGCAGTCATAATCAAGCTTTGTATAGTCGCCATGCAAGCACTCCGAAAGATAGTCAGCGGCAAGTGGCGCATCAAACGGTGCGGATACGGCAAGTCTAGCAAGCTCTAATGCCTTGCTGCGCTGCCGATCCAAAATCGCCGCATAGAGCGGGTGGCCATTTTCAATAGCTCGCCGCAAGAACAACAACATTTGCCACAGACCAGCATTGGGGGATAATTTAGTTGTAGATTGCCATGCTTCAAACTGTTCAATAAGGCGCAGAATGCCTGCGTCCGTCAACGGCTTGTCATTTGTCTCGCTCGTCATCTTGCACCTTCTGCATCAGGAACTTCTGGGCCATCCAGGTACCAGCGCGGGTATTCGTCATCTCCCCGTCGTTCATATTTGAGGCGCTTCTCTTTCTCGGCCTGCAAATAATGTGCGTTGCCCGGCAGTGCTCGCCATGTCATCACATCATCTATCTTATCGGCCATCTCCGGTTTGTATTCACGCGGAACATGCCATTGAAGGGCACCGCCATCGGTACGGCGCGCACCGTTTGGCCCGACAACACTCCAATCATCTATGATTTCGTCCCCATAAGCCTGAAAGGCGATACCTGGTTTTTCGCTGACATCAATGGTCGCTTTAACTCGGCCGACAGAGTTGAGCCCCAACTCGTTTGGTGTCGCACTCCCAATAGGATCATAGTATGCACCGAAATGCGGAGAACCTTCGGCGCGCCAGTTGGCAATCGTATCGGGAGGGGGATACTTGATAATACGCATGGGACGGTTCACCGTCATACCCGTAACCATCGTTTCGTCCGCACCAAACTTGGCCCAGTACGCAGTTATCAGGGTTTGCCGTGCGTCGCGCTGAGCCTTTGACGCGCCAGCACTCGCGGCCAGTTCAGCGGTTCCCTTCGGCAAGCTGGCCATGATCTCATCGTAATCCTGATCGCGCTTGAGAAGACGGCTGGCCGCCCCAGTTCCACGCTGTCCTGCGTCATCGGTCGGGCGGGTCGTGCCCTGATTTTCCTCGTTCAGCAAAAGCCGCTCGTTCTCGGTCAGGTCTTTGGAGGTATCCACCCGCCGGTCATAATGCGGCTGTGAGCGCGCAACCGGAGTGTCCAGTGCACTTTTGTCTACCTTATGCACGAGGATGGAGAAGACACCTGAGGCATCACCGTGTCGCGCTGCGTACCCGGTGCGGCGCAAAACACCGGCGCCGACCTTGACCACCCGAACTGCAGCAGCAACCGCGCCCACGATGATCGGCGCGGCGATTGCGGTTATGCCGCCCGTGATGGCGATGATCCCCGCCGCGATCAGTGCGATGGCAATATCCGCATGGAACACCTCGATCCCGTCGACCACGATCTTGGTGCTGGCAAGCAGATACTTGCCCTCTTTGACGAGCGCTATCTTGTCATCATAGTAGCTTTTGATTTTCGACCAAGCTTCCGTGAAGAACTCCCGCTGCTCGGCCCGAAGCTTACGACGCCGCTGCGTTTCAAGCGCCGCGATGGTTTTGGCGCGGGATCGGACTGAGCGTAATTGCTCGGCCAGTTCCGGGCTGAGGCCTTCGCTGTCTATGCTTTGCGCAAGCCGAGCGTCAGCTTCGTCCGACGCGATGCCCTCCAACCGCTCGGTATTCAGAATGGACGGATGAACGCGCTGCGGAAAAATATCATAATTCGTGCGCAACCCCGAACCTGCCGCGATCAGGTTGCTGTCCAAAGCGCGCCTTTCATCGCGAAGCGAGGCAAGTTCGCTATCGATCTGCTCCTCCAATGGGCGCGGGTCCATTGTCAGGAAGTCTTTGATCGCGTCGATCAATGCAGCCCGTGCGGCATCGACATCCTCGTCGGTGTCGTTCGGACCCTTTATGCCCGCAATCAATCCTGCGAAACGATATTGCGCGGCGATCCGCCCCGCAGCCTCGGTGGCATAGGCGGCGGAATCGCGCATCTCTGCCGCAAAGCTGTCATCCGGCAGAGTGTCTGGAGCAGCAAGTGCAGAACCTGTCTGACCCATCTGTTACCACCGATACGTGTAAAAGAAGGTCTGGGACAGGCTGCCCAGGCTTAGGCCTTTCAGATTGGGGGCCGTCCTTTTGCTGCAGTACACGGCGGACGAACCGAACTGAAGGTGCCCCATTTCGGCCTTCAACTGATCAAGCGCAGAACTGTCATCCTGATGCGCCGCGCGGGCGACTTCGAGAAGCTCAGAGACCAACTGCGCCTGCGCTTCAAGATCGACATCTCGAAGCAACACGTCGGCAATAGGAGTGACGCCCGCCTCTTCGAAAAAGCGCGTCCTGAGTTGATCGCGGATTTCTCGGCGGGAGGGTTCGTGACGGGCGAATTTTCCGGGTTTGAAGCTCATGGTGTCAGTTCAGCTCGATTTTGGCGCTGTCGACCTTCACCAATGTCGAGCCTTCAAGCTTGAGGTTGACGCCTTTGATGACAACCTCGCCATTTTCGTTAAGCTGGATCATTGATGAGCCGCAGACGAACTCCATGCGTTTACCCGCCACAACGACCTTGTTTTGGCCAACCTCTTCGTAGGCACCAAGCAGCACGGATTCGTTGCGGATGCCCTGAACCGATAGCTGATAGCCGCCGCCGACCGTTACGGTTTTTGCACCGCCCACAATCTCATTCGAGCTGACTAACACGGTTTCCGCCTTGTTCTTGGCAACGCCGATCACGAGGTTCCCCTCGCCCATGTTCATTGCATCGGGGAGGCCAAGCTTGCTGGCGAGATCTCCCAACGCCCCCGTGAATTTATGAAAGGCTGAAGTGACGGCGTTCTGGAGCCTGTTCGGCCCGACCATCAGCGTCATGTTTCCGCCGATGACCTCGTGATGGTTGTTGCCAACCTCGATGGATTTGTTGTTGCCAACGCTTTCCGACTGGTTGCGATCGACGCGCTTTGCACGGTTGTTTTCGACGTGGACCTCGTGGTCACGTTCGGCGTGCACATATATCTTTTGCCG
>QFNE01000003.1 GCA_003240735.1 Paracoccus denitrificans | reverse complement strand
CAGGTTGTCGTTGCCGTCGCCACCGATCAGCGTGTCGTTGCCCGCGTCGCCCAGCAGCGTGTCGTCGCCCTGCTCGCCGACCAGCAGGTCGTTGCCATCACCGCCCGACAGGCTGTCATTGCCGTCGCCACCCCAGAGCGAATCGTTGCCCGCGTCACCGCGCAGCGTGTCGTTGCCTTCGGCACCAAGCAGCGAATCATCACCATCGCCGCCCGTGACAAAATCATTGCCCGCACCGGCGTAGACCGTGTCGTTCCCCGCACCTGCGATGACGGTGTCATCGCCGGCTCCAGCAAAAACGAAATCATTCCCGCCTGCGGCGTTGGTTCCTGCCGTGTCATCGCCATAGATCAGGTCGTTGCCTGCACCGGCCCAGACCGTATCGTCCCCAAGGCCGCCCTGCAGGGTGTTATTCCCTTCGCCGTCGGAGATGTAGTCGTTGCCATCACCCCCGTCGATGAGATCGTTGCCTGCGTCACCCGTGATGGCATCGTCACCAGCACCACCGAACAACGTGTCGTTTCCGGCGCCACCAGAGATGGTGTCGTTGCCGACGCCACCATCGATCCAGTCGTTGCCCGCATCACCCTGAAGGTTGTCGACCCCGTCGCCACCCCTGATGGTGTCATTGCCATCGCCGCCGCCGATGAAGTCGTTGCCGGCACCCCCGACCAGGGAATCGTCACCCGCACCGCCGCTGAGGTTGTCGTCGCCATCGCCGCCATCAAGGACGTCGTTACCGTCGCCACCCTGCAGAATGTCGTTGCCGGCCCCGCCGATCAGGGTGTCATCGCCCTGATCACCAATCAACTGGTCGTCGCCGTCATCGCCGTTCAGAAGGTCGTTCCCCGCCCCGCCAAACAGGACATCGTTCCCGGCACCCCCGGAAAGCGTGTCATTGCCCGCGTCACCAAGCAGCGAGTCGTTTCCGGCCCCGCCCAGCAGGACATCGTTCCCCGCCCCGCCCGAGAGATAGTCGTTGCCCGCACCGCCCAGAATCGAGTCGTCACCGAACCCGCCATAGACAGTGTCCTCACCGTCGCCCGCGTCGATCGTATCGGCGCCGCCCAGCGTGTCCGTGCTCAGGCTGTCGTCGCCATAGATCAGATCGTTGCCGGCATCGCCGTTCAGAACGTCCGACCCCAGCCCCCCGATGACGGTGTCTGCACCAATGCCGGCGCGGACGGTATCGTTTCCGGTGCCCGCATCGATGAAATCAGCACCGCCCGTCGTGCTTGTTCCGGCGGTATCGTCTCCGTACAGCACGTCGTTGCCAGCACCGCCGTAAAGCGTATCGGTACCGGCGCCACCCACGACGGTGTCGTTGCCGGCACCCGCGTTGATGAAGTCGTTCCCGATCCCACCGTCGATGCTGTCAGCACCACCCGCCGTGTCGGTCCCGGCGACATCGTCGCCATAAATCGTGTCGTTGCCGTCACCGCCCAGCAGCGTGTCGTTCCCCAACCCGCCGATCAGCGTATCGTTGCCGGTACCGCCGTCGAGGTAATCGTTGCCGGTTTCACCGTCGAGGTAATCGTTGCCGGATTGGCCGTACAACGTGTCGTTGCCTTCGCCACCCACAAGGGTGTCATTTCCGGTGCCGCCATCCAGATAGTCGTTCCCGACGTTGCCCCACAGGCTGTCGTCACCGCCGCCGCCATAAAGCGTGTCGTTGCCTGCACCACCATCGAGGGTGTCGCTGGCATTGTCATCGATGTTCGTGGTGTCGTGGCCATAGATCAGGTCGTTACCATCCCCGCCGCGCACGAAATCGCGGCCAAAACCGGCGAGGACCGTATCGTCTCCGGCTCCAGCCCGAATATAGTCGTCGTTGCCCGTGGCACCGGGAAGAATCGCATCATTCGCGTCGATCCGGTCGCCGCTTTCGTCGCCATAGCCCGGGCCGATCAGGTCATTACCAGCCGTGCCGTCGACATAGCCGTCCTTGACCGGCAGCGCATCGCGTGACGTGCCCGCCCCTGTGAACGTCGCGTTGTTCGCCCCAGTCACACTATAGGTCGCGTTACTCGGGATCGAAATGGAGATGATCGGGTATTCCGATAGCTGCGTCTCGTTGGTGCCGCTTCCCGAAAGGGGCGAGGCCATGAACATGTTCCCGTTCACGTCCTGCAGCAGACGAACCGGTCCACTGACCGTCCGCGTGGCACCCCCTGCAAGTTGCTGAACAACGGTGACGTTTTGCACGATGACGCCGGAGTCGAGCTTGTAGTTGTAAAGATTGTCACCCAGCCGATAGCTGATGGTGTCGTTCGCACCGCCCGGCATGTGATCGAATTCGACAGACCCGGTGTTGTCGAGGTCGTTCAGAGTCACCAGCGTACTTTGTGCGTAAAGGGGGTTTCCCGCCACCCCGAAGGTCTTGCCGTTCAGAACCTGCCCGGGACGATCGGCAACACGGTTGGACTCGTCTGGATCCATGTCCTCGAGCTTGCCCAGATACAGCATCGCATAGTTGACAGTCGCCATGAGAGCAGCCTTTCAAGATGGTGCGGGCTTTCGGAGATCGCTCCTGGCGAGCGCGGCCGCAAAGAATCAAGGGAAATGTTCGCAACGCAAACGGCCCGGGGTGGACCCAGGCATGACGACAGAATGGCTACGGTAGGATCGACCGCTGACGATCAGCGAGAATGAGCAGGCGAAGGACCTGTTGACGCATCATGGCGCGACTCTTTTATTCGAGCGGCGCATGGCTGCGACCGCGGTGACAGAACAAAGATATTTCCCGTCCTTGTTACCGCAGCGTGTTTGATTTGGTCAATAGATTTTCCGAGGCCGCGGGCTGAGACAAATCAATGACTTGACCAAATCCTGCAGCTGTCCTTTTCGGCAGTCGCCCTAAAGGCGACCGCAGGCCGCCAATTGCTGGCGATACATCTCGGATCGGGCGCCGACATTGGCCGACACGGTGACCAGCCACGGCTTGGCGAGATAGCTTTTGCGCACGAATCCCGTCCGACCTTCGTGATAGGCCAGATACTGCCCCTGCGCGTCGTTCTTGGACACACCCAGACGCTGTGCGGTGTTGTGCATGTACCAGCCCATGAAATCGGTCGCGTCGCGGATATCGTCGCGTCGCGCACGGCGCTTGCCGGTTTCGGCCACGTATTCGTCCCAGGTTCCGTCCAGCGCCTGCGAATATCCGAAGGCCGAGCTTTGGCGACCGATCGGAATGATGCCCAAGGCGTATTGGTGCGGGGTCCGCGCGTTGCCCAGGAATTTCGATTCCTGGTGGATCGAGGCCATCTGCACGTTGATCGGGATGCCCCAGCGCTGCTTTGTCGATTGCATGGCACGATAATAGGCGGGCCGTTCCGACACCAGCGCGCAGGCGTTGTCCAGATTTCTCGGCACCGTGAAGTTGCCGCCGCCGCTGCCGCACGACGCCACCAGCCCGACAATGGCCAGTCTCAGATACTTGTTCATACTGCCGCCTCGCTCGTGTCGTCTTGTTTTTTGCATTCAGCATAGGGGAAGTCGGTTTGCTGGGAAACCCGTCTTGGCCAAGCGTGGCACGCCTGGGACTTTCGCCGCGCAGATCCCGTCGCTACATTGCGGTGACACGACTGCTTGGACGTAAAATCCGTTTAGGGGGAGGAAAACCCATCATGGCCGACCACGATCAAGAAAACGACATCGTCATCCTGTCGGGCGCGCGCACCGCGATCGGCGCCTTTGGCGGCAGCCTTGCCAGCGTTCCGCCGATCGATCTGGCCAGCACCGTGGCCAAGGCCGCGATGGAGCGTGCCGGGGTTTCGCCCGATCAGGTCAAAACCGTCGTCTTTGGCCATGTCCTGAACACCGAACCGCGCGACATGTATCTGGCGCGGGTCGCGATGCTGAACGCAGGCGTCCCTGACACCTCGACTGCGATGAACGTGAACCGGCTGTGCGGATCGGGCGCGCAGGCGATCGTGTCGGCGGTCCAGATGCTGAAGCTGGGCGATGCCGACATCGCCATCGCCGGTGGCGCCGAATCCATGAGCCGCGCCCCTTACATCCTGCCGTCGATGCGCATGGGTGCCCGGATGGGCGACGCGCAGGCCATCGACATGATGGTCGGCGCGTTGACCTGTCCGATGGGCACCGGCCACATGGGCGTCACCGCCGAAAACGTCGCCCACGAAAGCCACATCACGCGTGAGGCGCAGGACGAATTTGCGCTGGAAAGCCAGACGCGCGCGGCCAAGGCGATCAGCGAAGGCCGCTTCAAGGACCAGATCGTCCCGGTCGAGGTCAAGACCCGCAAGGGCGTCGTCAGCTTCGACACCGACGAACACCCCAAGGAAACCACCCTGGAAAAGCTGGCTGGCCTGAAACCGGCGTTCCAGAAACAGGACGGCACCGTCACCGCCGGGAACGCGTCGGGCATCAACGACGGCGCGGCGGCGATCGTGCTGGCGCGTGCAGACGCCGCCAAGGCCGCCGGACTGACGCCGCGCTTCCGCGTCTTGGGCTATGCGCTGGGTGGGGTCGCGCCGAAGGTCATGGGTTACGGCCCGATCCCGGCGGTGCGCACGCTGCTGGAAAAGACCGGCCTCAAGGTCGAGGATTTCGACGTCATCGAGTCGAACGAGGCGTTCGCCGCTCAGGCGCTGGCCGTCACGAACGAGCTGGGCTTTGATCCGGCCAAGGTGAACCCGAACGGCGGGGCGATTGCATTGGGTCACCCGGTCGGGGCCACCGGCGCTATCCTGACGGTCAAGGCGATGTACGAACTGGACCGCACGGGCGGGAAGATCGCCCTGATCACCATGTGCATCGGCGGCGGTCAGGGGATCGCCATCGCCATCGAAAAGATCTGATCCAGATCAAATCCTGACGTGGCCCGGTCGCAGCGATGCGGCCGGGTTTTTTACAGGCGCAGACGTTTCGGCGTCCGACCCGGCGCTTCGCGCCATGTGCGAAAACCCATCGCCTCGTAATAGGTGAGCGCGGCTTCGTTGTCGGATCCGATGAACGCCTCGATGTCGGTCAGGCCAGCGTCACGGGCGGCGGCCAGGCTTTGCTGGAACATCCCCCGGCCGATCCCCAGCCGCGCGGCATCGGGGGCGACGTGCGTTCCGATGATGCCCCAGCCGACCGGCGTGCCATAGGGGTTTTCATCCAGCGCGCGGGACAGGGGCTGGACCCCAAGGATGCGACCGCCAGCGCCGACAGCGACGGTGCAGGAAATGCCGTTGGGCGCGGCAATGTACCGCGTCAGAACGAATTCCGGGTCCGCGGGCAGCGTGCGTTTGCCCGCGGCCACCAACGCGTCCAGCATCGTGCTGATGGCGGAGGCGTCGGCGGGCGTTGCATTGCGATAGGTGATCTTGTCCATGGTCCGCCCCTTCGTCAGCCAATGCCGAAGATGCTAGGGTCAAAGGACCGGGACCCGCAACCCAACCACTTCCGACTCGGCCCCTTCCAACCTACCCGCCAAGCGCCCATATTGCGGACAAGCCAATGAATTGAATGGACCCCCCGCATGCTTTTGCAAGGAAACGACACCCAAACGCCCCCCGCCCCCAACGGCGACTGGATCAAGGACGTGACCGAGGCGACCTTCATGGCCGAGGTCGTTCAGAAATCCATGGAAGTGCCGGTCATCGTCGATTTCTGGGCGCCGTGGTGTGGCCCCTGCAAGACGCTAGGGCCCCAGCTGGAAGCCGAAGTGACGCGCACCAAGGGTCGCGTCGTCATGGCCAAGGTGAATGTCGACGAAAACCAGATGATCGCCGGGCAGCTTCAGGTTCAGTCCATTCCGACCGTCTTTGCCTTCTATCAGGGTCAGCCGGTCGATGCGTTCCAGGGAGCCGTGTCGCCCGGGCAGATCAAGCAATTCGTTGAAAAGCTGACTCAGCTGTCAGGTGACGACGGCGGCCTTGGCGCGGCGCTTGAAGCGGCCGAGGCGATGCTGACCGAAGGCGCGCATGACGACGCCATCGAAACCTTTGCGGCAATCCTTGGCGAAGAGCCTGAAAATGCCGAAGCATGGGGCGGACTGATCCGCGCGCAACTGGCCGCAGGCAAGATCACTGACGCCGACGCGTCGCTGACGCAAGTCCCCGATGCGATCGCCAAATCCGGCCCGGTCGAGGCGGCGCGCGCACAGCTGGCGCTGACCCATCAGGCCGAAAGCGCAGGCCCGTTGGCCGATCTGGAGGCGCGTGTGGCCGCAGACCCGGACGATCAGCAGGCACGCTTTGACCTTGCCACCGCGCTTCATGCCGCGGGCCGCGTCGACGAGGCGGTTGACCTGTTGCTGGACTCCTTCCGCCGCGACCGCGACTGGAACGAAGGTGCGGCAAAGGCCCAGCTGTTCACCATTTTCGATGCGCTAAAGCCGACCGACCCGATCGTGCAGAAGGGCCGTCGGCGGCTGTCTTCGATGATCTTTTCCTGATGGGGGCTATCCGATGAAGCGGCGTGGCCGCGACCTGCCCGCCCATGTCCCGCTGTTTCCGCTGCCGGGGGGCATCCTGCTGCCACGGTCCGAACTGCCACTGCAGATCTTTGAACCCCGCTATCTGCAGATGCTGGACGATGCGCTGAAAACGGATGACCGGCTGATCGGCATGATCCAGCCACTGGGTGACGGTCTGGCTCAGGTCGGGTGCGCCGGCCGGGTCGTCGGGTTCGCCGAAACCGATGACGGGCGGATGATGGTGACGCTGCGCGCGCTTAGCCGGTTTCATCTGACCGAGGTCGAGGAAGGCTTTGCCCCCTATCTGCGGGGCCGTGTCGATTACACCGACTTTGTCCGCGACACCGACATGACGCCCCAGTCGGACCCGGATTTTGACCGCGATCCCTTTCTGTCCCGCCTTCGCCGCTACATGCAGACAAGGGAACTTGCGACCGATTGGGACACCGTTCGCGACGCCGACGAAGAGGTGCTGATCAACAGCCTGTCGATGCTGTTGCCCTTTGACGTCGAGGAAAAACAGGCGCTGCTTGAGGCGCCAGACCTGCCCGCCCGGCGGGTGCTGCTGGACGGGCTGATGGAATACGCGCTGCACGGCGGCGACGAAGAAGGAGAGCAGGTCCATTGACCGATCAGACAAACGCCCCGCTGACGGACACGCCCAAGGCCAATGTCCGCAACTTTGACCGCCACATGCTTGAGGCGCTGGTCTGCCCGGTGACCCATGCGCGGCTGGATTACGACGCCGCGCGGCAGGAACTGGTGTCACGAACGGCAGGACTTGCCTTCCCGATCCGCGAAGGCATTCCGATCATGCTGGTGTCCGAGGCGCGTCAGATCAAGGCGGACTAGGGCCGCCCGGCAGACCGCCATTCAGGCGGCTCAGCCCACCTGCAACGCGCCGTTCGCGGCGTCACGGATCGCGCGGATGTTTTCGCCGTAGGCATTGGCGTTCGACACCGAACCGCCCTTGAAGACGGCCGATCCTGCAACCAGCACATCCGCACCCGCCCGGACCAGATCGGGGGCTGTCGTCGGATCGACCCCGCCATCGATCTGGATATGGATCGGGCGGTCGCCAATCATCTTGCGCAGACGCCGGACCTTGTCGGTCATGTCGATGTATTTCTGGCCGCCGAAACCCGGGTTCACGGTCATCACGCAGACCATGTCGACCAGATCCAGCAGATGCTCAACCGTCTCGGCGGGGGTGCCGGGGTTCAGGGCAACGCCCGCCTTGACCCCTGCCGCGCGGATCGTCTGCAGCGTGCGGTGGATATGAGGTCCTGCCTCGACATGGGCGGTGATGATGTCGGCACCGGCCTTGGCGAAGGCGTCGATATAAGGGTCGACCGGCGCGATCATCAGATGCACGTCCATCACGGTCGAGACGTGTTTGCGAAACGCGGCCACCGCGGGCGGGCCAAAGGTGATGTTCGGGACGAAATGCCCGTCCATAACATCGACATGGACCCAGTCCGCGCCCTGATCTTCGACGGCGCGAATTTCGGCCCCGAAATCGGCGAAATCGGCTGACAGGATCGACGGTGCGATCTTGATCGAGCGGTCGAATGTCATCGTCACCCCGCCTTGCTGAGTGTCTTACCTGGGGGGCGCGGTCGGCGTCTGAACGCCGGTCGGGCGCCACCGCTCAAGCTCGGCCCAGCTGTCCAGCGTCTGGCCGCGATACGCGCGATAATAGACGTTGGACTTGGCCCAGACCTCCAGCAGCCGGCGACCGTGGCGTTGCCGGAATGCCTGATCTTCGGTTGCCGTGACCTGCCGGATGTTGGCGTCCCGACCATTCCGCCCGGTATAGGCCAGCAATGCGCCATCCGATGCACTGACCCCTTGGGTACCCAGTGCCGCAGGGTTGCCGCCAAGGGCCGCCACCGCGTCACCTGCGGGGTTCGGATCGGTGATGTTGGTGCCGCCCGGTGTGGGCGTCGGCAATTCTGCCAGATTGGTCGGCATTTCCAGCGGACGCGTCGGCAGGATCGCGAATTCGTCGGGACCGTCATCGCCACTGCGCAGGCCCATCAGCTTGCCATCGGTGCTGCATGCGGCCAGCGCAAGCAGAGGTAGCATCAGCAGAATGGCCCGCATCGAACGGCTCCTTTGGGTCAAAGACGTCGAGTGCTTCTAACCTGTCTTGCCAGCCTCGTCACGGGTCTTGTCAGACCCATCAGCGGGCGACGGCAGAAACACGAGGCCGATGGCCCCCGCGAAGATCGCGATATCGGCCACATTGAAGCTGTAGGGGTTGCGCCAGCCGGGCAGCGACATATTCAGAAAGTCTGCCACCGCACCATAGGCGAACCGATCGATGACGTTCCCCAGCGCACCGCCGATCAGCAGACCCGCCGCAATCTGCGCCCAGCGGCCCGGACGCGCGCGCATCAGCCACACCGTCACCCATGCGCAGACGACCAGCGCGATGACGATGAGAACCCAGCGCGTGACGTTTTCCTGCGAACTGAACAGACCAAAGTTCATGCCCTGATTCCACGCCATGCGCAGGTTCAGCCACGGCTCCCACACCTCGATATCCAGAACGTCCTTCAGGCGCAGCGCATGAACGACGATCCATTTCAGCAGCTGGTCGACGGCGATGATCAGGACTGTCGTGATCACGGCGGGCCACAGCGTCTGGCGGGGGGGCGCGGGGGGCGGCGCGGCTTCGACCACTTTCGGCTCGGCCGCGACCTTCTTGCGGGGTGCGCGCGGTTTCGGCGTTCCGTCAGGGTTGGTCGCAGGCTTGCGCGTGCGCGGCTTTTTCGGCTTGGGGGGCGGGGTCTCGTCGGTCATGGTCGCCTCAGTGGCGGAAGTGCCGTTGGCCGGTCAGGACCATTGCCAGCCCCAGACGGTCGGCGGCGGCGATCACCTCATCGTCGCGCATCGACCCGCCGGGATGGATCACCGCCCGGGCGCCCGCCTCGGCCAGTGCCTCGATGCCGTCGGCGAAGGGGAAGAATGCGTCAGACGCCACGACCGCACCTTCGGTCAGCGGATGGTCCAGACCCAGCGCCTGCGCCATGTCTTCCGATTTCCGGCGGCCGATACGGGTCGAATCGACGCGGCTCATCTGGCCTGCGCCGATGCCGACCGTGGCCAGATCCCGGGCATAGACGATGGCGTTCGATTTCACGTGCTTGGCCACCGTCCACGCAAACAGCAGATCGGCCATTTCGCGTGCATCGGGCTGGCGCTTGCTGACCACGATCAGGTCGCTCATCGCGACGTTGGCGTTGTCGCGGCCCTGCACCAGAAACCCGCCCGCGACCTGACGATAGGTCAGGCCCGGCGCGGCGGGGTCCGGCAGGCCGCCCGTGGTCAGCAGGCGCAGGTTCTTCTTGGCGGCGAACACGGCGCGCGCGGCCTCGTCGGCGTCGGGGGCGATCACGACCTCGGTGAAGATCTCGGTGATCGCACGGGCCGTGGCCTCGTCAAGCGTCTGGTTCAGCGCGATTATGCCGCCGAACGCGCTGGTGCGGTCGCAGTCGAAGGCGCGGCGATAGGCTGCCTCCAACGTGTCGGCGCGTGCGACACCGCACGGGTTGGCGTGTTTGATGATGGCGACGGCGGGCCCCTGCGCGGGGTCGAACTCGGCCACCAGTTCGAACGCGGCGTCGGTGTCGTTGATGTTGTTATAGCTCAGTTCCTTGCCCTGCCACTGGCGGGCGCTGGCCACGCCGGGGCGGTCCGAGCCGTCGCGATAGAATGCCGCCGACTGGTGCGGGTTTTCACCATAGCGCAGCGTCTGGGCCAGCGTGCCGGCAAAGGCGCGGCGGCGGGGGGTGTCGATACCCACGGCGTCCGCCATCCATGTGCTGACCGCGGCGTCATAGGCGGCCGTCCGGGCATAGGCGGTCTGTGCCATCCGCTTGCGGAACGGAAGCGTGGTGGCGCCGCCATTGGCGTCCAGTTCCGCCAGCACGGCATCGTAATCCTGCACATCGACGATAGTGGTGACGAAAGCGTGGTTTTTGGCCGCCGCACGGATCATCGCCGGGCCGCCGATGTCGATGTTTTCGATGCAGTCGTCATAGTCGCCGCCACGCGCGACGGTTTCCTCGAACGGATACAGGTTCACCACCAGCAGGTCGATTTCGCTGATCCCGTGTTCTTCCATCTGGGCGCGGTGCTGGGCGTTGTCGCGCAGCGCCAGCAGGCCACCGTGGACCTTGGGGTGCAGCGTCTTGACCCGGCCGTCCATCATTTCGGGAAAGCCCGTCAGATCAGCCACATCGCGCACATCCAACCCCGCGTCACGCAGTGCCTTGGCCGAGCCGCCGGTGGACAGAAGCTCAATCCCGCGATCGGCCAGGCTTCGTGCGAACTCCACCAGTCCGGCCTTGTCGGAAACCGACAACAGGGCACGACGCGGGGTGACGGGGTTTGACATGGCATCCTCGCAGGGCTGGGGCGCAGGTTGGTTGGCTGTCAGTTAGCGAACGTCGCGAGCAAGGTCCAGTGACGGCAATGTCAGCCGAAGGTCAGCCGGGCGATGAAGAAGCCGTCCATCCCGCCAAGGTCGGCCCAGAAATCGGGGCGCGTCCGCACCCACCCCTGGGGCGTGACGAAGTCTGCCGGGACGCCTGTGGCGGCTTCCAGCCGCAGGCCCGGGTGACGGGCGAGCGCCGCTGTGACCTGTGCCTCTCCCTCGGCCGGGATCAGCGAGCAGACGGCATAGACCAGCCGACCGCCCGGGCGCAGCAGGGTCAGCGCGTGGTCGATCAGCCGCGACTGCAGCAGGGTCAGGTCGTCCAGCCCCGCCCCATCCCGGATCATCGGCAGTTCGGGGTGGCGCCGGATCGTCCCGGTGGCCGAACAGGGCGCGTCGAGCAGCACCGCATCCAGCGGCTGATCAGGGCGCCAGTCCAGCGCGTCAGAGGCCACGAGCGTCGCCGAAAGTCCGGTCCGCGTCAGGTTTTCCCTGACCCGTGACAGGCGGGCACGGGACAGATCGATGGCGGTCACGTCCGCCCCTGCCGCCGCCAGCTGCATCGTCTTGCCACCGGGCGCGGCACACAGATCGGCAATATGTTCGCCGGGCCTGGGGTCCAGAACCCGCACGGCCATGGCGGCTGCGGCGTCCTGCACCCACCAGTCGCCGGCATCATAGCCGGCCAGTGCAGAGACCTGGGTGCCGGGGGCCACGCGGTGGGAGCCGCCGGGCAAAGCCTCTCCGGGCAGGTCGGCACCGGGCTTGCCGCTGATGTCGATGGGGGCCGGACATTCGTGCGCCGCCTCGATCGCCCGGGCCGCGTCGTCGCCCCAGGCGTCGACGATCGGCCCGCGCAGCCAGTCGGGCAGGCGCTGGGGACCCGCGGCGTCCCACGTGGCCCGCGCGTCGGCTGCGCGGCGCAGGACGGCGTTGACCATCCCGGACGCAGCCGCAGCCTTGGGACCGCCCCGGCGCGCGATGGACACCGCGGAATCGACAACCCCGTGCGGGGCCGCGTCCATGGCGTGAAGTTCGGTCACCGCAAGGCGCAGCAGGTCCAGCGTTTCCGGGCGGGGTCGACGCTGCAGAAGGGGGGTCAGGACGGCGTCAGCGCGGTCCAGATGGCGCAGGGTTTCGGTCGCCAGCCGCTGCGCACGGGCGCGGTCCTGCGGGCCAAGCGCATCCAGCGCGCTCAATGCATCGGCCAGTGTCTGCCCTTCGCGGACAGCCGCCAGCAGGCGCAGCGCGCCTTGCCGAGCGCCGTGGGGCTGGGGGGCCGAGGGAGCGTGCGGTTTGCCGCGCACAGGTTTGGGACCGCGGGATTTCTGCGGCCGCTGGCCTGCGCCTGTGTCGGGCCCCGGCCCCTTTGCCTTGTCCATGCTGCCCACCCGGCTTATTTTCGGTTCGACCACATAACCTTGCCAAAGGCGGTTTGCCATGACGAGACCGACTGATTCAGCACCCGACACCGCCGCACCTGATGCCACGGCGCAATCGGCCGCGCGTGCCGATCTGCCCCCCGCCGCGCAGCGCGCCCTGGCCGAGGCCGAAGAACGTCGCCGTCTGGCCCCCAAGGACGACGCCCCAGAAGAGCTGGGTGGCCGCGACGGGCTGAACCCGACGCGATACGGCGATTATGAAAAAAAGGGCCTCGCGGTCGATTTCTGACCGCGAAGCCCGTCTTGGTTGACCTGTCGGTGATTACCAGGCGGGGATGACCGCGCCCTTGTAGCGGGTTTCGATGAAATCCTTGATCTCGGGCGAGTGATAGACCTCGACAAGCGTCTTGACCCACGGCTTGTCTTCGTCGCCTTTGCGCACGACGATCACGTTGGCATAGGGGCTATCGGCCTTTTCGATGGCGATGGCGTCATCTTTCGGGTTCAGACCGGCATCCAGCGCATAGTTCGTGTTGATCAAAGCTGCATCCGCGTCAGACAGCGCGCGTGGAAGCTGCGCCGCGTCCAGTTCGCGGAATTTCAGGTTCTTCGGGTTTTCGGTGATGTCCAGGGGCGTCGGCACCAGACCGGCGTCGGGATTCACCTTGATCACGCCCTGATCGGCCAGAACCAGCAGCGCGCGGCCGCCATTCGTCGGATCGTTCGGGATCGCGATGGTCGCGCCGTCAGCCAGCTCGTCCAGCGATTTGATCTTGGTCGAATAGACGCCCATCGGCGTGGTGATCGTCTTGGCGACGACCGCCAGCTGATAGCCACGGTCCTTGATCTGGTTTTCCAGATAGGGGACGTGCTGGAAGCTGTTGGCGTTCAGGTCGCCATCGTTCAGCGCGGTATTCGGCACGACATAGTCGGAGAATTCGACGACATCGACGTCGAGGCCCTTGGCCTTTGCCAGCGGAACGACCTGTTCGAGGATTTCGGCGTGCTCGCCGGGCGACACGCCGACCTTGATTTCTTCGGCCGAGGCGAGGCCTGCGGAAAGTGCCAGAGCGGCAACGACATAACGCAGCATGGGATGCTCCTTGGGTTTGCGTTGGGGTTAAAGACCACGATCCTTGGCCGCGCGATGATCCAGTCGCCGGGCGATGAATTCGCCCAGTGACTGCACCGCCTGGACCAAGACGATCAGGATGACGACGACGGCCAGCATCACGTCGGGCATGAACCGTTGATAGCCGTAGCGGATGCCAAGATCGCCCAGACCTTCGCCACCGACGGCGCCGACCATCGCCGAGTAGCCGATGAGGCTGACGATCGCCAAGGTCAGGCCAAGAACGATGCCGGGCAGCGCCTCGGGCAGCAGGACCTTGGAAATGATCTGGCCGGGGGCGGCACCCATGGCGCGCGCAGCCTCGATCAATCCGCCGTCGACTTCGCGGATCGAGGTTTCGACGATGCGGGCGATGAAGGGCGCCGCCGCCAGTGTCAGGGGAACGATCGCGGCGGTGGTGCCGATGGACGTCCCGGCGATCAGGCGCGTCAGCGGGATGATCGCCACGACCAGAATGATGAACGGCACGGACCGCATCGCGTTCACGATCAGGCCCAGCGCGGCGTTGACGACTGGCGCCGACAGCAGCTCGCCCCGCTTGGACGTCGCCAGAAAGACACCCAGCGGCAGGCCGATGACGGTGGCGATCAGCCCCGAGATGACGACCATGTAGATCGTCTGGAGCGTCGAGTTCCACAAAAGCGCGATCAGGTTAGCCGACATGGCCCAGCACCTCTGACTGAAGTTTGTGGGACGCAAGGAAGGTCTGAACGCGGCCAATCGCGTCGGCGGGGATCTGAACCGTCAGGTTTCCGAAGGGGCGTCCGTCGATTTCCTCGATTGCGCCGCCGATTATACTGGCGTCGATGCCAAGTTCGGACCCCAGACGCGACATGATCGGCAGCGTCGCGCTGTCGCCTGCAAAGGTGATCCGCAGGATGACCGGACCCGCGCCGCCGGCGGTGATCTGGCGCGCGATGAATCCCGGCAGGGCCGAGCCGTTCACGCCCGACAGGAACGACCGGGTGATCGGGTCCTGCGGGTTGGCAAAGATGTCATAGGTGGCGCCGGCCTCGACGATGCGGCCCGCCTCCATCACTGCGACGTGCTGGCAGATGTCGCGCACGACGGCCATTTCGTGGGTGATCAGAAGGACCGTCAGACCCAGTTCGCGGTTGATGTCACGCAGCAGCGCCAGCACGGCCTGCGTCGTTTCGGGGTCCAGCGCGCTGGTGGCTTCGTCCGACAGCAGGACACGCGGTTCCGTCGCCAGCGCGCGCGCAATGCCTACGCGCTGTTTCTGGCCGCCCGACAACTGCGCGGGATAGCGGTCGGCCAGTGGCCCCAGTCCCACAAGGTCGATCAGCCTGTCGACGCGGCCTTTGGATGTCGCGCGATCGACGCCCGCGATCTCTAGCGGCAGGGTGATGTTGGCGCGCACCGTGCGGTTCGCAAGCAGGTTGAAGTGCTGGAAGATCATGCCGACGTCGCGGCGCAGCGCACGCAGTTGCCCGCCCCGCGCAGTCGTCACGTCGCGCCCCAGCACCTCGATCCGCCCCGAGGACGAACGTTCCAGCCCGTTCACGAGCCGCAGCAAAGTCGACTTCCCGGCGCCCGACCGCCCGATCACGCCAGTGATGCCACCGGTCGGCACATTCAGGGACACATGATCAAGCGCCGCAACCTCGCCGCCTTTCTGGGGCCAGGTCTTGACCACATCGTCAAAGACGATGGCGGGGTGCGCCACGGAATGTTCGGGGGGTGGCGCGTCGGAAACGGCGGTTGTCGGCTGGTCGGTCATGGGGATTGACCTATCCGCGCGGGGGGCAAGCTTCAATCCTTCCAAAGGCTTGCGTGGCGGAAAAGGATGCCTGTTGCGTCAAGGGACGCGGCCCGCGAAAGCCTCGGCGCGCCGCACCCACCTAATGATCAGAATTTTCGCATTGACGTGACGAGTCCGGAAAACATTCCGCCCGCCTCGCCCATAAACCGGGCGAACGCGGACGGTGTTCCGGTCTTAAGCCGCCGCTTGCAGCAATGCCTGCGTGTCCCGGGCGTAGCGGGCAACGCTCAGATCGTCGGATTCGATCTGCGTGGCGCGACCGGACATCTGGTCTGCCAGCACCCGGGCAGAACCGGCCGCCATGGTCCAACCCAGCGTGCCGTGGCCGGTGTTCAGCCACAGGTTGCCGACCGAGGTCGCGCCGATGATGGGCGTGCCGTCCGGCGTCATCGGACGCAAGCCGGTCCAGAACTTGGCCTGATCCAGATCGCCAGCGCCGCCGAACAGCTCGCCCACCGACTTCGCCAGCGTTGCGCGGCGCCGCGGGGACAGCGACAGGTCGAACCCCGCGATTTCCGCAAGCCCGCCGACGCGGATGCGGTCGCCCAGACGCGTGATCGCCACCTTGTAGGTTTCGTCCATGACGGTCGACACCGGCGCCCGCGCAGCATCGACGATGGGCAGCGTCAGCGAATAGCCCTTGATCGGATAGACAGGCAGTTGCAGCCCGAAGGGCGCCACCAGTTGCGGCGAATGGCTGCCCAGCGCCACGACGAACGCATCCGCCGTCAGGCGCCCGGCCGAGGTGATGGCGGCGTCGATCTGACGGGCCGACCCTTCCAACCTCTCGATCGCGGTGTTGTAAAGGAAGGTGACGCCTTCGGCTTCGGCCAAGGCGGCCAGCTTTTGCGTGAAGATGTGGCAATCGCCCGTCTCATCGCCGGGCAGGCGCAGGCCACCGGCCAGCAGGTGGCGCGCGTGGGCCAGACCGGGTTCGACCGCGACGCAGCCGTCGACGTCCAGTTCCTCATACGGCACGCCGTCGGCTTTCAGGACCTTGATGTCCTTCTGGACGGCGACCAGCTGCTTGGCCTCGCGGAAAACCTGCAGCGTACCCTGCGTGCGTTCGTCATAGGTGATGCCGGTGTCGGCCCGAAGCTCTCCCAGGCAGTCGCGGGAGTATTCGGCGATGCGCATCATCCGCGACTTGTTCACGACATAGGCGTCGGCGGTGCAGTTCTTCAGCATCCGCATCATCCACGACGCCCGGACCCGGTCGGTCGAGGCGTGCAGGACCAGCGGGGCGTGGCGCTGGAACATCCACTTCACGGCTTTCTGCGGGATGCCGGGCGCGGCCCATGGCGTCGAATAGCCGGGAGAGATTTCGCCCGCGTTGGCAAACGACGTCTCCATCGCGGCGGCGGGTTGGCGGTCGACGACAGTGACATCATGCCCGGCGCGCGCCAGATACCACGCGCTGGTCACACCGACGACACCTGCACCCAACACAACGATCTTCATGGCGAAATCCCCGCGAATCATCACTTGGCACAAGGATCATGCAGGATCGGGCGAATGTGCTGCGCAATTGCGCCGCCGGCGGGCGGTTTGACGCAAGAAATATCGGCACGTCGGCGAAATTGCGCGGTAATATTCGCAGTCAGTCCGAAAGCGCCGGTGTATCGTGTTCCAGTTGCCGTTTGCACAGGCGATTCTTGTGCATGGCTAGACACGCAGCCCGCAGGGTGTTTTCGCGGATTTATTTTGCGCCGCTTACAGCCCCAGAACGTCGGCCATGTCGTATTCCCCGGGCCCCTTGTCCTGACCCCACAAAGCCGCGCGGAGGGCACCGCGCGCAAAGATGGCGCGGTCGGTCGCCAGATGGCGCAGGACCACGCGTTCGCCCTGACCTGCAAAGATCACGTCATGTTCGCCCACGACATCGCCCCCCCGGATCGCCGCAAAGCCGATGCTGCCGGGGGCGCGGGGTCCAGTCAGCCCTTCGCGGGCTGGCGTGCGCAGATCGTCCAGCGTGGCGCCGCGGCCTTCGGCGGCCGCCTCGCCCAGCATCAGGGCCGTGCCGGAGGGCGCATCGACCTTGTGGCGGTGATGCGCCTCGACGATTTCGATGTCCCAGTCGGTGCCAAGGACCGCGGCGACCTTGCGGGTCAGGCCCATCAGCAGGTTGACCCCAAGGCTCATGTTGCCGGCGCGGATGATGGGGGCGTGACGCGCGGCGGCGGCGATCTTGACAAGATCGGCGTCGGACAGGCCGGTCGTCCCGATGACATGGACCGCGCGCGCCTGCGCGGTCAGTTCGGCAAATGCGACGGTCGCGGCGGGGGTGGTGAAGTCGATGACCGCCTGCGCCCGGGCGATTGCGCCCACGGCATCGTCGGTGACCGTCAGGCCCAGATCGGCACGACCAAGGCACTGGCCCAGATCGCGTCCGACCCAGTCGCTGCCCTTTGGAACGACCGCGCCGACCAGCCGCGCATCGGGCGATGCCAGCACCGTGTCGATCAGCATCCGCCCCATGCGGCCTTTGGCGCCGACGACGACAATTCCCGGCTTTTCCATCGCATAACCCTTTCGTTTGGGCGTTCCTAAACCGTTGCGGGCCGTCCCGCGACCCCCTAGATGGGACGTATGGCATCGAACCGCTTTCATCAGGGCCACGGCCCGTCCCAACGACAGCTTCGCGTCGGCGAACTGATCCGCCGCACGCTGTCTGACGTGCTGGCGCGCGCAGACGTGCACGACCCGGATCTGAACCGCTTTTCCATCACCGTGGGCGAGGTGCGCACGTCGCCCGACCTGAAGATCGCCACGGCGTATGTCCTGCCCCTGATGGGCAACGACGCCGAAGGCGCGCTGGCCGCGCTGCGTCGCAACAGTCGCGAGCTGCGCCATCTGGTCGCCAAGGAACTGACGCTGAAATATGCGCCGGACCTGCGCTTCGTGCTGGACGAAACCTTCGACCGCATGGACGACACCCGTCGCCTGTTCGCCGAAGATCGCGTGCGTCGCGACCTTGACGCCGATGACGACAGCGACAGCGACCCCTACGCGCCCGAACAGGACCGCTAGGGTGGGGCTGTCACGGCGGATGGGACTGGCCGTCGGCGCGTTGCTGGCATTCGCGCTGCCTGCGGTCGCGGACACCTGCAACACGCAGGAGTTTGAGGGAAACCGCTATACCGTCTGCGAGGTCGGCGCGGCCGAACAGGGCGATCTGCGGCTGTGGCTGGACGGCGCTGACGGCAAGATTCTGGGCGAGTTTTCAGCCGTGCGCGGCACGCTGAAACCCAATGAAACGTTGGCCTTTGCGATGAACGCAGGCATGTATCACGCCGATTACAGCCCGGTCGGGCTGTACCGCGCGGATGGCGTCGAAAAGGGTCAGTTGATCACCGCTGGCGGTGGCGGCAATTTCGGGATGCGGCCCAACGGCGTTTTCTGCGTCGGCGCCAAGGCACCCTTTCAAGTCATTGAAACGATGCGCTTTCAGCGTGCGGACCCGCAGTGCCGTCTGGCTACGCAGTCGGGCCCGCTGCTGGTTCTGAACGGCGAACTGCACCCACGTTTCCTGAAGGACAGCGATTCCCGCTATGTCCGCAACGGGGTCGGGGTGTCGGCTGACATGCAGACGGCGTGGTTCGTCATTTCCGAGCGCGCGGTGACGTTCTGGGACTTTGCCCGGTTCTTCCGCGACGGGTTGAAGGCGCCGAACGCGCTGTACTTCGACGGCTCGATCAGCCGGCTTTATGCGCCCGATATCCGGCGCAACGACTGGGGTCGGCGGATGGGGCCGATCATCGGGCTGGTGAAGGGCGCGAACTGATGGGACGGAAAAAAGGCCGCGATATCAGCGGCTGGCTGATCGTGGACAAGCCTGCGGGCGTGGGGTCCACCGATGTCGTGGGACGTGTCCGTTGGGCGCTGGACGCCAAGAAGGCCGGGCATGCAGGGACGCTGGACCCCGACGCCACGGGGCTGTTAGCGGTCGCGCTGGGTGAGGCCACCAAGACCGTGCCGTATCTGACGGACGCGCTGAAAGCCTATGACTTCCGGGTGAACTGGGGGGCCGAGACCTCAACAGACGATGCGTCGGGCACCGTTCTGCGGACGTCCGACATACGGCCCGACGCAGATGCGATCCGGGCCGCGTTGGGGCAATTCCGGGGCGACATCATGCAGGTGCCGCCTGCCGTGTCGGCGGTCAAGGTGGACGGCGCGCGCGCCTATGATCTGGCGCGCGAGGGCGAGGAATTCACCTTGGACGCCCGGCCCTTGTGGGTTGAAGAGATTGAATTGAGCGGATTTTCCGACGATCACGCCGATCTGAGGATGGTCTGCGGCAAGGGCGGGTATGTGCGCAGCATCGCCCGCGATCTGGGCCGCAGCTTGGGCTGCCTTGGCCACGTCGCCACCCTGCGCCGAGTCTGGTCGGGGCCGTTCGACGTGGCCGACGGGATCCCGTTCGACCGGATCGACCGCGCCAACCAGGCCGAGGTCGAGGGGCATCTGCTGCCGCTGGATGCGGCGCTTGACCTGCCGGTGATGCGGGCAACGGATCAGGGCGCGGTCCGAATCCAGAACGGCAACCCCGGTCAGGTGCTGGGCACTGCCGATTACGGGGTCGAGGTGGTCGTGCGCCACGACGACCGACCGATCTGCATCGGTCGCTATCTGGGTGGCGAGGTCGCGCCAAGCCGGGTGTTCGTCACCGCCTGACGGCGTGCGCAACACCCTGCGTGACGGTGGGTCCGCAACACCCCCGGCGGAAATCCGCGAAAACCCCGCCAAATTCTGCGTTTTAGCGCGCACAGGCCGTGCACGATCAATGCACAGATCATGCACAGACCATATGTGGCGCGGCTAATGCGGTGGCGTGTCGGTCCGGATCGAGATGATCAGCGCGCACAGGCCAAGGATGAACGGCGCCGTCAGGCCGATGGTCAGGACATTGCTGATCGAGATCGTGTCGGCCAGCTTCACCATCGACAGAAGGGTGCCATAGATCACAAGCGGCGCGATCACCCAGAACCGCCAACTGCGCCAGCGTCCTGTGACAGATCCGAACAGAAGCTGAAATGCGGCCAGCCCGGCCAAGGGCGCCAGAAGGCTGACGGAAAAAAGCTCTGTCGAGGTTTCGGGGGGCAGGAACGTGTTGAGGGGCACGGACCAGAAGAACCACGCGACGACGTATGATGCGACCACGCAGACCGCATACCAGAAGAACACCATCACGCGCGAAACCGATCGCACACGGGACGTCCCCGACGAAGGGGACGCTGACGCAGCGTGCGCGTCCTTGGTTTTCGGGTCCATGCGAAACGCCTTTCGGGGACTTCAGCGGCACCATATCGCACGAACGCCCCTGGGGACACCCTTGGTCCGCTTGCCCCCCTTTCACCCGCGCGGCCCCGTTCCTACATCCCCGTTGCACGAAAGGACTGCCATGACCGATTTGACCCCCCGCGAGATCGTATCCGAACTTGACCGCTTCATCATCGGCCAGCCCGAGGCCAAGCGGGCCGTGGCTGTCGCCATGCGCAACCGCTGGCGGCGCCAACAGCTGGCCGACGACCTGCGCGACGAGGTTTATCCCAAGAACATCCTGATGATCGGCCCGACCGGCGTCGGCAAGACCGAGATCAGCCGACGTCTGGCCAAGCTGGCCGGCGCGCCCTTCATCAAGGTCGAGGCCACGAAATTCACCGAAATCGGCTATGTCGGGCGGGACGTGGAACAGATCATCCGCGACCTGACCGACGCCGCCATCGTGGAAACACGCGAGCGGATGCGGGAAGAGGTCAAGAACCGCGCCCGTCAGGCGGCCGAGGATCGCGTCATTGCCGCGCTGGCCGGTGACGGCGCACGCGATCAGACCAAGGCCATGTTCCGCGATCGCCTGAAGCGGGGCGAGCTGGACGACACCGTCATCGAACTGGACGTGCAGGACAATTCCAACCCACTGGGGATGATGGACATGCCCGGCGGCCAGCCCGGCATGGGGCAGATGATGGACCTGTCGGGCCTGATGAAGGCGCTGGGCGGCCGCAAGGTGCGCCGCAAGACCACCGTCGCCGAAAGCTATGACCTGCTGATGGCCGAGGAGGCCGACAAGCTGCTGGACGACGAAACCGTCAAGGCCGTCGCGCTGGAGGCCGTGCAGCAATCCGGCATCGTCTTCATCGACGAAATCGACAAGGTCGCTGCCCGGACCGACGCGCGGGGGGGCGAAGTGTCCCGCGAGGGCGTGCAGCGTGACCTGCTGCCGCTTATCGAAGGGACCACCGTGTCGACGAAATACGGCGCGGTGCGGACCGACCACATCCTGTTCATCGCCTCGGGCGCGTTCCACGTCGCCAAACCCAGCGATCTGTTGCCGGAATTGCAGGGTCGTCTGCCGATCCGGGTCGAACTGAAGGCTCTGACCGAAGAAGATTTCGTGCGCATCCTGTCGGAAACCGACAACGCCCTGACACGGCAATATACCGCCCTGATGGGGACCGAAGGCGTCACCGTCACGTTTACCCCTGACGGCATCAAGGCGCTGGCCCGGATCGCCGCCGAGGTGAACGCATCGATTGAAAACATCGGGGCACGGCGGCTTTACACCGTGATCGAGCGGGTCTTCGAGGAATTGTCCTTCGCAGCCCCCGACCGGGGCGGCGAGACAGTCACCGTGGACGCGGCCTTTGTCGACAGCCAGCTGGGCGATCTGGCGCGGTCGACTGATCTGTCCCGCTATGTCCTTTAAGGTCTAATTGCGGCCGGCGCGGGAACCACATCCCGCCCCGACCGTTGGGCCACGAACGGAAGGGCAGACACGGGGACATTCTGCATGAAGTGGCTTTTCGGCGTTATCATCTTTGTGCTGGATGTCTGGGCAATCGCATCGGTCATCAACACGGATCGGCCGATGTCCACGAAGATCATCTGGATTGTCATCATCGCTGTGCTGCCGGTCGTGGGTTTGATCGCATGGTGGTTCGTCGGTCCTAAGGCGAATTATTCCGGGCGAGTGTAGTATCTTTTGACGAGTAAAAATCTGGACGGTCCTTGCCACATGGCAGGGGCCGTTCTTTTATGCCCCGCCCCTATGGCGAGGCTGCGTCCGCCTGCGCCTTGAGCTGGCGCCAGCGTTCCGGGGTCTGACCCTCGATTTCCCGAAACACGCGGATCAGGTGGCTGGCGTCACAAAAACCCGTCTCATCGGCGATCTGGGTCACCGTGCGGGGCGTGCGTTCCAAAAGCATCCGCGCCTGCGCCAGACGGATACGGATGCCCGCCTCGGCCGGGGGCATCGACAGCGCGCGGGCGAAGTGGCGTTCCAGTTTGCGCCGCCCGACGCCAAGCTGGTCGGCCAGCGCGGCCACCGTGGGTGGGCTGTCCAGCCGCTGCTGGATCGCCATCAGGGCACGGCGCACCAAGGGGTCGTCCGTTGTCAGTTCCAGTGGCAGTCCCGGCTGGGGGTGCTGTTCGGTCTGGGGGCGGTCGATCATCATGATCGCCAGGGCCTTGCGGGCCGCCGCCCGTCCGATATGGCGGTCGACCAGAAACGCCGCCATCTGCGCCGCGCTGACGCCCCCTGAACAGGACAGCCGGTCACCGTCGACGACAAAGATCTGGTCGCTGACCGGGTCGATGCCGTCGAATTCGGCCAGAAAATCGTCATGGTGAAACCACGACACGCAACAGCGGCGGTTCTTCATCAACCCTTCGCGTGCCAGAACGAAGACGCCGGTGCAGATGCCAGCCAGCGGGACGCCAGCCGCCGCCGCGCGGCGCAGGAACAGCGCCAGATCGGGGTGCAGCGGCTGAACCTGACCGATCAGTCCGCCGATCACGACGATATAGTCGAACTGCGTCGGATCGTCGGGGCGCATGTCGGGTTCGACGCGCGTGCCGCAGCTGGCGGTGATGGGGTTGCGGTCGGCGCCGATTACGCTCCACCGGCACAGGATCGGGCGCGAGCGGTCGCCTTCGTCAGCGGCCAGCCGCAGAACATCGACGAAGTTGGCATAGGCCGACAGCGTGAACCGGCGGGCCAGGACAAAGCCGATATTCAGACGCGTGCGGGCGGGAACGGCGGGGTGCATCGGCGATCACCTGTCAGCGACGGCAAAGGGGCGAGGGGTTGACTTGGCACATGTCGCGCGGCCCTTTGCAAGACGACAAACTGAAAGGACACCGACATGGCCGCACCCAACGCCACCCCCGCGGACGCCGTCCGGCTGACCTCGCTGGCCCATGGCGGCGGCTGCGGATGCAAGCTGGCGCCGGCGGTGCTGCGCGAACTGCTGGCCGATCAGCCCGCAGCACAGATCTTTCCGCAGCTGCTGGTGGGCAACGAATCCGCCGACGACGCGGCCGTGTGGAAGATCGACGACCAGACGGCGGTGATCGCCACGACCGACTTCTTCATGCCGATGGTGGATGACGCACACACCTTCGGGCGGATTGCGGCGACGAACGCGATTTCCGACATCTATGCGATGGGTGGGCGCCCGATCATGGCGCTGGCCATTCTGGGGATGCCGATCAACATCATGTCCGCGGCCCAGATCCGCGACATCCTGCAGGGCGGCGCGTCGATCTGCGCCGAGGCCGGCATTCCGGTCGCGGGCGGCCATTCGATCGACTGCCCCGAGCCGGTCTACGGCTTGGCCGTCATCGGGCTGGTCCACCCCGACCGCCTGCGCCGCAACGGCGATGCGCGGGTGGGCGACGCGCTGATCCTGACCAAGGGGCTGGGCGTCGGGCTGTATTCCGCGGCGATCAAGAAAGACGCGCTGGACGCGGCGGGGATTGCGGAAATGGTCGCCTCGACCACACAGCTGAACAAGATCGGGGTCGAGCTGGCCGATGACCCGGACGTCCATGCCATCACCGACGTCACCGGCTTTGGCATCCTTGGCCACGGGCTGGAGGTCGCGCGCGCATCCGGCGCAAAGCTGGCGCTGGATCTGGCGTCGCTGCCGCGCCTGACGCGCGCAGATGAACTGGCCAAGGGCGGCTTCGTCACGGGTGCGTCCCATCGCAACTGGGAAGCCTACGGCGCAGACATCACGCTGGCGGACAGCATCGCCGACTGGCAGCGCCATCTGTTGACCGATCCGCAGACCTCGGGCGGGTTGCTGGTGTCGGTCGCGCCCGAAAAGGCCGAGGCGTGGGTCGCGAAACTGCACGACGCCGGATATCCGCTGGCGCGGATCATAGGACGGGTCGAGGACGGGGCGGGCGTCAGCGTCGCCTGACCGCCCGACGCGCCCCGCCGACGCCCGGTCGGCCGCGCGGCTCACACCTCGACCACGATCCGGCCCATGGGGTTGGAACAGCAGGCGAGAATAAAGCCCTCGGCGATTTCATCTTCGGTGATGCCGCCGTTGTGGACCATGTGCACCTCACCCTCGGTCTTGCGGATCTTGCAGGTGCCGCAGAGCCCGAAGGTGCAGCCCGAGGGGATGTTCAACCCGTTGGCCTTGGCCACCGCCAGCACGGTGTCGGTTTCCGAACAGGGCGCGCTGACGCCCGAGATGTCGAAGACGACTTCGGCTTTGGCGCCTTCTTCGGGGACGATGTCGTCAAGGACCGGGGCCTCGGCCTCGGACCGGACGGGGGCGCCGAAGCTTTCCTGATGATACCGCTCCATGTCGAAGCCCAGCGCGCCCAGCATGTCGCGCACGGCCTGCATGAAGGGTTCGGGACCGCAGCAGAACACCTCTCGTTCCAGATAGTCCGGCGCCATCAGGCCCAGCATGATCTGGTTCAGCCGCCCGCGATAACCGTTCCACGCGCGGAAGGGGTCGGTCTGTTCGACGGTGAAATGCAGTTGCAGACCCGGCACCCGGTCTGCCATGCCTTCCAGCCGCTGGCGGAAGATCACGTCTGATGGCGCCCGCGCGGCGTGAACAAAGACGATGTCGGGCATTTCGCCCGAGTCCCACATCCATGTGGTCATCGACATCATCGGCGTGATCCCCGATCCGGCCGAGATGAACAGATACTTGCCCGACGCATGGCGGTGGTTGGTGAAGATCCCCGCTGGGCCGAACGCCTTGATCCGCATGCCCGGTTTCAGGTGATCCAGCATCCACCGCCCGCCGACACTGGACGGCTGAGCCTTGACCGTCACCGATATCGACAACGGCCGCGACGGGCTGGAGCTGATCGTATAGGTGCGTTGGACATTGCCCGAGCCCACCGGCAGGTCCAGCGTCAGAAACTGCCCCGGCTGGTAGTCGAACCATTTCCCCGACGGCGCGCGAAAGGTGAAGGTCGCGGTGTCGGCCGTTTCCGGCACGACCATCGCGCATTCCAGCGGTTCACTGTCCGACCAGGCGGGGCCGGACAGCGGGCGGGCAATCAGGCTTTCGGTCATTCGGCGGCCATGGCCGAGGGTGGCGTCAGACGGCTTTCCATCTTGTCGCAATACCAGTCGATGAACTGGATCACGCCTTCTTCCTGAAGCTTGGAATAGGGCCCGGGTTCATAGGCCGGGGACAGGATGCCCTTCTGGTTTTCCTCGACCACCTGACGGTCTTCGTCGTTGGTGTGGATCCAGACATGGGTCAGGTCGTCCAGATTGTAATCGATCCCCTCGACCGCGTCCTTGTGGACCAGCCAGTTGGTCGTGACCTGCGTTTCCGTCGGGCTGATCGGCAGCACCCGGAAGACGATGGCGTGGTCGCCCAGGAAGTGGTTCCAGGTGTTGGGATAGTGGAAGAACAGCAGGCTGCCCGCATCGTTGAAGGGCATCTGCCCCATGCGTTTGGCCACCGCCGCCTTGGTGCTGAGCGTATAGCTTTCGGCGTTGTTCAGCAGCGGAATCCGCGCCAGACGCCATTGCATGTGCGGGTGGTTCACGAAGCGCGACGGAAGGCCCGCGGCCTCGCACCGTTTCCAGTGGGCCAGAATGTCGGGGCTGGCGCTGTCGGGGCCGTCCATCGCCGTCATGTTGGGGTTGTCGGAGTAGGTCCGGCACAGCGACGGGTGCGACCCCCCGCAGTGATAGCATTCGCGGTTGTTTTCGATCACCAGTTTCCAGTTGCCGTTTTCCACGATGGTCGAGGAAAACGCGACCTTGGCCTCCGACAGCGCGCTGGGAGCCAGATAGGCGTTCAGCTGCTTGGCCAGATCGGCGATCGCGGGCGGAACGGCGGCCAGACAGATGAACACCATCCCGTTCAGATCGACGCAATGGACCGTCTTCAGCCCGTATTTCGAGGCGTCGAAGTCATCGCCCATATCGCGGGCATAGATCAGTTTGCCGTCCAGTTCATACGTCCACTGGTGATAGGGGCAGACCAGTTTCGCGGTCGAGCCGTTGGCCTTGGAACACAGCCGCTGTCCCCGGTGGCGACAGACGTTGTGGAACGCGCGGACCCGCCCGTCGGCGCCGCGCACGATCAGGACCGGATATTCACCGACCTGCATGGTAGCATAGTTGCCGGTCTTGGGGATTTCGCACGCGGGAATGGCGAATAGCCATTCCTTGTACCAGATCTGCTCCAGATCCTGCTGCAGCACGCCCGGATCGGCGTAAAGATCGCGTTCCAGCGCAAAGTTGCGGCGACGGTTGCGGATACGGTCAAGGGTTTGGGCGGCGTCGAGCATGGCGGTCATCCCTAAGGCAGGACAGATGGCGGTGTTTTGCCCTGAAATGATTGCATCCGCCCCAATCGCACCCGTGTCCTGAATCCGACATCTGGGTGACGGATTCGGACATCCGCGCCGGATCACGGGCGATTTACCGCGCCCCCGGATCGCGCTAGCCTGCGGGCATGACAGATGACACCGCTACCGACTATCCGGGCCTTGCCGCCCGCATCACGGCCCTGACCCAAGGCGAGACCGACGAGGTCGCGCTGATGGCCACGCTTGCGTGCGAGATCCACCACGCCGATGCGCGGTTCGACTGGACCGGGTTTTACCGTGTCGTCGCGCCCGAGGTGCTGAAGATCGGACCCTATCAGGGCGGTCACGGCTGTCTGGTCATTCCGTTCGCCCGCGGCGTTTGCGGGGCGTCCGCGCGGACCGGGCAGACGCAGCTGGTCGATGACGTGGACACCTTTCCGGGGCATATCGCCTGCGCAAGCTCGACCCGGTCGGAAATCGTCATTCCGGTGTTCGGTGCGAACCGCCGGCTGATTGGCGTGTTGGATATCGACAGCGATCGCCCCGCCGCCTTTTCCCAAGCGGACGCGACCGCGTTGGAGGGGATTTTGAACGATGTGTTCGGCAAGCTCTGATCGTTTCAGGGGCGGGTGCCTGTGCGGTGCCGTCCGGTTTTCCGGCGTATGGGGGGATGATCCGCCGACCGCCTGCCATTGCAACCAGTGCCGTAATTGGTCGGGACATCTGTGGGCATCGGGGTCGGCCATCGACCTGACCATCGACGATGACAGCGCGCTGCGCTGGTATGCCTCGTCCGAGCATGCGCGGCGCGGGTTCTGCGCGACCTGCGGATCGTCGCTGTTCTGGCACGAACTGACCGAACCATATTTTTCCGTGGCTATGGCCGCGATCGACGAGCCCACCGGACGGCGGCTGAATCATCATATCTGGGTCGATTTCAAGGGCGACTATTACGACATCGCCGACGGGCTGCCGCAGACGACCTCGGCCCAGCCATGAGGACGCTTCGTGGCGCGTGCCTGTGCGGTCAGGTCCAGATCACCGCGCAGACCGACGCGGACACGGCGCATGAGTGTCACTGTTCACAGTGCCGCCGTCAGTCCGGCCATGTCTGGGCGTTCGTGACCGTCAAGGCCGATGCGGTGACGGTGACCGGCAACGCCCGGACCTATGCCCACACGGACACCGCCACGCGCGGCTTCTGCCCGGATTGCGGGTCGTTCCTGTGGTGGAGGGGAAACGACGACGACACGATTGACCTGTCGGCGGGACTGCTTGACGCGCCCACGGGGCTGCATCTGGGCAAGCCGTCATTTCCCGGCGACAAGGGCGATTATTACGAATTTATGGACCGGGGCACGGCATGATCTGGGACACCATCGGCAACATCCCGTGGCCGCAGCTGCTGGCCTTTGTCTCGGGCGGGCTGATCCTTAATCTGGCGCCGGGGCAGGATGTGTTCTTTGCCACCGCCTGCGGGGTTCAGGGCGGTCCGCGTGCCGGGGCGCTGGCGGGTCTGGGTGTGGGTCTGGGCGTGCTGTTTCACATCGCGGTCACCACCGCCGGGCTGGGCGCGGTCATCGCGACGCATCCGGGCGCGCTGACGGCGATCAAGTGGATTGGTGCGGCGTATCTGCTGTTTCTTGCGTGGCAGGCATGGACCGCGCCACCGCCCGACCCAAGCGCACGGGGGTCGGTCAGGGCCTGGAACATCATCCGGCGCGGGGCGCTGTCGAACATCTTCAACCCCAAGCCGATCCTGTTCCTGCTGGCGTTCCTGCCGCAGTTCACCAATGTCAGCTATGGCCCCGTCTGGCAGCAGCTTCTGGGTCTGGGGCTGATCTTCGCGGTGACCGGCACGCTGATCACCGTGGGATACGGCGTCGTCGCGGGCTGGCTGGGCACCCGTCTGGCGGGGCGGCTTGGCATTCTGAACAAGATCGCCGCGGTCATGTTCGCGGGCCTTGCCGTCCGGCTTGTCGTCAAATGAGCCGCGCGTGAGCTTTGTCTATCACCCGACCGAGGCGCAGCCGCGGATCATCCACGACGACCACGAAATCCTGGTCGTCGAAAAGCCGCACGGGCTGCTGTCGGTGCCGGGCCGGGGCGAAGACCGCGCCGATTGCCTGATCGCGCGGCTGCGCGTGGCGTTTCCGACCGTCCTGCTGGTTCACCGGCTGGATCTGGATACGTCGGGCATCATGGTCTTTGCCCTGACCCCTCACGCCCAGCGCCATCTGGGCCAGCAGTTCGAGCGTCGTCAGGTCCGCAAATCCTATGTCGCGCGGCTGTGGGGCCGGCTGGAGCCGAAAACCGGCACCGTCGATCTGCCACTGGCGGTCGATTGGCCCAACCGCCCGCGCCAACAGGTCGACCACGAAAACGGCCGTCCCGCGCAGACCGACTGGCGCGTGGTCCGGCAGGACGATCAGGAAACCCGGGTGCGGCTGACCCCCCTGACCGGGCGCAGCCATCAGCTGCGGGTCCACATGCTGTCACTGGGCCATCCGATTCTGGGCGACCCGATCTATGCCACGGGCGCTGCGGCCGATCATCCGCGCCTGATGCTGCACGCCGAAACACTGCGGTTCCGCCACCCCGACAGCAATGTCAGCATGACGTTTTCCGCCCCCGCGCCGTTTTAGGACGGCCTCGTCAGCGCATCAGACGCCGCTGCGACTGACGGCTGATCACGATCTGACGCAGTGCCGTCACGCCAGCCGCAGCTTTTCTTGACTTTCTGGCGTTAAATGACGCTTATGGATCACCCACCTATCGTCAAGACAGGCAGATAAAGACAATGAACATCGACCTCTCACGGCGCGGCTTTCTAAAGCTCGCTGGTGCGGGTGTCGCGGCAACCTCGCTTGGAGCCATGGGCTTTGGCGGCGCCGAAGCAGCGGAACTGGCGCATGTGCGCGCGTTCAAGCTGGTTGAAAGCAAGGAAACCCGCAACACCTGTCCCTATTGCTCGGTCGCTTGCGGGATCATCATGTATTCTCGTGCGGACGAACAAACCGGCAAAAGCCGCATTTTCCACATCGAGGGTGACGCCGATCACCCGACGAACCGCGGAACGCTGTGCCCCAAGGGCGCCGCGCTGAAGGATTTCGTCAACGCACCCACGCGCCTGACGCAGCCGATGCTGCGCAAGCCCGGTGCCGACAAGTTCGAGCCGATTTCATGGGACGACGCGCTGAACAAAGTGGCGCGCGCCATGAAAGACGACCGTGACGCGAACTTCGTGGCTGCCAACGAGGCCGGTGTTCCGGTCAACCGCTGGGCGACGACCGGTTTTCTGGCCGCCTCGGCCACAACCAACGAAACGGCCTGGCTGACCTACAAGGTTGTCCGGTCCTTTGGTGCAGTCGGATTCGATAACCAGGCGCGCGTCTGACACGGCCCCACGGTGTCCAGTTTGGGCCCGACATTTGGCCGTGGAGCGATGACGAACTCCTGGACCGATATCAAGAATGCCGACCTTGTCATCGTCATGGGTGGCAACGCCGCTGAAGCGCATCCGTGCGGCTTCAAATGGGTGACCGAAGCCAAAGCGCACCGCGGTGCGCGTCTGATCGTCGTGGACCCCCGGTTCACGCGGACGGCGGCCGTCGCCGATTACTATGCCCCGATCCGTCCGGGTTCGGACATCGTCTTCCTGATGGCGATGATCCGGTGGATGATCCAGAACGACAAGGTGCAGTGGGAATACGTTCGCAACTATACCAACGCCGCGCTGATCGTTCGTGAGGACTTTGGCTGGAAAGACGGGCTGTTCACCGGCTACGACCCGGAAAAGCGCGACTATGACAAAACCAGCTGGGACTATGTCATGGGCGAGGACGGGTTTGCGGAAGCCGACATGACGCTGACCAATCCGCGGTGCGTCTGGCAAATGCTGGCCAAGCACGTGGACGCCTATACGCCCGAGCTGGTGGAGCGGATCTGCGGCACGCCCAAGGAAAAGTTCTTGCACATTGCCCAGATGATCGGGGAATGTTCGGCACCCGACAAGGTGATGACGTCGATGTATGCGCTGGGTTGGACCCAGCACTCCAAAGGCGCGCAGAACATCCGCGGCATGGCGATGCTGCAACTGATCCTTGGAAACATCGGGGTGTCCGGTGGCGGCATGAACGCATTGCGCGGGCATTCCAACATCCAGGGTCTGACCGATATCGGCCTGATGTCGAACCTGCTGCCCGGCTACATGAACATCCCGACCGAGAAGGAGCCCGACTGGGCCACCTACATGAAGTCGCGCGCGTTCAAGCCTTTGCGGCCAGGGCAGACCAGCTATTGGCAGAACTACTCCAAGTTCATGGTTTCTTTCATGAAATCCATGTGGGGTGACAAGGCGCAGCCGGAAAACAACTGGGCATATGACTATCTGCCCAAGCTGGACGTTCCGACTTATGACGTGCTGCGCATGTTCGAGCTGATGGATCAGGGCCGGGTGAACGTCTACTTCATCCAGGGCTTCAACCCGACGCTGGCGTTCCCCAACCGGGCCAAGCTGACGCGGGCGCTGTCCAAGCTGAAGCTGTTGATCACGGTCGATCCGCTGGAAACGGAAACGTCGCGTTTTTGGGAAAACCACGGCGAATACAACGACGTGGACACCGCCTCCATCCAGACCGAGGTGCTGCAGCTGCCGTCGTCCTGCTTTGCGGAGGACGAAGGGTCGCTGACGAACTCGGGCCGGTGGCTGCAGTGGCACTGGAAGGGCGCCGATTCCCCCGGTGACGCAAAGCTTGATACGTGGATCATGGCGCAGGTCTTCCTGCGCATGCGCGAGCTTTATCGCGCCGAAGGCGGGGCGTTTGCCGACCCGATCCTGGACCTGACGTGGAACTATGCCGACCCCGAAGATCCGACCGCCGAGGAATTGGCCAAGGAAATGAACGGGACGGCGTTGTCGGACGTCACCGATCTGAAGGATGCAACCAAGGTCGTGCGTCCGGCGGGTCAGCAGGTCGTGAACTTCAGCGAGCTGCGCGATGACGGGTCAACCGCCAGCGCGGTGTGGATCTATTCCGGGTGCTGGAACGAAAACGGCAACAACATGGCGCGTCGTGACAACCACGACGAAAGCGGCTCGGGCGTCTATCCCAACTGGACGTTCGCGTGGCCCCTGAACCGCCGCACGCTGTACAACCGTGCATCGTGTGACCTTCAGGGCAAGCCGTGGGATCCGTCACGCAAGATCATCGAGTGGACCGGTGAGAAATGGGAGGGCTTTGACGTCCCCGACATTTCCCCCACCGCCAAGCCCGAGGACGTGATGCCGTTCATCATGAACCAGGAAGGGACATCGCGTCTGTTTTCCCGGGGCATGATGCGCGACGGGCCGTTCCCGACGCATATGGAGCCGTTCGAAAGCCCGGTCGCCAACGTTTTCAACCCGAAGATGCGCGGCAACCCGGTGTCGCGGGTGTTCAAATCGGACGTGGCGCAGTTCGCCACCAGCGACGAATTCCCCTTCGTGGGGACGTCCTATCGTCTGACCGAGCACTTCCATTACTGGACCAAGCACAACCCGGTGAACGCCGCCCTTCAGCCCCAGTTCTTCGTCGAGATCAGCAAACAGCTGGCTGCCGAAAAGGGGATCGAGAATGGCGGCTGGGTCGAGGTGTCGTCCAAACGTGGCAAGGTGAAGGCGAAGGCCTATGTCACCGGGCGCATCAAGCCGCTGATCTGTGACGGCAAGCCCGTCCATGTCGTCGGCATCCCGCTGCACTGGGGCTTTGTCGGGGCCGCGCGCAAAGGGTTCGGGCCGAACAGCCTGACGCCGTTCGTGGGCGACGCCAACGTGGAAACGCCGGAATTCAAGGCGTTCCTCGTCAACATTGAACCGCTGAAAGGGGAGGCCATCGCATGAGCCAGCCACCCGTTCTGGACAGTCCACGCACGGCCGTCGGCAACCCGCCGGTCCAGAAGATGGACGCCAATCTTGGGATCGGGGACGTGGTCCGGGCATCTGCCAACGGACCCGTCTCGGCCGACCCGCGCGCGTTGACGCCCGTTGCCAAGCTGATCGACATCAGCAAATGCATCGGCTGCAAGGCGTGCCAGTCGGCCTGCGTGGAATGGAACGACACGCACCCCGAGGTCGAAGACTTCGTGGGGGCCTACACCAACCCCCACGACCTGACGCCGAACATGTTCACGCTGATGCGGTTCGAGGAATACGACAACCCGGACAACGGCAATTTCGAGTGGCTGATCCGCAAGGACGGCTGCATGCATTGCGAAGATCCGGGCTGTCTGAAAGCCTGTCCCGCACCCGGCGCGATCGTTCAGTATTCGAACGGCATTGTGGATTTCATCCACGATAACTGCATCGGATGCGGCTACTGCGTGTCGGGCTGCCCCTTCGACATCCCGCGGATTTCAAAGACCGACCACAAGGCATACAAATGCACGCTGTGTTCGGATCGCGTGTCCGTGGGTCAAGGTCCGGCCTGCGCCAAGGCCTGCCCGACCCAGGCCATCGTATTCGGCACCAAGGACGACATGAAGGCGCACGCCGCCGAGCGGATCGAGGATCTGAAGTCGCGCGGTTACGACAACGCCGGTCTGTATGATCCGGCGGGTGTCGGTGGGACGCACGTGATGTATGTCCTGCAACACGCCGACAAGCCGCAGATCTATTCCAACCTGCCCGAGGATCCGAAGATTTCGGACGTCGTGCGCGGTTGGAAAGGTCCGACCAAGACCATCGGCATGGCCGCGGTTGGGGTCGCGGCAGCCGGTGTCATCGCGCATGGCGTTCTGGGCAAGCCGAACACCGTGTCGGCCCACGACGAACAGGAAGCCGAAGATCTGGTCGACGTGATGGACCCGGATGTGCCGCTGACGCCTGCGACTGACGCGACACGGCTCGCCCCCGGATCGGAGGAGGTGTGATGGCGCAAAAGTCTGAGCCTCTCAAGTATTCGGAGCGGACCGACAAGATCCTGTCCCGTGACCCGGTCGAGGTGCGCCGCTATGCGGGTTACACACGCATCAACCACTGGGTGACGGCGGTTTCGCTGATATTGCTGCTGCTGTCGGGGATGGCGCTGTTCACGCCCTCGCTGTTCTTTCTGACCAACCTTTTCGGGGGAGGTCAGAACACGCGGATGCTGCATCCGATGATCGGGGTCGTTCTGGTCATCAGCTTCATGATCCTGTTCCTGCAGCTGTGGAAGTTCAACATTCCACGGCGTGAGGACATCCAGTGGGGCGCCAACATCAAGGCGGTGATGCAGGGCGACGAAGAAAAGCTGCCGCCCTTGGGCAAGTACAACCTTGGTCAGAAGTTCGTCTTCTGGGCGATGTTCGGCCTGATCATCGTGCTGATCGTGACCGGCGTGATGATGTGGGAACAGTTCTTCGGTGGGCTGGTGTCCATTCCCGTGCGGCGGATCGCGATTCTGATCCACGCAGTCAGCGCGGTGCTGATCACGTTGGTGTTCATTCTGCACGTCTATGCCGCGATCTGGACGCGCGGCACGCTCAGCGCGATGACCAGCGGCAAGGTGACGGGCGGCTGGGCCTTCAAGCACCACCAGAAGTGGTTCAAGGAACTCGCGCGGCGTCAACGCTCTGACCCGACCGAATGAACCGAAACCTAATCAACACTGCCGACTGAACTTCAATACGGGCTGCCGGGTTAACCTTGGCAGCCCGACGACCAAAGGCCACCCATGACGACCGATCTGAAACCCGACCCTTCCGTGATCGGCGGCGTCGCCACGCCGCCTTTCGCGCTGCTGCCCAAGCCCGAAAAACTGTTCACGGCCCGCGCCGAACGGTTTGATGCGCTGGCCCAAGGGTCGAACCTTGCCCCCTATCTGACATTTCTGGCTGCGCTGAGCCGCGTGCAGGCCCGATTGGCCGCTGACCTGCCAGTCGTCGCCGGCCCGGATGCCGAACGTGTCGCCCAGTCCCGCGCCGCCCGCATGCCCCCGATCGACCGGCATGCGCTGATCCGCGACCCGGCAATGCGCCAGACCCTGAACGCCTTGTGCGCTGCGGCAACCGATCTGGAGATGCCCGCCCCCGCGCGGCTGGCGTTGGACGCGGTCAAGGCGGCGACCGACGCGGACCGCGACTGGTTGCTGGGGAACGTTCTGGACGACGCGATCCCCGCCGACAGCGCCGCGCCGCACCTGTTCGCCGCCGCGGCCGTTCAGGTCCATCTGTCACGACTGGCCGCGACACTGGACGCGGGTCAACTGGTCCCGATCCGCGTCGGCGTCTGCCCCTGTTGTGGGGGCCGTCCGGTCGCATCCAGCATCACCGGCGTGATGGGTGCCGAAGGCGCGCGCTATGCCCTGTGCGCCGGGTGTCAGACCGAATGGAATGAGGTCCGGGTCAAATGTCTGCACTGCGGATCGACAAAGGGCATCCGTTATCAGGCCGTCGAGGGTGGCGTCATCGCTGACGACGCGGGTGACACCGCGGCGAAACCCGAACCCACCATCAAGGCCGAGACCTGCGATGAGTGCGGATCATGGGTCAAGCAGTTCTACCAGAACCTGAATCCGACCATCGAGCCGCTGGCGGATGACGTGGCCAGCCTTGGCATCGATGCGCTGATGAAGGATTCGGCGTGGCGGCGTGCCGGGGTCAATCCCTTCACGGTCGGTTTCTGACATGACTGCCGCGCTGCGCGCCCTTCCCGCGGTGGACCGGCTGCTGGCGCAGGCGGGGGCGCTGATCGACGTGCATGGCCGCGCGGCGGTCACCGATGCCATGCGGACGGCGCTGGCAGACGCGCGCGCGGCGGTTCTGGCTGGCGCGCCCGCGCCGGATGCGTCTGCGCTGATCGCGCAGGCGACACTGGCGCTGGACGCGCCGGACCCGCTGCGCCCGGTCCTGAACCTGACCGGCACGGTCCTGCACACGAACCTTGGCCGCGCCCTGCTGGCCGAAGCGGCGATTGCCGCCGCAACGGATGCCATGCGCCACCCCGCGGCGCTGGAATACGATCTGACGACCGGCAAGCGGGGCGAACGCGACGACCACGTGCGCGGCCTGATCTGTGACCTGACGGGTGCCGAGGATGCGACGCTGGTCAACAACAATGCCGCCGCGGTCCTGCTGGTCCTGAACACCTTGGCCGAGGGGCGCGAGGCGATCGTATCACGTGGCGAACTGGTCGAAATCGGCGGTGCGTTCCGTATCCCCGACATCATGGCCCGCGCCGGTGTCCGTCTGGTCGAGGTCGGGACGACCAACCGCACCCATGCGCGCGATTACACGCATGCGGTGGGTCCCGACACCGCGCTGATGGTGAAGGTCCACCCCTCGAACTATCGCATCGACGGGTTCGTGAAATCCGCCCCCGAAGCCGAGGTCGCGGGCATCGCGTCCGCCGCCGGGGTGCCGATGATGAACGACCTTGGCTCTGGCACGCTGATCGACATGACGCGCTGGGGTCTGCCTGCAGAACCCACCGTGGCGCAGGCCGTGGCGGACGGGGCCGATGTGGTGACGTTCAGCGGCGACAAGCTGCTGGGCGGGCCGCAGGCGGGGTTCATCGTCGGGCGGCGTGACCTGATCGCGCGCATCAACCGCAACCCCCTGAAACGCGCGCTACGGCTGGACAAGGTGCGGCTGGCCGCCATTCAGGCAACGCTGCAACTGTACCGCGACCCCGACCGGCTGGCCGAACGGCTGCCGACCCTGCGGATGCTGACGCGCCCGCTGGCTGACATCATCGCGCAGGCCGAACGCCTGCTGGCGCCCGTTCAGGCAATGCTGCCCGACTGGCAAGTGCAGGTCACGGATTGCGCCAGCCAGATCGGCTCTGGCGCGCTGCCGGTGGAAAAGCTGCCATCGGCCGGGCTGGCATTCACGGGGGCCGGCGGCGATGCGCCCGAACGTCTGGCGGCGGTCCTTCGGCAGGGCAGACGCCCGGTCATCGGCCATATCCGCGACGGGGCGCTGATCCTTGATCTGCGGTGCCTAGGCGAAGACGGCGACCTTCTGGGCGCGATCAGTCAGCGATGATCGTCGGGACGGCAGGCCATATCGACCACGGCAAGACCGCGCTGGTCCGCGCCCTGACCGGCGTCGACGCCGACCGTCTGGCCGAGGAAAAGGCCCGCGGCATCACTATCGATCTGGGCTTTGCCTATGCCGATCTGGGCTGCGGGGCGATCACGGGGTTTGTCGATGTCCCGGGCCATGAACGTCTGATCCATACGATGCTGGCCGGTGCGGGCGGGATCGATCTGGCGCTGCTGGTCGTCGCGGCCGACGACGGGATCATGCCCCAGACGCGGGAACATCTGGCCATTCTGGACCTGCTGGGCATCGACCGGGCGATCGTCGCGCTGACCAAGGCCGATCTGGCCGACGCCGACCGTCGCGCGGCGTTGGTGCGGGATATCCATGCGCTGCTGGCGCCCACGCGGCTTGCAGGCGCTGACATCATCCCGGTGTCGTCGGTGACCGGCGAAGGGATCGATACGCTTCGGGCGGCATTGGCGCTGGCCGAAAGCGACACGATCCCCCGCACTGCGGGCGGTCTGTTTCGCATGCCCATCGACCGGGCCTTCACGCTGAAGGGTGTGGGGACCGTGATCACAGGCACGGTCACGTCCGGAACTGTGGCGGTCGGCGATATGATCACACTGTCACCCAGCGGAATTTCAGCGCGCATCCGCGGTATCCATGCCCAAAATCAGGACGTTGAGGTGGGCCGCGCGGGTCAGCGCTGTGCCCTGAACATCGCGGGCGAGGCGGTCCACAAGGACGCCATTCATCGCGGTGACGTCGCAGGCGCCACGGTGCTGCATGCGCCCACGGACCGGATCGACGCCGTGCTGCGTGTCCTGCCGTCTGAACCCAAAGCCATCACGACGTGGTTTCCCGCGCTGCTGCATGTCGGCGCGGCACAGGTCAGCGCGCGGATCGTCCCGCTGGGCGCCCCCTTGGCGCCGGGGGGTGAGGGGCCGGTGCAGCTGGTCCTTGAACACCCGATCCCGGCGGTGGTCGGTGACCGCTTTCTGCTGCGCGACGTCTCGGCCCGGCGCACCATCGGCGGCGGGGTCTTTCGCGACCTGCGCGCGCCCGCGCGTCGGCGGCGCACGCCCGAGCGTCTGGCTCTGATCGCCGCCGCCAGTCAGCCCAGCGCCATGGATGCGCTGACGCAAAGCCTGTCTGTTGCGCCTTACATCGTCGATCTGGACGCTTTTGGCCGCGACCGGGCGCTTGACCCGGCACAGATGGCCACGCTGGCGGCGGGTGTCGCGGTGATCGGCGTGGATCCCCGGATTGCGATGCTGCCTGCCACCCATGCGGCGCTGATGGCCGACATGCTGGCGACGCTGGCGACTTATCACGCGGAAAACCCGGAAATGCAGGGCCTGGGCCGTGAAAAGCTGCGGCTGTCCCTGACCCCGCGCCTGCCCAAACCCGCTTTCGCGGCGTTCGTCGCGTCCGCGGCCGGCAAGGTCGTGGCCGAGGGCAGCTTTCTGCGCCTGCCCGATCACGAAGCCCGCCTTTCACCCGAAGATGAGGCGCTGTTGTCCCGCATCCTGCCCGAACTGTGGGGCGAGGCGCGCTTTCGCCCGCCGCGGGTGCGTGACATGGCGACCGACTGGAGCATTGACGAAAAGGACATCCGCCGCGTCCTGCGGATGGCAGCGCGTCAAGGTCGGGTCGATCAGATCCGGAATGACCACTTCTTTCTGCGGAGCGCCACGGCCGAAATGGTGGATATCCTGCGCGAGGTTCAGGCCAGCGCGGATGACGGCTGGATCACCGCCGCGACGTTTCGCGACCGCGTTCAGAACGGGCGCAAGGTCGCGATCGAGATCCTTGAATACATGGACCGGCAGGGGGTGACCTTGCGCCGGGGTGATTTACGTCGCATCAACCCCCATCGCGCCGACCTGTACGGGACACCCGACTGACGGCACGGGATGGAGGAGAATCGTCCCCGGTGGGGCGGCCGGACTTCAAATCCGGTTGGGGCAGCGCGACTGTCCCGGGTGGGTTCGACTCCCATTCTCCTCCGCCAGATTCGCTCGCGTCAGCCCTGAAGATCCAGTCCGCGTGCCGTCGGCGGTTGCCACGTCTTGGATTCGGGCACTGCGCCCGCCGGGTTCGTCCCGATGACCGAGCCGCCTGTCCCGCCAGTCCAGCCGGTCGAACCGGAATTGGCCGGCGCCGTGCCATCGCCGGCGTCCGCCGCTGTGGGTGGTGTCGCCGCCGTCGCCACCGAATCCGCAGACTCGCCGCCGGCCGCGCCCTCGACGGTGGCCTGATCGGACACAGGCTGAGAGGCCGCAGCCTCGGCTGTGCTGTGAAGGGTGGTCGCCGCCTCGGCCTTTTCGGCCAGCGCCGGTTGGTCTTGGGTCGGCGCAGAAACATCTGCCGGGTTTACCGCGGTGGTCGCGGGTGCCGCCGTGATTGGGACGATGGCGGTGTGGGTCTCGGCCCATGCCGCAGACGCCATCAGCGGCAGGCAAAGAAGAAGGGAAGAGATTTGCGGCTTCATGGCTGGTCCCATTGGCTGGACATTGGCTTTGAGGAAGGGAACGTGGTGCGAACCGACCGGGTTCCGGTCAGCCCAGACGCTCCGCGTGCCACAGGATGTGTTCACCGACGAAGGTCTGGACGAAGAAATAGCCGTGATCGTACCCCGGCTGCATCCGGAACATACCCGGCTGATGGCGGTCGAACATGGCCTTGGCCAGCGCCTCGGGGCGCAGCTTGTCCAGATAGGGGTCGGCCGTGCCTTGGTCGATCAGAACCTCGCCCGGGTAACCGCGATCCGTCATCAGCAGGGATGCGTCATGCGCGGTCCATGCGTCGCGGTCATCGCCAAGATAGGCGGTGAACTGCGGAATGCCCCAGTCCGACTGGGTGGGGTTCGCGATCGGGGCGAAGGCTGACACGCTGCGGAAACGGTCGGGATAGGTCAGCGCCAGCGTCAGCGCACCGTGCCCGCCCATGGAATGGCCGGTGATCCCCTGCGCCTCTGCATCGACGGGGAAATGCTCTGCCACCAGCTGCGGAAGCTCATCGGCGACATAGTCCCACATGCGGAAATGCGGCGCCCAGGGCGCCTTGGTCGCGTTGACATAAAATCCCGCGCCCTGACCCAGATCGAACGGTTCGGCATCGGCCACGCCTTCGCCGCGAGGGGAGGTGTCTGGGAACACCAGCGCCAGACCGGTTTCGCTGGCCCATTGCTGCGCCGCCGCCTTGACCATGGCGTTTTCGTGCGTGCAGGTCAGGCCGGCCAGAAAATACAGCACCGGCACAGGCCCGAATTCGGCGTCCGGCGGCAGATAGACACCGAACGTCATCTGCGTGCCAGTGGCCTTGCTGTCGTGGCGATAGACGCCTTGGCGGCCACCAAAGCTGCGGACTTCGGACAGGGTTTCAAAGGGCAAGGCGGCGGTCATCAGGCGTCCTTTCGTCAGGTTTGGCAGACCATGCCATCTCACCCCCGCCGGCGCGACCGGAAAATCGGCCAGATGCTGGTGGGCCAAAAACCGCCGGACATCGAAAATAAGGACAAACGTTTGCGATATCGCGGCCCGCCGGGAATATGTTGGTCGCGTCGCCCCAAGGTATCCAGATGCTGTCCCGACCCGCGGAACGGCGGCGAAAATGATTTGGCGGCAGGCAGCGGCTTAAGCTCCTGCCGTCCTTGCCCGGTCAAGTTCCGGCCGCTAGATGCCAACGGACCGCAACAACACAGCCTGACGCCGCAATGCCCATCGAAATCAACCGCATGTTCAAAAGCTTCGGCAAGACCGAGGTTCTGCGCGGTATCGATCTGGACATCGCAGACGGAGAGCTTGTGGCGCTGCTGGGTCCGTCAGGTTCGGGCAAGACCACGCTGCTGAAGATCATCGCGGGGCTCGACTGGCCCGACAGCGGGCAGTTGCGTGTGGGTGGTGTCGACTGGCTGGCGCTGACCCCGCAGGAACGCCGCATCGGCTTTGTCTTTCAGAACTACGCACTGTTTCCGCACATGACCGTGCGGGACAACATCGCTTTTGGCCTGACCGTCCGCCCGCGGGGTGAGCGTCCGACCACATCCGAGATCACGCATCGCGCCAACGAACTCCTGGGTTTTCTGCAGATCGAAGGGCTGGGCGACCGCTATCCGTCGCAGCTGTCGGGCGGGCAACGCCAACGCGTCGCCCTGGGCCGCGCCATGGCGATCGAACCCACGGTCCTGCTGCTGGATGAACCATTCGGTGCGCTGGATGCCGCGGTGCGCCGCGATCTGCGCCGGTGGCTGCGCGGTGTCCATGACGCGACCGGCACGACGACGATCTTCGTGACCCACGATCAGGAAGAAGCGTTCGAGCTGGCTGACCGCGTGGTCGTGATGAACAATGGTGTCATCGAACAGATCGGCGATGCTGCCGCGATCCATGATGCGCCCGCGACGCCCTTCATCGCCGATTTCATGGGCGCGACGATCCAGCTGCCTGCGACGGTCCACGACGGCCTGATCAGCGCCGCGGGAGTCGACGCCGCGAATCTGCGCGCCCCGGACACCCCCAACGGCCCCGCGACCCTGTTCGTGCGCCCCGAGGATGCCGGCCCCTATGCCGACGATGCGGGCCAGTGGACCGTGGCATCGGTCGCCACGACCGGCACGCAGCTGCGTCTGGTCCTGCGCGACGACCACGGCATCGAAATTCCCGCCGACCTCCGCCGCCGCGCTGTCGACGCAGCCCGGCTCCGTCCGGGCGCGCGCGTGAGCCTGCGCCCGGATGCGGCATCCGTCTTTGCTGAAACCGCCTGAATGAGGTTCCCGATGAAACTGACCCCGATCAAGGCCGCGGTTGCGGCACTGCTGCTGGCGGTCACCCCCGCCATGGCGCAGGACAAGCTGCTGAACGTCAGTTATGACATCAGCCGCGAGCTGTTCGAAAAGCTGAACCCGGCGTTCATCGCCGACTGGAAGGCGAAGACCGGCAAGGACGTGACCATCGAACAGTCGCACGCCGGTTCGTCCAAGCAGGCCCGCGCCATTCTGGAAGGGCTGCCCGCGGACGTGGTGACCTTCAACCAGGAAACCGACGTGAACGCTTTGGCCAAGGGCGGCCTGGTTGACGAAAACTGGCGCGACGAATTCCCGAACGGCGCCTCGCCCTGGTATTCGCTGCCCGCGTTTCTGGTGCGCGACGGCAATCCCAAGGGCATCAAGGACTGGTCCGATCTGGCACGCGACGACGTCAAGGTCGTGTTCCCGAACCCCCGCACATCGGGGAACGGTCGCTATACCTATCTTGCAGCTTACGCGTATGGTCTGAAGGCGAACAACGGTGACGTCGAAAAGACGCAGGATTTCGTCAAGAAGATCTTCGCAAACGTTCCGGTCTTTGACACCGGCGGACGCGCGGCCACGCAGACGTTCGTGGAACGCAACATCGCCGACGTGCTGGTGACATTCGAGACCGAAACGCGCCAGATCGCGGCCCAGTATCCCGACAAGAAGCTGATCCCGATCACTCCGCCGGTCAGTCTGTTTTCGGCCTTCCCCGTGGCCGTGGTGAAGGCCAACACCGACAAGGACGGCACGACCGAGCTGGCGACGGCCTATCTCAACTGGCTTTATTCGCCCGAGGCGCAGAAGGTGCTGGCCGAAAACGGCAATCGCGTCATCGACGACAAGGTCAAAGCCGAGTTCGCCGACCAGTTCCCGCAGGTCGAACTGCTGACCGTCGAGGACGTGTTCGGCGGCTGGCAGAAGGTTCAGGACGAGCATCTGGCTGAAGGTGGCATTCTGGACAAGCTGTTCACCAACTGATGCCGACTGCCGCTGCTGCACCGACCAAAGGCGCCGCGCGGCGCGTCCTGCCCGGCTTCCGTGTGACGCTGGGCACGACGCTTTTATACGTGTCGATCATCGTGATGATCCCGATCATCGCATTGATCCTGAAAGGCGCGGAGATCGGCCCCGTCCGGTTCTGGCAGATCATCACCGCCGATCGCGCCTTGGCGGCGTTCCGGATCACCATCACGGCCGCGGCCATCGCCACGGTCATCAACGCAGTCTATGGCCTGCTGATGGCGTGGGTGCTGGTGCGGTACCGCTTTCCGGGGCGGCGGCTGCTGGACGCGCTGATGGACATCCCTTTCGCGCTGCCGACCGCCGTTGCGGGTTTGTCGCTGACGGCGCTGTATTCCGCCAACGGCTGGTTCGGCGCCCCGCTGGCCGGGATGGGGATCAGCGTGGTCTATACGCTGGCAGGGATCGTGCTGGCGATGACTTTCACCTCGATCCCGTTCGTCGTCCGCGCGGTGCAGCCGGTGCTGGAGGATCTGGACCCCGCGCTGGAACAAGCGGCCTCGACCCTTGGTGCGACACGCTGGACGACGTTCACGCGCGTCGTGTTCCCGGCGATCATGCCGGCGTGGCTGGGCGGCGTCACCACGTCCTTTGCCCGGTCGCTGGGCGAATTCGGGGCGGTCGTCTTCATCGCCGGAAACCTGCCCTTCAAGACCGAAATCGTGTCACTGCTGGCCTATATCCGGCTGGATGAATACGACTATTCGGGCGCGGCGGCGATTGCGCTGGTTCTGATGGTGCTGGCGCTGATCCTGTTGTTGATATCGAACCTGATCCAGCTGAGCGCGGCGCGCAAACTGGCGCCGGTGGTCTGATGCGGGCGGGATTGATCTTCGCCGCATTCGTTCTGACGGCCATTCTGGTCGCGGTGCCGCTGGTCTTTATCTTTGCGCAGGCGCTGTCGGCCGGGTGGGGCGTCTATGTCGCCAACATCCTGAACCCGCTGACGCTGCACGCGATCTGGCTGACGGTGATCGTGGCGATTATCGTGGTTCCCATCGTCGTCATCTTCGGGATCGCGGCGTCGTGGCTCTTGTCCAAGTTCCACTTCCCCGGACGCGGCCTGCTACTGACGATGATCGAGCTGCCGTTCTCGATCTCTCCGATCATCGCGGGGATCTGTTATCTGTTGCTGTACGGGCGGCAGGGGTGGCTGGGCGGCTTTCTGGCGCGCCACGATATCGATGTGCTGTTCGCGATGCCGGGGATCGTCATGGTGACGCTGTTCGTCACCACACCATTTGTGGTGCGTGAACTGCTGCCCCTGATGCAGGCGCAGGGCTCGGATCAGGAACAGGCGGCGGTGACGCTGGGGGCCAACGGCTGGCAGGTGTTTCGACGGGTGACACTGCCGAATATCCGCTGGGCGCTGCTTTACGGCTCGGTTCTGGCCACGGCGCGAGCGGTGGGGGAATTCGGGGGCGTGTCGGTGGTATCGGGCAGCATCCGGGGCAAGACCAACACCCTGCCGCTGCAGGTAGAGCTGCTGTTCAATGATTTGAACGTCGCTGGCGCGTTTGCGGCGGCTACGGTGCTGACGTTGATCGCGCTGGTGGTGCTGGTCGCCAAGACCGTGCTTGAGGCGCGCAGGGGCGACTGACGCGGCCCCCTAAAGCTCGGCGAACATCACGAGGCCGTCGACATAGCCAAGCCGCGGGTGATTGAACGCGCCCGGCAGTCGGCACAGGACACGAAACCCCGCCCGCTCCCACGCGCGAACAGCGCCGTCATTTGTCGACACCACGAAGTTGAACTGCATGGCGCGAAATCCCTGATCCCGCGCCCAGTCCTTGGCATGGGCAGCCAGGGCACCGGCCACGCCCTTGCCGCGGGCATCGGGGTGGGTTGCAAAGCTGGCATTGGCGATGTGGGCGCCGTTGCCGCCACGGTTCGGGCCGATATGGCTGGAGCCGACGACGCGATCGTTTAACGTGGCAACAAAGACCTGAAACGGGCTGATGTACCAATCGGCCAAGGCATCCGCCCGGCTGATGTCCTGCGGGATGCAGTACGTCTCGCCTGCGCGGTAGATCGGCTCAAGCATCGCCCACAGGGCATCGTCATCCGCCGGGCTGGCAGGGCGGATCAACAGCGTATCGGCCCCGGCCAGCGTCATTTCAGGTCGTCCACGGTGCGGATGACCTTGCCCACCAGACCATAGTCCAGCGCGTCCTGCGTGTTCAGCCAGAAGTCGCGGCGCGTGTCTTTCTCGATCCGCTCCAGCGGCTGGCCGGTGGCGTCGGCGAAGATCTGGTTCAGACGGTCGCGCATCAAGCGCAGCTGTTCAGCCTGGATCATCATGTCCGACGTGGTTCCGCCGATCCCGCCGGATGGCTGGTGGATCAGGAAACGGGTGTTGGGCAGGCAGTAACGGTTTTCCTGCTTGGCCCCCACGAAGATCAGCGCGCCGGCCGAGGCGACCCAGCCCGACCCGATGGTGCGGACGGTGGGGCGGATGAACTTGATCACGTCATGGATCATGTCGCCCGATTCCACGTGCCCACCGGGGGACGAAATCAGCATGTTGATCGGCTTGTCACTGTCTTCGGCCAAGGCCAGCAGGTGCGACACGGTGCGTTGCGCGATCTTGTCGTTGATCGTGCCAGCGACGATGACTGTGCGGGACCGGAAATAAAGCTTGTCGATCGCAGGGCTTTGCGGAAGGCCCAGATCTTCGCCCTTTTCCTGATCTTCGCGCTTGTCGTCATCGTCGTCGTCTTCGTCATCAAGGCGGTGATGCAGCATTGGGCGTCCTTTCGGTTATCAACGGCGAGAGCGTGGGCCCGAAGGCCGACCCCGCCGTCTGCTTAGCTAAGCATTGCTGAAGGGTCAGTAAATGACGACCGAGCGAATGGATTCGCCCGCATGCATCAGATCGAACCCCTTGTTGATGTCTTCAAGCGACAGGGTGTGGGTGATCATCGGATCGATCTCGATCTTGCCGTCCATGTACCAGTCGACGATCTTGGGCACATCGGTGCGCCCGCGCGCGCCGCCGAAGGCCGAGCCTTTCCAGACGCGGCCCGTGACCAGCTGGAACGGCCGGGTCGAGATTTCGGCACCCGCCGGCGCCACCCCGATCACGATCGACTGTCCCCAACCGCGATGGCAGGCTTCCAGCGCCTGACGCATCACCTTGACGTTGCCGGTGCAGTCGAAGGTGTAATCCGCGCCACCGATCTGGTCGAAGGGCGTCTTGGTCAGGTCGATGATTTCCTGCACGACGTTGTCGACGTCGTTCGGGTTGATGAAATGGGTCATGCCGAAATGCTCGGCCATCGGCTTTTTCGCGTCGTTGACGTCGACGCCGATGATCATGTCGGCGCCCGCCAGACGCAGACCCTGAATGACGTTCAGGCCGATTCCGCCCAGACCGAACACAACGGCCTTGGCCCCGATTTCGACCTTTGCGGTATAAATGACCGCGCCGATGCCGGTGGTGACGCCGCACCCGATATAGCAGATCTTGTCGAAGGGCGCGTCGTCGCGGACCTTCGCCAGTGCGATTTCAGGCAGAACCGTGTGATTGGCGAAGGTTGAGCAGCCCATGTAGTGGTGGATCGGCGTTCCATCCAGCATCGAAAACCGGGTCGTGCCATCGGGCATCAGACCCTGGCCCTGGGTTGCGCGGATCGCGGTGCAGAGGTTCGTCTTGCCCGACAGGCAGGATGCGCATTGGCGGCATTCTGGCGTGTAAAGCGGGATGACGTGGTCGCCGGGCTTCAACGTGGTGACGCCGGGGCCAACTTCCAGCACGACGCCTGCGCCTTCATGGCCCAGAATGGCGGGGAAAAGCCCTTCGGGATCCGCGCCGGATAACGTGAATTCGTCGGTGTGGCAGATCCCGGTCGCCTTGATTTCGATCAGAACCTCTCCGGCTTTCGGGCCTTCCAGATTGACCTCCATGACCTCAAGCGGTTTTCCGGCTTCCAGTGCGACGGCGGCGCGAGTTCTCATGGCGGTCTCCTTGGCGGGGTCGGGGTCTATCGCATGCCAACGTCGCGGTTTCAGAACCGCGACGCAAGCAGATCGGGGACGAGCGGGATCAGTTCGCCGGGTTCGAGCTGACGCCCACCTGCGCGGCGCGCAGAAGGCGGTCGTGCAGCATGAAGCCGTTGCCCATCACCTGAATGATGTCGCCGGCATGGGTGCCCGGAACGGGCGCCTCGAACATGGCTTCGTGGTGCTGGGGATCGAACCGGTCGCCGACCTGGGGCGAGACGATGCGGATGCCATGCTTGCCAAAAACGTTGGACAGCTCGCGCAGCGTCAGTTCGACGCCTTCGATCAGGCCGGGTGCGGCGGCACGGGTTTCAGGGGTCGCGGCTTCCAGCGCGCGCGACAGGGCGTCGTGGACGGGCAGAAGGTCGCGGGCAAGACGCGATCCGCCGTAATTCTCCGCCTCGCGGCGGTCCTTGTCGGCACGTTTGCGGGCGTTTTCAGCGTCTGCCAGAGCGCGCAGGAACCGGTCGCGGTAATCGTCACGTTCCGCCACAACGGCGGCCATTGCATCGTCTTGGGCCAGCGGATCGGTGGCGTCCAGCGGATCAACCCCGTTTCCGATGTTCTGATCGTCGTTGCCGTTCAGCGTGTCACTCATCGTCATTTTCCTTTTCGTCCGGCCAAGACACGACCAACCAATTGCGCAGTGTAATCAACGATCGGAACGATCCGGCCATAGTTCAACCGGGTCGGTCCGATGACGCCAACCGCACCCACGATCTTGCGGTCAGCGTTCATATAGGGGGAAACAACCAGAGAGGAACCCGAAAGTGAGAAAAGCTTGTTTTCGGATCCGATAAAAATACGCACGCCTTCGCCTTTTTCCGTCAGTTCCAGAAAGCTTGCGATGTCGCGTTTGCGTTCCAGATCGTCAAAGAGAACGCGCACCCGGTCCAGATCGGCGGCCTCCTGCGGCAAAAGATTTGCGCGGCCCCGGACGATCAACCGCGGCTCGGGCGCGTGGTCATCCCAAAGGGCCAGCCCCGCCTGCACCAGATCGGTGGCCAAGGTGTCCAACTGGGCCCGGTTGTCGGCCACCTGTCCGACCAGCGTCGCGCGCAGTTCGGCCAAGGTGCGACCGTCGATCTGGGCATTGAGGAAATTCGCCGCCTCGCGCATCGAGCTGGGCGTCTGTCCCAAGGGTGGCTTGAACACACGATTTTCGACCCGGCCATCGGCAAAGACCAGAACCACCAAGGCGCGATCCGCCGCAAGGCTGACGAATTCGATATGGCGCAACGGCGCTTCCTGTTTCGGCATCAGGACGACAGACGCCCCATGCGTCAGCGACGAAAGCGCGGTCGACACACGGTCCAGCATCGCGCCTGTATCGGGGTTGTCACCCACGGTCCCTTCGATCATCGCGCGGTCCTGCGGTGCGACGGGGTCGATTTCCATCAGGCCGTCCACGAACAGCCGCAGGCCCAGCTGCGTGGGCTGTCGCCCGGCCGAGACATGGGGGCTGTCCAGAAGGCCCATCAGCTCCAGATCCTGCATGACATTGCGGATCGTTGCCGCGCTGACGGTCATCGACTGTGTCAGCGTCCGGGACCCCACGGGTTCACCGGTTTCCAGATAGGATTCGACAACGCGACGGAATACCTCGCGCGAGCGGTCGTTCAGGTCCGAAATCAAGCTGGTTCTGGTCATCTGAGGTTGCGGTTCCGGGGCGGTGGCCTGTATTTGGCGCAAACACGACCTGAAAGGATGATCATGCGCCCCTCTGGCCGGAATCTAGATCAACTTCGCCCGATTTCAATCGAAACCGGCGTGATGCGCCATGCCGAAGGCTCGTGCCTGATCCGGTGTGGAGACACGCATGTGCTGTGCTCGGCCTCGATCGAGGATCGGCCACCGCCGTTTCTGAAGGGCACCGGGCAGGGCTGGGTCACCGCGGAATACGGCATGCTGCCGCGCGCCACCAACACCCGCAACCGCCGCGAGGCCGCCAGCGGCAAGCAGGGCGGACGCACGGTCGAGATCCAACGCCTGATCGGTCGCGCGCTGCGTGCTGGCATCGACCGTCAGGCCCTGGGCGAGCGGCAGATCGTCATCGATTGCGACGTTATTCAGGCGGACGGCGGCACGCGCTGTGCGGCGATCACCGGGGGCTGGGTCGCACTGCGGCTGGCGGTGAACAAGCTGATCGCGGCCAAGCTGGTGACATCCGACCCGATACTGGACCATGTGGCGGCGATTTCCTGCGGAATCTATGCAGGCCAGCCGGTTCTGGATCTGGATTATGCCGAGGACAGCGAGGCGGGAACCGACGGCAACTTCATCATGACCGGCGCGGGCCGTCTGGTCGAGGTGCAGATGTCGGCCGAGGGGGCCGCCTTTTCGCGGGACGAGATGAACACGCTGCTGGATCTGGCTGAAGGCGGGATCGCGCAGTTGGTCGATCTGCAAAAGCAGGCCACCCAATGAGAAAGCTGACCGAACGGCGTCTGCTGATCGCCACGCACAACGCGGGCAAGCTGGACGAGATGCGCGCGCTGTTTGCGCCGCGCGGGATCGAGGTCGTGGGTGCCGCCGAAATGGGCCTGCCGGAGCCTGACGAAACCGAGGACAGCTTTGTCGGAAATGCCCGGATCAAGGCGCTGTCCGCGATGAAGGCCACCGGGCTGCCGGTTCTGGCCGATGACAGCGGGATCACCGTGGACGGCCTGAACGGCGCACCGGGTGTCTATACCGCCGATTGGGCGGAAACGCCGACCGGACGGGACTTCGTGCAGGCGATGACGCGGACCTGGTCCGAGCTGAACGACAAGGGCGTGCCCGAGCCGCGCACCGCGCAATTCCGTTGCACGTTTCTGGTGATGTGGCCCGACGGGCATGAGGAAATCTTCGAAGGGGCCGCGCCGGGGCATCTTGTGTGGCCGATGCGCGGCGCCCAAGGTCACGGCTATGACCCGATCTTCGTGCCTGACGGTCACGACCGGACGTTCGCCGAAATGACGGCAGAGGAAAAGAACAAGATCAGCCACCGCGCTGACGCGTTCCGCAAATTGGAGACGATTTTTGCGTAGGATTTCAACGGGTTCCGCTTTCGAGACGACCATGGGCTACAGCCGTGCCGTAGTCAAAGGACCGTGGTGTTTCGTGTCCGGTGTGACGGGATACGACTATGCTACGATGACGATGCCCGCCGGGATCGCGGATCAGGCGCGCAACTGCTTTGCCACCATCGCAGCGGCGCTGCATGAGGGCGGGTTCGAGTTGGCCGACGTCGTGCGGGTCCAGTACACCGTGACCGACGCCGCGCTGGTCGATACGCTGGTCCCGGTTCTTGGTGAGCATCTGGGCGAAATCCGGCCCGCCGCGACGATGGTGATTGCCGGTCTCATCCGTCCCGAAATGCTGGTCGAGATCGAGGTCACCGCGCTGAAGGAATGAATGTGAACTGGACCGTTCACGATACGTTCGAACCTGTTCTACCCCCGGTTGACGACGACTGGCGAGTCGGCGGGTTCGGATTGTATGTGCACTGGCCGTTCTGCGCCGCGAAGTGCCCGTACTGCGATTTCAACAGTCATGTCGTCAGCGGTGTCGACCAGTCCCGCTGGGCCGCCGCGCTGACGCAGGAGATCGCAAGGCAGGCCGATCTGACGGGCCCGCGCATCCTGAACAGTATCTTCTTCGGTGGGGGCACACCCTCGCTGATGGCGCCCGAAACGGTGGCGGCGGTCATCGACGCGGCGCGGGGTGCCTGGGGCTTTTCGAACGACATCGAGATCACGCTGGAGGCGAACCCGACGAGCGTGGAGGCGGGCCGGTTCCGGGGCTATGCGGACGCCGGGGTCAATCGGCTGTCGATGGGGATTCAGGCGCTAAACGATCCTGACCTGCGGCGGTTGGGACGAATGCATTCGGCGGCCGAAGCGCGCGCGGCATTCGATATCGCGCGGGACAGCTTTGCTCGTGTGAGTTTCGACCTGATCTACGCCCGCCAAGGGCAGACGCGAGAGGCGTGGCGCGCAGAACTGACCGAAGCGCTGTCGATGGCTGTGGATCATCTGTCGATCTATCAACTGACGATCGAGCCGGGGACTGCGTTTGGTGCACGGCACGAAGCCGGAAAGCTTCGCGATCTGCCAGCGGACGACGACGCGGCTGATATGTATTTGGAAACGCAGGATATTTGTGCGGATGCCGGGTTCCCCGCCTATGAGGTGTCGAACCATGCACCCGCTGAAGCTGAAAGCCGCCACAACCTGATCTATTGGCGGCAAGGGGACTGGGCAGCAGTTGGCCCAGGTGCTCATGGACGCCTGACGCTTGAGGGTCGCCGCCTGGCGACCGAGGCCGTACACGCACCTGGAGCGTGGCTGGAGGCTGTCGAGAGGGTCGGCAATGGAGAGTTGCCCACGGAAGTCGTCCCTGACGCTGAGCGCGCGCTGGAGCTGCTGCTGATGGGGCTGCGGCTGTCCGAGGGGATCGATGTGCGGCGCTTTGGTCGGTCGGCTGGTCAGGATCTTACGCCGTCCGCGATGAACGACCTGACGGACTTGGGGATGATCGAGCGTCAAGGGCACATCCTGCGCGTGACGACCAAAGGGCGCCCCGTCCTGAACGCGATTCTGCGGGAACTGGCGCCCTGACGGATCAGGTACCGGCGAGGATCTGACACAGCCGGTCGAGCTGATCCAAATCCTTGTAGGCCACGGTCAGACGACCGCCATCCTGTCCCTGATGATCGATCCGCACGCGCATCTTGAGGTGCGCCGTCAGATCACCCTCCAAGGCCCGGGTATCCGCGTCCTTTTCGCCCTTGGACCGTCGTTCGGTGGTTTGTGGGCGGGACAGCTGGTCGCGGACCAACTGCTCCGTCTCTCGGACGGACAGGCCACGCTCCACGACGCGGCGCGCCAAGGCCAGAGGATCGGGGCTGGTGATCAGCGCACGCGCGTGACCGGCGGACAGCTTGCCTTCGCGGACGAGCAGAAGAACCGCCTCAGGCAGGTTCAAAAGGCGCAGGACGTTCGAAATGTGGCTGCGACTTTTGTTGACGACTTCGGCCAGCTGTTCCTGCGTGTGGCCGAAACGGTCCATCAGCTGACGGTAGGATGAGGCTTCTTCAACAGCATTCAGGTCCGCACGCTGAATGTTTTCGATCAGAGCAAATTCCAGAACCTCTGCATCCGTCAAATCGCGAATAATAACCGGCAATTCATGTAGTTGCGCGATTTGAGCTGCACGCCAGCGGCGTTCGCCCGCGACGATCTGGTACAGATCGCGATCCTCTGGATGGCGTCGAACGAGGAGAGGCTGCAGAACGCCCTGACGTTTGAGTGACTGTGAAAGTTCAGCCAATGCCTCTGGTGCAAAGTCACGACGGGGCTGGTCAGGGTTTGGCGTGATCTGTTCGATCGGCAGATGCTGAACGGCTGTGTCAGTTACGCTCACGCCCACAGACACGTCGCCCATCAGCGCCGAAAGACCACGACCAAGACTGCGCTTTTCAGTTTTTGACATGCTTCCCCCGGACGTTTTTCCTGTGGCGGGCCAGTATCTCGTCGGCGAGCGCTAGATAGGCCTGGCTGCCCTTTGACGCTGGATCATAGTGAATGACTGCTTTGGCGTGGGACGGCGATTCAGAGACCCTGACGTTCCGCGGAATCACCGTTTTGAAAACCATGTCACCAAGTTCTTTGCGAGCGTCAGCCTCAACTTGCTGGGACAGATTATTTCGACCGTCAACCATCGTCAGCAAGACGCCTTCGTATCGTAGGTCCTTATTGACCTGGCGCACCTCTCTCACGGTCAGCATCAGCTGCGACAGCCCCTCGAGAGCAAAGAACTCGGCCTGTAGAGGAACCAAGACACTCTCTGCCGCAACCATTGCATTCAGTGTCAGAAGGCCCAGCGCAGGGGGACAGTCGATCAGGACAATATCTGCGTCTGCATCGCTCAACGCGCGCCGAAGTCGTAAGGTGCGTGCGTCTTGTGTCGACAGATCGATATCGGCAGATGACAGGTCAGATGTGGCAGGCACAATCGACAGGTTCGCGACACCAGTCGGATGAGCGGCATCCGCGACCGTCGCATCACCCATCAACAAATCATAGCTGGTGACATCTCGATCATCGGCAGGCACGCCCAGACCCGTCGATGCGTTCCCTTGGGGGTCAAGATCGATCAGTAATGTCCGCACACCGCGATCGGCCAAAGCAGCACCGAGGTTGATGGTTGTGGTCGTCTTACCGACACCACCTTTTTGATTGGCAATCGCGATGATACGGGGTTCAGGCATGTCGAATATCGTTCAACTCAAGGATAGCGGCGGCAGGATCCGTTCGGCTCGGGTGCACAGTCAACTCAAATTTCCACTGATCTGCGACAGCGGCGACCTCTTCACGCCAATTCTGGCCCTTCATCAACCAAGCTGTCCCACCAGTTGCAAGGTGCCTTACGACATATGGCACAAGGGTCGGCAAGGGGGCAAGCGCGCGTGCGCTGACGTGGCGCACGTTAGCCGGTGGACATTCTTCGATCCGAGCAGAAATGGCGACGGCGTTCGTCAGCTCCAACTCTCGAATACAGGTCCGAAGGAAGGTGACCTTGCGCTTGTCACTGTCAAGCAGGGTGACACGACGAGCCGGCTGACAAATGGCAAGCGGAATACCCGGCAGTCCACCACCACTGCCTATATCCAACCAACTCCCCGCGGCGACCGCGATCTCTGCCAATTGTACGCTGTCAGCAATATGACGGTCTGCGATTTCGTGGAGAGTGTTCGGCGACACGAGATTTATCGCCGGATTCCATTTACGTATCAAAGCGATATAGACGCTTAGTGCTGCTTCACGTGAAGCAATCATGCCGAACGACGCACCTTTGCGCGCAGGTTCGCCAGTATTAGTGTCAACGCTGCTGGCGTCATTCCCTCTATCCGCGAGGCATGGGCAATCGTCGCCGGACGCTGGGCTTGCAGCTTAAGTGTCAGTTCCGAAGACAAGCCGCTGATGCCTTGGTAGTCAAATTCGTCGGGAATGACATGAGCTTCTTCACTTCGCAGCGTTTGCGCGTCTCTCGCCTGGCGGTCAGTGTATTGCGCATAAAGTGCGTCATTCCGGAGTTGATTCAGGGTGGCGTCATCAACCACGACGATTTCCGGCACCAACTTTGCCAGCACGTCGGTCGGGGTGTTCTGCCCCAGCAGAGTAAACGCGTCGCGGCGTTGCCCATCTTGCCGAACATCAAAACCAACTGCGCTAAGTTCCTTCGGAGTGAACTTGGAGCCCGAGAGGATATCACGCGCCTGGACGTATCGGCGCATCTTTTCTGCAAACGCACGGGATCGTTCTGACTCGACCAGCCCTCGCTCTGAACCAAAGCGCGTCAACCGCTGGTCGGCATTATCCGCGCGAAGCGAAAGCCTGAACTCGGCACGGGAGGTAAACATTCGATACGGCTCTGTCACTCCTCTGGAAATGAGATCGTCGATCATCACGCCGATGTAACTGTCAGTGCGGGAAAATACGATCTCGGGCCTTCCCAACGCCGACGCCGCTGCGTTCGCACCGGCAACAAGCCCTTGTGCAGCAGCTTCTTCGTAACCTGTCGTGCCATTTATCTGGCCAGCGAGATAGAGATTCGGAACCGACTTTACCGAAAGCGTGGGTGATAGCGCCCGTGGGTCCACATAATCGTACTCGACCGCGTAGCCGGGCTGCAGGATTTCGGCATTCTCCAATCCTCGAATGCTGTGAACGTACCTGACCTGAACCTCTAGCGGTAGCGAAGTAGAGATCCCATTCGGATAGACGACATCGCTGTCGTGACCTTCAGGTTCAAGGAAAATTTGGTGGGACGTTTTATCGGCGAACCGAACAACCTTGTCTTCGATCGACGGACAATAACGGGGACCGACGCCATCGATACGACCACCGTACATGGCCGAACGAGCCAAATTGTCGGTGATGATCTGATGCGTGGCTTCGTTGGTGTGGGTAATAGCACACGACACCTGCGGCGCGGTAGGGGCATCGCTGAGATATGAAAACATGACCGGGTGATCGTCGCCATGTTGCTGATCAAGCGCGTCCCAGTCGATTGAACCTCGCGCCAGTCGAGGGGGCGTTCCAGTCTTTAGCCGTCCCATTGGCAAGTTTAACCCATAAAGGTCCGCGGCCAGACTGGACGCGCGATCATCTCCCCAGCGCCCGGAGGCTCTGGTCTCCTCGCCGATGTGGATCAGACCGTTCAAGAATGTGCCGGTCGTTATGACAACGGACTTCGCGGTCAGTGTCCGGCCATCAGCGAGTGTTACGCCGTCAACTGACCCGCCTAGCATCTGCAGGCCGACCACTTCGGATAGAACAATAGTCAGATTTTTCTGGTTTTGCGCTACTCGTGACGCAGCCGCCCTGTACAGGTTGCGGTCTGCCTGTGCGCGTGGACCCTGAACTGCTGGCCCCTTTCGCCGGTTTAGCAGGCGGAATTGTATTCCCGCTGCGTCCGCAATCCGCCCCATGACGCCATCCAGCGCGTCAACCTCTCGGACCAAATGGCCTTTACCCAGTCCACCAATCGCCGGATTGCACGACATCGTCCCGATGTCAGAGCGCTTCATCGTGACCAGCACTGTACTGCAGCCCATCCGCGCCGCTGCGCAGGCTGCCTCAAGGCCGGCATGCCCGCCCCCGACGACAACGACGTCAAAATCTTGCTTCACGTGAAACATCACTTTCCGACGCAGAATGATGAAAAGACTTCGTCAAGGTAATCTTCGACGCCGATTCTGCCAACCATCTGTTGTAAACTTGAAGACGCAGCCCTGACGAGTTCTGCCAACACCTCCGGCGGAGCGGTATTAACCTGGTCAAGTGAGGCGCACGCACTCCTGAGCCCTGCGGCTTGTCGCTCGCGAGCGACGAAGCCCGCTCCCGCCACCCGTTCCGAAAGCGTAAGATAGATGCGCTCCAACAGTTCAGTGATTCCAACACCAGATGCGGACGACACATCGCCGTCTCCAATATCAGCCTTTGAGCGGACCGCGATATCGCCCTCCTGCCAAAGCGTCGGGTCAATAAAGCCATCCTCAGACAGGTGAAGCCGGATATCGGCCGCAGCTGCACGCTCTCTCGCGCGTTCGATGCCGAGACCCTCCACCGTATCTCTCGTCTCGCGCAATCCCGCTGTATCCAGCAGAGTGACTGCCAGTCCGCGCAAATCCAGGCTGACCTCCAAAACATCTCGCGTTGTGCCGGGAATATCCGTCACCAGTGCGACATCGCGCTGCGCGATGGCATTAAGCAGCGAAGACTTCCCCGCATTGGGAGGCCCTATCAGTGCGACCTCAAACCCCTGCCGCACCCGTTCAGCTGCCGGAAAGCCCGCCAGCTGAGCGTTCATCATATCTCGAACGTCATCCAGAATTGAGAAGACTTCACTCGGAACTTCCTCCGGCATCTCCTCATCGGCGAAATCGAGCGATGCTTCGATCAGCGCACCCGCGCGTATCAGTTTGCGGCGAACCTCGTCGGCCCAAGCACTCAGATCACCGCCAGCGACCTGCATGGCCAACTTGCGCTGGCTTTCGGTTTCCGCGGCCAACAGATCAGCCAAACCTTCAGCTTGAGCCAGATCAATCTGCCCGTTCAGAAATCCGCGTTGTGTGAATTCGCCGGCTTCCGCCAAGCGCGCGCCCCGACGTTCGCAGGCCGCCATCACCCGACGAGAAATGACGGGCGCGCCATGCAGATGAAACTCCACCACCTGCTCACCGGTGAAGCTCGCGCCCTCGTCAAACCGCAGAACCAACGCCTGGTCGATCAGATCGCCGTCATCTACCACCTTGCGCAGTTCGGCACGACGAGGTGTCGGCAGCGGCCCAGCTAGATCTTCGCCAATGCGACGCGCATCCGGTCCGCTTAGGCGAACGACCGAAATGCCGCCCCGGCCGGGCGGCGTCGCTTCGGCGAAGATCGTGTCCACATCACCCTCAGGCGTTCATCGAATCGAAGAAGTCGCTGTTGGTCTTGGTCTGCTTCAGCTTCGAAATCAGGAATTCGATGGCATCCGTTGTGCCCATCGGGTTCAGGATGCGGCGCAGCAGATACATCTTCTGCAGATCCTTCGGATCGACCAGAAGGTCTTCCTTCCGCGTCCCGGACTTTAGGATGTCCATTGCAGGGAAGATCCGCTTGTCAGAAATCTTACGGTCCAGAACGATGTCGCTGTTGCCGGTCCCTTTGAATTCTTCGAAGATGACCTCGTCCATGCGCGATCCGGTTTCGATCAGCGCGGTCGCGATGATGGTCAGCGACCCACCTTCTTCGATATTGCGGGCCGCACCAAAGAAACGCTTGGGGCGCTGCAGGGCGTTTGCATCAACCCCACCTGTCAGAACTTTACCAGAACTAGGGACGACCGTGTTGAATGCGCGTCCAAGTCTTGTGATCGAATCAAGCAGGATCACAACATCTCGTTTGTGCTCGACAAGACGCTTGGCCTTCTCGATCACCATCTCACTGACGGCGACGTGACGCGTTGCGGGTTCGTCAAAGGTCGAGCTGATGACCTCACCGCGCACGCTGCGCTGCATATCAGTCACTTCCTCGGGGCGTTCGTCGATCAGCAGAACGATCAGGTAGCACTCGGGGTGGTTCTTCTCGATCGAGTGCGCGATATTCTGCAACAGCACAGTCTTACCGGTCCGCGGCGGCGCGGCGATTAGCGAACGCTGACCCTTGCCGATCGGGGCAACCAGATCGATGATCCGCGCCGAGCGGTCCTTCACCGTCGGATCGTCCAACTCCATCTTCAGGCGCTCGTTCGGGTACAGCGGCGTCAGGTTGTCGAATGCAACCTTGTGCTTTGCCTTCTCGGGGTCTTCAAAGTTGATCCGCTCGACCTTGGTCAGCGCGAAATAGCGTTCGTTTTCACCAGGTGCACGTATGACACCTTCGACCGTGTCGCCGGTGCGCAGCGAATACTGACGGATCATGTCCGGGCTGACATAAATGTCGTCGGGACCGGGTAGATAGTTCGCTTCGGGCGAGCGCAGAAATCCAAAGCCGTCCTGGACGACTTCCAGCACGCCGTCGCCGCCGATTTCGACGCCGTCTTCGGCATGTTCCTTCAGCAGAGCGAACATCATTTCACCCTTGCGCATCGTCGATGCGTTTTCGACCTCCCACTCCTCTGCCATGGACAGCAGATCGGCCGGGCTTTTCGCCTTCAGGTCGGACAGGTTGAGACGTTCGTCGCTCATATGAAAATCACCATGCGGGGCCCAGGACACGTCATGACGGGCCGGATGGGCAAAAATATTTGAAACGGGGGGTGTGTCGCCGGACGGCGCACGAGACCGGCAATTAGGGTTTCGGCGCGGCCAAGTCAACCATGCTTAGAACTTGACGATGACCGACAGCACGATGACGGCCATCAGCAGCGTCGGCAGTTCGTTCATCATCCGGTACGTGCGCCCGGATTTTCCCTTGCCTTCTGCCAGCGCGCGATACTGACCCACCAGCCAGCCGTGAAAGGCCGTCATGGCAATCACAGCGGCCGCCTTGGTCCATGGCCAGACCATCGTCCAGTCGACAACCCCCGGCGTCATCACAAGCGCCAGTCCCGCGATCCAAGTCGCGATCATCGCCGGCCGCATGATCACGCGCAGAAGCTTTTCTTCCATGATATGAAAGCTGGCCCCAGGCTCTCCGTCCAAGGTCCCACGCTCGGCGTGATAGACGTACAGCCTTGGCAGATAGAACAGCGCGGCCATCCACGCGATGACCGCCATGACGTGGAACGCCTTGACCCACGGATACGCAGAGATCAGCCAGTCAGTCATGCAGGTCAAAATCCTCTCTGCTTCTTTCTTTAAATAAAGAAGGAATAAGAAGGTAGAGGGTGTTGTAGGGCCTGTGGATCAGTGGAATTCGGCATGTCGCACCAACCCGCCCACAAGTTTTCCAACCGGGAAAACTCTGTTCACAGGGGCAGACAGAATATGAATTACCTAAGAATAACATACATTTGGCGTATCCCTGAGTTGTGGATGATCCGTGGATGCATCCCACATATCCCCAGCTGTGGATAAGAATGTGGATAGGTTTACACATGTGGAAAACCCCTGTTGGAAGGACCAGGTAAGGGACGAGTTTTCCCGAGCGTGCCGCATGTGCCGATTTGGTCCCAGCCGCTCCACGCCTTGATACGCATCTTATCCACAGACTTGCCCCAGCCGGCGCTTTCGGGCGACAGTTTACGGGTTGATTTCCAAGTGATGGACGCTGCCCTGTGACCTCTGCCCCTGTGCCGCAATCGGCTGATCATCCGACCTTGCCGGTGGCCGGCGTCATCGGCTGGCCGGTCGCGCATTCGCTGTCGCCACGCTTGCATAATCACTGGCTGCGCCGTCACGGGATTGCGGGCCATTACGTGCCGCTGGCGGTTCAGCCCGATCATCTGGCGGCTGTGCTGCACGCGCTGCCCAAGGCGGGCTTCGTGGGGGCCAACGTGACGATCCCCCACAAGCAGGCCGTTCTGGCGCTGGCCGATGTCGTGACCGACCGTGCCTCGCTGATCGGCGCGGCTAACACGTTGATATTCCGGCCCGATGGCAAGATCTATGCCGACAACACCGACGGGTTCGGGTTTATTGCCAACCTGCGCCAAAGCGTTCCCGACTGGCAGCCAGAGGCCGGCCCCGCGGCCGTCATCGGCGCCGGCGGCGCGTCCCGCGCGGTGGTTGCAGCCCTTCTGGAAAGTGGTGTGGCCGAGCTTAGGATCAGCAACCGGACACGCCTGCGCGCCGATCAGATCAAGGCCGAATTCGGCGGTCGCGTCGTCGTCTACGACTGGGCCGAGGCCGCCAACATGCTCGACGGTGCCCGGACAGTAGTGAACACGACGTCCCAGGGCATGGTCGGGCAACCCGCGCTGCGCCTGCCGCTGGACGCGCTTTACCCGCAGGCGGTGGTGACGGATCTTGTCTATACCCCGCTGATGACCGAATTTCTGTTGGCCGCGCAGGCGCGCGGGTGCCGCGTTGTGGATGGTCTCGGCATGCTGCTTCATCAGGGCGCGCCAGGCTTTGAACGCTGGTTCGGGGTGCGGCCTGCGGTTGACGACGATCTGCGCAAGGCCGTCCTTGGATGAGCTTCCTGCTTGGCCTGACCGGCGGCATCGGCATGGGCAAATCGACCGCTGCGAAGATGTTTCGCGATCTCGGGCACCCTGTCTGGGATGCCGATGCGACCGTCCACCGGCTTTATGCCAAAGGCGGCGCAGCAGTCGGCCCGGTCGGTGCCGTCTTTCCTGCCGCATTGGTGGACGCAGCGGTTGATCGGTCCCGCCTGCGGCAGGCATTGACGGTGCATCCCGACGGGTTTGCGGTGTTGGAGCGGATCGTTCATCCTTTGGTTGTCGCCGATCGCGCGGACTTCATCACCGCGAATTTCGACGGGGCTCTGATCATTCTGGATATCCCGCTGCTGTTCGAAACTGGCGCGGACGCGGCGATGGACGGTGTCGCGGTCGTTTCCACCGATGAAGCGACGCGACGCGCCCGCATTCTCGCCCGCGGCACGATGGACGAACAGACGCTAGATCTGATCATCGCGCGGCAAACCCCGGACGCGGAAAAGCGAACCCGTGCCGATTGGATCATTCCTTCCGATACGTTAGAGGGGGCGCGGCGCGCGATCCAGGGCATCGTCGCGCAGATACTGGCAGGACAGGCATGATCCGCGAAATCGTATTCGATACCGAAACCACCGGACTGGACCCCCTGACCGGGGACCGCGTCGTGGAAATCGGCGCGGTGGAGCTGATCAATCACCTGCCTTCGGGGAACCATTATCACGTTTATCTGAACCCCGATCGGTCGATGCCGGCCGAGGCGTTCGCGATCCACGGTCTGGGCGACGACTTCCTGCGCGATAAACCCCGGTTTCATGAAGTCGCGGCCGAGTTCCTACGCTTCGTAGGGGATGAGGCCCGGCTGATCGCCCACAATGCCGACTTCGACATCAAATTCCTGAACGCGGAACTTCAGCGTGCCGGCATGCCGGCGCTGAAGCCCGGCCGGTCTTTGGATACCGCGGCCATGGCGCGGCGCAAGTTTCCCGGCTCTCCGGCGTCGCTTGATGCGCTGTGTCGGCGGTTCGGGGTCGACAATTCCGGCCGTGATCTGCACGGCGCGCTGTTGGACAGCCAGCTTCTGGCCGAGGTTTATCTGGAACTGATCGGTGGGCGTCAACCGACGCTGGTGCTGGATGCCGCCGCCCAATCGACGCCGGCCGACGGCGTTGTCCTTAAGATGCAGCCACGACGTCAAAGGCCCACCCCGCTGCCGCCGCGTGTGACGGATGCCGAACAGGACGCCCACGCCGCGTTTGTCGCGGCGATGGGCGAAAAGTCACTATGGTCGCGGTTTCTTTGACCTGACGCCACGCGCCAGTTGCGCAAAGCGCGCCTCGCACCCAAAGCTGACCCGTGGACTGGCGGGGAACGCATGATCGAGCAGCTGAAGGATTTCTGGAACTTCACCGTCGCCGTGATGGAGCGGATGGACAAGATCCATATGGGTCTGATCGCCGCCGGCGTCGCGTTTTACGCCATGTTCGCGATCTTTCCGGGCCTTGCTGCGATCATCGCCCTGTGGGGGCTGTGGTTCGATCCGACACTGATCCAGGAATACTACCGCGTACTTGATGAATTCGCCCCGCATCAGGCGTCCGAGATTCTGCACACCCAGATCGATGCCATGACCTCTACCGGGCGTACTCAGCTGGGATGGACCTCGTTCATTTCATTCATGGTCGCGACGATTTCCGCGCGGGCTGGCGTGAATGCACTGGTTCGCGGGCTGAACGCGGCGCACGGTGTCCGCTCTCATGCCACGATCTTTGGCTGGTTTCTGGCTTACGGCCTGACATTGGCCATCATGGCCACGACGTTCATCGGGCTCGCCATGATCATCGTCGTGCCGATCGCGCTTAACTTCATCGATCTGGGACCGCTGCAAGGGTGGCTGACCGGGAACGTGCCATGGGTCGCGATGTTCGCCATCGTCGTGACCGGGATCGGGATCATCTACCGCTATGGCCCGAACGTGGAAACGCCACGCACACCGCTGTTCACTTGGGGGGCCGTATTCGCGGCGCTGGCATGGGGTGCGGCGTCGCTGGCGTTTTCGGCCTATCTGGCACAGTTCAACAGCTATAACCGCATCTATGGTTCGATCGGCGCCGTCATCGCGTTGCTGATGTGGTTCTATCTCGCCGGGTTTTCGGTGATGCTGGGTGCCGTTCTGAACGTCGAAATCGCCCGCAGACGGCGTCTGTCCGCCGCACGTCGTGCCCGTGAACTTGCCCGGAGCATGGCGACTGCCCGAACGACAGCCCCCAAGGGGTAATCCGGGCCTAGTGTCGCGACCCTTCACGCGCGGCGGAAGTCAGTACGACCGGTCGTTCAGGGTTCTGATGCGGACGTGTGACCACGGGCTCGACCACAGCAAACTCCATCTGCAGGGTAAAGCTGTCGTCAGTCGAAGAAATTTCGGGCTCTGCGTCCAGCTGCAAGGCGAACGCCTCGATCAGCTGGCTGCCCAGACCGGTGCTGTCGGTATCCGGTACCGCGCCGCCCAGCGAATTCTGCACCATCAGGGACGCCCGGCCCGGTCCGACTTTTTCCAGCGTGACACGCACCCAGGCAGGTCCGCCAGATGTCGGAGCACCGGCGTATTTCACTGCGTTGGTGAACGCTTCGGTCGTCAGCAGGGTCAGTGGCACCGCCTGATCAGGCACCAGCGTCAGCTTGTCGAATTCGGTTTCAACCTTGATCGCAGTTCCCGGCGCGATGGCAGCCCCCGACATCTGGGCGATGATGTCGGAAATCAGGCGATCCGCTTCGACCGTATCGAGATGCTCTGCCTGATAAAGGTTGCGATAGATCGTGGCGAGCGACAGCACCCGGTCCTGCACGGACCGCAGCACACGCTTGGCGTCGCTGTCATGGATGACCCGGCTTTGCATGTTGATGATCGAGGCGATCAGCTGAAGGTTGTTCTTGACGCGATGATGGACCTCTTTCAGCAGGACCGTTTTTTCCTGTACGGCCTCTTCCATCGCAGCATTGTCGCGGATCAGGATGCGGGCCATGTCCCGGAATGTGCGGCTGACCTCGGCAATTTCGGCAGGCGCATCGTTGATGACCGCGGGGGAAATCTTTCGCGATCCAATGGCGAACCGCCGCATCTGGCTGCGCAGTTCACGGACGTGGCGCAGCACCAATCGATAGACGGCAAAATATGCCACCGCCAACGACACCGCCCAGAGCGCGAGGGGAAACAGCACACCTGTCAGGCGGGACAGTTTGAAGTTACCGACCCCCGATTGATCCGACGTCCAGCTGCCGATCGCAAAAACCAGCCCGTTGCTCACAGGGACCACGCTGAACACCCGACGCTCGCCGTTGCTGGTGCGCGCGCGGAAGGTGGAGTTTGCGCGTTGCGACAGCTCTTTCAGATCGACCCCAGCTGGCAGAATTGCGGCAGTGTCAGTGTCGTCGTCCGACACCAGCACTTGCCCCGCGATGTTGAACGTAACGATTCGGGCGCCCACGCTCATGCTGGGGTCATGGGTGGCGCGCAGCAGATCCTTGGAAATGGAAAGGCCGACGTACCCCAGAAGCGTGCCGTCGCGGTAAAGCGGCTGGGCGACGATCACGACCGGCTCATGCGAGATCATGGCGCGGTCGGATGCCGCGACCATTGGTCTTGGCCGCGTCATAAAGTCGTGAAAGACGGGAGAAGAACTGACGTCAAAGGGCGTGGTGCCGCCCATGGACCCGCAGGTGACGATCCCGTTGACAGGGATGAACCCCGCGAACCGATACGTCGCCGACTGTTCAGCGAAACTACGCATCATCGCGCTACAGGCGGCCGGGTCGTCCATCTCGCGCAGGACGGCCGGCCCCAAGGCCTGCGCAGCGCCCAGCGCGCTCAGGATCAAGGCGCGTTCGCCTGACGCGGCCGCCGCCGTCCGGCCGATCAGCGCCAGTTCAGAGGATCGTTCTGCCTCTCGGGAGAGGTTGAGCGTCTGCATCAATGAGATGAGACCGATCGGCAGGATGGCCAGCGAAAGTAACATCGCGAGCCGTGTGCCCAGGCTGTTCAGAAACTGGAAGCGGCCCGTCATACCCCACCCTCAACGAGAGACGGGGTTGTTCGCCATGACCGCCATCGTTGCGCGGTCGGTCAATTCGAATTCCTCACCCTCTTTCAGGTGCAAAAGCTCAGCCAGTCGGCGGCGGCCCCTGTTGGCGCGGCTTTTGACGGTCCCAACGGCCACATTGGTCATCGCCGCGGCCTCCTCATAGGAAAAGCCCGACGCCCCGACCATCATCAGCGCCTCACGCTGTTCGTCCGGCAGATGCTCGAAGGCCGCGCGGAAGTCGTTCATGGCCAGACGGCCGTCATGCTCGGGCCGGGTCGCCAAGCGCGCGGCATGGATACCGTCGCTATCGCTGACCTCACGCCGAGTCTTGCGACGAGCGGAATAAAAGGTGTTGCGCAGGATGGTGAACAACCAGGCCCGCAGATTGGTGCCGGGCTGGAATTTGTCCATGTTGGTCCATGCCTTGACGATGGTGTCCTGCACGAGATCGTCGGCAGAGGCACCTTCACGGGTCAGCGACAAGGCGAAAGCCCGCAATGCGGGCAGGTGGCTGACCAGTTCATCCCGTGGATCACCTGGTTTGCCTCGCGAGCCACGCGACCCGGTTGCGTCGGACGCGCTGCGCTGCGGCTTATCCATGTTGGTCATTCCTGTGCGCGAAGCTTTTCAAGCAAACTCAAAAATCGGTCCGGCACGTCTTGCGCGGCTTCCTGATCATAGACCTTGCGTAGATTTTCGTCGATCTGCCGCTCAAGGGCAATTCGTCGCGCTTCTTCTCGCCTCGTATTCATCTTTATTAGTTGTTCCCGGAAATCTTGTGTGCACCGCGCCTAACGGCTACGTAACAGCTCGAGTTCCAATGAAGATTTCTTTTTTGCCTGGGGGAAACATGTCTGCAGCCGAACTGGCACAGTCTATCGGACGCGAGCTTCCGTATCTGCGCCGCTACGCGCGCGCTCTGACGGGAAGTCAGCACGCGGGCGACAACTATGCTGCGGCGACGCTGGAAGCCATCTTGGCCGACCGCAGCCTGATGCAGGGTGATGACACCCGCATCGGTTTGTTCCGCACCTTTCACGCCATCTGGCAAAGCACCGGCGAGCCGGTGGACAACGAAGATCAGACCCTGCGTGAAGCACAGGCGCAACTGCACTTGCAGAAACTCACGCCGAATTCGCGCGAGGCGCTGTTGCTGCGCACCATCGAAGAACTGCGGTATGATCAGATCGCGCAGGTTATGCAGGTCGAACAGGCCGAAGCAGAAGAGCTGGTCCAGATCGCCCTGAACGAAATGGGTCGCGCGATCCGTGGCCGTGTGATGGTCATCGAAGATGAAACGATCATCGCGATGGACCTGAAGGGCATCGTGCAGGCCATGGGCCACGAGGTGACGGGCATCGCACGCACCCATTCGGCCGCGGTTGAACTGGGCAAGAACCGCCGCCCAGATCTGATCCTGGCCGACATTCAGCTGGCCGACGGCTCTTCGGGGATCGATGCGGTCAACGAACTGCTGGGCAGCGTGGGCGACATTCCGGTGATCTTCATCACCGCGTTCCCCGAACGTCTGCTGACCGGCGACCGTCCCGAGCCGACGTTCCTGATCTCCAAACCCTACAGTGAAGAGCAGGTCCGCTCGGCCGTGAGCCAAGCGATGTTCTTTGCGTCATCCGAAGATCTGGGCGCGGCATAAGTCGGACCTTTATCCATGATTTGAACGGGCGCGGCCGCCAAGGCCGCGCCTTTTTCATGCGCAGGACCAGCTTGACGCGTCGCGACAAAGAAAAAGGGCCGCACCCTGCGGCGCGGCCCCAAACTCGGTGTCAGTGCCCTCAGGCGTTGACGACATCTTTCAGCGCCTTGGTCACGGTGACCTTGACGACCTTGTCGGCCGGTTTGGTCATCATTTCCTGCGTCTGGGGGTTGCGCACCTGACGCTCGGGACGGGCGCGGCAAGCGATCTTGCCAATACCTGGAAGCGTCACGGCACCACCTTCGGCGACGGTTTTCGACACGATCGCCTGCAGCGCATCCAGCGCGGCAGTTGCGGTCTTCTTGTCGCCGTTCATCTCTTCGGCCAGTGCTGCGACAAGCTGGGTTTTGGTCATCGGCTTGGCAGTTGATTGAGCCATCAGTTGTCTCCTCGTTTTCCCGCCTTGGGGGACGTATTGCAGGCCACGTTCAAAGTAGCATGGCCTGCTACACCGTGTTTTCGCGGGTATTTCAAGCAATTTCGCACGAAAACGTGTGTCTTCGGCAAATTCCCCCGCGGCAGGACAGCGCAGTTACAGGAACGCGGTTTCCTGGAACGACCGAAGTTTGCGCGAATGGATGCGCTCTAACGGCGTGTCACGCAGCTTTTCCATCGCCCGGATGCCGATCAGAAAGTGCTGCGCCACCTGCCGGCGGTAAAAATCGGTCGCCATGCCGGGCAGCTTCAGTTCGCCGTGCAGGGGCTTGTCGCTGACGCACAGCAGCGTGCCATAAGGAACGCGGAACCTGAATCCATTGGCGGCGATGGTCGCGCTTTCCATGTCCAGCGCCACGGCGCGCGACTGGGACAGGCGTTGGACCGGCCCGGACTGGTCCCGCAATTCCCAGTTGCGGTTGTCGATCGTGGCGACGGTCCCGGTCCGCATGATGCGCTTCAGCTCATACCCCTCCAGCTGCGTCACCTCGGCGACGGCGTCCTGCAAGGCCACCTGTACCTCGGCCAGAGGCGGGATCGGAACCCAGACGGGCAGGTCGTCGTCCAGAACATGGTCCTCGCGCAGATAGGCGTGGGCCAGAACGTAATCGCCAAGGGACTGGCTGTTGCGCAGCCCCGCGCAGTGGCCGACCATCAGCCACGCGTGCGGGCGCAGGACCGCAATGTGGTCGGTCGCCGTCTTTGCGTTCGATGGCCCGACCCCGATATTGACCAGCGTAATGCCCTGACCATCGGGACGCTTCAGGTGGTAGGCCGGCATCTGCGGGGTCTTGGCCCCGGTCACCAGCACGTCTTCGGGTTTTTCCAGCACCGAGTCCCCCGGCCCCACGAACGCGGTATAGCCGTTGTCAGGATCGGCCAGCGCGCGACGGGCGAACGCCTCGAACTCGTCGACATAGAACTGATAGTTGGTGAACAGCACGAAGGTCTGGAAATGCTCGGGCTGGGTCGCGGTGTAATGGGCCAGCCGGGCCAGCGAATAATCGACCCGCTGCGCGGTGAATGGCGCCAGCGGCAGGCTGCCATCCGGGTTCGGCTTGCTGGTGCCGTTCACGATATCGTCGTTCATGTTGTTCAGGTCGGGCACGTCAAAGACGTCGCGCAGCGAATAGTCCAGAACCCCTTCCTGCGGCACGTTCAGGTCGCTGCGGGTGGCGACGGCGAAATGAACGGGCATCGGCGTGTCGCTGTCCCCGATGGCGACCGGCACGCCGTGGTTGCGGATCAGAAGACCGATCTGTTCGACCAAATAATCCCGAAACAACGCGGGTCGCGTCACCGATGTGGAATAGCTGCCTGGGACCGCCACATGTCCGAAGGCCAGCCGCGAATCCGTCTGCGAATGGACCGAGGTCGTCATTCGGATTTCCGGATAGAACGCCCGGAACCGAGCCTGCGGGGACTTGCCCGACAGCGTCTCGACGAAGTTTTCCAGAAGAAACGCGGTGGCGCGGTCGTAAAGTTCGATCAGGCGATCGACGGCGGCTTCCGGGTTGTCGAAATACTCACGTTCGGCCGCTGGCGGGGTTTCGACCGGAAGCAGTCGGGGCGTCGTGTCCATCGCTGAACCTTTCCTTTTTGCAGTTTTCGCACCGGGACGGGGAAACGGCAAGACGGGCGGGTGTGTTGGGGGCTGGCAACGTCAAACGGGGGTGCCTATCTGATGGCGATGGAAATCTCGATCCTCGATCTTGCCGCGGTGACCGAAGGCTCTGACGCCCGCACGTCCATCGCCAACAGCGTCCGGCTGGCCCAGACCGCCGAGACACAGGGCTACAGCCGCTTCTGGCTGGCCGAACACCACAACATGCCCGGTATCGCCAGCGCCGCGACCGCCGTCATTATCGGACATGTCGCCGACCACACGAAATCCATCCGTGTGGGGTCGGGTGGCATCATGCTGCCCAATCACGCGCCCCTGGCTATCGCCGAGGCGTTCGGCACGCTTGCCACCATCCACGGTCCCCGGATCGATCTGGGCCTAGGCCGCGCGCCGGGCGGCGACGGGGCGGTGATGCACGCGCTGCGCCGCGGCCACAGCCGGAATGAGGATTTTCCACAGGACGTCGTCGAACTGTTGAACTATCTGGGGCCGGAACGGGCGGGCGTGCCGGTGGCCGCCCATCCGGGGCAAGGGACCAACGTCCCGGTCTGGATTCTTGGATCGTCGCTTTACGGTGCCAGTCTGGCGGCTGCGCTGGGGCTGCCCTATTCCTTCGCATCCCACTTCGCGCCCGGCGATCTGGATCAGGCGGTCGATCTCTATCGGGCGCGGTTCCAGCCCGGCCCGTGGGGCGAGACGCCACGCTTCATGCTGGCCGTCAACGTCATCGCAGCCGATACCGACGCGCAGGCCAATTATCTGGCCTCAAGCCAGAAGATCAGCTTCGCCCGCATCCGCAGCGGTCGTCCCGGCAAGTTGGCCCCGCCGGTCGAGGATCTGTCGACCGTGATCCCGCCGGATCTTCAGCGCGTCGTCAGCTCGGCGCTTCGGGTGTCGGCAATCGGTTCGCCCGAAACCGTGCGGCAGCAACTGGGCGATCTGATCGACCGTTATCAGCCGGATGAAATGATCTTCACCAACCACATCTATGACTTCGAGGCGCGGCTGCGGTCCTTTGCCATCGCGGCAGAGGTGATGGCGTGAAGCTGGTCACCCTTGGCCACGGATACTCCGCCGGGTTTCTGACCCGGTTGCTGGTCGCGCAGGGTTGGGACGTCGTCGGCACCACGCGCCGGGACGGGCAATCGGTCACCGCGACAGGCGCGCGCGCGCTGAACTGGACAGGTGATGCCGCGCAGATCACGGCAGAGCTGGCAAATGCCGACGCCATTCTGATCAGCGCGGCACCCGATGCGGACGGCGACCCCGCGCTTCGCGATTTTCGCGACGCCATCGCCGCGTCCAAGGCATCCTGGATCGGATATCTGTCGACTACCGGCGTCTATGGCGACCGCGGCGGCGACTGGGTCGACGAAAGCGCGACGCTGACGCCAACCACACCCCGCGGCGACGAACGTGTCCGGGCCGAGCTGTCATGGCGCACGCTGGCCGAGGGGTTCGGCCTGCCGCTTCACATCTTCCGCCTGGCCGGGATCTATGGTCCCGGGCGTGGTCCGTTGGAAAAAATGCGCAGCGGTCAGGCCCGGCGGATCGTGAAGCCCGAACAGGTGTTCTCTCGCATCCATGCCGAAGACATCGCGCAGGTTCTGGCGGCATCGATTGCGCGACCGAATCCCGGTGCAGTCTATAACGTCTGCGATGACGATCCCGCCCCCCCGCAGGACGTACTCGCCTATGCTTCCGAATTGCTGGGCGTGCCCGTCCCACCAGAGGAAGACTTTGCCACTGCCGAGTTGTCGCCGATGGCACGCAGCTTTTACGCAGAGAACAAGCGCGTGCGGAATGATCGGATCAAGTCGGAATTGGGCGTGCAGTTGAAGTACCCCGACTATCGCAGCGGGCTGTTTGCGCTGGTCAGCGGCGAATGACGCCACGCGCCAACCAGTTTCGCCTGCGGTGGATGCCGTGGATCGTAACGGTTGGGCTAATCCTGATCCTGCTGGTGACATTCCCGCGGGTGGAAAAGCTTGGGGATCGTTACCGCAACTTTCTGCCGATCGTAGGTGGGGCCTGCGCGGTTCTGACCGGGTCGGCGCCTGAATATGTCCTGCGTTTCGCGATCAGCTGGTCGGGCGTCCATACCGTCAAGACCGTTCTGGGCGAAAGTCGTCTTAACCAACGCCCTGCAGGCGACTTTCGTGGAATGCCATCGGGCCATGCGGCCACAAGCGCGTTTGGCGCATCGTCGCTGGTCAATAATTGCGTGACGAACAGCTTGCCAGCCAAGGTCGCGGCCATCGTGGCGGCGGGTTACGTCGGAAACAGCCGCGTCGTGGCCGAGCGTCACAATATCTGGCAGGTTCTGATCGGCACGTTGTGGGCCATTTTCGTCGAACGCGCGTTCCGCCGCGAGGGGCCGGTCCGGTCCGCGATCATTCGCCGGCTTCAGCCAGTCACCCGCCCCGTGCGGCGGCTGGTCAGTCGCGCGCGATCCGGCAGCAACCGCTAAGCTCTCTTGCGCCACCGTCCAGAATCACGCTGGCTGTCAATCCAAAGGCCCGGTCGGACATCCCGTCGCTGCACGCAGCACCCGCGATGCGCGCCTGAAATGCAGGTCCGTGTCCCGCCGTGACATCCCGGGCAAGGCCGGCGTCGCCGGTGACGGATATGGGACCGAACGACCGCTCTGGAGCGTCAGGTGTCGACATGGTGGCCTTTGACCCGGCAAAGCTGACCGACCAGAAGGGCTCGGTCCCGCTGCACCGCAGCCCGTCCGGTAGACTGCCCGGCATCCAGATGTCATCCTGAATCGACAGATATCGCGTGTTGACCCACCCGGTCCGCTCGCCGGTGTTCACCTGCGCCCACCCATTCGACAGCGCGACGATTTCGATGTTGTCGGCATCCGGTGCAAAGCTGCCGACCGCCGCCGATCTGGCGCTGGGTTCTTCGCGGATGTTCAGGACATCGTCGGCCCGCACACCGTGTACGGACGCCACGCTGGGCAGCAGGGGTTCAGCAAACGCAAGCATGGGTACCGCCATAAGGACGGCTGTGATCACAGCGCGGATCATGCTGCCGCGACCCCGAAAAGGTATCCAATACCGGATGTCACCGCCATGGCAAAGCCGCCCCATACCAGCACCCGGACCACGGCGCGGGGCCATGGTGCACCACCGGCCTTCGCCCCGATCACCCCCAGCAGCGCCAGGGCAAGCGCAGTCACGATGATGACGGTCGCGATCACATGTCCCGTGGGCGCCAGCACCGCAGCCAGCAACGGCATGGCCCCCGCGACGCCGAATGTCAGCGCTGAGGCGATTGCCGCCGACACCGGCCGCGCGTCCTGAATGCCCATCAGCCCCAGTTCGTCCCGCACATGGGCACCCAGCGCGTCATGCTCGGTCAATTCCGTTGCGACAAGGCGGGCGGTCTCTGGGGCGAGGCCGCGCGATTCATAGATCGCGATCAACTCCTCCATCTCGATCTCGGGCGAGGCACGCAGCGATGCCTTTTCCCGCCGGATATCGGCCCGTTCGATGTCCGACTGGGACGAGACGCTGACATATTCACCCGCCGCCATCGACAGCGCCCCGGCGCTGAGACCCGCAACCCCGGCGATCAGCACCGCATGTGGTTCGGGATTGGACGCCGCGACCCCAAGGATCAGCGACGCGACCGATACGATGCCGTCATTCGCGCCCAGAACGGCCGCGCGCAACCAGCCCGAACGGGTGATGCGGTGCGGATCATGGGGATGGGCCAGCGGATGGGTGTGCTGGGTCATGCATCAATTCCTGCCGGATTTCGATTACGACCGCCCATACGCGATCAGGCGCGGCGTTCCAAGGTGGCGACGCCCAGAACCTCCAGCACCTTCGCCTCGATCTGCGGGGCGTTCATGGCGGCGGCGGTATACATCGCCTCGGGGCTCGCGTGGTCGATGAAGTGGTCGGGCAGAACCATGCTGCGGAACTTCAGCCCGTGGTCGAACATGCCCGCATCCGCCAGAAGCTGCGCCACGTGGCTGCCAAAGCCGCCGACAGCGCCTTCTTCGATGGTGATCAGCGCCTCGTGGTGATGGCAAAGCTGCAGGATCAGATCACGGTCCAAAGGTTTGGCGAACCGCGCATCCGCCACTGTCACGTCGATGCCGCGTGTGGCCAGCATCGTGCGGGCGGCCATCACCTCGGACAGGCGGGTGCCGAATGACAGGATCGCCACGCGCGATCCTTCGGCGACGATGCGGCCCTTACCGATTTCCAGGGGCTGCCCGACTGCGGGCAGATCGACGCCGGTGCCTTCGCCGCGGGGAAAGCGGAACGCGCTGGGACAGTCGTCCAGCGCGACGGCCGTGGCGACCATGTGGACAAGCTCGGCCTCGTCCGCTGCGGCCATGACGACAAAGCCGGGAAGATTGGCAAGAAAGCCCACGTCATAGGCACCGGCGTGGGTCGGGCCGTCGGCGCCTACCAGACCCGCCCGGTCAACCGCGAACCGCACCGGCAGGCGCTGGATCGCCACATCGTGGACCACCTGATCATAGCCGCGCTGCAGGAACGTCGAATAGATTGCGCAGAACGGCTTCATGCCCCCCGCCGCCAGACCGGCCGAGAATGTCACGGCGTGCTGTTCCGCGATCCCCACGTCAAAGCAGCGTTTGGGGAAGCGTTCCGCGAACAGGTTCAGGCCCGTGCCGTCGGGCATGGCGGCGGTCACGGCCACGATCTTGTCGTCACGTTCGGCCTGCGCGATCAGCGCCTTTGCAAAGACGCTGGTATAGCTTGGGGCGTTGCTGCGCGATTTTGCCTGCTCGCCTGTGACCATATCGAACTTGGCGCGGGCGTGGCCGCGGTCGGCCGCGTTTTCCGCAGGTGCGTAACCCTTGCCCTTCTTTGTGATCACATGGATCAGCACCGGTCCGGTCGCCCGCGATTTGACCGTGCGCAACAGTGGCAGCAGCTGATCCATATCGTGCCCGTCGACCGGGCCGATATAGGAGAAACCCAGCTCTTCGAACATGGTGCCGCCCATGGCGATGCCCTTCAGCATCTCTTTCGCGCGGCGCGCGCCTTCCTGAACCGGCGGCGGCAGCAGGCTGACGGCCCCCTTGGCGGCCGCCTTCAGGTCCTGAAACGGGTTCTGTGTATAAAGGCGCGTCAGATAGGTCGAGAGCGCACCCGTTGGTGGTGCGATCGACATTTCGTTGTCGTTCAGGATGACGAACAGCCGCTTGCCCAGATGGCCCGCGTTGTTCAGCGCCTCGAACGCCATGCCCGCGCTCATCGCGCCGTCGCCGATCACGGCGACCGCGTCACCCGGATCGCCGCCCAGTTCGCGCGCCATGGCCAGACCCAGACCTGCGCTGATCGAGGTGGAGGAATGGCCGGCTCCGAACGGGTCGTAGGGGCTTTCGCTGCGTTTGGTGAAACCGGCCAGACCACCTTCGGTCCGCAGCGTGCGGATGCGGTCGCGCCGACCCGTCAGGATCTTGTGGGGATAGCACTGATGCCCCACGTCCCAGACGATCTTGTCGCGTGGCGTGTCGAATACCGCGTGCAGCGCGACCGTCAGTTCGACGACCCCAAGCCCCGCGCCCAGATGCCCGCCGGTTTGGCTGACCGCCGAGATGGTTTCCGTCCGCAACTCATCCGCCACCTGCCGCAGTTCACGGTCGCTCAGCGGTTTCAGGTCTGCGGGCAGGTTGATCTTGTCCAGCAGCGGCGTTGCAGAGGGTTTGTCAGAAGTCGGCATGGCGGGCCCCTTTTCGGGCGGCTGAACTTGGACGCGCGGGACGCAGGATCAAGTCTGGCGGTGGATGACGAAACGCGCAAGCGCGCGAAGGTTTTCGGCCGCGGGCGCATCGCCGTAGGGGGCCAATGCGTTCTGTGCGCGATCCGACAGCTGGGCCGCACGGGCCCGGGCGCCGTCCTGACCCAGCAGGGACACGAAGGTGGCTTTGCCGGCATCGGCATCCTTGCCGACGCGTTTGCCCGTGGCTTCGGTCGTGCCGGTCACGTCCAGAAGATCATCGGCAATCTGAAAGGCCAGCCCCAGATCGCGGGCGTAATCGGTCAAGGGTTGCGGATCGGCCTTGGCCAGCACCGCACCCGCAGTCGCGGCAAATTCGATCAACGCGCCGGTCTTGTTCGCCTGCAGCTGGGTGATGGCCGCCAGATCCAGCGGGGACGTGGCGGTTTCGGCGGCGATGTCCAGGGCCTGACCCCAGACCATGCCGCGCGCGCCCACAGCCTCGGCCAAGCGCGAAATCAGCGTCACGCGCACGTCGCCGTCACCGACGTCGGGTCGCGACAGCATCCCGAATGCTGCCGATTGCAGGGCGTCACCCGCCAGAATGGCGGTTGCTTCGCCCCATTTGACATGGACGGTCGGCATGCCCCGCCGCAGGTCGTCGTCATCCATGGCCGGCAGGTCGTCGTGGACCAGGCTGTAGGCGTGCAGCATCTCGACCCCGACGGCGACCGGCATGGCCGCAGAGTCCGGCACATCATGCAACCGCGCGGATTCCAGCACCAGATACGCCCGCAGGCGTTTTCCGCCCGCCACCGCATAGCGCATGGCGTCCGTCAGATCGCCCGGGGGCAAGTCGGCCAACGCATCCTTAAGCGCGGCCTGAACCGCGCGGGCGGTGTCCGCCAGACCAGCCGACAGGGCGTCCTGCATCACAACCCCTCGACCGGGGTGGTGCCGTTCGGTTCGCCGTTGGCGGCAAGGGTGATCTTTTCGACCCGCTCTTCCGCGGCACGCAGGCGCTGCTCGCAGTGAGCGCGCAGCCGAGCGCCCCGTTCGTAAAGCGAGATCGACTGTTCCAGCGTCGCATCGCCGTGTTCCAGCTTGGCGACGGTCTGTTCCAGTTCCTTCATCGCATCTTCGAACGACATCGCGTCGATCTGGCTGTCCGTCATCGCGGTTTCCTTCGCAGTTCGTCAGGTCTGTCGTGCACAGGCATGCAGGGCTGATCGATCTTATCTGGGATCGACGCCTGACGCCACAGGGCGCCGCATCACGTCAGGTCGATACGGTACCGCACGAACCCTTCGGGCGTTTCACCCAAGGGCGTCAGGGCCAGTTTCTGCTGATCGACATAAGCAGCAGCACCCGGCCCGGTTTCAAAGACCGCGCTGGTCCCGGCCACTGGGGCGAACGACCAGTTGCCATCCGCCGCCGGGTCGATGGTCCCCTGATCCACGATATAGCGGACGATCACGTCGCGGTTGGTGTCCGGCCCTTCGAAGACGACGGTCGACCCGTCCGCGCCCGGGAAATTCCCACCACCGCCCGCACGATAGTTGTTGGTGGCAACGATGAATTCGGCGTCGGGATCGATGGGTTTCCCCTCGAACGCCAGATCAACGATGCGGTGCGCGCCGGGGTTCAGAACTTCGCCCTTTGGCGCAAAGCGGGACGGCTGGGAAAGGTCGACCTTGTAAGTGACGCCGTCCATCACATCGAAGTTATAGCTGGGGAAATCGGGGTTCAGCAGCGGCTGGTCGGCCTGCCCGGGGGTCAGTTCGGCAAACATCCCGGCGCTGCGTTCCAGCCAGTCCTTGACCTGCTGGCCCGTGACCTTCACCGCGCGGATCGTGTTGGGATAGAGGTAAAGATCGGCGACATTCTTGATGGCGATGTCGCCCGCGGGCACGTCGGTATAGTAATCCGGCCCACCGCGACCGCCGGCCTTGAACGGGGCGGCCGCGGACAGGATCGGCAGCCCCTCCCACTCGGTCCCCTTCATCATCTGGGCGATGTACCATGTCTGCGCGTTCGAGACGATCTGCACGCTGGGATCGTCGGCAACTTGAGCGAAATAGCTGAAAAGCGGTGCGGACGTCTTGCCGACGGGGCGGCGGACATAGGCCAGCGTCGCCTCGTGTTCAGTACGGGTCGCATCCTCGACCGCTGTCACGCTTTGGACCAGCGGCTTCACCTCTTTCTCGACCCGCTCATAGATCGGCCGAGCCTCGGCGGTGTGGCTGACGACCTTCCAGCTGTCCCCGTCGCGTTCCAGAAGCAGGTCGATCAGACCCATGTGGCTGCCCCAGAAACCTGCCATGACCGCAGGCTTGCCACTAATTGTGCCGGCGACCGGATCAACGTCCTCGAGATCGACGAAATCCTCGCCGCCCGGAAAAACCAGATGCTGGTGGCCGGTCAGGACGACGTCGATCCCGTCCACGGCGGCCAGCGGCACGGCCGCGTTTTCCATCATCGTCTCGGCCTTGGCGCCCGCGATGCCCGAATGGCACAGCGCGATGACCAGATCGCATCCTTCGGCCCGCAGCTTGGGGACCCATGCGGTGGCTGCCTCGACGATATCGCGGGCGGTGACGCGGCCTTCCAGATTGGCCCGGTCCCACTGCGTGATCTGCGGCGGGACAAAGCCGATGATGCCCAGCTTAATCGGATGGGACTGACCCGCCCCGTCGGTCACTTGCCGGTCCAGAATCGTGTATGGCGCGATCAGGGTCTTGTCATCTGCAGCCGTGGCGCCCGCTTCGGTGGCGACATTGGCGCAGACGACCGGGAACTCGGCGCCGGCCAGCGTGTGATCCAGAAACTCCAACCCATAGTTGAATTCGTGATTGCCAAGGGTGCTGCATTCGACGCCCACGGTGTTCATCGCGGCGATGATCGGGTGCATCTGCCCGGCCTTCATGCCCCTTTCATAGGCGATATAGTCGCCCATCGGGTTGCCCTGCAAAAAGTCCCCGTTGTCCAGAAGAACGCTGTTCGTCGCCTCGGCCCGGATGGCGTTCACCAGCGCCGCGGTGCGCGCAAGACCCAACGTGTCGGCGGGCTTGTCGGCGTAATAGTCATATGGCCACGCATGAACGTGCAGGTCCGTGGTTTCCATGATCCGCAGATGCGCCTGCCCAGCCGCGGCACGGGCCGAATAGGGGTGCATCACCAAGGCAGCGGCGCCCGCCACCGAAACTGACAGAAATCCACGGCGGCTGAACTGGGGCATGTGTGATCCTTTGGCATTGCGACGAATGAAGCTACCACGCGCCCCGTGACAGGCAAGCGACGCACGTTTCGGGCGGCAGATTGACGCCCAAATCAGGCGGCGTCACTGCCGTCCGCCAACAGGCGCTGGCCGTCGTGGCCGCCGACGGTGACATGCAGGATCGCGCCCTCGGGCATGTCGCGGTCAAAGGCGACTTCCGTGAACTGCGGTGTCCGGCCAAGGCGCGGCCCTTCGGTCAGCACGGTGTGGGTCTGGGCACTGGCCGCGTCCAGATGCGCGGCGAGTGCCGCCTGCCCCACGGCCCGCAACGCGGCCGCGCGTTCCTTGATGGTGGGGCCCGCGACACGCGGCATGCGCGCGGCAGGCGTGCCCTTTCGAGCACTGAACGGGAACACATGCAGGAACGTCAGGCCGCAGTCGCGCACCAGATCGACCGAGTTCTGGAAATGCGCCTCGGTCTCGGTCGGGAAGCCCGCGATGATGTCGGCACCAAAGACGATGTCGGGACGCAGCTTGCGGGCAGATTCGCAGAACGCGATGGCGTCGTCGCGCAGATGCCGGCGCTTCATCCGTTTCAGGATCAGATCGTCGCCGTGCTGCAGCGACAGATGCAGATGGGGCATCAGCCGGGGCTCGGTGGCAATCGCCTCCATCAGGTCGGGGTCCGCCTCGATCGAGTCGATGGAGCTAACGCGCAGCCGCGGCAGGTCTGGAACCATGCGCAGGATGCGGCGGACCAGATTGCCCAGAGGCGGCTGGCCGGGCAGGTCGGCGCCCCAGCTGGTCAGGTCGACGCCGGTCAGCACGACTTCGTTGAAGCCGCGGTCGCGCAGACGCTTGATCTGGTCGACGACAACGCCTGCGGGGACCGAGCGGGAATTGCCCCGGCCAAACGGGATAATGCAGAAGGTGCAGCGGTGGTCGCAGCCGTTCTGGACCTGGACATAGGCGCGGTGGCGTCCGAACCCGTCGATCAGGTGACCTGCGGTTTCGCGCACCGACATGATGTCATCGACCATCACGCGTTCGGTGTCGCCCACCAGATCAGGGGCCGCGATGCCGCGCCAAGTTTCGGGCTGCATCTTTTCGTGGTTGCCGACGATGCGCGCGACCTCGGGCATGGCGGCAAAGGTTTCGGGCTCGGTCTGGGCCGCGCAACCGGTCACGATGATCGGCGCCCCGGGGTTTTCGCGGGCAAGACGGCGGATTTCCTGACGTGCCTTGCGCACGGCCTCGGCGGTGACGGCGCAGGTGTTGACGATGACCGCGCCGTCAAGGCCCGCAGCCTCGGCCATTTCGCGCATCGCCTCGGATTCGTAGGCGTTCAGGCGACAGCCGAGTGTGGTGAAGATTGGCGGGCGGATGTTCATGGCGCGGCCTGCCATTCGCCAGCCTGCCATTCGGGCGTCAGGGTGCCTGACATGACATGCGCGGTCGGCCCCTCCATCCAGACGCCGTCGTCGCGCCAGTCGATGATCAGCGTGCCGCCTTCGACCTGAACCGTGACGCGCCGGCCGGTCAGCCCGCGACGCGCCGCCGCAACCGCGGCCGCGCAGGAACACGTGCCTGACGCCAGCGTGCGCCCGACACCGCGTTCCCAGATGCGCAAGATGATTTCGCCGTCACTGACGACCTGGACGACCTCGACATTCGTGCGCTGGGGATAAAGAGGGTGATGCTCGAACGCGGCATACGACAGCAGATCGGCACCCGCTGCATCATCCACAAAGAACGTCATGTGTGGATTGCCCATGCCGGTCGCGACAGGATCGCCGTCAACCGGCAGGTGCAGCGTATCGACATCGTGTGCCAGCGGGATCGCCCGCCACTCCAGAACCGGTGGCCCCATGTTGACCCGCGTCAGCCCGTTTCCGGTATCTTCGGCCAGAAGGACCGCGTGGTCGGTCCTCAATTGAAGCCGATTCTGCCCCGTTTCATCCAGCAGATACCGCGCGATGCAGCGGGTGGCGTTCCCGCACGCACCAGATCGCGATCCGTCCGCATTGAAAAACACCAGCCGTGCATCGGTGTCGGCGTCGCTTTCGATGGTCGCAAGCTGGTCGAACCCGACCCCGAAATGACGGTCCGCGATGCGCGTGATCAGCCGCGCATCCGGCATCGTCCCGCCGTTTCGCAGGTCGATCACGACGAAATCATTGCCCAGCCCATGCATCTTCATGAAGTGCAAAGGCTGAAGCGCGGGGGATGCTTCGCTGGCCATGACCGGCCTTTTACGTCAGCCCACCAGAATCCACCAGAGCGCGCCGCTTTTCCGCTTGACCCGGTAAAACCCCATGCGTAAGGAGGCGCCCTGTGATGGGCCCATAGCTCAGTTGGTAGAGCAACTGACTTTTAATCAGTGGGTCACAGGTTCGAATCCTGTTGGGCTCACCACATGTTTTCAACGATGATGACACGCGATTCTGCAAACTCATTGGCGGTGGCTCGAACCTCTCTCGTTAGTGAAATCAGCCTGCGCCGGCCAGGTTGAGTTATTTGCTGGAGGTCGCTAACCTCCGACGCGACGACGCGCGGAATGAGCAGGCCTAACGATGAAGCAACCATCAATCGTCGCAGTGGTTGTGACGCACAACAGGTTGGCAAAACTCCGCCTGACGCTCGCGCGGCTCATTGGCCAGCCGATTGATCATATCCTTGTTTTCGACAATGCGTCGACGGACGGCACAAAAGAGTGGCTGCTGGGTCAAGCTTCAGCAAATCTGACTGTGACACTTAGCGCTGAAAATCTAGGAGGCGCCGGCGGCTTCGCCGCTGCCATGCGAGAAGCAAGAGATATTCACGACCCAGATTGGCTAGTGGTGATGGACGATGACGGCCGTCCGGCCGAGGGCGCCATCGCTGAATTCTTGGCCATGGATCTTACCAAATGGGACGCCATCGGGGCTGCTGTTTTTCACCCAGACGGTAGAATATGCGAAATGAACCGTCCATATCGAAATCCCTTCTGGAGGGGCAGAGAGTTCCTGCGCACTCTGGCGGGCAAAGGTCGAGGGGGATTTCACCTGTCGGATGACGCTTACGTGCCGACCTCTCAGACAGTAGAGGTCGATATGGCGTCATTCGTGGGGTTGTTCGTATCGAGGGCAGCGCTTACCGATACGGATTTGCCAGATCCTCGCCTGTTCATCTACGGCGACGATCAGATTTTCACGCTCAACTTGCGCAAAAAAGGCTTCCGATTGGGATTTGCCCCAGCAGTCAGATTTGAGCATGATACCGACGCTCAGCAAGGCGAGACGGGACTTGTTCTTCGCCCAATGTGGAAAGTCTACTATAATTACAGAAATGCGCTGATAGCGTATAGAGTAGCTGCCGGCTGGCTTTTCTGGCCACTCGTTCCGCTATTATTGGTCAAGTGGCACCGAAAGGCTCGCGACTACGGCGAAGACGCAAAGGTTTTTCGCCAGCTGCTCGGTGGTGCAGTACGCGATGGCCTCTCTCATGCGCTCGATCGAAGCCACACCGAAGTGGTGTCGATGTCTACTAGAAATTGAAGGACTGATTGTCTGGATGCTTAGGTATCATAGGTTTCTAAGGATAATTCCTTCAGTGTGGCCTTTGCTGCGTAAAGGCCGGAAATTGCGGATATGCGCGCGATGAGCAATAATCCTGCAATTAAGCTGTCGATTATTATTCCTGTTTACAACGCATCAAAAACGCTTGAGCGATTGCTAGGAAAAATAACTGAAATTGATGACATTTCATATGAAGTCGTTTTAATTGACGATGCTTCTACCGATGGAAGCTACGATATCATATCGTCAGCTGTCGACAGCGATCATCGTATCTCAGCGATTTACAACAAAAGGAATATGGGCGCGGGAGTGAGCCGCAACAAAGGGTTTGCGCTGGTCCGCGGCCAGTATACTATTTTTTTTGATGCGGATGATATACTGCACCAAGAGGTTATTTCTCCCGCCTTAGACATCATGGACCACGACTCGAAAATCGATATATCGATTTTCAAGTACAGCTACACCAGCAGTTTAGCCCAGAAATTTCGCCCTATGTCGTACGTAGATGAGAGTATATTTGTGCAAGTTCTAAAAGGGTGCAGTAGTAAGGTTGTCGAGTTCCAGTCATACCCCAGCATTGCTCGTATTACGAATTACCCCTGGAATAAAATTATAAGGACAGAGTCTTATCGCCAATACACCCAGCTATTCGGTAAAACCTTTGTCCACAATGACATGATTGCACACTGGCAGATGTTGTTGGTATCACGCAAGATAATACTATTGGATCACGAAATATGCACGCATATTGTGGACAACCGGGGCACAAACATTACGAATGTTTCAAGCGGGCAGAGATTGGGGTTGTTTGACGCCTTAATATCAACGTACGAGCTTATCAAGAAATACCCTAGCCTTAAAATCAGAAGCGTCGCGAGTTACTGGGACATGGCCGTTACACTTTATGACTGGGGCAGAGAAAAAGTTAGCTCTGACCTACAAGATCAGTTTGCCCTACAGTATCGGAACCTCGTCAGCCGTATGGACATCGAAGATATTCGGCATCTTCGAGCATCTGGTCACGGTTATCTCGCAGATCAGATCGTTTCGAAGTACTTTTCTCGTTAATGAAGATGTTACCAAGAAGAGTGCTCCATTCGATCCGTAATAAAGGGATAAGCCGAACGCTCAAGGTATTATCATTAAGCATCAGCAGAAAGATTAAGTCCGCAACGGGAAGTAGAAAAGCGACGAACGACGATATTTTTATCGCACTATGTCTGCTCCGTCAGGATGTAGAGCAGTTAAAAGAATCGCTCGATAGGATGGAAAAAAATAATCGCCTGCCGTAATTGAATATAATCTGGAAGGTAAGTGGATCGTTATCCAAATCTACGGTAAGCTAGAGGGTGAATCGCATTTGTCGAGACAGAAATGATGCGTCGGGGTCGTTCAATCATACTTGGGCAATGTCTGTACTGCCAAGGGTAACATCTGTCACCGCAAAAGCACAACTATCAGTCGGGAGTTACGCTTCGCGGGACATCCCTACATTTCCGAGGCGTTAAGTCGCTTTCTGTATGTTGCAGATTAATCATGAACGCGTTACTCCGGGCACATCCAATACAGGGGATTCCGCCGACGATGAAAAAATCAAGTAACCCGTGGAGTGTCGGATGAAGCCTTCGCTCGATATTCTAATACCGCATTTCGAAGACCCGTCAGGTTTGGAAATATCCCTTGAGTCTATTCTAGCGCAGACCTGGAGCGGCAGGCTGCGAGTGGTAATTGCCGATGATGGATCTGACGAGGAGATTTTCGATCAGGCTCAGACTATTTGTGATCAGTTCACCAGCAGATCTGATCATCGTTTGACACTGGCGCGGCGGCCTGTGAATAGGGGGCGTCCCTACACACGAAATGAGCTTCTCGATCTCTCCGAAGCACCTTACATCGCATGGTTAGATGCCGGCGACACGTGGGCGGAGACAAAACTTGATGATCAATTCTCGTATATGTCAACTCTTTACCACGGTGGGAGGGACCTTACGGCGACCTGGATCACCTGCGACTATCTTTGGCGCGAGAGCAGCGCTCCTGCAAGAAGAGTAAATCAAGAATTGGCCGGGGATCAGTTTCTTAATCTCATGGTCGGTGGTAAGCTTCGGGCCTATCTTTGGACGCTGGTGGGGCCACGAGAGTCGTTCACGAGGGTTGGCTATTTTGACGAACGGCTGCCACGGTTGCAAGATATGGATTACTTTGTTCGTTTCATCCGCGGCGGAGGAAAGATTCTTAAACCACGGGCGGACAGGCCTTTAGCTACATATTATAAGAGCGATATCGGGCGGAACGCACGGGACGTTTATGAAGCATACAATTTGATTATAGACAAAAATCGTCCCAACCTCCTTCGGTACCGGAATAGTTTTACAAATGACCTGCGTTACAAGGCGGCAAAGCTTGCGGCGCGATTTGCGGCGAACAACGGTGATCGGCGAGAGCGGATAAAGTATGAGCTGATTGCATTACGACTAAAGCCTGCCATCACAACCAAGCAGATTTCAAGAAAAATAGTTAATAGGTTGACGACGTGATGCGCTCCGCTGAGGACTTGGTAACGGTTCATGTTGTTTTGATAGCCGGGACTGTTTTGGAGCCGCAGACTCTACCGGCAAACGAGATCGCATTGGCAGTCAGTCGTAACGCCCAGCTTGTGCGATTGCCATGGCGCGATCCGTCTGAGCTACAAGCCTTAAATATTTGCAGCGCAGAAAATCGTGATCTCGACACCTATGGACGTGAAATTTGCTTGTCACTCGGATGGGCCCGTGAAGCAGTCGTTTTTGCATGGTCGACAGATGGCACTTTAGACCTAGAGGAGATGAGTACAGAAGACACCCTGGCCGCGAGGTTGGATATTTTCGTTGAATCATGCCTTAATCACGGTTTTGCTGTTGACTTAGAGTTTCATACTTTGTTTCTCAACAGCTCAACTCGGTCCCACAGTTCCTGCAACGTCATTGGCGTGCCCGCTGAATATATAGCAAAATACAGCAAAAGGTCCGCGCGCGAAATTGACTGCAGTGGAATATTGTCGTTTCAGCAGTTTGCCGACAGGAACGCATATTTGGTCGAATTAAGGGCTGCAGTGAAGAATGTCCTGCTCAGCTGGGGATTTGAAACACTGGACGCCAATTCGATCGAAAAATTGGTGTTTCGGTTTAAAAACTTGTTAGCAGCTTCGGGGCTGGACTTTGAGTATACTGATTGGAAGAACATGGACACGATAGCACGTCGCATAGCAGAATTGGGATGGCAAACACGATGAAGTCCAAGAGGATTACTTTTGTCATCGAAAAGCTAGCGCAAAGAGGAGGCGGAGCAGAGCGCGTCCTGATAGACGTGGCCAACGCGCTCGCAGACAGGGGTCACGATGTAGAGATTGTGACCCACGAATACAGGGGTAAGCCTCCCGCGTACTCAGTTGATAGAGGTATAATTCTTAGTAATCTTCGCCCGCCTCAAAGGGGGCGGTTCAAGAAGTCGATTGAGCCGCTCCGAAAAGCATTGAACGCCGCGCATTCAGTGCCAGTCATGTCACGAGTTTCTTGGCTTAATCGGCACGGGTCGTTTTGGAGGCGCTTGGAGCGGCATCTCAAGGCTACGAATCCTGACGTCGTCATTGCATTCATGCCGCCGGCGATCAAAGCGCTGGCATATGCCAAAGCACCCGCAGAGACCATCAAAATAGCATCGACGCACAATGCGCCATTTCAAGACTATGAAAACCCCTTGCGGTGGGATCCGAGCATCATAGATCGGCAACGGAGGCTGGAGTGTCTTTCTGCCATCGACAAAGTCTTGGTGCTTTTGCCGGAATACGCAGAATACTATAGACTCGATCCGAGCAAAATTGTTGTCATGCCGAATGCAGTCAAACCGGTTGACTCATTAATTCCGACTGCTGAACGAAGGAAGGTAATTGCAGTATCTGGCCGTCTTGAGCAGGTCAAACGTCAAGATCTGGCGATTCTCGCTTGGAAACTCATACAGCACCAATTCCCGGATTGGTCAATTGAGATTTATGGTGAGGGTAGTAAGCGAAAGGAATTGGAACAGTTAATCCTTTCGAATGGTGTGAAAAGAGTGTCATTGCTGGGGCATCGCTCTGATGCTGTTGAACGCGTGGCTAGCTCTGCTGTTCTATTGCACCCGGCAAGCTATGAGGGGTTCCCGTTGTCAGTTTGCGAAGCGCTGGCTGCTGGTACGCCGGTAATTGGGTTTAGAGAGTGTAGTGGTTTGAACTACCTGGTGAGCGATGGTGTCAATGGGTTGCTCAGCGACGGACGCAATCCTATCGAAAGCCTTTCCCTCTCACTGCGCGAGTTATTGGAGAACTCAGCTCTTCGAGATCAACTTTCAAAGGCAGGACCGAAGTCAGTTGCTGAATTCTCGCCTGAGTCGGTTATAGACCAATGGGAGAGGGTATTCGAGAAAGGGTCTGATCTTCCCCCGGCCTAGCTATTTTGTAGATCTCGGTGGTACCTTACGAGTAGCAGTAGACCCAACGCCCACAACCCCAAGCTAAGTCCAAAGACGTATGTGTAACTAACGTAGTCTCCTCTGTAATTATCATAAAATGCGTGGCGCATTTGGCCGATGATATGGATGAGCGGATTCCACCAGAGCCAATCACGATACGGCTGAGAGACGTTGTCATAAATAAAAAATATACATGAAACCAGAAAGATCGGTCGCATTAGTATACCCCACAACTGCTGCCACCACGCGAAGGCCTCAAAAAGAAAGCAGTTCACCGTACCTATCGCAGTCGCTACGCAAATTATCATCGCCATCGCGATGGCGATTTGTTCGACCTGAGGGTGAGTGCGGGTGTCAGCGAACCAATAGATGCCAGAGAATATTAACGTCGCAATAACTATTTGAGTGAACGCATTGAAAAGAATGCGGGCAACCAATGCATCTACAAATGTCACTGCAGGATAAGTAAGCAGAGCTTTCGAGTATCCCACAGATCTCGCAACTTTTCCAGACATATCAAGATATGCCATGAATGGTACCACACCGGTTGCATAAAAAATGGCAAAGTTTGTCCCTAGGGGCGGTGTCCTGAAGCCGGCTGAAAAGATCAGTGTGAGCAAAGCGATCCCGCCTACGGGTTCAGCAATTGCCCATAGATATCCGCCAGACGACCTTCCATGGCTTGTCTGTACTTCGCGAAGGACTAGCGCGACGACCGCCCGGACTGTCGAGAATCGTCTATGCTTGCGGACCTCCAAGAGACGTCGTGCATCTGCACCTCCGCCTGAGGTGTTGTTTACTTGTCGTTGCATAGCGAAGGCTCATCTTGCGATGGTCACGAAAAGCTTACGTCTCGCTTCCATGCTGGTACAAAGTGAGAGTGTTATGTACTAACCGCGTCACAACTTCAACACTGAAGCTAGGCGCAAACATGGCATCAGACGATCACAAAGCGGAACCGCTGGCGCAAAAAGCCGAGCGTAAGGGCGAGGATCAGAAAACGGCGCGTCAAGGTGTCCTGCCCCCGGCATCTCCTGCGAAAGCAAAGCGCCGCCATCTTGGGATCGCGATGAGCTTCGTGATCGTGGTAATCATACCTCTGCTGATTTCAGCATGGTATCTCTATGCGCGTGCGGCTGATCAGTACGCATCGTTGGTCGGTTTTTCCGTGCGAAGCGAGTCGACGTCATCCCCTGCAGACGTCTTGGGCGGTCTTGGGTCACTCGTCGGTTCCAATTCGACCTCTGACACTGATGTTCTATTCAAATTCATCCAAAGTCGTGATCTAGTTGAGCGCGTGGATAGGCGGCTAGACCTAAGAAAAATATGGTCGAAGCCGGCACGGGACCCAATATTCGGGTTTCATGGAAATAACTCGATGGAGAGTTTAGTTTCAGAGTGGCGTAGAAAGGTCACTATTCATTACTCAAATGGCATGATAGATCTTCGGATTTTGGCATTCGATCCGCATGATGCGCAGAATATTAGCACGACTATTTTGGATGAAAGCGGTATTGTCATAAACCAGCTGAATGACGTCGCGAGGGAGGACGCGCTTCGCTATTCTCGCAATGAGTTACAGCAGGCTCAGGAACGCCTTCAGAAAGCCAGAAAGGCGATGTCAGATTTCCGGCATCGCTACGAATTGGTCGATCCTGCAGCTGACGTTCAAAGTCAGAATGGCTTGGTGACGTCCTTGCAACAGCAACTGGCTGAACAGCTCGTTGCACTCGGACTGCTTCAAGCAAACGCTCAGGAAAATGACCCGCGCATAAGTCAGGCGGAACTACGTGTGAAGGTTATCCGTCAGCAGATCGCGTCTGAGAGGCAGAAATTTGGGTCAGATGGAAGCGGTGTCGCGCTGTCCGATGTGGTTGGTCAGTACGAGACCTTAGCAATGGACCGCCAGTTCGCCGAAACTAGTTATACCACCGCACTAGCGGGGTTTGAGACCGCGCAATCAGAAGCCGTTCGGCAATCGAGGTATCTCGCTCCTTACATCCATCCCACACTCGCTCAAGATGCAGAGTTCCCACAGCGCGCTAAGCTTCTTTTGGTGATAGCGGGCTTCCTATTTGGCATCTGGATCGTGGGCACCTTGATGTTCTACAGTCTCCGGGATCGTCGATGATACAGTTGCTGGACCTCTGCAAAACCTATACCTTGAAAGGGAAGCACAAGGTCGTTGCGGACAATATCAACGCCACGTTTCCGTCGGGCGTGGCGGTCGCATTGCTGGGCCGGAATGGCGCGGGGAAGTCTTCATTATTGAGAATGATTTCCGGTGCCATGCTTCCATCATCGGGAAAGATCCTGTCGTCCGGCACAATCAGCTGGCCGGTGGGATTTTCCGGCTCATTCAACATTGATCTGACCGGGGAGCAGAATTGCCGGTTTGTCGCGCGAGTGTACGGCGTCGATACCGACGAGCTCATCTATTTCGTCGAAGACTTCGCTGAATTGGGCCAGCACTTCCGGATGCCGATCAGAACCTACTCCTCGGGTATGAGATCGCGTTTGGCCTTCGGTCTTTCTATGGCGGTGCCGTTCGACACATACCTTGTCGACGAGGTTTCTGCCGTGGGCGACGCCGCATTCAAGGAAAAATCGAACGAAGTTTTCAACCACCGGATGGCAAATGCCAGTGCGATCGTGGTGTCACACTCCATGGGTATGCTCCGTGAAACCTGTCAGATCGGTGCCGTTCTGGAGAATGGAAAGCTTGAGTTCTATGACGACATCGAGAAGGCGATCGATGCCCACATGAAGAACATGAAAAGGCGGTAGCTGGGACCAAGGCGGACCCGCAAGCCCTAAGTCACGACCGCAGTCGCGTATCACGCCCTAACGAAGGAGAGCTCGATGACAACCCTATACTATGCCGTTGGTGCCTGTTCGCTCGCCCCACATATCGTGCTGGAATGGATCGGCGCGCCCTATGAAGCCGTGAAGGTGCAGTTTGGGTCAAAGGAACTCCTGCAGGTAAACCCGGCTGGTGCTGTGCCAACCTTGCGTGAAGATGATGGATGGTTGCTGACGCAGGCCGGTGCGATCCTGGATTATCTGGCCAATAAGCATCCGGAAGCTGGACTTTCCGGAGGTGCATCCTTGCGGGAAAAAGCAGAAGCCCATCGCTGGTCTTCGTTCCTGACGTCGGATGTCCATGCGGCGTTCTGGCCGATTTTCTCACCACAGCGGTACACCACCGACACAAGTGACGCGGCGAAGGCGGCGGTCACCGAGGCGGCGCAAAGGCTGGTTGCCAAGCAGTTTGGTCTGCTGGAGAAGCACCTTGAGGGGCGAGAGTGGATTCTGGACGGGGGGCGCTCGGTGATCGACGCCTATGCATTTCCGATGATCCGTTGGGCGACGAAGTTGCCGCGTGGTCTGGACGACTATCCCAACGTCAAGGCGCTGCACGATCGTTTGGCGGCAGATCCCGCAGTTCAGAAGGTGCTTGCGCGCGAAAAATCTGCGTGACCTTCGGGGGGCACTCGCACTGCCCCCCGATTGTTCTGACCGTCTGGAAGAGATGACTCGTCCACGTCGCCAAATCAGCGACCAGCGTCTTCGATCGCGTCGATGAATGATTGCGCGTCAAAGCTGCCTTGGTACATGCGGCCGTTGATGAAAAAGCTGGGTGTTCCATTCACCCCATCGCGCAGTCCCGCCTGCACGTCGGCGCGGATCTGGTCCAGATACGCATGATCATTCACCTGATCGACAAGCTTATCGACGTCCAGACCCAACTGTCGGGCCAGTTCGACCAGCATCTCCTGCGACAGCGCGTTCTGATTTTCATAGATGGCGTCGTGCATCTGCCAGAATTTGCCTTGGGCGCCGGCCGCCTCGGCCACCTCGGCGGCCACTTCGGCATAGGGGTGAACGTTCGTCAGCGGGAAATTGCGAAACTCGAACCGAATCTGATCGCCAAAATGCGCAAAGACCGTCTTCAGCTCCTGATAAGCTTCGCCGCAATACGGGCACTGGTAATCGCCGAACTCGGTCAGGGTCACGGCGGCATCTGCAGGTCCGCGGACATTGAACTTCGTCGATGACGGGCTGGCCGACGCATCTTTGCCCGATAACGTTGCCAACGCGCGCAAAACGCCATCGGCACCCGGGTTCACGTTGTCCGGCGAGAGGTCGGACCAGACCACCTTGCCGTCCGCGTCAATGACGAACAGCGAGCGCCGCGACACACTATGTGCATCGTTATAGGACTGAAACTGCCGCGACGCCGCGCCTTTGGGATCTGCATCTGACAGCAGCGGAAAGCTGAGGCCCTGCGCGCGGGCAAAATCTTCGTGCGACCCTATGCTGTCGACCGATACCCCATAAAGCTTGGCGCCATAGCCGTCGATATCAGACAGCGCCTGTTCGAACAGCCCCAGCTCACTGGTGCAAACTGGGGTGAAGTCACCTGGATAGAACACCAGAACATAGGGCTGGCCCCGAAGGTCGTCGCCGCTGACACGACCACCTGCCGATGACGGCAGATCGAACGAGGGGGCGGGGGTTCCGGGGTGAAAGACTTGCGACATGATATGCCTCGATTTCAGTTGGGCCGGTGAATGTGCAGCTGGGCCATGGCGACCGCACCGGGTGTCACGAACGGGTGTCGGCATGACAGGCGTTTCTGGACGTCAAACGCCGAACTGTCCCAACCGGTCCCATGATGAAACATATTGTTTGGTCAGGCATCCCACCTCTCGGCGGGGTTGAAACCTTGGCGCAGGCCCCCGACACTCGGCCCGATCAACCCTGATCCCCATTGCCATGAGGGTATTCTTGCGAATTCTGCTGGTCGAGGATGACGACGATCTGGGTGCGGCGGTGCGCGACCGTGTCGGTGCGCACGGCCATGTGGTCGACTGGATGCTGACGATGGCCGACGCTCAGGCCTGTGTCGAGACGGTGTCATATGATCTCATCCTTCTGGACATGATGTTGCCCGACGGTCGGGGGATCGACTTCCTGCGTCGTTTCCGCAGTCGAGGAGAGGTGGCCCCGATCATCATCCTGACCGCAATGGACCGCGTGTCAGAGCGGATCGCCGGACTTGATGCTGGTGCCGATGACTATCTGGTCAAACCGTTCGATCTGTCCGAGCTTTCAGCCCGCATCGGCGCAGTCGCGCGACGCTATGCCGGGCATCCCAATCCGCGGGTGACGATCGGCACGGGTTCGGTCGATCTGGCGCAGCGAATGGCCGAAGGTCCTGATGGCCCGATCTCATTGAGTGCCACCGAGTGGATCGTTCTGGAAACGCTGCTGTCGGGCGCGGGTCGTCCGATCAGCCGCGCCATGATCGAAGACAGGCTGTATTCGTTCGATCAGGGTGTCGAAAGCAATACGGTCGAAGTGTATGTCAGCCGTCTGCGTCGCAAATTCGGGCGTGATGTGATCCAGACGCAGCGCGGCATTGGCTATCGGATAAACGCCAGCTAGCGATCACCCGCGGCCCGTTCAGCTTGCATTCAGCTTCATCGATCAGACCTTCCCCTGGTAATTGCAGGAAGGTCCGAACATGTTTCTGACGCCCTTCTGGCTGGCATTCGGGTTTGTCGGTCAGTCCATGTTCACGGCCCGTTTTCTGGTGCAATGGATCGTCAGCGAAAAGCTGCGGCGCAGTACGATTCCCGACTCGTTCTGGTGGTTCAGCCTTGCCGGTGGGGTGATGCTGCTGGTCTACGCGATCATCCGACGTGACCCGGTCTTTATTCTGGGGCAGGGCGCGGGCTTGGTCGTCTATCTGCGCAACCTGACCATGATCCGCGCCACAAAGCGGTCCGCGGCCGCAGCATGAGTGTGTCGGATCTGTCCCCCTATGCAACCGACGGGGCGGCCCGTCGGTCGGATGCAAGCCATCGCGACATGCTACGCGCGCTGTCGCTTTTTGCATTTGTCGCGATTTTGGGCGTTCTAATTCGTCCGACGCTTCCTATTGATGAAACACGCTATCTCGCCGTGGCGTGGGAGATGCGCCACACCCACGACTGGCTGGTTCCCCATCTGAACGGCCACGCCTATGCCGACAAGCCGCCATTGCTTTTCTGGCTGATCAACTTGGTCTGGCTGATCACCGGGCCATCTGCCATTGCCGCGCGGATGGTGGCACCGGCCTTCGGCGCATTGACGATCTGGCTCACGGCGCGTCTGGCGGGTCGGTTATATCCTGACAGCCCCGAGATTGTTGGACGCGCGGCGCTGATCCTGGTTGGGACATTCGGGTTTGCGCTGTTTGGCGGATTGACCATGTTCGACACGCTTCTGGCCTGCTCGACCGTGCTGGGGGTTCTGGCGCTGACCCATGTGCGACCGCACGCTGTCGGTGGCTGGATCGGGCTTGGTGCGGCCTTGGCACTTGGTGGGTTTTCCAAGGGCCCAGTCATCCTGATCCATCTGCTACCGCTGGCGATTGCCGCGCCGTTGTGGCGTCCGGTGTCGTGGCGCCAGATGCTGGGCGGCGTGGCCATCGCACTGGGCGTTGCATTGGCGGTCATATCGTTGTGGCTGATCCCGGCGTTGATCGGCAGCAACGCGGAATACCGGCAGGCCGTCCTGTGGACCCAGTCGGCGGGGCGGATGGTCAATTCCTTTGCCCATCAACGTCCGTTCTGGTTTCTGATCGCTCTGCTTCCGATCCTGCTGTGGCCGTGGGCCTGGTCACCCGGCATCTGGCAAAAGGCACGCTTCACACGGCCGCTCGTGATCTGGATTGGCTCCACGGTAGTCATTTTCAGCATGATCGCCGGAAAGCAGGCCCATTATTTGATGCCGGTTCTGCCGGCCTTCGCGATCGCCTTTGCCCCCGCTATGGGTCGGGACAAGGTAGGATTTCGCTTGGCAGCTATCTTGCCCTTCGCGCTGGCTGCGGTGCTGATCGCCCTGTGCCTTGGCGTTGGGCCCTCCGCTTACGCCATGGCCGCCGATCCCGTGGGTGTGGCGGTGCTGGCGGCCGCGCTGGCGGCTGCTGCGGGGGCGCTGCTTTGGATCAACCCGGGGTCCCAACTGGCCGGACCTGTGCTTGCCGGGCCATTGGTGGTCTGCGCCGTCATCGCCCTGTTTCTGGGCACGATGGGCCGGGAATACGACGCCGGGCCACTGGCCGGGCGACTGGCCGCGCATGACGCGCAGGGTGTGGGGCTGGTCGATGGCCGGTACCACGGTCAGTTCACCTTTGCCGCTCGCCTGACGCACCCGGTTCAGGTGTTTTCCGTGATGGCTGATGCGCAGGCGTGGCTGAATGCGTGCCCAGGCCGGATCCTGACGGCACAGATGGATGCCGACGCCCCGGCACCTGACGAGACATTCAGGTTTCGCGGCCAGACCTGGGGTCTTTGGACCTCGACTTCCCATCTTGGAAAGGCTGGATCATGCCAATGAACGTGGGTCCTGTGACCGTTGTCATCCCGTGCCACAACGAAGCCGGTGCCATCGTCGCCCTTGTTGGCGAAACCCTGCGGGCGTTGGGGTCGCTCTGTGCGGAAATCATCGTGGTTGATGATGGATCAACCGATGGAACGTCAGAGGCGTTGAGTCAGGCCTTCGGGATATCCCCGCGCCTGCGCGTCTTGCAGCACGCGCAATGCTGGGGGCAATCGTCGGCCATCCGGACCGGTGTCCGGGCGGCTGAGACCGAATGGGTGGCGACGCTGGACGGGGACGGACAGAACCCGCCCGACCAGATCTTGAAGCTGCTGGCTCAGCTGGACACGCCCGACATCGACCACGTGGGGCTGGTTCAGGGCCAGCGACAGGACCGTCAGGACGCCGGCAGCCGCAAACTGGCCTCGTCACTGGCGAATAGGATCCGCAACGCGTGCCTGCACGATTCGGTCGCGGATTCGGGCTGCGGTCTCAAGGTGTTTCGTCGGACTGCGTGGCTTGGTCTGCCGTTCTTCAACCACATCCATCGCTTTACGCCCGCAATGATGCAGCGCGAAGGTTGGACAGTGCTTGTCGGCCCGGTCACGCACCGCGCCCGCATGGCGGGACAGTCGAAATACACGAACTTTCGCCGGGCGATGGTCGGGGCCGTTGACCTTGCCGGGGCAGCGTGGCTGATCATGCGGGCGGGTGCGCCATCGGTCGTGATCAAGGCGGGGCACCACGAACCAGCCGAGTGACCAGCTGCGTGAGGGGTGATGCGCAAACCAAGTCTGCTTCGCGGTCTTGTCGCCGGCTTCGGTGCGGCGATCATCCTTGTCTGGCTTGTCGCCCTGATCGCGGGGTGGCTGATCCTGCGCGAAGAATTGGACGAGATTTATGATGCCAGCCTCGCCCGCGTCGCCGACCACGTTCTGACCCTTAACGGCGATGATGCGCCGGGGCAGCGGACATCAGATCTTTTCGTCGAACTGATCGGTCCCGACGGGTCGATCCGATTTCAGTCAGGCAGACACGGCAACACGCCGGCCCTGATGCCGACCACGCCCGGCTTCAGCGAGGCGGGCAACATGCGCGTCCTGACGGTCCGTTCCAGTAACGGCAGCCTGCTTCACGTCGCCGACCCCTTGGCCGAGCGTCGCGAAGCTGCACTTGGCACCTTGGGTGCCATGCTGTTGCCATCGCTATTGCTTGTGCCGCTTGCCTTCTGGGGGACTTGGGTGTTCACCCGCCGCAGGTTGGCCCCTATCCACACCCTGTCATCCGAGGTTGAGGGGCGCGGGGCGTTCGATCTCAAACAAATCAACGCACCGCTAACACCGGTCGAGCTGGAACCGCTGCGCGATGCGATCAACCGATTGATGGCGCGCCTTGAACGCGCGTTCGAGGCGGAGCGCAGCTTTTCATCCAATGCCGCGCATGAATTGCGCACCCCGATCGCCGCGGCGCTGGCGCAAAGTCAGGTGCTGCTTGACGAAACGGATCATCCGCTGACCCGCCAGCGGGCGGAAACCATCGCGCGCACGATGCAGCGCCTGTCAGGCCTGTCATCCAAGCTTCTGGAGCTGGCGCGGGCCGAGGTTGTCCAACCGGACCATCAGGATTTCAGCGATCTGGCACCGATCCTGCGCATGGTCGCGGCCGACTTCGGGGCTGGTCATCACTATGACATCCCCGAACATCCTGTTCCCGTGCGCATGGACGTTGACGTGTTCGCGCCGCTTGCCCGCAATCTGATCGAAAACGCCGAACGTCACGGCGCCGACCCGGTGACGGTGCGTCTGACTGACCGGGCCTTGACTGTCACGAATGGCGGACCTCCCGTTCCGCCCGATCGACTTGCCGTCCTGACCCGCCGGTTCGAACGCGCCGGCAGCCGAAAGTCCGGGTCAGGCCTTGGCCTCGCCATAGCGGAAACGCTGGCCCAGAATGCCGGTGGCCGACTGTTGCTGGCCTCGCCCATACCGGGGGAAAGCACCGGTTTTCAGGCGACGGTCATCTTCCCATCGCCGTCATCCGGTCAGGAGTCGTACCCAAGCATCGGTTCCAGCATCTCCCAGCTTTGATCCATCGGCCACGCGGCGGTGTAGGGCACTGAAAAATGCCCGTAGCGGATCGAAATCTGCGCCTCGGCCAGTCGCTCACCCGACCCACGCTGCGCCAGATACAGCGCAGCTGCCAGTCCCGTGCGGTCAGATCCGGATTTGCAATGGATCAGCACGGGCTTTGGGGCGTCGCGCAGCAGGGCGATCAGTCGCGTCGCTTCGGACCGGGACAGCTGACGCCCCGCCGACATCCCGAAATCGTAATGCGCCAGTCCCAACGCATCCGACGCGGCAATTTCGGCATCATACCATGGAGTTCCGCTTTGCGGACCGCGCAGATTAATGACGCTGCGAATGCCGTGATCCTTGGCCCAAAGCGCCAGATCAGCCTCGCTCGGCTGGGCCGATCGAAACGCCTCACCGGGGACGATTGGATGAAAGTTCCCGCTTGCCTGCAGATGCCAAAGAAAGGCACCGAACGCCATGCACATCATGACGAGAGCAGCGCCAAGGCGGTAGATGGTTTTCACGTGACAAGCTCCCCGAAGACTGAGGGAAGCTGTGTAGAAACAAGCTGAATATCGGCTGAACGTCAGGCCATGCCGCACGCAACCGAACAGTGGCCGACTGCGCGTGAATAACCTGTCTGCGGCAAGGCGATTGCGGGCCGATGAAATTTGTTCAAACATCGTCCGCGGATTTAGCGTGATGCATCTCGACTGGATCGATACCCGAAAGATGGCCGAGCAGATGAGCAGGATCGTCGTCATTTCCGACTACTGCACGGCGGTACCGCCAGAACCGGTCGACGAAGGCTGGAACGGCCAGTGGCAGACGGTTTTACGACCCGGGGCGGTTCAGGTCACCGGTGGCTACCTAGAACGGCTGCCATTGGCTGCCGTCGCCCAAGGGTGGGTAGATCACGCCGAGATCTGGGACTTTGCGGGGCGCGACGGCCAATCGGATGCAGCGTTGGGCCGTTGGGCAGGCGTTTCTGATCCCACCCGCCCGGGTTTGATCCGGCGGCGGTTTCGGGCCGATGCCCATCCCGCACCCTATGGGTCGGCTGAAGCGCTGGCCCACATTGCGGCTTTGGGCGCGCCGGAAATCCTGTGCGTCTGGGGCATCGGCGTCGATGCGTCGCTTCTTCAGGCGTGCGCGGCATCATTCAAGATCTACAACTCGATCGATGCGGACCCGTTACGGATCCCTGACGAAGTGGCAAGGCACTTTGATTTGTTCCTGACCGGTGCCGAGTGGCAGTCGGATGCGATCCGCGCAAGGCTGCCCGATGCCCGGACGCTGGTTCTGCCCATCGGGCCCGACTTCGCGTCAGGAGAGACGTTCTTTCCCACAAGCGCCCCCAAGGACCGTGACGTGGTCTACGTCGCCTGTGCGCAGCCCTACAAGCGTCATGACATACTGTTTGATGCGCTGGATCGGTATCCCCGAACATCGGCGCTCTTGGTGATCGGATATGGTGAACTCGCTGATCAGTTCCGGGCCGAAGTGGCGGCCCGCGGCCTTGACGTCGAAATCATCGGCCCGCCGGGCGTGTCCCATGACGAGGTAAACCGTCAGATCAATCGAGCCAAGGTGGGGCTGGTCTGCGGAGAGCATGACGGGGCGCCCGCGATCTTGACGGAGTACATGTTGGCGGGCCTTCCGGTTCTGGCGAATGCGCAACTGACATGCGGGCTGCAATACATCACGCCGGACACCGGGATGGCAGCCCTGCCCGGAGATCATTTCGCGAACACCATGCAAACATTAATTAGCTCTCATGCCGATTATAATGCCCGCGACGCTGCACTAGACAGGTGGAGTTGGCCACGAAGCATCCGCACGCTCGGTGAAGCGATTGCAGACGCGCGCCACGGTCGTTCTGGGGAAATCGATGAATAACAGAACCTTGTTGACGATCCGACCCGGGCTGGAAAGCGCCAGAAAGACCATCGCCGACCAGGGGCCCGTTCCGCCGACAATCATCTGTTTTTCGCATCTTCGGTGGGACTTCGTGCATCAGCGGCCGCAGCATCTGTTGGGTCGTTTTGCCAAGACGCATCGGGTCTTTTTTTGGGAAGAAATGATCCCGACCGACCACGTGGCCCCGTATCTGGAGTTTCACGCCTTTCCGGGCACGACGGTTCAGTCAATCCGGCCACGGATCCCCCATTGGTGGTCACCGGCCGACCAGACAACCGCGCTGCAGGGGCTTTTGGACCAGATGATGTCCTTGGCCGGGGTCGTTGACCCGATCCTGTGGTTCTACACGCCGATGATGTGGCCCATCGCCCGCCATGTGGGCGCTGCTGCGGTGATCTATGACTGCATGGACGAACTCAGTGCGTTCCGCTTCGCCCCGCCAGAGCTGGGCCAGCTGGAAGCCGAACTGATGGCCGCAGCTGATCTGGTCACCACCGGCGGCTGGTCGATCTGGGAAGCGAAGCGGGCTCAGCACGACAACATCCACCCATTTCCCTCGGCGGTTGATGCGGCCCATTTCGCGCAAGCCCGAGGCGAGGTCGAGGAACCCGCCGATCAGGCAGGCTTGCCGCACCCGAGACTGGGCTTTTACGGCGTCATAGATGAGCGGTTGGACCTGTCACTGATTGCCGCCCTTGCGGCAGCACGGCCCGATTGGGCGATTGTCATGGTCGGACCGGTCGTCAAGGTCGATCCGGCTGACTTGCCGAAGGCGGCCAACCTGCACTGGCTTGGCCAGAAATCCTATGATGATCTTCCCGCATATCTGTCCGGCTGGGATGTGGCGCTGATGCCGTTCGCGAACAACGATGCGACGCGCTTCATCTCTCCCACGAAGACGCCCGAATATCTGGCGGGTGGGGTTCCTGTCGTCTCGACGCCAGTCCGCGATGTCGTGCGCCACTACGGCGATCTGGACGCGGTCCACATTGCGGACGGGACGGCCGCGTTCGTTTCGGCTTGTGAGGCCGCGGTGCAGCAGTCGAAATCGGGCGACGCCTGGCGCGCGCAGGCTGACGCGGAACTGGCCGACAAAAGCTGGAACCGAACGCAGGCCCGCATGGCCGAGCACCTGACCTGTGCCATCGACAACCGTCGAACGGGGTCTTCGCCCGCCGGGCTGTTCGTCGCCCGCGGGCCGCGGGGCCGGTATGACGTGACCATCTGCGGCGCGGGGTTCGCCGGATCTGTTCTGGCCCGCAAGCTGGCCGAAGATTCGGGCCAGCGTGTGCTGGTCGTGGATCGTCGCGACCATATCGCCGGCAATGCTTTCGATCATCTGGATGCGGCAGGTGTCATGGTCCACAAATACGGGCCGCATATCTTCCACACCAACAGCGACGAGGTGGTGGCGTTTCTGTCGCGGTTCACCGCGTGGCGCCCCTATGAGCATCGGGTGCTGGCGCAGGTCGGCGAAAAGCTCGTGCCGATGCCAATCAACCGCACCACCCTGAACGAGCTTTATGGATTGCACCTGTCGGACGACGCGCAGGCACAGGCGTTTCTGGCGTCCAGGGCCGAACCTGTCGCCGACATCCGCACGTCGCGGGACGTGGTCGTCAATGCGGTTGGCCAGGACCTGTATCGGACGTTCTTCGAAGGCTACACGCGCAAGCAGTGGGGCCTTGATCCGTCAGAGCTGGACAAATCCGTGACCTCCCGCGTCCCGACGCGGACGGACACTGACGACCGTTATTTTCAGGATACGTTCCAGGCGATGCCGAAGGACGGGTACACCGCCATGTTCGGGCGGATGCTGGATCACCCGCTGATCGATGTCGCGCTGTCCACGGATTTTCACGATCTGGACCCCGCGCAGCGGGACGGATTGGTCATCTACACCGGGCCGATCGATGCGTATTTCGACTATCGGTTCGGGCACCTGCCTTATCGCAGCCTGCAATTCCGACATGAGACGCTGCCGCAGCGGCGGGTTCTGCCTGTCGGTGTGGTGAACTACCCGGCCGAGGATGTGCCCTATACCCGCATCACCGAATACAAGCATCTGACCGGGCAGGTGCATCCGCAAAGCTCGATCAGCTATGAATATCCATCGGATGAGGGGGATCCCTATTATCCGATTCCGCGGCCCGAGAATCAGGAGCTGTTTCGCAAGTATGACGATCTTGGCCGTGCGCAGACGAACGTGATCTTTGCCGGCCGCCTGGGAAGCTATCGCTATTACAACATGGATCAGGTCGTGGGGCAGGCATTGGCCATTCACCGGCGACTGGCCCCGACATTGGTGAAAAGCGCGAACGCGGCGCAGGTTGTGAAAAGCTGATCCGATGCGCGTTCTGATGCTGACCGACAGCGATGAACCATCCGGCGTGGGTGAGCATATGCTGACGCTGGCAGCGGCCCTTGCCGGACAAGCAGATGTCACACTTGGGTTTCCCGATCACGAGAACGGGCAGGTGCTGGCGGGTCGCGCGCAGTCGATGGGTCTGGACGCGCAACTCTTTAATCCAGCTGGTGCAACCGCGCTGATCGACGGTGTCGACCCCGAGCTGGTTCACGTCCACGCGGGCATCGGTTGGGAAGGCCACAGCCTGACACATGCGGCGGCCCAGTCGGGCCGGGTCGTCGTGCGCACCGAGCATCTGCCTTGGCTGATCACCGATCCCGAACAGCGGCGCATCTACGCGGACGCCTTGGTCCATGTTCACGGCCTGATAGCCGTGTCCCAATCAGCGCAGCGGGGGTGGCAGGCAGCATTGGCGGGTTTAGGCGTGTCAAGCCGCCCGCGGGTGCTGGCGGTGCCGAACGGGATCATCGCCCACCGTCGCCCGTTGGTGGCAGCTGGAAACAGCGTGCCGACAATCCTTTGCGTGGGGCGGTTCACGCGCCAGAAGATGCATCACACGTTGATCGTGGCCGTGGCCCGGTTGGTTCAAAACGGCATCCCCGCGAGGCTGGAACTGGTCGGCACGGGCCCGCGGATGGCCGCAATGAAGCGGTTGGTTCAGCGGCTGCAACTTGATGACAACGTCGCATTTCTGGGTCGTCGCAACGATGTGCCCGACCGGATGGCCGCGGCCGATATCCTTGCCCTGCCGTCGTCGTTCGAGGGGCTGCCGCTTGTCGTGCTGGAGGCGATGGCAGCGGGATTGCCGGTCGTGGCCAGCCGGATCGGCGGCGTCGTGGACGCCCTCGGCCCCGATCACCCATGGCTGGTCCGCCCGGGGGATTCCCGCGCGCTGGCGGACGCCTTGCGCGAGGCGTTGGCCGATCCGGCCCGCACCGCGCGCGTGGCCGACACGCAGCAGCAACGATTTCGCGACGCATTCACCGCCGACCGGATGGCGGCGGACACACTCAACATCTACCGCGCTGCGGAACGGCGCCGGAATGGGGGCAGAATGGACAAGGTCAGACTGGGCTTCATCGGGGCGGGCGGCATTGCCCACCGACATTTCGGCGTGCTGGAAACGATGGATGACGTCAGCGTCACCGCCATCGCAGACCCCGACGCCACCCGCGCCGCAGATGCGGCATCGCGGGTGGGTGCCACAGCCTATGCCGACCACGAAGCGATGCTGGCCAACGAAACGCTGGATGCTGTCTATATCTGCGTGCCGCCCTTTGCCCATGGCGCGCCGGAACGGGCCTGCATTTCCCAGAATCTTCCCTTCTTTGTCGAAAAGCCCTTGTCACTGGATCTGGCCCTGGCCGAAGCCATCGCCGATGAGGTTCGGGCCGCCGATCTGATCACCGCTGCCGGCTATCACTGGCGCTATCTGGATACGATGGACGAGGCGCGGTCCCAGCTGGCGCAGAACCCCGCTCATCTGATGCAGGGGTTCTGGCTGGATCAGACCCCACCCCCCGAATGGTGGTGGCACGAGGATCAGTCCGGCGGGCAGGTGGTCGAACAGGCCACGCACCTGATCGACGCCGCCCGCTTTCTGGCCGGCGACGTTACCGAGGTGTTCGGCCTTGCCGCCCAGCGCGAACGGGGTGATTTTCCCGGCCTGACGGTGCCCACGGCCACCGCTGCAACGCTGCGCTTCGCCAGCGGCGCGGTCGCGAACCTGTCGTCGACCTGCCTGCTGCGGTGGAATCACCGGGTGCGACTGGATGTCTTTTCCGACGCCATGGCGATCGAGATCACCGATCACGACCTGATGGTCGATGTGGGCCGAGGCCGCCCTGTGCGTCGTGCCGACGGCGACCCGGTCTGGCGCGAGGATCGCGACTTCGTCGAAGCCGTCATGGGCCGCGACAACCGTATCCGCTGTCCTTACCCCGAGGCGTTGGAGACCCACCGCGTCGCCCTGGCCATCACCCAATCCGCCCAGACCGGCGCCGTTGTCAGATTGGAGGGGCTGCGGGCCAATCCGCAGCCCATGTTTTGTCAAACCCCTGCGTAAGGCCCCGACCGACTCGCGCGCACCGCGCTGGGTGCGCAGCCTTGGCATCGAACGCGAAGGCCAACCCTATTTCTTTGGATATGAGGAAGGCCCCGCGGGCGATGGTCAGGTGCGGCTTGATCTTCTCTATACCGGGCTGTCGGCCGGGACAGAGCTGACATTCCTGAAGGGAACGAACCCCTATCTGCACAGCCGGTGGGACGACCAGATGGGCCAGTTCCACCCGGGCGAGGCGTCGGCGCATTTCCCGGTCAACTTCCTTGGATACATGGAATCCGCCCGCGTCATCGACGCGCGCGCGCCCGGTTTTGCAAATGGCGACGTCGTCGGCACGACATTCGGCCACAAGTCCGGCCACACCGCCCACCCCGCGCATGATCTGATGATCACGCTGCCAAATGACGTCGACCCAATCCTCGGCATCTTCGTGGCACAGATGGGGCCGATCGCGGCGAACGGGATCTTGCACGCAGATGCCGACCAGTTCGGCGCGTCCGTGCCCCATCTTGGCGCATCCGTGGCGGGGCGTCCGGCGCTGGTCTGGGGCGGCGGCACCGTTGGCCTTTTCTGCGCCCTGTTTGCCCGCATGGGCGGCGCGTCGCAGGTGGTGGTGGTCGACCCGTCGCCCTTCCGTCAGGACATCGCCCGCAGGATGGGGTTCGAGGCAATGGACGAGGATCAGGCCGTCCGTCACGCGAAGTCGTGGAGCAGCAAGACCGCGGGCCGAGGCGCCGAGTACGTGTTCCAGACCCGTGCGCGCCCCGACAGCCTGAACCGCTGCCTTCAGGCGCTGCGCCCGCAGGGAACCGTGATCGACCTCGCGTTCTATCAGGGCGGGATGGACGGACTGCGGCTGGGGGAGGAGTTTCACCACAACGGCCTGTCCCTGCGCTGCGCGCAGATCAACCGCATGCCGGCGCAGGTGGCCGGCGCGTGGGATCAGCGACGGCTGGCGCAGGAAACCGTGCGCCTGCTTCAGCGCGACGGCGCGGCGATCCGTGACCACATGGTCACCCATGTCATCCCCTATGCCGAGGCGCCTGATTTCCTGCGCCACTTGATCGCCGACCGGCCCGATTTTCTGCAAGTCGTGTTCGACGCGACATGAGCGGTGATGACCCTGAAAAACCCGTCTGGGGATTTGTCCCGCCCCAGACGTTTCCCGACCCCCACCCGGACGCCGGGTTGATCCGCATCGTCTTCGTCTTCGCCTGGCTCGTCGTCGGAGGGGAGGAAACCGAGGTTCGCCTGTTGGCGAAGAACCTGCCCCGGGATCGATACAAGATCGATGTGATCGTGTGCTTCCGCAAGGAGGGCATGCCCGATCAAAGCCATCAGCAGCTGCGCGATCTGGGGGTCGACGTCGACACGACGCCGTACCAATTGGGGTTCGATGACACGGTCGACTATCTGCGTCGCAAGCTGTCGCGCGCCGATGTTGTCGTGTCGTGCCAGAACGTGGCCGACATCTATCCGGCGCTGGAACGGATGCACCTGCGACCGCCCCTGATCGAACATGGCGGTCTGGTCAGCGAGGCGTTGGCCGGTCCGAAGCATCTGACCGCGCGGTATATCGGTGTCTGCGACACGATCCGTGCGGCGGCGGCATCGCGGATGCCTGATCGTCCCGATGATGCGGTCGAGATCCCCTCGATGGTCGATCTGGCCGAGTTTGACCCCGCCGACCGTGCAGATGTCCGCGCGGAGTTCGGCATCGCTGACGATCAGGTGCTGATCGGCTGGGTCGGCCGACTGGATCGCAAGAAGCGGGTCGAAGATTTCGTCCGCGCGGCGGCCATTGTGGCAAAGGAAAGTTCATTCGCGCGATTCATCGCTATCGGTGGTCCGGACGCGTTCATGCCCGACTATCAGCACGAGCTGCACGCACTTGCCGTCGAACTGGGTCTTGGCGGCCGCATCACCTGGACCGGCGACCGAAAGGACGTTCCGCGTCTGCTGGCCGGGATGGATGTCTTCTGCTGGCTTTCGCAAGGCGAAGGGATGCCCCATGTCATTGCCGAGGCCGGTGCCGCCGGGCTTCCCGTCATTGCCACACCGGACAACGGGGCGATCCAGCAGATCACCGACAAAGTATCTGGTCTGCTGGTTCCGCATGAGACGCCTTCGGCTGTCGCTGCCGCCATGGTGCGTCTGATCCGAGATCCGGCGCTTCGCACCCGCCTTGGTGCCTCATTGCGCGACCATGTCGTCCGCACCTACTCCGCCGACGTGGTCGTCCCCCAGTGGCAGACGCTGATCGACGATGTTCTGACCGCGCGCTTGCCCGCGCCCGCCCCGTCGACGTTCGCCAGTTTCTGGTTGGGCGGGTGGGAGTGTTCGACCCACAGGTTGGCGTCCGGCAAGCGGCTGGATATGATTGACGCGACAGGGCACGATCGTTTCGCCGTCCGTGATTATCGACAGTTGCAGGACATTGGCATCCGCGCATGCCGCGACGGCGTGCGGTGGCACCTGATCGACCAGGGCGGCGGGGGCTATGATCTTTCGACAGCTGCTTCGGCATTCGACGCCGCACGGCAGACCAACACGCAGGTCATCTGGGACCTGCTGCATTATGGCTGGCCGGACGGGCTGGACATCTGGCGTCCTGACTTCGTCAACCGGTTTGCCGCGTTTGCCAAAGCCATGGGACAGTTGCACCGCGATACGACCGATGCTGTGCCGTTCTGGTGTCCGGTCAATGAGATCAGCTTTTTCGGATGGGGCGGCGGTGATGCGGGGTATCTGAACCCGTTTGCGGCGGGTCGCGGGTTCGAGCTGAAATGCCAGCTTGTCCGCGCCGCGATCGCCGCGACGGTCGAACTGCGCGCCATCGATCCTCGTGCGCGCTTCATCGCCGCCGAGCCGATGATCGCCGTTCACCATGACCCCGCCACCGGACGCCCGTGGCAAGAGGCGCAAGGACACCACGAATCCCAGTTTCAGGCGTTCGAGATGCTGCGGGGTGACATGTGGCCGCAATTGGGCGGCGCGCCGGAACTGCTGGATATCGTCGGAGTCAACTACTACTGGAACAACCAATGGGTCCACGCGGCCCCTCCGGTCGATATGGATCACCCACGGTACACGCCGCTGTCGACGCTGCTGTGTGATGTCGCGGCCCGGTACGACCGCTCCCTGATGGTGGCCGAAACGGGAACCGAAGGTGCACGGCGCGGCCCATGGTTGTCCTATGTCGCATCCGAAGTCGCACGTGCCCGCAAACGCGGTGCCCCCGTCGAAGGGGTGTGCCTCTATCCCATCGCAGACCACCCGGGTTGGGACGATGACAGGATCTGCCCGAACGGCCTGTTGGGGCATGATACCGACAGCGGTGCGCGCAAGGTGAACGACCAGATGCTGCAGGTGCTCAGGGGACTGCCGTCGAATCTGCTGTAAACGCTCAGGCGCTCGCGACCCCACCCATCACACGATCCACCGCGTCTTTCAGGCGACCGGTCACAATCGCCTCGCGGATCAGGGCCAGGTCCTGATGCACCTCCCGGTTGGGGCTGGCGGGCGGGATCAGCGCGGTGATGAGATCGAAGATCGCGCCTGTGCCAACCGCCGGAAACAGCGGGGCGTGAAACGACAGGGCGCGGACGGCGCAGTAAAGTTCGATGGCCAGAATGTCGGTCAGGTTGTCCGCGGCCTGACGGGCCTGCACCGCCGCGCCGGTGCCCATCGACACATGGTCTTCCTGTCCGGCGCAGGTGGGCACGCTGTGAACCGACATCGGCATCGCCAGTGCCCGGTTTTCCGCAGCCAGCGCGGCCGCGACATAGGGTGGGATCATCAACCCGGTATCCGCCGCCGTACCGGTCGCAAGAAACGCTGGCAGTCCGCTGAGGTGCGCGCTGGTCAGGCGCTCGGACCGGGCCTGGGACATCGATGACGCGGTCGAGATGGCAATCGCCAGATAGTCCATCACTGCGGCGACCGGGGCGCCGTGGCCGTTGCCACCCGGCAGGGCCACAAGCTCGTCGCCCTCCATCACGAGGGCCGGGTTGTCGGTGATCGCGTTGATTTCGATCGTCAGCACGCGGTCCACATGTGCCAGCGTGTCGCGGACTGCGCCGTGGACTTGCGGGATGCACCGCAGGCTTAACGCGTCCTGCAGGCGGTAATCCCGAAACGCCGCGAAGATTTCGCTGTTCTGCGCCAGCGCCGTCAGCCGTGCGGCAGTGGCCGTCTGTCCGGGATGCGGTCGCAGGGCATGGACGCGGGGGTCAAAGCTGCGGATGTTGCCGCGCGTGGCCTCCAACGCCATCAGGCCCGCGATATCGGCCAGATCGATCAGGGCCTTGGTGCGTTCAAGCGCAAGGGCGCCGATGGCCGTGATCTCATACGTCCCGCTCATCAGGGCAAGGCCGCCGCGTGGGCCAATGGCGGGGGGCGTGATGCCCGCACGCGCCATGGCGTCTGCGCCGTCCAGCAGCTCATCCCGATACCACGCGCGGCCGTGGCCATAGACCACCAGCCCGATATGCGCCGTTGCGATCAGATACCCGACCGAACCGCCAGAGGGTGCCCAGGGCGTCACCCCGTGGTTCAGCATGCGGATCAACGTGTCGACAACGGCGGGCGATACGCCAGATACACCAATCAGCAGGCTTCGGATCTGGCAGGCCATGATCGCCCGGACGACCAAGGCATCATGGGGCTGACCCACGCCGCTGGCATGACTGCGCAACAGACGCATCTGGGCCAGTTCGACCTGATCGGGGCGCAGCAGTTCCGACTGCAGGTCACCGACCCCGGTGGTCAGGCCATAGACCGGGTGCTTGCGGTCGATGATCGTTTCGATCAGCGAATACGTGGCGGCGACAGCAGCGACGGCCTGCGGGTCCGCTGTGACCTTTGACCCTTGGGCAATCGCCACGATCTGCGCGGGGGTGGTCGTGGCCGCCCCGAGTTCAATGACATCCATCTTGCACGCCATCAGACAAACAGGGTTCGCGCGGTTCTACCCGCGCAAACCCCTAGTGGTTGGATCAGTCGAGGCCTTTTTCCTTCAGGAAATCGGTCGCGACCGTTTCATAGCTTTCGTGATCGGCCAGACGTGCATTCATCTTGGTCAGATCTTCGGTCGTCAAGGCGGCCGAAATCGCGTTCAGCTTCGTCGTGATCTCGTCCGTGACCGCCGATGTTGCGATCAGCGGGACGATATTCTGGGCGCGGAACAGGTTCTTGTCGTCCTCAAGCGTGACGAGGCCATTCTTGACGAGTGCGGGATCTGTTGAAAACAGGTTGGCCGCTTGGATTTGTCCGTTCAGCAGCGCCGAGAGGGTCAATGGCCCGCCCGCATCCAATGACCTGACCGATTTGAATTCCAGGCCATAGACTTCCCTCAGGCCGACAACGCCTTCGTGGCGGGTCTGCCATTCGGGTGGCCCGCCTAGAACCATCGACCCTGCGTAGTCCTTCAGATCGGAAATGGTCTTGAGATTGTCATCTGTCGCTGTCTTCGCGGTGACAACAAGCGAGTCTGCGTTTTGCGCGTTGGACGGTTCCAACAGGGTCACACCTTCAGGTAGTGCGGCGGTCAGCGCCGGAATGACCTCCGAAGGGGAATGCGCGTCGCTGCTGCGGTCCAGATAGGACAGCGCCGCGCCTGCATATTCCGGGATCAGCCCGATCGAGCCGTCCAGCAACGCGGGCAGATAAACCTCTCGGCTGCCGATGTTCAGGCGGGTCTGCACCGGCACGCCTGCGTCCTTCAGCGCCAGTTCATAGATCGTCGCCAGCAGTTGGCTTTCTGGGAAATCTGCTGACCCGATGATCAACGTGCCGGCCGGGGCGGGGGCTGTGTCGCCTCCCGCCAAGGGGTCGTTCTGGGCCAGAACCGGCTGGGCGATCCCTGCCATAAGGGCCAGTGCGAAAAGGGCCTTGATCGGTTTCATATGTCGGTCTCCTGTTGGGTGGACGGCGTGTCGTGCATGTGGGCGGCCCCGTTATCTGCGCGTGATCCCGGGCGAAGTGACGAGCCACGCAAGGCCCGTCATCACAACGTCGGTCAGGATCGCGAGGATCCCCACGAGGAGCGCACCCGCCGCCATCTGGGGATAGTCGTTCTGGGCACGTCCATCGATGATCAAACGCCCCAGCCCGCCGAGTGAGACATAGGCGGCAATCGTTGCGGTGGATACGACCTGCAGCGTGGCCCCGCGCAGCCCCGAAAAGATCAGAGGCAAGGCGGCGGGAAGCTCCACGTGAAACAATACGCCAAGGGGGCGATAGCCCATTCCCCGCGCCGCATCGACGACAGCCGGGTCGACCGCGGCAATGCCGGAATAGACGCCGGTCATGATCGGCGGCACAGCCAGCAGGATCAGCACCACAAGACTAGGCACCACGAACGCCAGATCGGACGCAAAGACCGGTCCCAGAAGGATCACCAGAAGGACGATCAGTCCCAAGGACGGCAGTGCCCGCAGAATGTTGGCCGCCCCGGCGATCCACAGCTCGCCTCGCCGGGTGTGGCCGACGTACAGACCGATGGGCACCGCGATGACCGCCGCCAGCGCGATGGCCAGCGCGGTATAGATCACGTGCTGCCAGATCAGCATCCAGACCCCGTTCGGGCCCAACCAATGCGCGGGGTCGCGCAGCCATGAAGATAAATACATCATGCCCGTTGCACCCAAGGTGTCATCACGCGCACCAGCCACACGATCAGAGTGTCCAACACCCCGGCCAACGCAAGCGACAGCACGATCCCCACGATGATGGGTGTCATGAAATGCAGTTGCAGTCCTTGGGTGAACAAAAGCCCCAGTTGCCGTGTGCCGGTGAGTGCCGCGACCGAGACGATGCTGACGTTCGACACGACCGCCACCCGCAACCCCGCCCCGATCACCGGAACCGCCAGCGGCAGTTCCACCGCCAGCAGGCGGTGCAGGGGTCGGTATCCCATGGCCTTGGCCGCCTGCAGCGTTTCGCGGGGCACCGAATCCAGCCCGTCACTGACTGTGCGCACCAGCAGCGCCAACGAGTAGATCGTCAGTGCGACCACCACGTTCAGCGGGTCCAGAATGCGCGTGCCCATGACATACGGCAGCAGCACGAACAGCGCGAGCGAGGGGATCGTGAACAGCAGCCCGAACACGCCCAGCGACACGCCCTTGAACCACCCGGCTCGGTTGACCGCCCAACCGATGGGCAAGGCCAGTGCCAGCGCAATCACGATGGGAATGACAGAAAGTCCCAGGTGCCAAAGGAACAGGTCCACGATCTGGCCCCGTTCGCGCATGATCCAGTCAAGGTTCATCGCGCCGCCTCGGCCGCGCGGTGGCGCGCAATCATGGCACTGACGACGTCCAGCCCCGCCGATCCTTGCAATGCGCCGTTGTCGTCCACGACGACCCCCCGCCCGGACGGAGAGCTGAGCGCCGCGTCCAGGAACTGGCGCATCGTGCCGTCGTGCGGAGTGATTGTGCCTGCGCGGTTCAGGTCGTCCGACCGGACCGGAGCGGTCAATCTGGGCACGTTCGCCCACCCCAGCGGGGTCATCGCGTCATCGACGATCAGCAGCCAGTCATCCTGCGCCAACTCTGCCAGTGCCGCCGGCGCCATCCCCAGCCGCCCCGTCGGTTCCGCCGACAGCGGGATCGAGCGGTCCACGGGCGCAAAGCCCAACTGGCGATAGCCGCGGTCGCGCCCGATGAAGTTCGACACAAAGTCATCCGCCGGACGCGACAGCAGATCCTGCGGCGTACCGATCTGCGCCAGATCACCCCCGATCCGCAGAACGGCGACCTGATCGCCCAGTTTCATCGCCTCGTCGATATCATGCGTCACCATGATGATGGTCTTCCCGATATCGCGCTGCAGGCGCAGGAATTCGTCCTGCAACTGTTCACGCACCACCGGATCGACCGCGCTGAACGGCTCGTCCATCAGCAGAAACTGGGGATCGGACGCCAGGGCACGTGCGACGCCCACGCGCTGCTGCTGGCCCCCCGACAGCTGCCACGGATAGCGGTCGGCCAGTTCCTGCGACAGGCCGACCCGGTCCATCAGATCATGCGCCCGCGACAGGGCGGCGGCCTTTGTCACCCCGTTCAGACGCGCGGTGGTCGCGATATTCTGGACGATCGTCAGATGCGGGAAAAGGCCTGCGTGCTGGATCACATACCCAATGCGCCGACGCAGCAGGGCTGCATCCATCTGGTCGGTCGGTTCTCCGTCCAGCGTGATCTTGCCGGATGTGGGCGCGATCAGCCGATTGACCATCCGCAGCGACGTGGTCTTGCCGCAGCCCGATGGTCCGACCAGCACCGTCAGCTTGCCGGTGGGAGCCGTCAGCGACAGGTCGCGGACGGCAACCGTCCCGCCGGGGTATTCCTTGCGGACGTTCTGGAAGGTAATCAACTGCGTCTCCTTGGCCTGACGCCCCTGACAGGCCGGTCGTGTCATCCCCAAGGCCGCGGGCGGGCCACCGGTTCCATGCCAGTCGTCCGATCTATCAAAGCGGTCTATGCCATCACGGCGCTGGGGACGAAGACGCTGTCCAGAATGAGGCGATACGCTGGGCGATCAAACGCTCAGGTTGACGTTTGCATTTGTGAACCATTTGCGCAGATCGTCCGTGCTGATTTTGCCATCCAGCTTCCCGCTGTCATCCATGCCGTCGAGCGCATTGAAGAAAGCACGTTCGTCCAGCAAGAACTGAGCTGCAGCCCGCTCTTCGTCACCTCGACTGGTGTCGCCCGCGAACTTCTTCAGATCCTTCTCACTGACAATCTTGTCCTTGCCGTTCCAGTCGTCCCAGTGTTCGGCAACCCTATCAATATTCTCGCGATTGGCGCCGTAGAATCCCTCGTCCCCGTTGGCCGACTCGTCCAACGCCTGCGTCGCGGCTTGAGACTGCGCTTCGTTGATGCCGCCCTTGCCGATCGCTGAAAGCCAAGAATTCAAATCGCTGTTGCTGATCTTTCCATCCGGTTTGCCGCCGCTACCGACTCCGTCCACCGCATCGCGGAACTTGACGTCCTCCAGCAGGAACTTCGCGGCAGCACGCTCCTGATCACTTCGGCTCGTATCATTCATGACGTCCGTCAGGTCTTTCGCGCTGACGATCTTGTCCGAACCGTTCCAGCTGTCCCAATTTCGCAGCACCTCGGAAAGTTCGTCCGAACGTTCGTCATACCAAGTGCTGTTGAACTCTGCGGCAACCTTCTGTTCGAAGTAGGCAGTGGTGGTGCCTTCTGACGGGGCGCCCGCGTCCATGTGGGTATCGCTCCAAGGGCGCGCGTCGTCCGTTTTGGTCTCATATCGACCAATCTGGCTGGTCGTCTGACCGTTCATGAACTTTTCAAACAGGTTCTGCTTGGAGAAGTCCGAGTCCTTGTGAAGATAGGGTGCCAGCCGGTTCAGCGAACTGCCATCCTTGGCGTCCGCATCCTTGAAATGGTCCCATTCGTCTTTCTGAAACTCGAACAGCGATTTGTCGTCGGGCGAGTCTCGGCCACCATACATGTAACTGGCGTATCGCGCGTATTCGAGCTTGTCCCCCCAGTCGTCCTTGGTCACCCCATCACGGGCAAGGTCCTTGAAGAACTGTCCCTGCTCATCCGTCACCTTTTGCATCTTGTTGTGGATGATCAGGCCCGAGATGATCCCGCCGACGACGCCAAGGACACCGCCGATCACGCCCAATGCCGGTCCGGCAAAACGCGTCACCACGCCAAGGACCCGGGATGCGTTTGCAATGCCGCTGATCTGGGAAAGTGCGCCCGACAGCGACGCCGATTTCGGCGCAACCATGGAAATCGCGCTGTTCAGACCGAATGCTGTGGTCAGTGCGCCGTTGGTAATGCCGATCCCAGCGCCGGCTTTTTCCAGTTCGGTGTCTGCATCCTTCAGCTTCTGCGCACCTGTCACCAAATCCATGACGCCGCCGACGACATCCAGCCCAGAACCAAGCACAAAGCGTGAGAACGCCTTGCCGGCCTTTACGGCAGTGTCCTTGTCCAAGCCACTGCCCCCGGTTCCCTTGCCCATCTCTTCAAGCACGCTCTGGCTGGGCATGTTGCCGCCGTCCTGAACAGTGTTTCCGTTTGCGTCCAGTGCATGCAGTTCGAGATTGTCGGATGCGGTTGCGACCTGATCGGCACTGAAGTGGGTTGCCGCGGTGTGAAATGACGCGTCGCTCGCGTTGTCCGGTGTCACGCCGCCGGATGAAACATCAGGAGAGGGCTTCCAGATGTCTGGAAAGTTGTCCCCGTCCAGCCCAAGCCACTGTGACGCCTGCGACCAGGCTTTCATTTCAGATGGTTTTTGATCACCAGTGCTGCCGAACGTGTTCGTCAGGTGGTTGGTGATCGTCAGGCCGAACGTCGCAAAATCTTTCGTCTGACTGGCAGCACCAATGAAATCCCGCGCAACTGCCATTTTTTCGGTGCTGGTCATATCACCGCGCGTCATGCCAGCGATCCCTGACATCAGGCTCATCATGCCGGCGGCAGATCCCAGCAGCCCGCTAGATTGCATCCCGGCGGCTACCTTCTTGAAGCTGTTGTAGCCCTCTGCGTTCTTTGCTTTCAGGTCGCCGACATGCTTGTCGATCTTGTCCACCAGGCCGGCCTGCGTGGTTTCGTTGCCGCTTTGGGTCAGGGCATCGAAGATGTTCGCCACGTCGGACTTGTCTAGGCCCTTGATCTTTTCCTGAAAGACTTCGAGGTCGGTCTTCAGGCTCCGAATTTGGTCATCGGTCATCGTCCCGAACTTGCCGGCGTTCAGCGCCCCGTTGACGCCAGACTTGATGGCGGAAATCGTATCCTGAACCGAGGCGGCCTTCTCGCTGTCGCTGACCAACGACGGGTCGGCCATCTTTGAATCGATCTCGTGCGTCATCAGCACGGTGTTCAGCTGCTGACGGCGCGTGGCATGCGCCTCGGGGTCAAGGATCTTCAACGTCTCGAAATGGCTGTCGATCAGCTTGCCAGCCTTTTCGCGGCTGGCGTCATCGCCCTTGTCGTAAAGCGCGATGATGTTCTTTTCGAAGTTGCTGTTCGGTTCTTTCGTGTCACCGTCAAGGAAAAGCGCGGATTCTACCTTTTCCTTGAGGTCGTTGACGGTGTCCTTGGGAAGCTTGTCCACTGTGTCCGTCAGGCTTTGCTGATAGCGCTTGGTGATCGCCTCGTCGCCCATCAGGTCGATGATCTGCTTGTCCAGCTTGTCGCTGTCGACCAGTTCCTTCACATCGGATGAGTTCAGCTTCGTCGGGTCAATGTCTGACTCGCGGTAGGTCGATCCGCCCGACTCTTTCAGCTCGACATAACCGTGCAGGTCGTACCCGTCGTCGACGGCTGACTTTGCCTGAAACGCGCGCATCAGCTTGGCTTCGGGCGAATCCTCGGACAGTTTCTTGTCGTCGATGTCCTTCTTGATCGCGTCGAACATTTCCGCGGTCGCCTGTTCGGTAACGGTCTTTTCGCCGCCTTGTCCGTTGTCGGTGCCCGATACCTTGACGTTGGGCAAAGACGTCTCGATTTCCGGGACCTCTTTTAGATTATCCGTGGGACCTGATTGGGCCGCCTTCTCGTCCTTCGCCTTGTCGTTGCCCTTGACGGCTTCGTCCGTCAGTTTTGCCGCCCGGGTCAGGTCGGCAGACGAATCATTGTTATTGCGTTGGGCCGTCTGGGCATTGTCGATGGCTAGTGACATTGATCCATGTTCCGCAAATGACGTGAAGACAATTCGACGTTTTGACGACGCTAAGCGCGAAATAAAACATGTGTCGACATTATTTTCGCGGATGCACATCCGTAAGCGGATTTTGGCAAGAAACTTCCAATCTGCACGGCGAATTTGCCGTGAATTTAGCCATTTCCGCTGCCTGACGCGGCAGTCGAGGGGCCGTCTTCTTAGGTCGGCGTACAGGCGCTTGCGGGCCCCTAAAGCTCTTCTACCCTGAAGCGTGCACAAGGGTCAGATGCTTTATAGCACTGATTATATTAGTAAAAGTTTGGAAACCTCTGGGCCGACGCAGTCCTTTGGGCAAAAATCCGCCTATCGAGCATTTGCCCAACCACAGAGTCGTTGATCGGTCACGAATCCGTCGTAGTCTGACGTCATAGGGATCGAACGATAATCGATCTTGCCTTGGACTGACCGCCAAATTGGCGGTGTCCAATATGGCAACCAATTAATAATTAAAGGGAGGCCAGCTTGGACACGGCTTTGAATGGCGACAACGCTTTGCGGATGCAAAATGCGTTCGCAGCATCCCCGCAATTGATTGGCGGAAAAACGATTTCACCCGCGACCACCGGTTTCAATGCGGACCAGTCGCAAAAGCTGTCGCCCGTTCTGCAGAATCTGGCGGATGTGGCGGGCAAGGTGGAACAGCCGGTCGTCAGCGGCAGCGGGCGCATTTGGGGTGACCCCCATTTCATCGGCGCCGACGGCGACATCTATGATGTTCAGGGCGAGGCGGGGAAGACCTACAACCTGCTGTCAGATCGCAGTTTCCAGATGAACGGGCGGTTCGACCAGTGGGGCACGGGCAGTGCGACAGTCGTGGGACAGGTCGGGATCACGGCCGGGCCGAACTATATCGACGTGGCCAAGAACGGCACGACCTTCGTCAACGGCAAGGAATTGGCCGATGGCGAGCGGGTGGACCTGCGCGAAGGCGGCTATGTCGAGCGCAAGGGCAGCGATGTCCATGTGCGCAAGGGCGAATGGGAAATCGATTTCCAGACCTACGGCGACCAGATTGATCTGGACGTGCGCAGCGCCAACGCCAATTCCGACGGTGTGCTGCCGCAGGGCTTGCTGGGCCAGACCTTCGACGGCGACGGCAAGGCTTTGCGGGGCGATGAAGGCTCGGGCGCGCAGGGCGGCGGTGTCCTGAAGGCTGCCGACGGCACGCTGTCCAAGGCGGGCGACAAGTCGACCGTCCAGTCCTATGAGGTCAACTCGCTCTGGGACACCACGTTCAAGAACCACAACATGGACTATGGCCAGCAAAGCAACATCGACAAGCTGATGCAGATCTCTGCTGAGAACATGAAGATGAGCAGCTTCAACGCCGCCATGAAGGGCTTTGACGACGCAGATTGGGGCAACGAATCCGCCGCCGACGCACCTGCCGAAGGGTCAAAATCTGCACCGTCGGACAACCCGGCCCCGGCACCATCGCTGAACGCCCGGAAAGGCGGTCTGGCCGACGAAGTGACGCTGCCGTTCGAGCCTCGCCACGGCGGTGTCGTCGAACCTGCGATCGAGCCCCTGAACATCCGCAAGGGCGGTCTTGCCGAACTGCCGGAAGAGCTGGTCAACGCGCGCAAGGGCGGTCTGGCTGACGACGCAACGCTGTCCTTCAAGCCGCGTGTTGGCGGTGTCGTCGAGCCGAGTCTGCTCGATCGCACGGGGCGTCTGAACGAAACCTCGTCCGCGTAAGCTGGACGATTTGCCGGGACCGCCCAGTCAGCGGTCCTGGCTCATGTATCGATGACCTTCCCATCCGCCAGTCTCACCCGTGATCGCGCCCCATTCGTTTTGGCGTCGCAGCTGTTCGGTTGCGGCGTCGAGTCCGATGATGGGCATTGCAGTCAGCCTGATGATGTCGTCCCGCAACGGGCCGGCGAAGGCCGCCATGTCCATCAGTCGGGTCAATTCCGGGCTGTCGGCGCGCTCGGCGTCGGTCATGGCGATATCCACCGCACCAAGCCACAGGATGATGGCGTCCGTTCCGATGACCTTGCGATAGGCCTCAGGGCTGGGCGTCTCTCCCGGCTGGATCGGGGCTGCGACCTGCGCGCGCTCCACAGCGCTCAACTCGGGCCACGCGGCAACCGCGCCCTGGGACCATGCACCCAGAAGTCCCGCGATCATCAGATCGACGGGTTTCGTCTGATGATCATTCCAATAGGTATCGACGATCTGACGGGCCGTGCCCGTGCCGACGTCCAGACCAGCGTCCCGAGCAATATTGCGCAGGCTGTCGAAGGCCGTGATGTCACTCTCGCTGACGCCGACGCCGGGCGACAGCTCGTGGACCATCGGATCCTGGCTGTCCAGCAGTGCAATCGGGGACAGATCGTAATCGGCATGGGTCATGTCGGCACCCGTCACCAGAATGTTGCGGGCGATGTCGTGGAACGCCCCACGGCTGGCCGGATGACTGGCGGTGACAGCCAGGTGCGCGCTTTGCACAAAGGCTGCCGGGGCAAGGTCGGCAATGTCCGGCCGACTTTGAAAAGCGCTCTCGATCAGTTGCATGTCGGCGGTAAGGGTGGCCGGGTCGCCTGCGCCCAGCATGGCAGTCAGGGCCTTGGCCATGTCCGCCGCATGGGTAGTCTGATCGTCGGCCAAAACGGGGTGCAAACCGATACTGAAAAGCAGAACAAGGGCAAGGCAGGATCTGTTCTTGGTCATGTGGTCACCCGACCCCTCTGTTCGACGCGGGCCATCGTTACGGGGTTTTGCCGATCTGGCCAGCCTGTCCGGAATGCACAGGACAGAACTCGCCGATCGGTTGAAAGACACTTGCGACCAGCGGGATATGGCATAGCCTTGGTCGCAACCCCGACGCGCCATCCGATGGCAGGAGTGATGGCATGATGGCACCCGTTTCACGCAACCCAGACGCAACGCGACCCGGACGGTTCGAACGACTGGCCCCGTTTGCCGTGTCGGTGATGATGGCGCTTGGGTCTGCGGCCCCAGGCTTCGCGCAGATCCTGAACGAGATGAATCAGGATCTGTTCATGCCCTTCCCGTACGAGGCGAAGGGCGCGGCCGCCAAGGGCGTCTTGCAGGACATTGCCCAGAAATCCGGCATCCCGGTCATCACACCCGACAACATCAGCGGGACTGTCGATCTGTCGAACGAACGCGGGTCTGTCCGGGATGCGCTGGATCTGGTGACCGCACAGTCGAACGCCGTCTGGTGGTTCGACGGCGCCGCCGTCCATGTCGAGCCCGCATCCGCCCTTGTCAGCCGGTTGATCGGGCTGGACGGGATCACCTTCGGCCAACTGCAATCCCAGATGAAGGCCGTCGGTCTGGACGACCCTCAATACCCCCTGCGGGCCTCGTCCAACGCGGAAATGGTTCGCGTCGTGGCCCCCGAAGGGTACGTCACCGCTGTCGACACCTTGGCCAAGCATCTGGCCAGCCAGCGCCCGACGGCAGACGCACCCCGCCCGGGACTGCCCGTCATCCTGCGTGGCCGATCCCCATCAGCGGCAGCCACGGCAACTGCCGCAACTTCGCAATGAATAACAGTCAGGACTTTTCGCCCATGGCCAATATCTTCTCGGACGATCAGATCGATGACATCCATCACCTGATGTCGATTGCCATTCTATGCGGCCAACGGGGCGCGGATGCCGATGTGCGGCCGATCTTCGACGTCTGGGAAAACGCCTATCCCAAGGATGCGATGGCGGGCATCGGGCGGGGGCTTTACCTGATCAGCCACGGTCAGGCGGACGAAGGTTATGCCAATATCAAGGCGGCGGCACAGTCGTCCGAAACCCGGGCCGATCAGGCCCATGCGGTTCTGGCATCCTTGGCCGAAAGCCTGCCGCAGTTGGCCGAGTGAACCTGACATCATGAGCTTTTCCCCAGACGCTGATGATCTGAAGATCCTGACCGAGGCGGGCTTTTCCACGGCGGTGCGGGGCATCGGCGATCAGGGTGGCCCGATCTTCGCGATGCTTCAGGTTTGGCAGCCGCACCATGCCGCGGGCGCGGTGGGTGTCGCCGTGGGGGCCATGGGGCGGGGCGATTACAATCTGGCCGAACAGGTTCTGACCCGCGCGGTGGATATCGCCAAGACAGGTCGTGAAGACGCCATGGCGGTGCTGGCCATGTGCAAGCTGCAGACCAACAAACCCACCGAAGCGCAACAGATCTGCACGCATCTGCAAGGTGCCGGTGGTAAGGCCGAGGCGTTGGCCCGGACGCTGATGCAGACCCTGATGCCCCCGCTGGCCGCCGATCAGCCATCACCCGATCATTTCGAACGCGAACAACTTGAAAGGAGTCCCCGATGACGACTGCCGTTGTGACTGTCGGAAGCAGCCTGCCGACCGAATTGATGCCGCAGGACCTGAACGCTGCCAAACCCGCGATCAGTGAGGTGGCCGACGCCGCCCTGTCCCGCCTGGGCCAGATGCATCAGGATTTCAGCCAAAGCGCCGCCCGGCTGATGGGCGAAAACACCGGTGGCGTTCCCCCGGCGGCAGGGGCCAGCGATGCGCAGCAGCTGGCCAATTCGGTGCAGGCGATGTCGGAAAGCTTTCGTACCTCGATGCAGGTTCAAAGCCAGATCGTTCAGTTCTCGATGGCGGCGTCGATTTCCCAGACGCTGGGCAACCAGTTGAACAGTTTTCTGAAGGGCACCTGAATGGGGCTTTCGTTCGCAGGGACGCGCCGCCTGACGCTGGCGGTCGCGGTGATCGCGCTGCTTTCGGCGTGCAAGGCCGAGCTTTACACCGGCCTGAACGAACGCGAGGCCAATGAAATGGTCGCCGCGCTGCTGTCGGCAGGCATCCCCGCATCGAAATCCGGCAGCGGCGAACAGATGGTCGTCTTTGTCGACAACGCCCGTTTTTCGGACGCCATGACGCTTCTGGATGAACGGGGACTGCCAGCCCAGACCTACGCCAACATGGGGGACGTCTTCAAAAAGGAAGGGCTCGTGTCTTCCCCCACGGAAGAGCGGGCGCGCATGACCTATGCGCTGAGCGAGGAGTTATCCCGCACCATCGCGCTGATCGATGGCGTTCTGTCGGCCCGCATCCATGTCGTCCTGCCCGAGGCGGACATGCTGGGCCGCGACGTCAAGCCGTCCTCGGCTTCGGTCTTCGTGCGCTATGCGGCGGGCACGAACGTTCAGGACTATGCCCCGCAGATCAAGCTTCTGGTCGCGAACTCCATCGAGGGGCTGCTTTACGACAACATCACCGTCGTGATGGTCCCGGCCGAGGCGCGGCCAAGCCAACCTGCGCCCGTCCAGTACGCCAATATCCTTGGCGTGGCGGTCCATCCGGCATCCGTCGCGCGGTTCTGGACGATTATCGCACCGTTGGGGGCGCTGTGCCTGCTGGCGATCTGCGCGGCGGCCTATCCCTATCTGCGGCGGATGCGGCAGAACGGCCCAAGGGCCGCGGCGTTTCAGCCGCGTTCGGATAAATGACTGACGCGGCCGTCGCGCCCACTCAGGATGATGTCCCGCCGCTCAGGGCGCCGCGCGTGGATGCGCGCGCGGTCAAGGCGGCACGTCTGCGGGTGGCGGCGAGCGCGGCACGGGTCGGGTTCGAACACACACCCCTTGCCCCACGCGGGCGCGGGGGCGCGCGTCGATCGCGTCACTATCTGCCGATCGCCCCCCAGGACCTTGACCGAGAGACGCCGGCCCTTCGGCTGCTTCAGCGCCCCGCACTGGTCGATCGCGTCTTTTCGGCGGCGACCGCCGCGCTGATGTCGCATCGCGTGGCGATGGCCATCACCAAAGACGCTATCGCTGCACTGCCGTTTGACCGGACGGCGCGGGACTTCGCCTTGCGGCATCGCAACCTGACGGTTCTTGACGGCGACCTGCCGGACGGGTCCGACGCCGCTGCAATCCAGTCGGGAATCGCGGCGCTGTGGGTGTCGCAACTGCCCCCGGTGATTGCCAAAAGCTGGGATGCCGCGGTGCCGCCCTTGGCGTTGCCCCGGCCGGCATCCGTGGTGATGGGCACGGGGATCGCCGCACTGGCGTCCACCGGGAAATCCGACGCGGCCGCAACCGGGTACGTCGTGCCGCTGACCGGAGGCCGCATTGTCGAAGACCGGGCCGTCGCGGCGCTTCACGCGGCGATTGCCGAATACTGCACGGACGCGCCATGACACCCCCGCGCGCATCCAGCAGCAGGATCATTCGCCGCGCCGATCTGGCCAAGCTGCGACAGGCCGATGCCGTGCTGCAGGACGCCGAAGACGCGCGCCGCGCAAGTGACACGGCGATTGCCGAAAACGAACGCAAGGTCATGGCCGATGCCCAGCACCGCGCGATGCGCGAAGCCGCAAAGACCGCATCGCGTGTCATCGCCGAGGCAGAGCAGGCAACCCATGCCCGGATCAGCGATCTGGAGCCTGAAATCGCCCGCCTTGTCGCGCGCACCGTCCGCGCGATCCTTGGCAGCTTTGAGCCGGAGGAGCTGACCTATCGGTCCGCCGTAAATGCGCTGTCGCTGATGCGCGACCACCGGCAGGGGCGCATCTTTGCCGCCGAAGACGTCGCCGCACCCCTGCGGCGCGCCTTGGCCGATGTGGGCCAGAACGGCGCCGAGGTGACCGAGGTGTTCGTGGACGCGGCCCTCGATCCCGGGCGCGCCTATCTGGTCAGCGATCGGGGCAGCGCGGAAATCGGGCTGGCTGCCCTGACAGACAAGGCGCTGCGGGCATGGGACGGCGACGATGCGCCCCCACCGAAGGCAGGAGACCGCAAATGAGCGCAAATGATCCGATGCTCGAACGGCTTCGCGCGCGGGCCCAAAGCATTGAGCCGGTCGAACTGCGCGGGCGCGTCACCCGCATTCTGGGCTGCGTGCTGCACGCCCGTCTGCCCGACGGCCGCGTCGGAGAGGAATGCATCCTGCGCGATCCCGTCAGCAAGATCGAGATTCGCGCCGAAATCATCGGGTTCGATGGCGCAAACGCCATTCTTGCCCCGGCCGGCGACCTGCGTGGCCTGTCCGCCCGGACCGAGGTGATCCCCACCGGCGGCGAAGCCCTTGGCCCCGCCGGAGAGGCGCTGCTTGGTCGTGTCGTCGATGCGTTCGGACGCCCCCTGGACGGGGGAGAGGCAATCCCGCCAACCGTGTCGATCCACAGCGAACCGCCGTCGCCCTTGGACCGTCCGGTCATCGACAAGCCGTTCACGACGGGTCTGCGGGTCATCGACGGACTTCTGACCATGGGCGAAGGGCAGCGGATGGGCATCTTCGGTGCCGCCGGTGTCGGGAAATCGACGCTTCTGTCCCAGATCATCCGGGGCGCAGATGCGGATGCCGTGGTCCTTGGCCTGATCGGCGAGCGTGGCCGCGAGGTGGCCGAGTTTCTGGAACGCGACCTTGGTCCCGAAGGCCGCAAGCGCGCCGCCGTGATCGTGGCGACATCCGACCGCCCCGCGACCGAACGCCTGCGCGCCACCCTGACCGCCACCGCCTGCGCCGAGGAATTGCGTCGCAAGGGCAAACGCGTCCTGTTGTTGATCGACAGCATCACGCGGGTTGCGCGCGCCTTGCGCGAGATCGGCCTTGCCGCGGGTGAGCCGCCGGTCCGGCGTGGCTTTCCGCCGTCGGTCTTCGCCGTTCTGCCGCGTCTGGTCGAACGGCCGGGCCGCACCCGCGAGGGCGTGATGACCGCGATCTATACGGTGCTGGTCGAAGGCGACGACGACACCGCCGACCCGGTCGCCGATGAGGTGCGCAGCCTTCTGGACGGACACATCATCCTGTCGCGCGATCTGGCGGGGAAGGGCCACTATCCCGCCATCGACGTTCTGCGCAGCAAAAGCCGCGTGATGGGGGCGGTGGCCGATCCCGCCCAGATCCAGAACGCGCGCCGCATCACGTCGCGTCTGGCCAAGCTGGAAGACATCGAAATCCTGCTGCAGGTCGGCGAATACAAAGCGGGTGCCGACCGTCTGGCTGATGAGGCGCTGGCCAGTCGCGACGCGGTTGACGCCTTCCTTCAGCAAGACACGCGCCAGAAAAGCGCCCCGGACGAGACATCGGCAGCCTTGGCCAAGATTGCGGGGCAGACCGCATGAAGGGGCCATTGGCGCAGATGCAGAAACTGCTGCGTCTGGCGCAGCTGCGCGAAACGCTGGCCCAGCGCGATGTCGCCTTGGCCCGGCGCGCGGTCCAGGACCGTCAGGCCGAGGTCGAGGCGTTCATCGTCGACGCCCAGACCCTTGTCGCCGAGCAGGAGGCGCGGCGATCTGCCCTGCGCAACCCGCTGCTGGGCAGCCCGCAACTGCGCGGGGCCTTGGCGTCGGTTCTGACGACATTTGAGGCCGACCGCGACCGCGAAGCCAAGGCCGAACGCCGCATCGCAGAGGCCCGCGACGCCGTTCTGGCCGCGCAGAAGCAGCTTGAAGCGCGGCGCGCGATTGCCGTTCAGGCCAACCGCCTGATGCAGAAGCGCGACCTGCTGTGCACCAACCTGGCAGAGCGTCGTGACCGGGAGCTTGAGCTTCGCGCCGAACGCGAAAGCGAGGATTTTCAGGCCCGCCCGCCGTTCGCTGAGGATGCGGCATGACTCCGGCGCTGCTGTCCAGACCTGACCCTGCCCCCGACGCAAAACAGCGCAGCGCTAACGGCGTCGAACGCGCCAATCTGGGACACCAGAACCTGACCCGTGCCCAAGCGCAGGCGCGGAACCTGATCTGCGCCGAGCGTCACATCATCCGCCTGAAATTCGGCGAGACAATTGCCCTGGTTCAGGTCGCGGGCCCCCAGCCGACGAACGAGGCATGGGCTTGGCTTGCCGCCGACCTGAACGGCGCGCCTTTCGCGGCGGCGCTGCGCTGGGCGACCGCGCGCAAGCTGACGCAGGTCGCGCTGGAGAGCGCGACGTCCGATGACGCGGCGCTCCTCATCGAAGACGGGCTGACCGATGTTCTGGATCAGCTGGAAGACGTCATGGCGGGGGCCATCCGCCTGCACGCCTTTGGCCCCACCGAGGGGGCGCGAATCAATGACGCCATCTCCGTGACCCTGCGCGTGATGATCCCCGACGAAGATGGCACGCCAGCGCGCAAGTTCATCGTGCCGCTGCGCATGTCGCCTGATGCGACGCGGATGTTTGCCGCGGCACTTGGCCCTTGGTCCAGACCCCGATCCGCGGACCTGCCGCTGCGCCTGCGCGTCCGTGCCGAGATCGCGGCAGCGACGCTGGATCTGGTTGATCTGCGCAGTCTCGCGCCCGGGGATGCCGTCCTGATGGGCAGAGCGGGTGACGCCGCGCAGATCGTGATTGAAAATCAGTTCGTTGCACCTGCCGAGCCGGGTCAACGCCCCGGCGAATGGCGCCTGACCGCCCCGTTTCGACCTGCGACCCCTCCCGCAGGCCCGCCCGATGTTCCCACGACCGGAAGTCACATGACCGACCCATCCCAAAGCGATCCCAAACCCGTGCCCGCTGATGGCCAGACCCAGTCTCAGGCGCCGCGTGCGCCGCTTGACGATCTCGACGCCCTGCAGGTGACGTTGTCCGTCCGGTTCGGCGAAACCACCGTGCCATTGGCCGATCTGCGCCGGGCCGGGCCGGGGGCCGTATTCGTGCTGGACCGCCCCGACAGCAGCGTGGTCGAGCTGGTGGTGAACGGCCAGATCGTCGGCACCGGTGAGCTGGTATCCGTCGCCGGTCAGCGCGCAGTCGAGATCAAGACGCTGTTCGGCGAAGGCTAGGCCCGACCTATGGAAAGCCCGTTTCCGCTGCTCATCGCGGCATCCAGCCTGATGATCATCCCGTTTCTGGTGGTCAGCCTGACTGCGTTCGTCAAGATCGCGGTGGTGCTGTTTCTGGTGCGCAACGCGCTTGGCACCCAGCAGACACCGCCGAACCTTGTGCTGTATGGCGTGACCATCGTTCTGGCGGGCTATGTCATGTCACCAGTGATCGCGGCCTCGTTCGACGCAATCACCGGCGGTCAGACCCTGACCCAGATGCCGTCCCCGCAGGAATGGCCCGACATGATCCGTCGCGGGTTGGAGCCGGTGCGCGCCTTTCTCATGCGGTTTACCACCGATCAGGACCGCGCCTTCTTTCTGACAGCGGCCGAGGAGATGCATCGCGGAAACGGCGTTCTGCCCAAACAGGACGACATCTTCATCCTGGCGCCCGCGTTCGTCACCGCGGAACTGACCCGCGCGTTCGAAATCGGTGTGTTGCTGTACCTGCCCTTCATCGTCGTCGATCTGGTGGTGACGAACATCCTGACGGCAATGGGGATGATGATGGTGTCCCCGACCGTCATCTCGTTGCCCTTCAAGCTGCTTCTGTTCGTCGCGGTGGACGGCTGGTCGCGCCTGACCCACGGTCTTGTCATGAGCTATGTATGAATGACGAGATGCGCCTTTACGAATCCCTGAACCACGCGCTGGTTCTGGTGTTCCAGCTGTCGATGCCAGCCATTGCGGTGGCTGCGGTCATCGGTCTGCTGGTTGGGTTGCTGCAGGCGCTGACACAGATTCAGGACCAAACCCTGCCGCAGGCGGTCAAGCTGGTCGCCGTCGGTGTGGTGATCATGGTGACGGGGGCGGCACTATCCGCGCAGCTTTTGTCCTTCACCATCGATGTCTTCTCTCGCATCTCCAGCGGATGAACGAGCTTTTATCCGCCGCCGGGATCGAGGGGAATCTGGGCGCCAGCCTGACGGATCTGATGGCGCTGTTCCTGATCGTGGGCGCGCGCCCGCTTGGATTTGTGCTGCTGCATCCGATCTTTGGTCATTACGGGATCAACACCGGACTTTTGCGTGGGGCGGTGCTGGTGGCGATGACGTTTCCCGTGCTGCCATCAGCCAGCGCGCAGATCGCGGCGAACCCTGAACTTCTGTCCGCGTCGTCCATACCGATTGCCTTGGCGCGGGAGCTGGTCATCGGCGCCCTTTTGGGGCTGATCTGTGGCGTGCCGTTCTGGATCGCCATCACGGCGGGCGAAATACTGGATACGCAGCGCGGCGCCTCTATGGCCACGCTGTCGGATGCGACCGGCGGGCAGTCGTCGGTCAGCGGGATGCTGTTCTTTCTGGCGTCCGTTCTGGCCCTGACGGCCAGCGGCTTGTTGATCCCCGCGCTGTTCGGGCCGCTGATGCAAAGCTATCAGCTGTTCCCGGCACCGGCTGAATTCCGGCTGCCCGATATCGCGCAGGCGCAATCGGCGCTGCGGCTGCTGGATGACATTCTGCGCGGCGGCCTGATCTTGGCCTTTCCGATCCTCATCCCCATGCTGATCGCCGAAGTGGTGATCGCGATCTCAGCCAAGTACGTCCAGCAGCTGAACCCTGTCTTCATGGCGATGACGGTCAAGCAGATCGTGTTCGTGCTTCTGCTTCTGCTCTATGTGCCGATCATGGTGCGTTATGTGGCCGGGCTGGGCCGAAACGGCGCTTTCGGGGCCGAGGCCCTTGGCACGTTCCTGCAAGGTGTCATCAGATGAGTGGTGACAGCTCTGAGGAAAAGAAGCTTCCGCCCTCCAAACGCAAGCTTCAGAAAGCGCGTGAAAAAGGGCAGGTGGTCACATCACGCGACACATTGGCATCGGTCGCGACGCTGGTTGCGCTCAGCTACCTGTTCATGCGCCGCGATGCGATTGCCGGCATGCTGCGCAGCGTCTTCGAATATGTCCCGCCGGACGGGGCCACCTTTGATGACACCTTGGCGGCACTGACCGAGGCGAGCGTTCAGGTCATCTTTCAAATCGTGGCCCCGCTTCTGATTCTGGTCATTGCCGTTGGCATTCTTGTTGGCATGGCGATTTCATCCGGGCCCGTCTTTTCCACTGAGCCGTTGAAGCCGGATTTCACCAAGCTCAACCCAGCGACGAACCTGATGAACCAGTTCAAATGGCGCGCGCTGATGACGTTTCTGATGCACGTGATCCGCGTGACGCTGATCCTGGGGATGATGTCGATCATCATGATCTACTTTGCCGGCGCCTTGCTGAACGCGCCGCCCTGCGGCCTGGAGTGCGCAGAAGGGGCGACGATGTCGATCCTGACGACGATGTTCACCGCGCTGGCCGCGGCGCTCATTCTAATGGCGTTCTTTGACTTCATGATCCAGCGCGCCGGGTTCATGCGCGACCAGAAGATGACCCTGACGGAATTCACGCGTGAGATGAAGGATCAGCAGGGCGACCCGCAGTTGCGCAGCAAGATCAGGGCCGAACGCCGTCAGATCGCCGAACGTCCGGTGGGGCTGTCGCAGGCAACCGTCGTCTTGCATTGGAGCACTCGGGTCGCGGTGGGCCTGCGCTACGTCCAGGGTGAAACTCCCGCGCCGCTGGTCGTCATCCGTGCACGTGGACCGCAGGGTGTGGCCCGAATCATTCGCGCAACCAAAGTTCCGGTGATCGAGGATGCATCTGTTGTGGCGCTTCTGGCCGCTGTGCCGGTCGGTGAATATGTGCTTGAGGACAGTCAGATTCTGGCTGTCGCGCCACATCTGTCTTGACGTTGTCACACTCAGGCGCAGATCAGGCAGTTCTTGATACACTCTTGCGCGGTAATCCGCCTAGGATTGTGAACAATTGCCCGAACCCTGAAAATTTGTTGCAATTTTCTCGGGGCCGCGCAGACTTAATTCATGGGCCGCACAATTGGCTCGGAACGAAGAAACGGAAGCTCTGATGTCTGATCGTGTGATCGAAATTACTGAGCTGGATAAACGTTTGGTCAACGACACCGACGGTGTTGAACTGAAACGCTTGCTCGACAAGCTGTCGGCAGGACGCAGTGTCGTTGTTCAGGAAATGAATCGCGGTGTGGGGCCTGACCAATACGCCCGTCTGTCCCTCCTCGCGGATGCCTACAGTTCAGGCATCGAAGCACTCCCCAAGTTGTGGGCGGAAATCAACGACTGAAAACCAACTGAAAGGTCCAACCTATGTCCATCGATAGCGGTGCCGCACTCGCCCAAATGGCAGCTTCTCAGCAAGAGGCTCTGTCGGTCCAAAGCGAGATCAACGCGAAGTCTGCCAAGTTCAACAGCGCCATGGCGGCCCTGTCGGCCGAGCAGAAGGCCTGGGAAAAGATCAAAGGCTGATCCGATCAGGATATTGGGGGCGCGTGCCCCCAATATCCGCGTTCGTCACGCCTTGCTGGGAACGTCGTGGCGATGAAAACGACCAAGGCTCCAAAACCTGATACGGCGTTCATTCTGAATGTCCTAACCGGTCCGAACGCCGGTGCGTCGGTCAGCCTTGATCCGGGGCGGTTTTCGCTGGGCAGTGACGATGACAACGACGTCATTCTGGCCGGTCTGTCCCCGCAGTCCCTTGATATGAAATTATCTGCCGGTTCGGCGCATCTGACGGCCAAGTCGGACGGCGCCCAACTGCGGCGCGTCGGTCGCTCCGCGCCCTTTCCTGCGGGTCAGTCGCAGACCGTGGCGCTGCCCGCGACCATCCAACTTGCCCCCGAGGTGATCATTCAACTGGCCTCAACCCTTGATCCGGCGCCGACCTGGCAGCGCACCCCGTGGCTGGCCGCAGCCGCCGCGCTGGTTGTCGGTTGCTGGCTGGGTGCCAACGTGTTTCAGGGTGATACCGCGGCCGGGCCCGCGATGGCCGACGCGCAGCCGACCGTTCAGTCGGCACCTGCACCCAACGCGGTCGCGGCAACGTCGCCCCAGATGGGATGCGACGGCGATTGCGTGGAAAACGGCAAGCGCGTGCTGCGCGAACGGATCGCTGCTGCGGGGCTCACGGGCCTTTCGCTGGAAACCGAAGGTGGCGTTCTACGCCTGACAGGCAAGCTGGCCCCCGACCAGTTCGACACGTGGCGCCAGATCCGCACTGGGTTCGAGGCCGAATTCGGGCGCAGCCTGCCCGTCGTCGCCTCGATCGAGGCCGGAGAGACGCAGCCGATCCTGTCGGTGTCCTCGATCTGGCTGGGCAGCCGCCCCGAGGTGCGCACCAAGGGCGGAAACGCGCTGAGGATCGGGGACAGCACCAATGACGGGTGGGTCGTCAAGTCCATCGAAAAGGGCCGGATCGGCCTGGAGCGCGAAGGTCAATCGGCCGAGGTGAGGTTCTAGACGATGACAGATCGCATCACCCCGTTGCCCGTCACAGTCACCGATGCGGCCGCCGCCGAACGGATCGACCGTCTGGCGCCGATGCCGCGCCCGGTGCAGACGCCTCCAACGGCACGCGACATCGATGCAAACACGCCCAGCTCCGCGGCGGCGTCGCCCGCCCGCGGCTTCAGCGGAATTCTGGATACGGCGCTTGGACCGACCAACCTGCCCGATCCCGTGGCGCTGATCGCTGCACTTGACGCCGCCGCCGCACATGCCGGCGAGGCGGACAAGGCCATCCCGGGCCTGGGCCGTCTGGTCGAGGCGGTGATCCGCGACGAAAGCTATAAGCTTGGGCGCTATATGGACCTGCGTGGCGCATGACGATGGCGGCACTGCGGATCGACGACGGCAACGCCAATCTGGACGATATCAAGCTGGACGACGTCAGTCTTGAAGATGTCATGGCCGACGACATTCAGCCCGCAGTCTGGGAATGGGCGGATGATACTGCCGGCGCGGCGCAGGCCCACGCGATCCCCGATGAAGGCCCCGCCCGGCATGGTCGGACGCTGGCCGAGCTCGCCATTCTTTATCTGCGCCACGACAACCCGTCGCGCGCCATGGTGCTGGCGCTGGCGGCAATGACGATGGGCGATACCTCGCCCCGCACGCTCTTGGCGGCGGCCGAGGCGATGCTGCGCGCCGGTGATCCGGCGCAGGCGCTGACGGTGCTGGGTCGTCTGGACGAACCTCTGCGCGGGCTGGTGTCGCGCGCGCCAACCGACAAGGAACTGGCTGCGCGGTATTATATCGCGGCAAAGGCCCTTTACCGGCAGGGCGACACCGCGGCGGCGCGCGCCGCGTTGGACCGGTCGCGCGATCTGACGCCAACGGCGGTTTCCACCCGCGCTGGCGACATTGGCGATGTCGAGGACGACGAATGACGTCGGCCCTGTCTCAGCGATTGATGCGGCTGGCCGCGCGGCAGGATTTGCTGCTGGTGATGCTGCTGGTCCTGATCGTCTTCATGATCATGGTCCCGCTGCCGACGTGGCTGATCGACCTGTCGATCGGGTTCAACCTGGCGCTATCGGTCCTGATCCTGATCGTCGCGATCTATCTGAAGAACCCGACGTCGCTGTCGACGCTGCCGTCGATCCTGCTGTTTGCGACGCTGTTCCGGCTGGCCATCGGGATCAGTACCACACGCCTGATCCTGCTGCACGCGGACGCCGGCAAGATCGTCGAGACGTTCGGCAAGTTCGTCCTTGGCGGCTCGCTGGTCGTCGGGATCGTGGTCTTTCTGATCATCACCATCGTGCAGTTCATCGTCATCACCAAGGGCTCGGAACGCGTGGCCGAGGTGTCGGCCCGGTTTTCGCTGGATGCGCTGCCCGGTCGCCAGATGTCGATCGACAGCGATATGCGCGCGGGCGAGATCGACCTGGCCGAAGCCCGCCGCCGCAGGCAGGCACTGCAGACCGAAAGCGAATTCTATGGTGCCATGGACGGCGCGATGAAGTTCGTCAAAGGCGATGCCATCGCCGGCCTGATCATCATTGCCGTCAACATCCTTGGGGGTCTGGGCGTCGGTGTCGGTCAGAACGGCATGCCGTTCGGCGAGGCGCTGCATCTTTACTCCGTGCTGACGGTCGGCGACGGGATGGTCAGCCAGATACCGGCCCTGCTGATGTCGATCAGCGCCGGTATCGTGATTACCCGCACCTCGACCGAGGGGTCAGGCGATCTGGCCCGCGACATCACCGACCAGATCGCGGGCAGCCCACGGGCCTTGCAGGTCGCGGCCGTCGTCCTTCTGGGGTTTGCCTGTGTGCCGGGGTTCCCCATCGCCGTGTTTCTGGCCCTGGCCGCCATTTTTGGCACCGCTGGGATAATTCTGGGACGGCGCCAACGGCAAAGCGCGCAGGACGAACAGGACAAGTCGACCGGCAGTTCGCGTCAGGATATCCTGATGTCGCCCATGGCTCCGGTGCATCTGGCGGTTCCCGCAGGCGTCGCCGACAGCATCGACCGCGCTGAATTCGAACGCCACGCCCTGACCGTGCGCACCCGCCTGTTCGAAGAGATCGGCGTGGCCTTCCCCCGGCTGCAGTTGCTGGTCGACCCGTCGGTTCCTGACGACAGGTGGCAACTGGTCGTCGATAACGTCCCGATGGCCGAAGGGCGCATCCCCACGGGCCTGATCCGGCTTACCGACGATCCCGACCCCGCCCGCATTCTTGGCCTGCCGGTGCAGGACATCGAACTTGGCCCCAACGATCCTGTGACCCATTGGGTCGAGGCGGGCGCCGTCATTGAACTGCGCCGCAACGGCATCGCGTTCGAAACCCCGGCAACTGCGCTGGTCAACATCGCCGCCCGGCGTCTGCCCCTGCACGCCGCCGAGTTTTTGGGCGTCCAAGAGGTGGGGACCCTGCTGGCCGCCATGGAAACCCGATACGAAAGCCTTGTGGCCGAGGCACAGAAGGCGCTGCCCCTGCAAAAGATCGCCGCCGTCATGCGCAAGCTGGTCGAGGAAGAGGTCCCGGTGCGCAACCTCCGCATCCTGCTGGAAACCATCGTCGACTGGGCGCCGCGCGAAAAGGACCCCGAGCTTCTGGCCGAATACGTCCGCACCGCCTTGGCGCGACAGATCAGCTTCAAATACGCCGACGCGTCCCGCTTTATCGCGGCCTATGTGATCGAGGCCGATATCGAGGAGATGATCCGCGGCGCGATCCGCCAGTCACCCGCCGGTGTCTATCTGGCGCTGGAGGCCAAGCAGTCACGCCTGATTTTGGAAAAGCTGCGCAGCGCCGTTGGCGATCCGGCGGCGCATCTGACGCAGCCGGTGTTTCTGTCCAGCATGGATGTGCGCCGCTTCCTGCGCCGCTTCCTGTCCAGCCACGAACTCAACTTCGCCGTCCTCTCGCACAAAGAAATCGCCCCCAGCTTCAAGGTCCAGCCCCTCGCAATGTTGTCTGCCCAATGATCCGCCGTCCCGCCTTCTCTCGTAACTTCTTCCGTTGCCTTGCGGTGGTGGCGTCGGCCGTCGTTGCAGCGGTCGCTTTCCACACCCCTGCGCAGGCGCAGGCGCAGTCGCGCAGCCAGATCGTGCTGACCGAAGGCGACGGTCAGGTCGTCCGGCTGCCAGCCGACACGACAACGGTGTTCGTGGCGGACCCTGCGATTGCCGATGCACAGGCGCTGACGGCGGATTCGATTTTCGTCACCGGCTATGCGCCGGGCCGCACGAACATCGTCGCGATGAGCGAGGATGGGAATCAGGTGGCCCAGCATCAGGTCAACGTCCTGCCCGCCAGCGGCGGGGCCGAGGCGATGCTGCCGTCCAGCGTGGTGTCTCGACAGGACCGGGGCATCGCGATCATGTCGGGTTCGACCAACGACGTGAGCGAGGCGCGGGGCGTCGCACAGGCCGAGCGCGCCTATAACAGCCAGGATGTCGCCGTTCAGGACAACTCGGTCTATATGGGCGGGACGCAGATTTCCCTGCGCGTTCGCTTTGTCGAGGCGTCGCGTTCTGAACTGCAGCGACTGGGCGTCAATCTGGCTGCTGTCGGGTCAAGCACCTCGGGGCCGATCCGGGTCACGACCGCGCTGTCCGACCCGACCGGATATCTGCTGGGCGGCACCGCGACGTCGCCGTCGATCGGTGGCCGCATCAGTGCCGGACGCATGACCATCGACAGCCTGATCGATGCGCTGGAACAGCGCGGCGCGGTCCAGATCTTGTCGGAACCGACGCTGACGACCGTGTCGGGGCGCCGCGCCAGCTTTCAGGCGGGCGGCGAGATCGGCTATCCGGTCAATCAGGGCGACGGGGTCATTTCGGCCGCCTTCAAGCAATACGGCGTCTCGATCGACTTCACCCCCACATTGCTGCCCAACAAGCGCATCGCGCTTGAGGTCAAGCCCGAGGTCAGCTTTCTGGATGAAAGCAGCACCGTATCCATCGACGGGTTTTCCGTTCCGGGCCTGTCGGTACGTCGCGCCGATACCACGGTGGAACTCGGCAGCGGGCAGACCTTCGCGATCGCAGGTCTTTACGAACAGTATTCCGAAAACAGCCGCCGCGGTGTGCCGGGTCTGAGCGGTGTTCTGGGCAATTCCGCCCGCAACCGCCGAGAGCGAGAGCTGATCATCTTCATCACGCCCTACATCTCGGACGCGGCCAATGTCGTGGCCCCGACCCCCACCCGACGCGCCACGCGCAACACCGTAGGATTCATAACGCGATGATCCGTCTTGTCCCGATTCGCCGTGCACTGCTGATCGTCTTGCCGCTGGCGGCAGTCGCAGGCTGCACCGACAATCTGATCAAGGATTCGGACGTGATCCGTCACGCCTCGAACCCACGCTACGTCTATAGCGACAGCGGCAACATCACGCCTGCGTCGTGTCAGGGGACGTCATCGGGCTACTCGGCGCGGGCGTCCCGCTGCGAAAGCGACCTGATCCTGTCGCGTCAGGTGACGAACAAGCGTGATCTGGTTGTCCCGCAGTCGGTCGGCCCCGCCGCGGCGGGACCCATCGGCCGGGCCGCGGATACCTATCTGAGTGGTGGGGCGAACCTGTCAGCACCGCCGATCACGCTGGGCGCGCCACGGACCGACCCGAACCGCGCCCGCAGCATCGAGGTGACGGGCGGTGCGCAACCCGCCCCCTTCGACCCCTATGCCGGGCGGACCAACTGATTACTGGGTGATGATCCCGAAGGCGCGCATCCCTTCGGACCGCGCACGACGCCCAAGCTTCAGGATGTCGTTGACCTCATCGGGCTGAAGCCCAAGCGTCCCGCCATCGGTCTTGGCCTCGCGCTCATATCCCATCAGGCCACCGACCAGGATCAGGTTGCGCACGTGGGTGTAGTCTGCGTCGGGCGCAAAGGCCGTGGCACGTGCGACGCCATATGACGTTGGATCGCGCGACAGGCCCAGAACCAGCGCAAGGTTGCTCCGCACATCCAGATTGCGCGGTTCTTGCCGCGATGTCTGTTCCAGCAGCGCGCGCGCCTCGGGCAGGCGGTTCAGACCGGTCAGCGCGCCGGCGCGCAGTTGCCGCGTGCGCACATCCGTCGACCCAAGCTGTGTGGCGGTCGCCAGCGCGGCGTTGAAATCTCCCAGCGCCAGCTGCGCCTCGCCCAGACCCAGACGCGCGTCGCGATTGGTCGGGGCAATCAGGATCGCCTCACGATAGGCGCCCATGGCCTGATTCCACTGGCCGTTGGCGGCCTGCAGATCGCCGAATTCGTTCAGGGCCTTGGTGTCATTCGGGTTGCGCCGGATCTTGGCTTGCAGTTCGCCCAGCCGCTCGCCCTCGCTGACCATGCTGGGTGTGGCGGGGCCGAATTCACCGTTCGCGCAAGCGGCAACAAGCGTCAGGGCCAGAACACCGAAAAGACCGCGCATGCGCCGATGCAGGAAAACCGTCTGAGCAAACACGTGCGACACCCATCTTTCAGCGTTCCAAAGGGCGTCCGTGCCACATGTCCCGCAGGACACGCCAGACCCCACTTGCGGGTAGCATCCCTTAACAAACGTTGTCTATTGTAATCCGCGCGGGCATTTGCCCAGACGGCGGGGTTACGCTGGGCGGGAGTGATTGGCGCGATTGCGGCTGCTTACCGAACCGCTAAATTCGTGCGTCGGTATCGGCCCCAACCCATTCGGAAATCACCCATGAGCAGTCTTTATCCCGCCAGCGCCCGCAGGTTTGCGCCGTGGAAGAACGGTGGCGGCGAAACCGCCGAAATCGTGTGTGTTCCTGAAGGCGCTGGGTTTGACGCATTTCAATGGCGGATCAGTACCGCGCGCGTCGCGGCATCCGGCCCGTTTTCGGTTTTCGAAGGGGTCGACCGCTCACTCAGCGTGATCGAGGGCGGCGCCATGCGACTGTCATTTGGTGACGGGCAAGTCGCGGAAGTGGATGTCATGTCCGGCCCGTTGGCGTTTCCGGGCGACCTGACCTGCGAGGCAGAACTGCTCGGCCCCGCGCTACTGGACTTCAACGTCATGGTGCGGCGTCCACTGGTCGCGCGTGTCGTGCCCGGGGCAGACTATGCGCCCACTGATGCGCGATGCCTTGCACGCTATCTTTTCGCGCTCGCGCCGGTGCCGGGTGCCGATCGTCACGATCTGCTGGAATTGGACCTACGGACGGATGTTCCGCGCCACGCACAGACCCTGATCGTCGAGATCGTGTCCCCGGATTAGGCGCCAACCGTCTGGCAAGGGGGCAGTCATAAAAAGACGGCGGCATCGCGCCGCCGTCTTTCGCATTTGTCGCCGATCAGAACGGGCTGTCGGGGAAATAGAAGCGTTCTGCGTTTTCCGGCGTGATCAGCTGGCTGCCGATGATGTAGCGGCCGGCCATCGGGGCGGATGACACGAAATGCAGTGCCGTCATTTCAATCGCGGCGCTGATCTGGGCCGGCGGATAGGTCACGTCCACGGGCAGGACGGGGTCCTTGTCCATGATGCGCTTGACGATTTCCTTCATGCCGGCACCGCCGACAACCGGGATCCCGTCACGGCCAGCGGCAGAGATCGCCTCAAGCACGCCGGTGGCCATGTCATCGTCGGCCGCCCAGACGCCGTCAATTTCCGGGTATTTGGTCAGATAGTCCTGCATGACCTTGAAGGCATCGTCACGGTTCCAGTTGCCGTGCTGCATGTCCAGGATCTGGACGTCCGAACCTTCCAGCGCCTTCTGGAATGCCTCGACGCGTTCGTTGTCCAGCGTGGTCGGGATACCGCGCAGAACGACGATCTTTTTCCCGCCGCCGACATTGTCTCGGAACCACTCACCGGCGACGCGGCCGAACGCGCTGTTGTCGCCTGCGACGTAAAGATCCTCGATCCCTTCTTCGCTAAGGCCCCGATCAACGACGGTGACGAATTTGCCGGCGTCCTTGACGGCCTTGACCGTCGGGGTCAGCGGCTCGGATTCGAAGGGCAGGATGACCAGCCCGTCGATGTTGCGGGTCGCCAGCATGTCTTCGACGTCGTTGACCTGCTTGGAGCTGTCACCGGCGGTCGACAGAACGAATTCGATGTTCGGATAGACGGTTTTCAGCCGCTCGATCGACTGCTGGGCGTGCCAGTTCAGGCCGCCCATATAGCCGTGGGTGGCCGACGGAATGGCAACACCGATGGTCACCTTCTTGTCGGCGTCCTGGGCAAAGACCACCCCGGTGCCAAGCGCGGTCACGGCGGCCAGCGCCAGCGGCAGTTTCATCAGATTTCGACGAAGCATTACAGTTCCCCCCTTTGATTGATTACCGCGTGTCGGCGGTGCGCTTTTCCCGCTGCAAGACCACAGCAAGAACGATGATGACGCCCTGGATTGCCCCGTTCAGATAAGGGCTGACCAAGTCCGCCAAGTTCAGAATATTGTCGATGAGGCTGAGGATCAGGACACCGACGACAGTGCCCCAGACGATCCCGCGCCCGCCCTTCAGCGCGGTGCCACCGATGATCACCGCGGCAATCGCCTCCAGTTCCCAGCCGATACCGGTGGAGCCGGACGCCGAACCCAGCCGCGGGATATAGATCACCGTGGCGAGCCCCACTAGCAGACCCAGCAGCACATAGGTCATAAGCTGAATGCGCCCCACATCGACCGAGGAGTAACGAGCAACCTTGTCGTTGCTGCCGATCGCCTCGACATAGCGGCCGAAACGGGTGTGGCGCATCAGGACATGACCGCCGATTGCGACCAGCGCAAAGACGACGATCGGCCAGGTGACATACCCGATGCCCGAGTAATAGACCGGGCGATAAAGCGTGCGCAGGCCGCTATCCAGACTGACGGTGCCGCCGTCGGCGATCCAGGTCACGAGGCTGCGGAAGATGCCCATCGTGCCCAGCGTGACGATGAAGGGTTCGATCCCCGCGCGTGTCACCAATAGCCCGTTCAGTAACCCCGCGACCAGCCCCCCGGCCAATGCGATGCTCATGCCGGCCAGCACCGTGCCCCAGTTCACGCCCATGATCGGCACCAGCGCGTTCATCGCCAGAATGGCCATGCCCGCGATGAACGCAGCCATCGATCCCACGGACAGGTCCAGACCGCCCGATGTGATCACGAATGTCATGCCCACGGCAATGATGCCGATGAAGGCGGACCGCGCCAGCACGTTCACCACGTTCGCAGGCGCCAGAAACTGCGGGTTCAGCAGGGCGCCGATGATGATCAGCAAGATCAGCGCAATGACCGGTCCCAGCGCGTGCAACCACCTCAAATCTTTCATGCGGCGGCCTCCACCCCCATCATCAGCCGCACGACGGCGGCCTCGCTCATATCTTCGCCCGCGACTTCGCCGGCGATGGTGCCTTGGCGCATGACCAGAATCCGGTCGGCAAGGCCCATAACCTCGGGCAGTTCGGATGAAATGACGATCACGCTGCGGCCCTCGGCCACCAGCTGGCGCAGGAAGGCATAGATCTGGCGCTTGGTGCCCACGTCGATGCCGCGCGTCGGTTCGTCCACGATCACGATCTGCGGGTTCGTCAGCAGTGTCTTTGCCAGCAACAGCTTTTGCTGGTTTCCGCCAGACAGGTTGCCGGCAGCCATGTCGCGGTCAGGCGCGCGGATCGCGAAGTCCGATATCGCCTGCGTCAACGCCTCGTCTTCGGCGCGGCGGTCAAGCAGCGGGCGGCTGAAGCGTTTCAGGACCGGCAGCGTCAGGTTGACCCGCAACGGCTTTTCCAGAAGCAGGCCCAGTTCCTTCCGGTCCTCGGTCAGATAGGCGACACCGGCGCGCGTCGCATCGATCGGGCGGCGCAGGGTGACCGCGTTGCCATTGACCGCCATCTGCCCGGTCGATGCGCGCAGACCCGCCAGCCCTTCGGCCAGTTCGGTCCGGCCGGACCCGACAAGGCCCGCAATCCCCAGCATCTCGCCCCGGCGCAGGGTAAAGCCCACGCCATGGACCAAGGGGCCGACCGCAAAGTCGGCGACTTCCATGACCACGGGCTGCGCGGCAATCGCCGATGCGGGCGTCCGGGGCGGGAACATGTCGCTGAGTTCGCGACCCACCATCGCGGTCGCCATCTGGTCCTGGTTCAGCTCTCCTCGCAGCGCTGTGCGTACGATGCGGCCATCGCGCATGACGGTGACGCGGTCGGCCAGACGTTCGACCTCATCCAGACGGTGCGAGCAGTAAAGGATCGCGACGCCGTCCGCCCGCAGACGGTCGATCAGGTCGTAAAGCGCGCCGACTTCGCGGTGGGTCAGGACGGCTGACGGCTCGTCCATGATCAGGACGCGCGGCTTGCGGCTGACCGCCTTGGCGATTTCGACCATCTGGCGCTGGGGGACCGTCAGATCACGCACGCGCAGATCGGGGTCGATCGGCGCGCCAAGCCCGTTCAGCAGCTCGGCCGCGCCGTCCCGCATCATGCGGTGGTTCAGGCGAAACCCGCCGGGTTCGCGACCCAGCCAGATGTTGGCCGCCACCGTCAGATCGGGGGCCAAGTTGAATTCCTGATGGATCATCACGACACCGGCGCGTTCCGCCTCGGGGCCGCTGGTAAAGCGAGCGGGCTGGCCGTCCAGCAGGACTTCGCCCGTGCTGGGGGGCAGAAAGCCCGCCAGAATCTTCATCGCCGTCGATTTGCCGGCGCCGTTTTCACCGATAAGGGCCGTCACCTCACCGGGCATCAGCGGCAGATCGACGCCGTGCAGAACCTCGATCGGGCCAAAACGGCGGGTGACATCGGACAGGGCAAGGGTTGGTGTCATGGCTTCACCTTGGTCCATGCGCCGTTCGCAGCTGACGAGGCCTGCGCGGCGGCGATGAAGGCCATGCCGGACAGACCATCTGCCAGCCCCGGCACGCGCGCGCCTTTTTCGGCATTACCCCGGATTGCGTCGGCGATGTCACTGTAAAGATTGGCAAATGCTTCCAGATAGCCTTCGGGATGGCCCGGCGGCACGCGGAAAGACGCGCTGCGATCATCGGCGCGCGTCAGTATTTGTTCGGGTTGGCCGACCTGCATGCGGATAAGCCTTTCCGGGTCTTCCTGCGACCACGCCAAAGCACCCTTCGTGCCGAAGACGCGCAGGCTGAGCCGGTTTGCGCAACCGACCGCGACCTGGCTGACCCACAGCCCGCCACGTGCGCCGGACGCATAACGCAGGGCGGCGCGGGCATCGTCGTCGATCGTGCGACCGGGCACCATCGACGACACCTCGGCCGACAGGGCTTCGGGGGTCTCGCCGGTCACGAACGCGGCCAGTTGCCAGGCGTGCGTGCCGATATCGCCCAAGGCACCTGCGCCTGCGCGGGTCGGGTCCAACCGCCAGTCCGATTGCTTGCTGCCCGGATCGGCTGCCAGCCAACCTTGCAGGTATTCGACCTGCACCAGTTGCAAGTCACCGATGCCGCCTTCGGCCACGATCGCGCGGGCTTCGCGCACCATCGGGCTGGCGCTGTAATTGTGGGTCAGAAAGAACCGTGCGCTGGACCGTTCGGCCGCATCGGCGATGGCGCGCGCCTCGGCCGGGGTCGCGGCCAAAGGTTTGTCGCAGATGACGTTGATGCCGGCGTCCAGAAACGCGATCACGGGGGCCGCGTGCAGGTGGTTCGGGGTCACGATCGACACCGCCTCGACCCCGTCGGGACGCGCGGCCTCGGCCTCGGCCATGTGCTGAAAGCTGTCATAGCTGCGCGCGATGCGCAGCGCGTCGGCGGACCGTGCGGCCCGGGCCGGATCACTGCTCAGCGCGCCGGCCACCAGTTCAAAGCGGTCGTCCATGCGGGCGGCGATGCGGTGAACCGCGCCGATGAACGCCCCTTCACCGCCGCCGACCATGCCAAGGCGCACGCGGTCCATCAGCGGTCCCCCAGACCAAGCGCGCGGTCGACCGCGACTTGGTCCACGGTCGATGCGGCAAAATCGTCGAAGGCATGCGGCGTGACGCGAATGATGTGATCGCGCACGAACGCGGCCCCTTCGCGGGCCCCGTCTTCAGGGTGTTTCAGCGCGCATTCCCATTCGACAACGGCCCAGCCGGAAAAGTCATACTGCGCCAACTTGCTGAACACCGCACCGAAATCGACCTGGCCGTCGCCCGGACTGCGGAAGCGACCGGCGCGGTCCACCCACGACTGGAACCCGCCATAGACGCCCTGACGGCCGGTCGGGTTGAACTCGGCGTCCTTGACGTGAAACGCTTTGATCCGGTCATGATAGATGTCGATGTTAGCCAGATAATCCAGCTGCTGCAGGACATAATGCGACGGATCGTAAAGGATGTTGGCGCGCGGATGCTGGTCGACGCGGTCCAGAAACATCTCTAAACTCGCGCCGTCGCACAGATCTTCGCCGGGATGGATCTCATATGCGACGTCGATGCCGTGATCTTCGGCCAGATCCAGCAGCGGGCGCCAACGCTGCGCCAGCGTGTCGAATGCCGTTTCGACCAGACCGGCCGGACGCTGTGGCCATGGGTAAAGATAGGGCCACGCCAGCGCCCCCGAAAACGTCGGCATGACCGACAGGCCCAGTGCGGCTGACGCGCGGATCGCCAGTGCGACCTGATCGGTCGCCCATTCCTGCCGCGCCTTGGGGTTGCCGCGCAGTTGCGACGGCGCAAACGCATCGAATGCGGCGTCGTAGGCCGGGTGCACCGCCACCAACTGGCCCTGGATATGGGTCGAAAGCTCGGTCACCTCGACGCCGTTGTCGCGCGCCGTACCCAGGAATTCGTCGCGCCAGTCCCGAGAGGAGACGGCAAGGTCAGGGTCGAACAGACGTGCGTCACCCGTGGGCACCTGCACGCCTTTGTAACCCAACGAGGCCGCCCATTTCGTGATGTCGGCCCAGCTGTTGAACGGGGCCGCGTCAGACGCAAACTGCGCCAGAAACAGTCCCGGACCCTTCAACGTCTTCATGAATTCCCCCCTTGGCCTTCCTTGTGCACGCACCCTCCCAAGCCCGCGCAAGAACGACCTTGCATGCAAATGTAATCGATTACAAGCTTGTTGATGCCCTGTGTTTCAGGGCAGAGGCACCCGATGGATCGCGACCCCGACATAGAAGCTCCGACCGGCGCCCCCAGCCTGCGCGATGTGGCGCGCTTAGCGGGGGTATCGACCGCGACGGTCAGCCGCGCGCTGTCGCAGCCGGACCGCGTCACCAAGGCCACGCGGGACGCGGTCATGGCGGCGATCGCGTCCAGCGGCTACCGCATCAACCACGCGGCCCGCAGCCTGCGCCAACAGCGTGCGGGCATGGTGGTGGCGTTGGTTCCGAACCTCGCGAACCCGTTCTTTTCCCGCATTCTGGGCGGCATGGGCGAGGCGCTTGCCGATGCCTCAACCGGTCTGATCGTCGCGGATACGCAGGATGCGCGCGGGCGGGCGACGGCACGGGACGCGCTGGTCAACCGCACGCGCAGCGATGGGGTCCTGCTGCTGGACGGCTCGCTTGGAGAGCAACCGCCTGATGCAAGATCGGGGCCGGGGCAGCCACCGTTGGTGACGGCGTGCGAATGGGTCGACGGGGGTCAGGTGTCCGCGGTCGTGGCCGACAATACCGATGGCGCGCGTCAGGCGATCACGCATCTGGCAGACCTCGGCCACCGGCACGTCGCCCTGATTCTGGGACCCGACCAGAACGTGCTGACCCGCGAACGTCTGGCGGGGGCCACTGGGACCGCCGCGATACGGGGCATGACGTTAAGCCATCTGCCGGGTGATTTCTCACTGGCGTCCGGTGCCGCGGCCGCGCGGACGATTGCGGCGCTGCCATCATCTGACCGCCCGACCGCAGTGTTTGCCTTCAGTGATTTCATGGCCTGCGGATTTCTGGCGGAAATCCAGCGTCAGGGCCTGCGCGTGCCCCACGATCTGTCGGTGATCGGGTTCGATGATATCGACCTCGCGCCGCATCTGTGGCCTGCGCTGACGACGATCCACCAGCCACGCGACGCCATTGGCCGGCGTGCGGCGGAAACGGTGCTGGCGCTGATCGACCCGGTCAGGGCCGCCTCGGTGCCGATGCGTCAGACGCTGCCGGTCAGGTTGATCGTGCGCGGATCGACCGGACCGGCTCCCGCACGCTAGGGCTGGCCGTCCGGGCGCTGCGCGGCAAGATTGGCGCGGCGGCGCTTGCGACCGATCATGTTCAGCGCCTCGATGAAGACGGAGAAGATCATCGCGGTATAGACGTATCCCTTGGGGATGTGGACGCCGAACGCTTCGGCCACCAGCGTCATCCCGATCATGATCAGAAAGCCCAGTGCCAGAATCTTCACCGTCGGATGGGTTTCGACAAAGCGGCCCACGGGCCCGGATGCGACCATCAGAACGATCATCGACAGGACGACCGCGACCGCCATCACCCAGATTTCCCGCGCCATGCCGATGGCGGTGACGATGCTGTCGATGGAAAAGACCATGTTGATCAGCGCGATCTGCAGCACCACCGCACTGAAGGTGGCCATGACCTTGGTCGGCGCGCCGTCATCCTCGCCCTCGAAGGTGGAGTGGATTTCCTGCGTCGCCTTGTAGATCAGGAACAGCCCGCCGACGGCGAGGATCAGGTCCTTGCCCGAAACGCCGTGACCGAAGACGTCGAACAACGGCTTCGTCAGCCCCATGATCCAGCCGATGAAGAACAGCGACACCAGCCGAAGCCCCATGGCCAGCGTCATCCCGACATAGCGGGCCTTGGCCTGCTGGTCCGGCGGCAGACGGCTGACCAGCACGGCGATGACGACAAGGTTGTCGATGCTGAGGACGACCTCAAGCACGGTCAGGGTCAGAAGGCTGGTCAGGGATTCAAGCATGGAGGCATCCTGTCGTTTCGTGTCCCGCTGCCAGATGGGCGCGGTGCCGCGACTTGGCGCCACTTTTCGCGCCGCGCGCAGGCGTGGGCAAGGGGCGGCGGGTGAAAAACGCGCAGGCGTGGCGGGCAGGGCGCAACGGAAACGAGACGGAAGCGGGTTTTACCGGTTTACTCTGCCCATTCACGGTCGCCGGTGAAGACGACGGTCAGCCAGCGGTTCGGCCCTTCGCCCCCGATCCGTTCGCCGATGATGTCACGCAGGGCGTCCCACTCCTCGATCCGGCGGGGCGGGGCGTCGGGGGGCACGATGAAGTAAAGCTCGATCTCTCGGGACCGGCCGACGCGGGCGACATAGGCGCGGTACATCAGGAACCCGTGTTCCTTGACGAAAGCCGAGGCTACTGCGTCCACGTGCGTCTTCAGATCTCCGGGCGTGACCAGAAAGATATCGGCCAGCGCGCGGCGGATTGTGGATACCGGGACCGGGATGATGATGACGCAGATCATCGCCAGAACGAACGGGTCGATATAGGGCGCGATCCACGCCCAGGATGTCCCGTCGACGCCGTAGCCGATGCAGAACGCGACCAGCAGTGCACCGGTGATGCAGGCCGACATGGTCCAGCCCTTGACGTCCAGACGCACGAATTCGGACTTGATGCGGCGGTTCGCGCGCGCCTCGACCAGCGCGATGGTGGCGCAGGCGATGACCGTGACCGCCGCATAAACGATGGACCAGCCGAACTCCAGTTCGCGGCCACCCTGCAGGATGCTGACGATGGCGTTGAAGAACGCATAGAGCGCGACCGAAATCAGCAACGTGCCGTTCAGGACCAGCACCATCGGCTCCAGATGCCAGAACCCCATCGAAAAGCGGTCGCGCAAGCGGCGCGACAGCCCCGTCGACGTGGCGAAGGAGGTGATCAGGTTCACGACGACCAGCGACAGCAGGCTCATGCTGGCGTCGATGAGCGAATAAAACCCGTCGAAGGTGATCGAGTATGACCCCGCCACCAGACCAAAGACGATCCCCAGCGCGGACACCAGCAGCGTCACCGCGATAGAAATGCGCAGCACGCCCTTTTCATCGCGCAGGTCGAAATATCTGTGGGGCGTCGTCATGCTATCCGTTGGGCCTTTGCTCGTCCGTCATATCCCCGGGCCAATCACGCCGGCACCGTGTCGGTTCCATTCGGCGCGCCGATACGCCACAGTCACTGTGCAGGACAGCCAAGGGGACACCGACGGCGGATGATCTTGTTCTTGCCCGTGCCCGTCCTGTTGGCGGCGTTTTTGACAGTGCCGCCCACGGTCGATCCGATGGTGCGGGTCGTCACCGCCTATCTCAGCGTCCCGGCTGTTCAGATTGCGCGCGACCCTTAGGCGCGACCCTCGGTCAGGAACGACCGCACCGCGTCGTTGAACGGGTCGGGGGATTCCACGTTCACCAGATGCCGACCGGGCAGCGACACGTGGCGTCCGTCCCTGACCCCGTCGGCGATGGCCTGTAGGTCAGCCGGCGGGCAAACCGGATCATCGTCGCCTGAAATGGCCAGCAAGGGGGTCGTGATCCGGCCCAAATCTGCACGCAGATCGGCATGCGCCAGCGCCCCGCACGCCCCGACATATCCTGCGACGGACGTGGCGGCAAAGCTGTCCAGGATGGCTGCGACCGTATCGGGATGGGCGCTGCGAAATGCCGGGGTGAACCAGCGGTCCTCGGTCGCGGGAAGAAGGGCGGAGAGGCCGTCCGCCTCGACCTCGGCCGCGCGGGTGGTCCAGCTTTCGACGGTGCCGATGCGGGCGGCGGTGGCGCAGACGATCACGCGGATCAGGCGGTCGGGGTGGTTGATCGCCAGCCACTGCCCGGTCAGACCACCCAGCGACAGCCCGCAGAAATGCGCGCGCGCGATCCCAAGGCTGTCCATCAGCGCGATGACGTCCTGCCCCAGATCCGACAGTGCATAGGGCGGCACCGGCGCGGATGAGCCGCCGTGCCCCCGCCGATCATAGCGCAGGATGCGGAAATCATCCGACAGCGCCGCGACTTGTGCGTCCCACATGTGCAGGTCGGTGCCTAGTGAGTTGCAGAAGATGAGCCACGGTTTCGTGTCGTCGTCCCCGTCGATGAGGTAGTGCAGGCGGTGGGACGGCAGGGTCAGATCGGGCATGGTCATGGCCTTTCAGGTTGGTCGCCGGATCGGTCCGGGGCAGCTGGTCCGGGTCGGCAAAGATTGGGGGCAGCATTGCCCCAACGATGCGCTTAGTGCCAGACAAACGCGAGTCCATGCCCCGAAACCGGTTTGCCAATGGACGCTCGGGCTGGTCATAGCGGGGTGATGAGAGACATCCTCGAGCGCCATCAGATCACCATCTATCTGGCCGCCGTTGCGCTTGCCGCAGTGGTGGGGTTGGTCCTGCCGGATGCGCAGGCGTTGACGCTGGCCGTGAACCCCGCCTTGGCAATCATGCTGTTCGTGACGTTCCTGCAGGTGCCGCTGGCCCGGATCGGCGACGGTCTGCGTCAACCCCGGTTTCTGGGCGCCCTGATGGTCGCGAACTTTCTGGTCGTGCCGCTGCTGGTCGCGATCCTGATGGTCGTGGCACCAGCCGACCCGTTGATACGGCTGGGGATTCTGATGGTCCTGCTGACCCCGTGCATCGACTATGTGATCACCTTCACCCACCTGGGCGGCGGCGACGCCCGACGGTTGCTGGGGGCAACGCCGCTGTTGTTGGTGGTCCAGATGGTGGCTCTGCCAGTGTATCTGGGTCTGTTTCTGGGCGACGCCGCGGGGCTGGTGCGGGCGGGTCCATTTCTGCACGCCTTCCTGTGGCTGATCGCGGCCCCGCTGATCTGCGCGGGTGTCGTTCAGGCGTGGGCGAACCGCCGCCCGACGGGTCGCCACGTTGCCGATATTTTGGGCGTCCTGTCGGTGCCTGCGACCGCCGCCGTGCTGGCCATCGTTGTCGCCTCGACCGTGCCGGTTCTGGGGGCGGCGGGACCGCAGGTCCTGTGGGCCTTGCCAGTCTATCTGGCGTTCGGCGGCATCGCGCCGCTGATCGGCTGGGCGGTGGCGCGGGCGTTCGGATTGGCCGCACCTGTCGGCCGCGCCGTGGCGTTTTCGGCCGCGACCCGCAATTCGCTGGTCGTCCTGCCACTGGCGCTGGCCGTGCCCGGTGCTGCCCCGATCCTGCCCGCGATCATCGTCGCCCAGACGCTGGTCGAGCTGGCGTTCCAGCTGGTCTATATCCGGCTGATCCCGCGACTCGGTGCGCGCGCCGCGTAGGTTTTCGGCAAATTCGGGCAATACGATTCTTCTGCGTCGCGATGTCCCGCCAGATGAAACCTTCCCCCGTTGCGGGGCCCAGCAGTGCGCAGCTGTCAAAGATCGGGCGCAGTTAATTACGATATCGTCTGTCGTGATTTCTTGCCCTACCTTTTTCCTGAAACAACACTGCTGCGGGAAAAAGCGATGACCCTGGCGACACCCGAAAAGATCAAGGTTCTGTGGTTCCTGCCGACCCACGGCGACAGCCGCTATCTGGGCACCTCTGAAGGGGCGCGGGCGGTTGATCTGCCCTATCTGCGCCAGATCGCGCAGGCGGCGGACCAACTGGGATATTACGGCGTGCTGCTGCCGACCGGACGCAGTTGCGAAGACAGCTGGGTGACCGCGTCTGCGCTGGTCCCCTCGACCCGGAACCTGCGGTTTCTGGTGGCAGTCCGTCCCGGCCTGCAATCACCCACCCTGGCCGCACGGATGACCGCGACGCTGGACCGACTGTCCGAGGGGCGTCTGCTGATCAACGTCGTGACCGGCGGTGACCCGGTTGAGAATGCGGGCGACGGCATCCATCTGGACCACACCGAACGCTATGAGGTCACGTCCGAGTTTCTTGAAATCTACAAGGCGCTGCTGGACGGGCAGACCGTCAATTACAAAAGCCGGCATTTCGATATCATCGACGGCAAGCTGCTGTTCCCGCCGCTGCAGAAATCCGGGCCGCCGCTGTATTTCGGGGGCTCGTCGGATGCGGGCATCGGTGTGGCCGCGCGTCAGGTCGACAAATACCTGACATGGGGCGAGCCGCCCGCACTGGTCGCCGACAAGCTGGAAACGGTGCGCCGAGCCGCCGATGCCGAGGGCCGCGAGGTCAGCTTTGGCATCCGCCTGCACGTCATCGTCCGCGACACCAACGCCGAGGCGTGGGAGGCCGCAGACCGGCTGATCAGCCGCCTGGACGACGAAACGATCGCGCGCGCGCAGAAGAACTTTGCGCAGATGGACTCGGTCGGGCAGCGGCGCATGGCCGAATTACATGGCGGTCGGCGCGACAAGCTGGAAATCAGCCCGAACCTGTGGGCGGGTGTCGGACTGGTTCGCGGTGGCGCAGGCACGGCGCTGGTGGGCGATGCGGCGACCGTGACCGAGCGCATCGACGAATACCGCCGCGCGGGGATCGATACGTTCATCCTGTCGGGCTATCCGCATCTGGAAGAAGCCTACAGCTTTGGCGAACGCGTCCTGCCGCTGCTGCCGCTGGACCATGATCAGGACACGCGGCCGCAGCGCCTTGAGGCGTCGGGCGAGACGGTCGGGAACGACTATCGCCCCGCCAAATCTGGAACTGGCCGTCCGGTTTCCGCCCTGAATGGCACCGCCCCGGCGCCCGCCACCCACATTTCCGAATCGCGTCAGCCTGCGCTGGCGACCGGACGCTGACCCCACTCCAAGCCGAAAGATATCGACATGAGCATCAGCTTTACCCGCCGTGGCGCGCTTGGCCTGACACTGGGTCTGGGCGTCGCAGCACTGGCAACCCCGAGCCTCGTGCGCGCAGCACCCAGCGCATTGCGCGTCGGCTGGCAGAAGGGTGGCCTTCTGGGTCTGGTCAAGGGCGACCGCGCGTTCGAGGATGCGTTGGCCGACCAGGGCATCAACGTCACCTGGTCCGAATTCACGTCTGGGCCTCCGCTGCTTGAGGCGATGTCGGCCGGTGCGCTTGATTTTGGCTATACTGGGAACGTGCCGCCGGTCTTTGCCCACGCGGCGCGTGGCAATCTGGTGTTTGCGGGCGCAAGTCAGGGTTCGCAGGAAGGCCACGCCCTGCTGGTTCAGGCCGATTCCGACATTCAAAGCGTGGCCGACCTGAAGGGCCAGAAGGTCGCCTTCAAACGCGGCAGCTCGGCCCATTACGCGACGATCAAGCTGCTGGAAACGGCAGGGCTGACGCTGGACGACATCACCCCGCAGGATCTGTCCCCGCCTGATGCCATCGCCGCGTTCGACGCGGGCGCAGTCAGGGCGTGGACGATCTGGGACCCCTATTTCGCGATGGCGCAGGATCGGCCAAACACCCGCGTCCTTCGCACGACCGAGGGGTTGGAGCAGGACTACAACTTCTATTCCGCGAACGGCGATTTCGCCAAGCAGAACCCGGAAATCGTGGCCACGCTGGTCAAGTCGGTTCAGGCCGTCGGCGAAAAAGGGCAGGCCGACCTGCCCCAGACGATCAAGACCTTCGCCCATGAAACGAACCTGTCCGAGGCGGTGATGGAACGCTTCCTGACCCGCAAGGGCACCGATCTTGGTCTGGTCAGCTTCGTCGAGCCCAAGCACGTTGCGTATGAGCAGGGCGTGGCCGATGCGTTCTATGAACTCAAGATCATCCCGCGCAAGGTCGATATCGCATCCGCCGTCTGGACCCCGGATCACGCAAGCTGAAAAGGGGCAGGTAGATGAGCGTCATTGACACCCACAAGGTCGCGCGCAGCCCCGGCTGGCGGCCCCGCCTGCCAAGCCGGGATGCGCTGCTGCCCTACGCCGTTCCCGTGGCGATCCTGATCCTGTGGGAAATCGCGGGGGCGACCGGGCTGATCAAGGACACGCTGTTGCCGCGTCCGTCGGCGGTGATCGTGACCGGCGCACAGATGCTGTGGTCGGGCGAACTGCTGCGCCACCTTGGCATCTCGGCGCTGCGCGCGCTGGCCGGGTTGGTCGTCGGCGGCGGCATCGGGTTCGCGCTTGGCATCGCCAACGGGGTGTCGCGCCGCAGTGAACTGCTGTCGGACACCACGTTGCAGATGGTGCGCAACATCCCGCATCTTGCGCTGATCCCGCTGGTCATCCTGTGGTTCGGGATCGGTGAGGGGGCCAAGCTGTTTCTGGTGTCTCTTGGCGTCTTCTTCCCGATCTACCTGAACACGCTGCACGGCATCCGCAACGTCGATCCGCAGCTGATTGAAATGGGCCGCGCTTACGGCATGAACAGCCGCGAACTGTTCCGGCGGATCGTGCTGCCGGGTGCCCTGCCCTCGATCTTCGTGGGGCTGCGCTATGGGCTTGGGATCATGTGGCTGACCCTGATCGTGGCTGAGACGATCTCGGCCTCGTCCGGGCTGGGCTACATGGCGATGCAGGCCCGCGAATTCATGATCCTTGATGTCGTCGTGCTGTCGATCCTGCTTTACGCGGCGCTTGGCAAGCTGGCCGACAGTCTGACCCGCGCGCTGGAACGCCGCGCCCTGAAATGGAGCCCTGCCTATGTCGATCGCTGAATTCTTCGGTCGTGGTCAAACCGGCGCATCTTCCGGCGTCATCGGTGCGTCCGGCCCATTCCCGGCCAGCCATACGGGTGTGGCCATCAACATCCGCCGCGCCTCCCGCCACTTCGGCAGCAATCTGGTGCTGGCGGGCATCGATCTGGACGTCGCCCCGGGTGAGTTCGTGTCGATCGTCGGCAAAAGCGGTTGCGGCAAATCCACGCTGCTGCGGCTGATTGCCGGGCTTGACCGCGCCAATAGCGGGCAGGTGAATGTGGCCGGCGAACCGGCGGCGCAGGCGGGCGAACATCTCCGCATCATGTTCCAGGAACCCCGGCTGCTGCCGTGGGCATCGGTGGCCGACAACGTGGCCGTCGGCCTGCGTTCACGCGCGAACGCCGATGCAGCTGTGACAGAGGCGCTCGAATCCGTCCAGCTTTCCGACAAGGCGCTTTTGTGGCCGGCGCAGCTGTCGGGCGGGCAGCGTCAGCGCGTGGCGCTGGCCCGTGCGCTGGTCAGCCATCCGGGCCTTCTGCTGCTGGACGAACCGCTGGGTGCGCTGGACGCGCTGACACGGCTCAGCATGCAGGAATTGATCCGAAAGATGCACGAAGCTGCGGGATTCACCGCCGTTCTGGTGACCCACGACGTGACCGAGGCGGTGGCCCTGTCAGACCGAGTGATCGTACTGGGTCACGGCGACATCCTGCATCAGGTCGAAATTCCGCGCACGCTGTCGCGTCACCGCGCCAACCCCGAACTTGCCGCGATCGAGGCTGACGTGCTGGACGCGATTTTCCGCGCCTGACCGGGCAGAGTCATTCCGAACGGTGACACCCCGCGCCACCCCGGATGGGGACGCGGGGCTCGGCGATCAATCCATCGATACGTCCGCCTCGGCAACAATGGGCTGCCACTTTTCCATCTCGGATTTGACGTGGGCTTCCAACACCTCGGGCGTGGACGCGACGATGTCGGCGGAAAAATCCGCCATCCGTTGGATCACCGCGGGATCCTTCATGGCTTCGATCGCGGCAGAGTTCAGCCGGGCCACCACTTCGGGCGGTGTGCCTGCGGGGGCGAACAGCGCGTTCCAGCTGTACGTCTCATATCCGGGAAGCGTTTCGGCGATGGTTGGGACGTCGGGGAACGACGGGACGCGTTCACGGGTCGTGACGCCCAGCGCGCGCAACTGACCGCTACGGATATACCCGCTGGCTGATGGAAGGTTATCGAAGATGATCGGCACCTGATTGCCCAGAACATCGGTCAAGGCAGGCCCAGACCCTTTGTAGGGGATATGCGCCAAATCCGTCTTGGCCATCCAGTTGAACAACTCACCCGACAGATGCAGTGGCGTGCCGTTCCCCGCCGAAGCATAGGACAGCGCGGGATCTGACTTGGCCAGATCGATCAGTTCCTGCACGGTATTGACCGGCAGTTGCGGGTTCACCGCCAGCACGTTCGGCACCATCACCAACAAAGAGATCGGCGCAAAATCCTTGACCGGGTCATAGGGGCTTCGTTTCAGGATCAGCGGGTTCAACGTGTGGGTCGAGATCGTACCCATCAGGATCGTATAGCCATCAGGTTCTGCACGCGCGACCTGCTGACCGCCCAGACTGCCGCCAGCGCCGCCGACATTCTGCACGATGACCTGTTGGCCCAGACTGTGGCTCATCTTTTCTGCGACGATCCGGCCGACGACATCAGTCGAGCCCCCCGCTGCGAACGGAATGACCATGGTCACCGGACGCTCGGGATATGCGGCCATGGCCCCTCCGGCCAGTCCCACGGCCAAAGCCATTCCCAGGGCCAGTCGTCGTGTGATTACCGCTGCCATCGTGTCTCCTCCCAAATAAACGATACCGGCCGAGCCTAACGAACAATGCCCGCTAAGGGAGAGTTTTTTGATCACGAAATGGACTGTGTTGGATCACCATTCCGTCCGGGCGATCCATTGCATTCGCAAGCGGTTGATATCGACGCCAGAGACGCGATGATCAGCACCGACAGAATTTGGGGGGGTAGGTTGTCGTGCAACGCATTGCAGTCATTGGGGCAGGAATCAACGGCCTCGCTTTGGCAAGACAGATCATGATGGACGCGCCCGACGCGAAGATCACCATCTTCGAAAAAGAGGCGATGATTGCCGCGCATCAATCCAGCCATAATTCCGGGGTGGTGCACGCGGGGCTTTATTATGAACCGGGTGGATTGAAGGCGCGTCTTTGTACCCGGGGCGCCAGCCTCATCCGTGACTATTGCGCCGAACAGGGTCTGCCCTTCGACGAATGCGGCAAGGTCGTCGTGGCGCTAAGCGAAGACGAACTGCCCCGGCTGGACGCGATCTATCGGAAATCGGTGGCGAACGGTGTGCCCGGTGTTCGCATGATCGGTCCGGACGAACTACGCGAGATCGAACCGAACGGCGTCGGCATCCGCGCGCTTTATTCCCCACACACGGCCATCGTGAGCTATGGCGCAATCGCCGCCCGGATCGCGACCGAGATCCAAGGTTGGGGCGCAACCCTGCGTCTGTCGAGCCCGGTCGCCCGCCTGAGCGAGAAAGCGGAGGGGGTCTGGGTCGAAGGCGCAGACGGCCCGATCGACGAAAAACCTTTCGACCGCGTCATCGCCTGTGCCGGTCTGCAATCGGACCGTCTGGCCCAGGCGTCGGGGGATGAGGACGACCCGCGGATCGTGCCGTTCTTCGGTCAGTACTACGTCGTTGATCCGGCCTTCCGAAATCACGTCAAAGGACTGATCTATCCGGTTCCAGACCCGAACTACCCGTTTCTGGGCGTTCACTTCACCAAGCGCATCGACGGGGAAATGACAATCGGGCCGAACGCTTTCATTTCGATCGGTCGAGAGAACTACTCCGGGCGCAGGTTCTCGCTGCGGGACGCGGCGAACTTCGGCCTGTACCCGGGATTCTGGAAATTCGCGGCACGAAACATGGCGGTTACAGCACGCGAAATGCGAACCGTCGTCAGCAAAGGCACCTTTGTGCGCGAGGCCGCGAGATACGTGCCGTCCCTGTCCACGGTGTCTGTCACACCGGCTGTCAGGGGCATCCGCGCGCAAGCGATGACCCGCGACGGCCGTTTGGTCGATGACTTCGTCATCCGTACCAAAGGCCGCGTGACCCATATCCGCAACGCGCCATCCCCGGGCGCCACGTCGTCCATGGCAATTGCGGAATACATCGTGCGTGATGTGCTGAAGATGCGGGAAACCTCGTCCTGCAGGCAAAGTGACCTTAGCCCCATTGGGAGATAAGTCGTTGTAGAAAGGGGGGCGCATGTCCCCCCTTCGTTTGATGGACCTATTGCGCCGGGGGCGTTGCTTGGGGGACCAGCCCCGGCCGCTTTTTGCGTCGTAAGGCCGAATATACCGTCCAGACCAGCAATGCGGCGGTGATCCCCAGAACGACCGCAGAAATCGGTCTGTCGATGAACGTCGAAAAGCTGCCCCGTGACATCAGCATGGCGCGTCGAAAATGCTCTTCCATCAGCGGGCCCAGCACGAAGCCCAACAACAGGGGCGCCGCAGGCCAGCTGAAGATGCGCATCAGATAACCGAGGATGCCGAAGAACAGCACCAGCCATACGTCGAACGCCGAGTTGTTGACGGTATAGGTGCCGATACAGATGAACATCAGGACTGCTGGATACAGCAGATGATAGGGAATCATCAGCATCCGTACCCACACCCCGATCAGCGGCACGTTCAGGATGACCAGCATCAGGTTGCCGATCCAGAAGCTCATGATCAGGCCCCAGAAAAGCTGCGGTTGTTCTGTCACCAGACCCGGGCCAGGGTTGATGCCGTGGATCAGCAATGCGCCCAGCATCAGCGCCATCGTCGGGCTGCCCGGGATGCCCAGGCTTAGCGTCGGGATGAAAGAGGTCTGATCGGCCGAATTGTTGGCAGATTCGGGCGCCATGATCCCCTCGATCCGACCTTTGCCGAACTCCTCGGGGTTCTTAGAGACCTTCTTTTCGACAGCATAGGACATGAACGCAGCGACCGAGGGACCTGTCCCGGGCAGCGTGCCGAAGAACGCCCCGATCGATGATCCACGCAGCATTGCCCCCCATGACCGCCGCATATCCTGACGCGTCGGCTTCATCGCCCGCATCCTGACGCTTTCCGGGTCGATGTCGCCGGCCTTGATCCGGCGCACAGATGCGATGATTTCGGCGACCCCGAAAATCCCCATCGCCAGAGCAACCAGATTGATCGCCTCCATCAGCTCCAACTGGCCGAACGAGAACCTTGGCGCGCCGGTATAGATATCCGAGCCGACGGTGCCGAACATGATCCCCAGCACCACCATGGACAGGCCTTTGACCGCTGATCCGTCCGAAATTGTCGACGCCGCGACAAGCCCCAGCACCATAAGCGAAAAATACTCGGCCGAGGAGAATTGCAGGGCATAGCTGGCAATCACCGGGGCGAACGCCATCAGCAGAATGATCCCGATCGAGCCGCCGGTGAAGGAGGCCAGCGTGGTCATCAAAAGCGCCACACCGCCGCGACCTTGCCGCGCCATGGGATAGCCGTCCAGACAGGTCACCGCGTTCGCCGGGGACCCTGGGATGTTCAGCAGGATCGAGGCTGTGTTGCCGCCATAGCTGGACCCGTACCAGATCCCGGCCAACATGATCAGCGCCGTTGTGGGATCCAGATAGAACGTCAGCGGAAATAGAAGCGACATTGCCGCCAGATGGCCGATGCCCGGAATGACCCCGACCAGCGTGCCCAGCAGAACCCCGATGAAACAATAAAGCAGGTTGTTGAAGCTAAGCGCGGTGTCCAGCCCCAGCCCGATGTTTGTCAGAATGTCCATGGTGATATCCTCAGAACGGCCAGCGCGCCATGGCCAGGGGGACCCCCAGACCGACGTCGAAGATCAGCCACGACATCACACACAGCGTCAGGATCAGCGCAAAAAGGCTGCGCGGATGCAGCTTCAGCTCGGCGCAGGATGCGATCGTGACCAGAACGATGATCGAGGGGATCAGTCCGAACGGTCGGATCATGGCGGCAAACGCGCCTACGCTGGCCAACACGAACAACGGCGACCAGATCCGAATTTCGGGCATCCGGCCCTGTCGGAAAAAAGCCGGGATCATCTGCATCAATCCAAAGGCCGCCAGGATCAGCCCCATGAACATGGGGAACATGCCGGGACCCATGCGGCTGATCGTGCCCAGGTCGTAATTGGCAAAGGCGTATCCCGAAAAGCTCAGGCCAACGACGGTCAGCACTGCGCCCCCGACGATGTCGGTATAGTCACGTGACAACATGGCCCGTGTCCTTTCCTCCCGGATCTGTCCGATCCGGGATCATGTTGGAATGAAATCGACCCCCAGGGGCCATTTGCGGCAAGCGGTCCTCAGCCGTCGAACTCGCTCGCGGCCGACAGGATGGGGCTCCACAACGCGATCTCGCTTTCGACCTTTGCCTTCAGGGCGGCGGGGGTCGCATCCTCGGTGGGTGAGGGGACGGTCCCCAGATCGGCAAACCGGGCGACGACCGTTTCGTCAACCAATGCCGTTTGCAGGGCTTTTGACAGACGCGCCACGATCTCGGGGTCGGTCCCGGCGGGGGCGTGAAGGCCGTGCCAGATGGAAACCCCGAAGTCGTTCAACCCGGCCTCGCTGGTGGTGGGCAGATCGGGCAGGCTGTCCAGACGCTCGGGCACCGTGACGGCATAGGCCTTGATCGCGCCCTGACGGATCTGATTGGCGGTGTTCGTCGTCTGGTCGCACATCAGATCGACCTGCCCGCCAACCAGATCGGTCAGAGCAGGGCCGGTTCCCTGATATGGGATCGTGGTCATCTTGGTCTGCAACGCATCCATGAACATCAGCCCGCACAGATGGCTGGCCGCGCCGATGCCCGCGTTGGCGTAAAGGACGCCTTCGCCTTCCGCCTTGGCCCAGGCGATCACGTCGGCCAACGTATCATGTTCCAGATTTGGCCGGGCCGTGATGACCATGGGAACCTCGGTCACCAGACCCACATGCTCAAAATCCGTTGCCGGATCGAATGGCAGCTTGGGATAAAGCGAAGGCGAGGTTGCCATACCGATATGGTACAGCAGCAGCGTATAGCCGTCGTTCTTGGCCTTCGCGACCCGCGCGGCCCCCAGGGTGCCACCTGCACCGCCGACATTTTCGATGACGATCTGCTGGCCAAGATCGTCAGACATCGACCGCGCGACAAGGCGGGCGACAGTATCCGTGGGCCCACCGGCGGCAAACGGGACGACGACGGTGATGGGCTGGGTCGGGTAATTGGCAAACGCGGGGGCGGCAAAGGCGGTGGCCGCTGCAGCGGTGGCGGCGATGATGACGGTCTTTTGCATGGATCGGTCCTCCTCGGGGATGTCTGGCGTGGCTCCTCCAAGCCATCCGCTCATCAGGGTGATGATCCGTGCCTGCGGCAATCGTCGATGTCGACTGCGATGACGAAATCGACGATGCGGCCGTGCGGACGGGTCAGTTGGGACCCACCCGGTGTCAAACGTGGGTATCACAGTACACACCGACGTTAGATCGTCCCAACCGGTACCTTGGAGGGTGCGCGTAAGTGCGCGGCACTGAGTCCAGATCACTCATCCTCGTCGTCTGGCGCAAAGCCCCGGCGGTCCAGTCCGTGGCGTCTGATCTTGAGGTAGAGCGCCTTTCGCGACAGTCCCAGCGCCTCATAGACCGACTTGAGGTTGCCTCCATGCACCGCCAGCATATTGATCAACGTGGTCTTTTCGAACGCGGCCATACGGTCAGACAACAAACCGGGTTCGGGTCCGGCTTCCGCTTGGGACGTGTCGAACCCCAAGCCAAGGTTCAAGCCAAAGCGGTCGGCTGCGTTACGCAGTTCGCGGACATTGCCGGGCCAGTCACGGTCGATGATGGACGACAGGACATGCGCCGGCACCTGAACCGGATCGCGGCGATACCGCAGCCCCGCCTCGCCGACCAGCTTCAGAAACAGCAGGGGAATGTCTTCCCGCCGTTCGGCAAGGGACGGCATCCGCAGTGTGATGACATTCAACCGATAGAGAAGATCGGACCGGAATCGCCCTTCAGCGACTTCTTGGTCCAGATGTTCCTTGCTTGTCGCGATAAAGCGGACATCAAGGGGGTATGGGTCATTGGCGCCCAGTCGGGTCGTGGCGCGTTCCTGAATGACCCGCAGCAGTTTGGCCTGCACCTCGATCGGCATGGCGCCAATTTCGTCCAGAAGGATCGTGCCACCTCGCGCCAGCTCGAACTTGCCGAATCGGGCCCGCATCGCGCCGGGAAACGCCCCGGCCTCGTGTCCGAACAATTCGCTTTCGATCATGATCGAGGGCAAGGCCGCGCAGTTGATGGCGACAAAGGGCTTGTCTTTGCGGGGCGACAGGTCATGCAGCGCCCGGGCGACGACTTCCTTGCCGGTCCCGGTTTCGCCCAGAATCAACACATCCGCCTCGGTTGGGCCGACAGCCCTGATCTGTTCACGCAGCTCGATCATCGGGGCAGAGCGGCCGATCAGTCGCTGTTCCAGATCATCCGGGTGGCCGGCGGCGGCCCGCAGAACCCGGTTTTCCAGAACCAAGTCGCGATGTTCGCACGCGCGGGATGCAATTTCGACAAGATGGCTGTTTTCAAACGGCTTTTCGATGAAATCATATGCACCATCACGCATCGCCCGAACCGCCAGCTGCACATCGCCGTGTCCGGTCACCAGAATGACGGGAATATCGTGGTCCAGATCGTGGATGCGTTTCATCAGGGTGATGCCGTCGATCCCAGGCATCCTGATATCGCTGACCACCACCCCCCGGAATCCGAACCCGACGTGAAGCAGCGCCTCATCCGCGCCCGAAAGCGCTCGCACGTCGAAATCTGCCAGCTCGAACGCGAGGCTCATCGCCTCGCGCAGTTCGTCGTCATCCTCGATCAGCAGGATCTGCCGTGTCGTCATGCGGGTTCCGGTGCCTCCTTTGTGGCGGGCGTCAGCCAGACACGGAACAACGCGCCTTGTCCGGGCGTGTTGCTGACCGTCAGTTCGCCCCCGAAATCCTTGACGATGTTGAACGAAATTGACAGCCCAAGTCCCAAACCTCGACCGATCCCCTTGGTCGAAAAGAAGGGGTCGAAGATCCTTGCGATAATCGCGTCGGGAACACCGGGCCCGTTGTCCTGAATGGCGATGCACACCCGTTGACCCTCCACAGATACCGTCAGCGTGATCAGCCGTCGGTCCTGTTCGGACATCGCGTCCATTGCGTTCGAGAGCAGATTGACGATCACCTGTTGCAGCCGGACGTGACCGCCCAGAACGCAAACCGGCGCGTCAGGCAAAATCGTTGTGACGCGGATATCTTCGGCCCGGATGCGCCACGCCAGTATTTCCAGCGCGTCGTCGATCACGGCCTGCGGGGAAATTGCGTCGAGCTTCTCTCCCGGGCGGCGGGCAAAGCTGGACAGGTTCTGGCTGATCGACGACATCCGGTTGGCCAATCCGGTGATGCGGGTCAGATAACGGGCCGCATCGGGAACGCGCCCCCGGTCGATCAGGACCTGCGCGCTGTCCAGATACGATCTGAGCGCGGCCAAAGGCTGGTTGAACTCATGCGAAAGCTCGGCTGACATCTGGCCCAGCGCCGCAAGCTTCGCCGCCTGCACCAGTTCGTTCTGGGTTCGGCGCAACTGACCTTCCGTATGGCGTCGCTCAGCCACCTCTGAGGCGAGGCGGTCATTCAGCTGCGCCAGATCGGCGGTGCGGGCGGCAACGCGCTGCTGCAGTTCTTCACGGATTTCATGCTGATGGCGAAGCCGCTCTGACAACCGCGCACGTCGCTGGCTCCACAGCAGGAGTGCGGTGACTGCGAAACCCACGGCCAGCCAGATCACGGCCACCGTCACTGCGGCCTGCCGTCGCGCGGCGCTGGTGTCGGCATAGACCTTGACCGTCCAACCTGCATCCCACATCGGTTCCGACACGGTCAGGTATTCATGCAGTCCGCTGTCACGTCGCACGGATGTCAGCTGTTGCCCGGCACGGGTTTGGGACAGCGACAAGGGCAGCTCGACCAGCTCGGCATCCGCATAGCGGCGGGTTTCATTGGTACGCGCGAGCCGGTCGTCATGAAGCGGCCGCAGCGCCGAGAACAACCACTCAGGCCGGGCAGACATGAAAACAATACCTTCTGGGTCGGTTACCAGTATCTCGTAATCCTCGGCCAGCCATGTGGCTTCGATCCTGTCCAGATCGACCTTCAGCGCAATCACGCCTGCAACACCGGTATCGTTGATGATCGGGGCCGCAAAGTAATAGCCACGCAGCCCCGAGGTGGTGCCCACGCCGAAAAAGCTGCCGCGCCCCTGCCGAACGGCATCCTGAAAATACGGACGATAGCCAAAGTTCTCGCCCACGAAGCTGTCGGGACGGCCATAGTTCGACGCGGCAAGCGTCGTGCCGTCGGGCGCGATGATATAGATGTCGGACGCGCCCAGCAGCCTCGCTCCATCGGCGAGATAGGCGTTCATGGCGTCCAGACGCCCGGGGCCTGCAGGATTACCAGCGAAGAGCTGGATATTCTGCTGCTGGGCCATCAGTTCGGGCAACTGACGAAACCGGTCCAGCTGTCCCCGCAGCATCGACACCGCAAGCCCAAGCGTGTTTTCGGCCCGCTCCGCGGTCTGATCGAAGTAGATCGCGGTCGCCGCCCGGTGAAGGGCAAAGCTGCCCACCAGCGTGACCACCCCCAGAACGATCGCCAAGACAGCCCATCGTGCGCGGTTCAAGAGACCGGGCGCGATCATGTCGCGACTTCCTTGCGATAAATGGGTCTGAAACCATGAATCGCGGATCGGATGGGTGCCCCCCTCAGCTGGTGCACGCCGCGGTGTAGTCCTCGATCAAGCGCACCACAGCCGCGATGGTCAGGTCGTGCGCGCGGGGTGCCACGCGGCCGGCGCGGACGTCCGCATAGGTGCCGCCCAGGTACTGCGCGATCAGGGTTTCGGGCAGGGCGGCGTTGCCCAGCATCGTCATTAGTTCGTCAGCGGCACGGGCTGCATCGGGTTGGGGCCAGTAATATCTGATCCGGTCGCTGTAGGAAAAATGGCGCTGAACGGCGCGTTCATCGTCGCTGCCGTGGTAATAGCGGTCCCAGTTCGCGGGGGCGGCCTGCATCACGGCCTCCATCGTCTGGCGCAGGGTGCGGTCGCGCCTTCCCGGGAACAGTTCCTCGGCGATGGCATCCAGACCGTACAACGCCTCGCGCAGCACGAACGTCAGGCCGGGGCCGACCTTCAGGATCGCGAAGCCGTCCTGGACCAAGGCCGTCAGCGCGGCGCGGCTTTGATAGTCGGTCGAATGCGCCTCATAGACCATGCCGGGCATGCGGCTCAGCGCGGCGCTCAGGTCGCGGGCGGCGGCGGGGTCATAGGCGATGACGTTGTGATTGCCGAATTCCACGCCCGGCTGAACGACCAGCCCGATCACGCGCGCGAAGGCGTCGTCCAGCCCCGCTTCTGCAAAGGCGCGGCGGTGAACGTCGAACGTGGTCAGGGCGGCGTCGGGGCTTGTGACCTCCAACCCCTCGATCTCCTCCATCGCGCCGCCGGGGATCGGAACCTCGGTGCCGATGATATAGACGGGGGGCGTGGCGCCCGGCTGGCGCGCCTCTTCGGCCGCGCGGGCCAGACGGGCGGCGCGGGACGCGGTTTCGGCGTCATCCAGCGCCACGGGTTCACCCGCGCATCCCATCGAACAGTCCAGATGCAGCTTGGTGAAGCCTGCGGCGGCAAAGGCGCGGATCATCACGTCGGCCTTTTCCATCGCCCGATCGGCGGGCAGGCTTTTCCACGGGTTAGGTCCCAGATGGTCGCCGCCGAGGATCAGGCGATCGCGGGGAAAGCCCGTCCGGTCGGCGATGCCTTCGACGAACCGCCTGAAATCGGCGGGCGTCATTCCGGTATAGCCGCCATCCTGATTGACCTGATTGCACGTCGCCTCGATCAGCAGGGGCAGGTCGGTCGGGCCGATGGCGGCAATCGCCGCCTCGATCGCGACAGGGTGGGCCGTGCAGATCGACGGGATGCCGGACGGGCCCGGACGGCCACGCCATTCAGCGATGGATTGCAGCGGGTTCGTCGTCATTGCATCAGACCCTCCGTTCAGACGTCATTGCGTCAAGTTCGGCGCGGGTGGATGCGCCCTCCATCGGGCCAAGCCGGGTGACGGCATGCGCCCCGGCGGCATTCGCCATGGCCAGCGCGGCGTCCGGCACCACCCCTTCCAGCCACAGGCTGAGAAACGTGCCGCCGAAGGTATCGCCGGCCCCGGTCGGATCAACCTCGGTCACGGAAACAGGGGCCGCGTCGATGCGGGTGCCCGCCTCATACAGCGTCGCACCATCGGCGCCGCGTTTTATGACGATCGTGCGGATTCCGGCGTCCAGCAACACGGCGACGGCGGCATCCTCATTCCGTCCGGGGGTGAACAGAAACAGCTCATCCCCCGACGGCAGGAACAGATCTGTCAGTGCCAGCACCGCGTTCAGCTTGTCCCGCATGCCGGGGGCAGCGGCCAACTCAGGCCGCAGGTTCGGGTCGAACGACACGGTGCCGCCCCGTGCCTTGATGCGGTGCGCCGCATCCATCACCATCGCGCCCAGTTCCGGTGCGGCGAACGCTGACCCCATGACGTGCAGGTGGTCGCAAGTGTCGATCAACGCCTCGGAGGCAGGCGTGGGGGCCAGCTTGCCGCAGGCGGCATCGCGGATGTTATAGACGAACACGCGGCTGCCATCGTCGCGATAGCGGACGAACGCGCTGCCGGTGGTCTCACCCAGGGCAATCTCGATCCCCGATACGTCCACACCGTCCGCCCGCAGGCGTTCGATATTCAGCCGTCCGAAGTCGTCGTCGCCGACACGGGAAATGATGGCGCATGGCGTGCCCATTCGCCCGACCTGATCGATGAAGATTGCCGGGGCGCCAGACGGAAACGGCCCGACCAGCGGCTGCGGGGCCAGAAATCCGTCACCGCGGGTGGTCGCGACGATTTCGACCAGCACTTCGCCGATGGTCAGGACTTTGGACATTGATAAGCACGGCCGGACGAAGGCGTGAAACGAGGTTGAACGAACATGCCGGGCAGGATGGCAGAAGTTTGCCGCGCGTCAATCGGCACGTCCTGTGCCCGCCGACGCCCTTACTGTCGCATTGCAAATGCCACCTGTCGCGGGCGTTCATCGCAATTTTCGCAAAATCCAGCTTTGGGATTGCGCAACTTCGCGTCGCTTTGCTAGACGGCCAAAGGATGATGGGAGGAAGTTGGATATGAAGCACGCAGTCGTTGCAGCCTTGCTGGCAAGCGTCGTCGCCGTTCCGGCAGTCGCCGAGGAAATCAAGATCGGCTATGCCTTGGCCGAGGACAGCCATTACGGCGCTGGTGCGAAGGCGTTCGAGCAGTCGCTGAAGGACAGCCTTGGCGATGATTTCACTGTGCGCCATTTCCCGTCCTCGGGCCTTGGTGGCGAACGTGAGGTTCTGGAAGGTCTGCAACTGGGCACCGTTCAGGCGACCATCGCGTCCGACGGCACGCTGACGAACTTTGTCCCCGAAGTGGGCGTTCTGGGCGTCCCGTTCCTGCTGCGTGACAAGGATCACGCCCGCAAGGTTCTGGATGGGCACATCGGTCAAGAGCTTCTGGCCAAGTTCGATGACGCCGGGCTGCACGCGCTGGCATGGGGGGAACAGGGGTTTCGCCACATCACATCGAACCGCGGGCCGATTGAATCCCCGGCCGATATGAAGGGCCTGAAGATCCGCACCATGGAAAACCCCGTCCATATCGAGGCGTTTCGCGCGCTTGGCGCGGCCCCGACGCCCATGGCATGGCCCGAAGTGATCGGAGCCTTGGAGCAGGGTGCCATCGACGCGCAGGAAAACCCGTTGTCGGTCATTGTTTCCGCCAAGCTGAACGAGGTCCAGAAGGATCTGACGCTGGATGGCCACGTCTATTCCTCGACCATCATCATGGTTTCGCCGTCGCTGTGGGGCGGGCTGGATGACACCCAGAAAGCGGCCTTCGAAAAGGCGGCGAAGGATGCGGTCGTCGCCATGCGCGCCTATGTCGACGATGTCGACACGTCGGGCGTCCAGTCAATGCGCGATGCGGGCATGGCGGTGAACGAATTCACCCCAGAACAGAAAGCCGCCTTCCGCGATGCGCTGGCCGAACCCTACAAGGACTATGAACAGCAGTTCGGCAAGGACCTGATGGACCGCATTCAGGCGGTCGAGTAACCGCCCATGCGCCGGATCGAACGCGCATTCGTCAGCCTGAACGGGGCCGTTCTGGTTCTTGGGCTGATGGGCATGGCCTTGATGCTGGGCTGGAACGTCCTTGGGCGTTACCTGACCGGCAATTCGCTGACATGGGCCGATGAGGTCGCGCGTTATTCGATGATCTGGGTGACATTTCTCGGCGCGGGGCTAGCGCTTCGCGAAGGGGCACACGCCGCCATCACCAATGCGCAGGATGCCCTGCCCACCGGCGGGCAGCGGGCCCTGCGACTGCTGATCCTGATCATCATGTTCGGCTTCTTTGCCTTCATGGTGTGGGTCGGGCTGGATTACATGAGCCGCATGTCGGTTCAGAAATCGGCCGCGCTGCGCATTCCGATGAAGTGGATATATGCCGCGATGCCCGTGGGGTTCACCCTGCTGATCGTGCATCTGGCACTCATCGCCCCGCGCTATCTGCGCGCGGGCATGGAACATTCGGACGAGGGCGCCATTGGTTGAGATCCTGTTTGCAGCCTTCCTGATCCTCATGGTCATGGGGGTGCCGGTCGCGTTCGCGCTGGCGATGTCGGCCTTTGCCGCCGTTGTCTTTAGCGGCAAATACCCGATGGTGGTCGTGGTGAAGGAAATGTTCACCGGGCTGGACAGCTTTCCGTTGCTGGCGGTGCCGTTCTTCATCCTGGCCGCCGAGATCATGTCCACCGGCGCGATTTCGCGGATGCTGCTGCGGTTCGCGTCGCAGTTCGTGGGCCACCTGCGGGGCGGGCTGGGCTATGCCAACATCCTGACCGGAACGATGTTTGCGGGCATTTCGGGCTCGGCGCTGGCATCGGCTGCGGGCCCCGGGGCGATGATGGCCCGGATGATGGAGCGCAGCGGATATTCCAAAGGCTATGCCGGGGCGCTGACGATTTCTGTCGCGGTGGTCGATCCGATCATCCCGCCGTCGATCACGATGATCATCTATGCGCTGCAGGACCGCAACGTGTCCGTCGGCTCGCTGTTCATGGCGGGGCTTCTGCCGGGCCTGCTGATTTCGGCGCTGATCGCGATCGTGAACTGGTACATCAGCCGCAAGCGCAACTATCGCAGCCTTGAGCCCCGCCCGCCGGTCCGCGAGATGCTGCGCAACAGCTTTGCCGCGCTGCCGGCCTTGCTGTTGATCGTGCTGATCGTGGGTGGCATCCGGTTTGGCCTGTTCACGCCCACCGAGGCGTCGGTCGTCGCCGTTTTCTATGCCTTGATCGCGAGCGTCTTCATCTATGGCGGCTTCGGCTGGGCCGATCTGTGGGGCGCATTCCTGCGCTCGGCGATCATGTCGGTCGCGGTTCTGATGATCCTGGCGGCGGCGCGCGCCTTTGCATGGGTGCTGATCATCGAGGGCGTCCCCCAGGCGATGGCCGATTACGTCATCGCGCTGAACCTGTCGCCGATCATGTTCCTGCTGATGGTGAACCTGCTGCTTCTGGTCTTTGGAATGTTCATGGACCCGCTGCCGGGCGTCATGATCCTTGTCCCGATCCTTGCCCCCATCGCCTACAGCCTTGGGATCGCGCCGGATCACTTCGCCATCGTGGTGATCGTGAACCTGACCTTCGGTCTGATGACGCCACCGGTGGGCAGTCTGATCTTTGTCGTGGCGTCCGCCACCAAGCAAAAGCCGTCCGCCCTGATCCGTGAACTGCCGCCGTTCTTCCTTGCTGCGCTGGTGGCGCTGATGATCCTGACGTTCGTGCCGGCGCTGTCGACATGGCTGCCGCATGTCACAGGCTTTTCTCGCTAAGGCGTGAAGGGGCCGGGGCATCGACAATCGCCCCGGCGACGGCCAAGCTTGTCCCAAAGCAAAGCCGAGCTGGAGGCGTATGATGACCGCAACGACCGGGCTTGAGGGCCTGAAGGACAAAGACCTGTTCCGGCAGGCGGCGCTGATCGGCGGCGAGTGGGTACAGGCGGACGACGGTGACACCATCGACGTCATCAACCCGGCGACCGACACGGCATTGGGTCAGATCCCGAACCTTGGCCGCGCACAGACCCGGCTGGCGATCGAGGCCGCGGACCGCGCCTTTCAATCGTGGCGCCACGTTCCCCACGGCGACCGCGCCCAGGCGCTGGAACGGTGGTTCCAGCTGATGACCGATCATGCCGATGATCTGGCGCTGATCCTGACGCTGGAACAGGGCAAACCCCTGGCCGAGGCGAAGGGCGAGATCACCTATGGCGCCAGCTTCGTCAAATGGTTCGCGGAAGAGGCGCGGCGCATCGACGGCGCGGTCATACCGGCACCGACCCCTGACCGTCAGATCGTCGTGCTGAAGCAACCGGTCGGCGTGTCGGCGATCATTACGCCGTGGAACTTCCCGAACGCGATGATCACCCGCAAGGTCGCACCGGCCCTTGCGGCTGGATGCACCGTCGTCATCAAGCCGGCCGAAGCGACGCCCTATTCGGCGCTGGCCATGGCCGTTCTGGCGGAACGCGCCGGAATCCCCCCGGGCGTCATCAACGTCGTGACCGGACACCCCAAGGATATCGGGGCAGAGCTGACCGAGAACATGACTGTGCGCAAGCTCAGCTTTACCGGGTCGACGCGGATCGGGTCGGTCCTGATGGGACAGTGCGCACCCAGCGTCAAACGCCTAAGCTTGGAGCTGGGCGGAAACGCCCCCTTCATCGTCTTTGACGATGCCGATCTGGATGCGGCGGTCGAAGGGGCGATGGCGTCGAAGTTCAGGAATGGCGGCCAGACCTGTGTCTGTTCGAACCGCATTCTGGTGCAGGACGGCGTTTATGACGCGTTCGCCGCCAAGCTGGCCGACCGGGTCAAGGCGCTGAAGGTCGGTCCCGGTACCGCGCCGGGCGTCGATATCGGCCCGATGATCAACGCCGCCGCGATCGAGAAAATCCGCCGGCATGTGACCGACGCCATCGACAAGGGCGCGAAAGTGCTGGCCGAGGCGCAGGTGCCGGCGGGCGAAAACTATGCCACCCCCATCGTTCTGGGCAACGCCCAGCCAGGGATGGAGCTGGCGGACGAGGAGACCTTTGGCCCCGTCGCGCCGCTGTTCCGCTTTCAGACCGAGGATGAGGCGATTGCCTTTGCCAACGCGACCCCGTTCGGGCTGGCGGCCTACTTCTACACCGACAGCCACAAGCGGGCGTGGCGGGTGGGGCAGGCACTGGAGTTCGGTATGGTCGGGCTGAACACCGGTGCCATCTCGACCGCCGTGGCCCCGTTCGGGGGCGTGAAGCTGTCCGGCGTCGGCCGCGAAGGCGGCCATGCAGGGATCGAGGAGTATCTGGAAACCAAGGCGTTCCACATGGCGGGTCTGTAAGTGTCCGCTGAAACGCCAATGGGGCGCGCAGGTCCTGCGCGCCCCTTTCTATTTGCCGGCTGCCGCTGAAGGCTTGGATCAGCCCTGCTTGTTCTTGTTGTAGACGTCGAAGAACACGGCGGCCAACAGAACGAGGCCCTTGATCACCTGCTGATAGTCGATGCCGATGCCGAGGATCGACATGCCGTTGTTCATCACCCCCATGATGAACGCACCGACGACCGCGCCCACGATCTTGCCTGAACCACCCGACATCGACGCACCGCCGATGAAGACTGCGGCGATGACGTCCAGTTCGACCCCGAAGCCTGCCTTGGGCGTCGCCGTGTTCAGGCGCGCAGCAAAGACCAGCCCTGCCAGCGCCGCAAGAAAGCCCATGTTGACGAAGGTCAGGAACGTCAGCCGTTCGGTTCGTATGCCCGACAGCTTGGCGGCCTTGGCGTTGCCGCCCACCGCATAGACACGGCGGCCGATGGTCGTGCGTTCGGTGATGAAGACATAGATGATCGTCAGCACGACCATCGACAGCATCACGTTCGGCAGCCCCCGGAACCATGCCAGTTTCCACGACACGAACAGCAGCGCGGCGGCGATGATGGCGTTGCGGACGATGAACAGGGCGAACGGCTCATCCTCGACCCCGTAGCGGCGGTTGCGGGCACGGGCGCGCATGCCGACCCAGATCAGTAGCACTACGGCCAGCACGCCGACGACGATGGCCAGCACGTTTGGCTTGTTGACCTGAAACAGGTCGGGAATGAAACCGTTTGCCAGCTGCTGGAAATTGCGCGGGAAGGGGCCGATGGATTGGCCCGCCAGCAGCCACAGCGACGCACCCCGGAACACCAGCATCCCGGCCAGCGTGACGATGAATGACGGGATCTTCCAGTAGGCGACGAAGTATCCCTGCGCTGCCCCGATCAGGATGCCACAGCCCAGACAGGCAAAGACGGCAATGCCGACCGGCAATTTCCAACTGACTATCATGACCGCCGCCAGCGCCCCGATGAAGCCCATGACCGAACCGACCGACAGGTCGATATGGCCGCAGACGATCACCAGAAGCATCCCCAGCGCCATGATGATGATATAGCTGTTTTGCAGGAACAGGTTGGTGATGTTCACGGGCCGCAGAAGCGTGCCGTTCGTCACGATCTGGAAGAACACCATGATCGCGATCAGCGCGAACAGCAGCCCGAAATCGCGGATGTGGCGCGAGATATAGCTGCCGATCCCGTTGTCGGACCCCGGTTGCGATGGCGTGTCGGTCTGGTTCATCGCAAAGGCTCCTTATTCCCTGACGATCAGCGACATGATGCGTTCCTGACTAGCCTCTTCGGCGGTCAGCTCGCCCACGAAGCGGCCTTGGTTCATCACATAGATGCGGTCGCACATGCCCAAGAGTTCGGGCATTTCGGACGAGATCATGATCACGGCCTTCCCGGCCGCGCTGAGTTCGTTGATAATGCTGTAGATTTCATACTTCGCGCCGACATCGATGCCGCGCGTCGGCTCGTCCAGGATCAGGACTTCGGGGGCGGTGAACAGCCACTTGCCCAGAACGACCTTCTGCTGGTTGCCGCCGGACAGGTTCATGACCTTCTGAAACACCGACGGCGTGCGGATCCCCATCGCCTTGCGATAGTGATCGGCCACCTCGGTTTCGCGCCGTTCATCGACGACGCCGCGATTGGCGACAGCCTTGAGGTTGGCCAGAATGGTGTTGCGCCGGATCGTTTCCTCAAGGATCAGGCCCAGCGTCTTGCGGTCTTCGGTGACGTAGGCCAGCCCGGCGTCGATCGCCTTCGGGACGGACGACACATCGACCGGCTTGCCGCGCAGACGCGCTTCGCCGGTGATGTTGCGACCATAGCTGCGGCCAAACACGCTCATCGCAAGCTCGGTGCGGCCGGCGCCCATCAGACCTGCAATGCCCACGACCTCGCCTGCGCGGACGGTCATCGACACATTGTCGATCATCTTCCGGTCGGCATGTTCGGGGTGCCACACCGACCAGTCCCGCAGTTCAAAGACGGTGTCGCCGACCTGACGAGAGCGGTCGGGATAGCGCGCGCCCATGTCGCGGCCGACCATGTCACGGACGATGCGGTCCTCGGTCAAAGGCTCGCTGTGGGCGTCGATTGTCGAAATCGTGGCGCCGTCGCGGATGACCGTCACCGTGTCGGCGATGCGGCGCACCTCGTTCAGCTTGTGGCTGATGATGATCGAGGTGACACCTTGGGATTTCAGTTCCAGCAGCAGGTTCAGCAGCGCCTGACTGTCGCTTTCCGACAATGCGGCGGTGGGTTCGTCAAGTATCAGCAGACGCACGTTCTTGGACAGCGCCTTGGCGATTTCGACCAGCTGCTGCTTGCCGACGCCCAACGTGTCAACGCGCGTGCCGGGCGGTTCGCGGAGCCCCACCTTACGCAGCAGCCCTTCGGTCTGGCGGAAGGTTTCGGGCCAGTCGATGACGCCGTGCTTGCCGCGTTCGTTGCCCAGAAAGATGTTTTCCGCCACACTCAGCAACGGGATCAGTGCCAGTTCCTGATGGATGATGATGATGCCGCGGTCTTCGCTGTCGCGGATGCTGCGAAAATCGACGGGCTGCCCGTCATAGATGATTTCGCCTTCATAGGTGCCGGTGGGATAGACGCCCGACAGCACCTTCATCAGCGTCGATTTCCCGGCACCGTTTTCGCCGCAGATGGCGTGGATTTCACCGTCAGTCACGCTCAGGCTGACATTGTCCAATGCGCGCACGCCAGGGAATGTCTTGCTGATCTGACGCATTTCGAGAAGCGCGCTCATCGCGTGATCTCCGTCGCGGGCAGGGGTTGTCTGGGAAAGATCGGCGGGCGTCAGATCCTGATGCCCGCCGACGGATCAATCGATCACTCGACCTGATCTTTCTTGTAGTAGCCGGAGTCGACCAGGATCTTTTCCCAGTTCGATTTATCGACCGGCACCGGTTGCAGCAGGTAGGACGGAACGACCTTGACCCCGTTGTTATAGGTTTTGGTGTCGTTCACTTCGGGCTCGTTACCCTCCAGCATGGCGTTGACCATGCCGACGGTGACTTTCGCCAGTTCACGCGTGTCCTTGAAGATCGACGAATACTGCTCGTCGGCCAGGATTGATTTCACTGACTGCACTTCGCAGTCCTGACCGGTGACGATCGGCATCAGCATGTCGCCAGAGCCATACCCCACGCCTTTCAGCGAGGAGAGGATGCCGATCGACAGCCCGTCATAGGGCGACAGAACGCCGTTCACCTGTTTGTCGGTGTAGTTGGCCGATAGGATGTTATCCATGCGCGCCTGAGCGGTGGCCGGATCCCAGCGCAACGTCCCGACCTTGTCCATGCCGGTCTGGCCAGAGCCGATCACGATCTCGCCCGAGTCGATCATCGGCTGCAGGACCGACATTGCGCCGTCGTAGAAGAAGAAGGCGTTGTTGTCGTCCGGGCTGCCGCCGAACAGCTCGACATTCCACGGCTTGGTGTCGGGGAAACGTTCCTTCAGGCCCTTCACAAGGCTGGTCGCCTGTTCGACGCCGACCTTGAAGTTGTCGAAGGTGGCGTAATAGTCGACATTCTCGGTGTCGCGGATCAGGCGGTCATAGGCGATGACCTTGATATCTGCGGCTTTCGCGTTTTCCAGCGCGTTCGACAGCGTTGTCCCGTCGATGGCCGCGATGATCAGGACGTCGACGCCCTTGGTGATCATGTTTTCAACCTGCGACAGCTGGTTGGGAATGTCGTCTTCGGCGTATTGCAGGTCGGTGTCGTAGCCTGCGGCCTTGAACTGCGCGACCATGTTGTTGCCGTCATCGATCCAGCGGGCCGACGATTTGGTGGGCATCGCAATCCCCACCGTCGCCGCCATCACGCTGGTCGCCAGCATGGACACACCCATCGCCAAGGCGGCGATCTTACACATCTTCATGGCATCCCTCCCATCGCCGATGATCGGCGAATGATCCCTGAACCGCCTCCCGCGGTTCTTAGTGCATGATTGCTACTTCGGGCGCGTGATGCCAGTAAAATGATATTATTCTTGGATCAGATACCGATTTTGATATGCGCCTAGCGCACTATGCCCCTGACCAGGTGTCCGACAGGCGGTATCCCTGCGGGAACGGGTCGTCGGGGTCCAGCATCAGCTGTTGTGTGCCGGCCACCCACGCGCGTCCGGTGATTTCGGGCACGATGCCCGCAAATGGTCCGACGCTGGCCACGTCCGCTATGCGGCAATCGAAAGCTGTGTCGATGATGGATCGTCCGACATATCGGTCGCCCACCGCCATTTCACCCCGGGCCGCCATCAGCGCCATGCGTGCTGAACACCCTGTTCCGGTCGGCGAGCGGTCGATCTTGCCCGGCCTGATCGCAACCGCGCTGCGGCCCGTCAGAACCCCGTCCGGACCACGCGTCACCGGTTCGGTGATCTGGCAGAAGGAAATATGGCTCCACCCGTTTTCAGGATGTCGGAAGCCAAGCTGTTCGTCGGCTGCGCGTGTGATGGCCATGCCGACCTCTGCCAAAGCACGGGCATTCTCTGGGCGGATCTTCAGACCCAGCTGATCGGCTGAGACGACGACAAAGCTGTCTCCGCCCCAGGCGGTATCGACGGTCAGCTGGCCGATCCCCGGCACATCGACCGTGGCGTCCAACTGGTCGGCATAGCTGGGCACATTCTGGACGGTGATCGATTGCGCCTTTCCGTCCCGACACGCCGCGCGGACATGGATCAGCCCGCCGGGTGCCTCGAGCACCAGGGCCGTTTCGGGTTCGACCATCGGGACAATTCCCGCATCCAGAAGGACCGTCGCGACACAGATCGAGTTTGATCCCGACATCAGCGGCGTGTCGGCGGGTTCCATGATGATGAAGCCCATCTGCGCGCGCGGGTCCTTGGCCGGGACCAGTAGATTGACATGCCGGAAAACACCGCCGCGCGGCTCGTTCAGAACGAACTGCCGAAGCGTGTCGTCCTGCGCGATCCAGCGTGACTGGTCGTAAATGGTGTCGCCGGGGGGCGGCGCGACACCGCCGATGATGACATCTCCGACTTCGCCTTCGGCATGGCAGGTGACGATCTGGATCAGCTTGGACGAACGCATCTCAACCTCGTGGTGACAGCCAGTCGGGCATGGGTGGGGCGGTGCCATGGATCGCGGCGACCGCGCAGTCGGCCATCGATCCGAACCGGACGTCGCGACCGGACAGGCCGGGGCCGTAATGGGCATATTTGCCCGAATTTGTCATGACGACGCGGGCGGTGGGTGGAAAGACCGGCTCTGATATCGAACACCAGCACAGGTCGGTGATGATCTTGACGCCCGACATGGTCAGGCGTCGGGCGGTCCCGTCCTGATGTGCCTTGGCCAGAGCGGCGCGGCTGACGGTGATGATGACGTCTATCGTCGCCGTTTGCCCTGTCAGCGCATCGGCCAGCGCATGACATTCCGAGAGCGACGCATGGGGGCTGCCGATGGCGATCAGGTCGACATCGGGCGGGGCGTCGTTCAACGTCTGCCAAGCGCGAGCCAGGTCCGCCGGCTTGATCGACCGGTGATCTGCGTCGGCTACGGGGTCGGGGTCTTCGGGCGTGACGCCAGCGACATGCAGCATGGGCGCGGCCGATGTGGTGCCGAACGCCGCGCACATCGCCTTGAGCGCCTCGGTCCCCGGGGACAAAGGCGCAAGACCGCGCAGGACCGGCACCCGATCGGGGGAGGCTAGACCCGCCAGATAACCGATCAGCGGCCACACGGCGTCATCATGGCCCGGCGGCACGACCACATCGATGATCCGCCGCGCACGTCGGCCCGCGTCCAGATAAACGCCCGCTTGCGGCGCGCGGCCTGTCATCGCGATGCACAGATCAAGAAAATCGGGGTGTTTGGCCGTGCGCGCGCCCAAGGCGCTGTTGGCAAAGATCACGGCGTTGGATTCAGCCCATGCCACCGCCTCGCCCCGGGCGGGCGGGTCGTCCAGATACGGGGCGCAGGTGAATGTCGGCTGACACCCCATCCGGACATAGGCGTCCGCCAGCGCCTGGGCGGGTGCGCCAAACGTCGGCGGTACGCCCTGCGCGCGCCAATGCCCGTGATCGACCGAGATTGCGTTCATCGTCGACGGCACCCGGACCTTGCCGCCCAGATCGGCCATGCGTTCGGCGAATGTCAGGTTCGCGGGACTGGCGTAGATGCACCCGTCGATATGGCCGCGCGTGACGTCGATAAGATGGCTCGCCCCCTGCTGCTGTGCCATGGCGACCACGATGCGCATGGCGAGGGCTGTCGCGTGACCGTCTCGCCCGTCCAGCATCGCCCGGTCGTCGCCGTCAAGCGCAATGGGATGCGCGGCGGCAGGTGCCAGTGGCAAGGTCAGGTCGGGCGCCATGATCGCGCCCTGTGTAATCGTCAGCGTGGCCTGTTTCGACAGGATGGCAAATGCACCGGCATCGACGCGCAGGACCGGCAGCGGGCGGTCGAACATGAACGCCGACACCATCGCGCCCAGGGTCAGGACGTCCTCGGCTTCGGTGAAGATCAGCGCGGCGGGCGCGCAGCCTTGCAGGGCCAGATCCAGAAGGACACCCGACCCGGTGCACGACCCCCGCGATGTCGGCATCATCAGCACTTTGCCCGCCACGTCCTGACCGTGCCACGGGTGGTGCATGTCAATCACCCGCCCGGTTGCAGGGTCGACCCCACCCCAGAAGCTCAGCCCCTGGTCGGAGGAGAGGATGGCGCCCGACCCGGTGCCGGGCAGAAGGGCGGTTGCCTTCATTTCACGACAAATCCGTGGGCGAAGGGGTCACGTTCGTCGATGAAGATCGTGTTGATCCCGGTCTGGCGTGCCCAGCCTGCCACGGACGGAATGATCGCCGGACGCCCCGCCACTTCGGAGGCGGCCTCGACCCGGCCCTTGAAGATCGAGCCGATGATCGATTCGTGCCAGAATTCGTCACCCACGCTCAGCTTTCCCTTGGCTGCCAGCTGCGCCATGCGGGCCGACGTGCCGGTGCCGCAAGGGCTGCGGTCGATGGCCTTGTCACCGTAAAACACCGCGTTGCGGGCATGTGCCCCGTCGACCGTCGGCGCACCCGTCCACAGGATATGGGACAGCCCGTTGATGTCTGGATGTTCGGGGTGGATGAAGTCGTACTTGGCGTTCAGCGCCCGCCGCAGTTGCGGGCTGAACCCGATCAGCTGACCAGCAGTGAAGTCGGCCATGTCCCGGAAATTCTTCTGCGGCTCGACGATGGCATAGAAGTTGCCGCCATACGCCACATCGACGACCACCTCGCCCAGACCGGGTACATCGGCTGTCAGCCCCTCGGCATAAAGAAATCCGGGCACGTTCGTCAGCCGGACCTCTTCGACAAAGCGGCCGACCTGTGTGTAGGAGATGTCGACCTTGCCGGCGGGCGCGTCGATGGACAGCCGGCCCGGCTCTCGGGGGTGGATCAGGCCGTTTTCGATCCCCATGGTGATGGTGCCGATCGTCCCGTGACCACACATCGGCAGGCAACCCGACGTCTCGATGAACAGAACGCCCACGTCGCAGTCGGCACGCGTCGGCGGATACAGGATCGAGCCGGACATCATGTCATGCCCGCGTGGTTCAAACATCAGTCCGGTGCGGATCCAGTCATACTCGGCCAGAAAATGCGCCCGACGTTCCAGCATGGTGTCGCCATTCAGGCGCGGGCCGCCGCCGGCCACCAGACGCACAGGGTTGCCGCAGGTGTGGCCGTCCAGACAGGAAAACATGTGCACAGACATAAGCGAGGGGTCCATTAGAATCGGAGGGGGGAGAACGGCGTCAGATCCAGCGCCGGGGGGCGGTTCGTCACAAGATCGGCGACGATGCGGGCAGTCCCGGCCGACTGGGTCAGGCCCAGATGGCCGTGCCCGAAGGCATAGGTTACGCGCGGTGTGGTGCGGGCGTGGCCGATTGCGGGCAGGCTGTCTGGCAGCGACGGGCGAAACCCCATCCACTGCGTGCCGCCCGAGGGGTCGAGGCCCGACAGAAACGCCTGCGCCTTAGTCAGCATTGCATCTGCGCGTTTGAAGTTCGGGGCCAGATCCAGCCCCCCCAGTTCGACCGCGCCACCGACGCGGATGCCGGTCGACAGGCGCGTCACGACAAACCCATGACCGCCGAAGGTAACCTGTGTGCGCAGATCGAAGGCCCCCGGGGGCAGGGTCGTGTTGTATCCCCGTTCCGTTTCCAGCGGGATCCGGTCGCCCAGACTGCGCGCGATCCGATGGGAAAACGCGCCTGCTGCAACCACCACATGGCCAGCGCGCCGGTCGTCGTCGATCAAGACCCCGTCCGCGGTCGGGCGCAGGTTGCGCACTTCGGCCCGTTCAATCAGTCCGCCTTGGTCGCGAAAATGATCGGCCAGCGCCAAGGTGTAAAGCCGGGGATCTGCAATTGAATACCATGCGGGGGTGAACGTCCCGCGGAAAAAGCGCGGCGCCAGACCCGGTTGCAGCTGTGCCATCTCTGCGGCGTCCAGATGCGAAAATTCGATGCCGTGGGCACGGCGGGCCTGCCACCCGGGAAGGGATGCCTGAAACTCTGCCTCGGTTTCGTAAACCTGAAGATTGCCGTCCTTGCGCAGCATTCCCAGCGTGCCCGTATCGGACAGAAACCCTTCCAGCGTGTCGCGCGACAGGTCCATCAGCGTCGTCTGGGCGATGGTGGAGCGATCCACCGCCGCTTGGGAACAAGCGCGCCAGAACCTGAACATCCACGGCGCGATCTTGTGGGCATAGGCGGGACGGATCGTCAGCGGACCCAGTGGGTCCAGCATCCAGCGCGGTGCCTTGCGCAAAATACCGGGCGAGGCCAGAGGCAGGATATCGGTGAAGGCAAAGGCGCCGGCGTTTCCGGCCGAGGCCCCGGCGGCCGGCCCGTCGCGGTCAAGGACGGTGACCGCAAGGCCCTGCATCTGCAACGCGATGGCGATGGACAGCCCCACCACGCCCGCACCGATGACCGTCACATCCCCGGTCGGTGGCGTTTCAATCACATGATCAGCCATGCTTGCCGCTTTGCGTCAGTTGGTTGCAGCCAGAAATTTCTGCAGCTCTGGGTCCTTGGGGTTGCCGAACAGCTCGCCAGGCGGGGCGATTTCGGCCATGACACCGCGATGAAAGAAGGCCACCCGGTCCGACACCTCGCGGGCGAACTTCATTTCGTGGGTGACGCAGATCATCGTCATGCCTTCGCGCGCCAGCATCCGCAACGTGTCCAGCACCTCGCCCACCAGCTGGGGGTCGAGTGCCGATGTCACCTCGTCAAAAAGCATGTAGTCGGGCGACATCGCCAAGGCACGGGCGATGGCCATGCGCTGCTGCTGGCCCCCCGACAGCCGGGAAGGATAGACCTTCAGCTTGTCGCCCAATCCCACATGTTCCAATTGCTTGACGGCCTGCGCCTCGGCCTCGGCCTTTGGGCGTTTCAGCACTTTGGTCTGCGCCAGCATCACGTTTTCCAGCACAGTCAGATGCGGGAAGGCATTCCATTGCTGAAACACGATGCCGATCTTCTGGCGCAGCTTGTTGATGTTCGTGCCCTTGGCATGGACCTCGGTGCCGTCGACGACGATGCGACCGGAATCGATCGGCTCCAGCCCGTTGATGCAGGTCAGCAACGTCGATTTCCCCGACCCCGACCCGCCGATGACTGTCACCACCTCACCGTTGTTGACGGTCAGGTCGATGCCCTTGAGGACTTCCAGCTGGCCAAAGGATTTGCGGACATTTTCGATCTCAATCATGGGACCACCGTTTCTCCAGATAACCGCCAAGCCGGGCCAGCGGGAACGAGATGACAAAATAGAAGGCGCCGCAGATGATCAGCAGCAGCAGCGGCTCCTGCAGGCGTGTGATCAGGATCTGCGTGGATTTCAGCAACTCGGTCACCTGCACGACATAGACCAGCGCCGAATCCTTCATCACCCCCAGCGCCAGCCCGATCCATGATGGCAGAGCGACGCGGGTGGCCAATGGCAGCACGATCTCGCGCATGTCCTGCCCCCAGCTGAGACCCAGAGAGCGTGCAGCACGCCGGGTCGTCGTCGGTACCGCGTCGATGCCGCCCCGGACGATTTCGGAGCAGAACGCGGCCGTGTACATCGACAGCACAATGCACGCGACGGTGAACCCCGATATGCGGATCTGCAGGATCGTGCCGATGAAGGCATTGGCCAGAACCAGCTGGATCAGCAGCGGGATCGACCGGAAGATGTCCAGAACGAACGTCAACGGGGCGGCCCAATAAGGCCCGACCTGATAGCGGAAGACGCCAAAGACGATCCCGAGGATTGTCCCCGCGATGACCGAAATCAGCGTGACAATGATCGTCATGCCCGCACCTTTGGCGAGAAAGACGAAATCGGCGGCGGTCAGTGCGGTATCGAACATGAATCGCCCCCTCAGTACCGGAACAACCGGGACGCAATCAGCCGCGCCCCAAGGGTGATGATCTTGGTGATGACGTAGAAGATCACGGCAGCGATCGCGAAAAGTTCGAACGTGCGGAAGGTCAGCGCGTTCAGATCCTGCGTGACGCCGTAAAGGTCGGTGTTCATCCCCACCGTGACACCCAGCGATGTCATCAGGATCGCCCAGACCATCTGGTTCGTCATCGGCAGGAACGCGATCCGCAGCATCTGCGGCAGCACGACATAGCGAAACGCTCCGCCTTCGCCAAAACCAAGCGAGCGGGCCGCGCGTGTCTGCGTATCCGGAATGGCCTTCAACGCGCCACGGAAGTTTTCGGTCAGATAGCCTGCGTTGTTGAAGGTGATCCCCAGCAGGATCGAGGCGAACGGGCTAAGATGAATGCCAAAGCTGCCCAGCCCGAAATGCGCCATGTAGATCTGGAACAGCGCGGGCGTGTTCCTGGCGATTTCCACCCAGACCTTGGCAATGGCGGACAGGACTCGAATGCCCGACAGGCGGAACATCGTCAGCACGATCGCCAGCAGAATGCCGATGACCATCGACAGAATGGCGATCTTCGTCGTCACAACCGCGCCGTCCAGCATCTGTGGAAGACGGGCCAATGCCTGGTTCCACTGGAAGGTATAATTGAACATGGGCACCCCTGCCGCGGACCGAAATCATAAGGGCGGCGCTTATCCCGCGCCGCCCCCGAAGGCCTGGATCAGCGGTAGACGCCTTGGATCGTCAGGTCCGCCGGCTCACCTTCGCCGACCCATTTGGCATAAAGCTCGGCATAGCGTCCGGTGCGCACTTGCTGGTTCACGAACAGGTTGAGGTAGTTCAGCAGCCCGTATTCATTGCGCATGGTGAACAGCGAAACATAGTCGGGAACCATCGGCGCCTTGTCGATGACCTTAATCCCGGGGAAATTGCCCGATGCGACGTTGGCGTTGGCGACTTCGACGGTAGAGACGGTCGCATCCAGCTGACCCTGGCTTAGCGCAAGGAACACGTCAGCCTGCGTCTGATAGGGACGGAACGTACCTTCGCCCCATTCCTTGATTTGCTTTTCCAGCCAGATCGCCTCGTAGGTGCCGGCGGTGGCACCAACCGTCTTGCCCTTCATGTCTTCCCAGCTGGTCATCGGCACCTTGTCGTTGGCGACAACCGCATTTTCGAATGCATAGTAGGGGATCGACATGCCGACGGTCTTGGCGCGTTCCAGCGTGTCTGACGTGGACGCCACGCCGACATCGACACGGCCTGACATCAGCGCGGGGATACGTTCGGGGAACGGGGTTTCGACGATCTCGGCCTTGACGCCAAGTGCGGCAGCAAGATCATTACAGTAGTCGACGTCGAACCCCTGGGGGTTGTTGTTGGCATCGCGCGATCCCATCGGCGGGAAGTCCAGAACGACGGCGCAGCGCAAGGTGCCGGACGCAATGATGTCGTCCAGCTTGTCGGCCATGGCGGGACCGGCCAGTGTCGTGGCCAGCAAGGCCAGAGCGAATGCAGAATTCTTCATCCGATGTCTCCCTGATATGTTCGGGCCGGTCTGTTGCGGCCGATTCATGTCGGAACTATCGCGACGAAGTTTGAATAAAGCAAATATAAAATACATGGTGTATACTATCTGAAACGACAGCGCTTGAGATCCATGACCGAGCCGGAAGAAGATGCCGCCGGCCTGACGAGTGCCAAGACAAGGAATGACGAATGCCAAATTCGCTGACACCCGAAGAACTGACCCAGCAGGTTGCGGCGATATTCGCTGCCGTCGGCCTGACTGACCTGCAGGCCCGCACCGTGGCGCAGACGATCGTTGCCGGGGAACGCGATGCGTGCAAATCCCACGGAATTTACCGCATCGAAGGCTGTCTGCGCACCATCAAGGCGGGCAAGGTCAACCCCGACGCGCAGCCACGCCTGACCGATGACGGCAGTGCCGTGTTGCGGGTGGACGCGGATGGCGCCTTTTCACCTGCAGCCTTCGCCCTAGGTGTCGGACCGTTGGCGAACCGCGCGCGCCAAATGGGCCTGGCCGCGCTGGTGATCAACAATTGCACGCATTTTTCCGCGCTTTGGCCGGAAATCGAGGAGCTGACAGATCAGGGCCTCGCGGCGCTGGCGATGTGCCCCAGCTATTCGACCGTTGCGCCGACGGGCGGGACAAAGCCGCTGTTGGGCACCAACCCGATCGCGTTCGGCTGGCCCCGCCGGGATGCGCCGCCATATGTCTTCGATTTCGCCACCTCGGTCACGGCACGGGGCGAGGTTGAGCTTCACCGCCGTGCGGGCAAGCCGCTGCCCGAAGGGTGGGCGCTTGACGCAGATGGCCAGCCGACGACCGACCCCGACGCCGCGCTGAACGGCGCGATGCTGCCCTTCGGGGCGCATAAGGGTTCGGCCATCTCGACCATGATCGAGCTGTTGGCGGGCGTGATGATCGGCGATCTGACCAGCATGGACGCGCTGGATTATCTGGGCTCAACCACGCTGTTGCCCCACCACGGCGAACTGATCATCGCGTTCGATCCAGAACGGTTTGCGGCCGGCCGTAGCGATCCGCTGGCAAGAGCGGAAATCCTGTTCGACGCGATCATCGGTCAGGGCGCGCGCTTGCCGTCGCAACGGCGTTTTGGGGCGCGCGCGGTATCTGACCGGGACGGCATCGCGCTGAGCGACGACGAGCTGCAGTCCCTTGACCGGTTCGCGGCCAAAGGACTGGAAGCCGTCTGACAGAAAAGGGGCCCCAAGCGACTGCAAGGGGCCCGAATGTCCGTGGGATCGGGTCAGGCCGCGTATCGGCGCACGGCGCCATCCTGCTGCGACCACGCCGCGTACCATGTGTCAAACAGCTTCAGCTGGGCTTCGACAAAGCCCTTCTGGCTGGGCGACAGCGCATCGTCCGGGTTGAAATGCAGCGCGTATTCCGGGTTCCCCTTCAGCACCATCATGTACTTGAAGAACAGGACAAGATCCGGCCCCGCATCATAGGACGACAGGACTGCAAGCGCCGCCTCCAATTCCTGGGCACGCAGGCGGGCGTCGGGATCGCCAGTGGCAGCGGCCTGCGACAAGGCCACCAGATGCAGGATTTCACGCGGCAGAACGCAGCCAATACCCGTGATCGCACCCGTCGCGCCACAGTTGACGAACCCATGGAAGACGCAGGTATCGACACCGATCATCAATGACACGTCATCGTCCTGACTGGTGATGAATTCGGCGGCATAGCGCATGTCGGCTTCGCCCCCGAATTCCTTGAAGCCGATCAGGTTGGGGTGTTCAGCGCGTAGCGAGAAGAACAGATCCGCCTGTGTGCGAAAGCCGTAATAGGGGCTGTTGTAGATGACAGCAGGCAAGTCAGGCGCAGCGGCCAGAATGGCCTTGAAGTGCGCCTTCTGCGCGGACACTGACGGCCCCCGCGACAACACCCGTGGGATCACCATCAGGCCCTTGGCACCAACTTTCTGGGCGTGAGCCGCATGCGCCACGGCGATCTTGGAATTGACGGCGCCCGTCCCGACGATGACCGGGATTCCAGCGGCGACCAGACGTTCAACGCCCTCCATCCGCTCGGCATCGGTCAGCAGCGGCCAGTCCCCCATCGACCCGCAATAGACGACTGCTGACATACCGGTGTCGATCAGTTCGCGCCCCTTGCGCACCAGCGCGTCGAAATCGGGGGTTCGGTCTTCCTTGCACGGCGTCATCAGCGCCGGGATGGTGCCGGAAAAGATGGTGGACTTCATCGCGGTCTCCTCATGCAGGCGGAACAGTTTGCCTTTGCCTTTCATAAGTATACGAGATGTATTCTTGTTGTCCACAAAATTTGAGGTGCTTAAGGACGGGCCATATGGCCGTGTTACAGGCGCATATGCGTCCGCTGATCACTGGCAATCAGCTTCTGGATGCGCCGCACGATCTGGTCGGCATGTTCGGTCGCCAGTCGGTCACACGCCTCGACGTCCTGCGCGGCGATGGCAGCAATCATGTCGTCATGTTCGTGAACGAATTCCTTGGGAAGGCGGTCCTGAAATGACAGGTAATAAAGCCGCAGCAGCCGTCGGTGGTCATCCAGAAGGCGCGAAAACATCGCGGTATAGTACGGATTGCGGCCAGCTTCTGCGATAGCGGCGTGAAAATCGCGGTTTGTCGCGATCATCGCCAGTGCATCCTGCGCATCAACGGCCCGGGCGAAACGCGCCTGATGCGCGCGAATAACCTCAATATCTTCAGGCCGGCGCAGTTCGGCTGCCTTGCGGGTTGTGACGCGGTACATCAGCGTGATGGCGTCAAAAAAGCTGGACAGGTTCAGAAAGTCGATCTGCGACACGATAGTTGATCGGTTGGGCAGCGTGCTGACCAACCCCTCACCCGCCAGCCGGACCAGCGCTTCCCTGATCGGGGTCCGGGAAATTCCCATCCGTTCGGCCAGCTGCGCCTCTTCGATCGGACTGCCCGGTGGCAGCGCCAGGCTGAGGATGTCGTCACGAAGCGCCTTGTAGACATGCTGTGCGCCCTCACCGCGCTTGCGCGATTTGCCCTCATCGACTGACACGGTCATATGGCGTCCTTTCTTTGATCCTCGCAGCGGTTATCCCCCAGTATCCAGTGTGGATACAAGGACGCCGCACAGCAGCCGCGCCGACGACCGACGGCAGAAATCAAAAAGGCCGCACCCGGACGGGGCGCGGCCAATCGTGGGATCATTCAGCGGGGGTCAGATCCGGTTCTTGCGCGCGTCGTCGATGCTGAAGCTGCCCGGACCCGAGAAGACGAAATACAGGAACACAAAACAGAACAGGATCGCCGCATCGCCACCGTTGAGAACGGGAAAGAAGTTCTGCGGGAAGTGGACCATGAAGTAGGCAAACGCCATCAGACCCGACAGCACGAACGCGACCGGGCGGGTGAACAGACCAATCAGCAGCAGGATGCCACCGAAGAGTTCCAGCACGCCAGCCGTCCAGAAGATCGAAAACGAGGGCGGAGCCGCGCCTTCGCGCAGCGGAAAGCCCAGCAGCTTCTGCGAGCCATGCTCGATGAACAAAAGCGCGGACACGATGCGCAGAAGGCCGCGGAAATGAGGTGCCGCTGCATCAAGCTTGGACACCGTGGTGTTGGTCGAATAGGTGGTCATCGTAAGGATCCTGTCCCGATTGTGGTCATCGCGGGTGGCCGTTTGGCCGGCCAATCGCACCGTCTGTTCAAGAATTTATCACGGGCGGGACGGCACACATATCGTGAACGTCCGAGTAGACTGTTTTGCGGCGCTTTTTTCTGCCTGCTGCAGTATCCCGGACACAGTTTCCGGGCGGTGACCACCCATGGTCTGGGGCCAGCGTCCTTTCGGACGGAACGGGGCATTCTTGACATCGCGCGGCCTGTGACGCCCGATGCGGCCAGGAACGCGTGTTGTCGAGGGGGCCCTGCATGAGCGACGATTTTCACACCAAGCCGTCCGCTGCCGGCAAACCTTGCATCATCTGCGTGGCCATCACCGGCAGTCTTCCGACCAAGGAAAACAACCCGGCCGTTCCGCTCACCATCGACGAGCAGATCGAATCGACCCAAGAAGCATTTGAGGCCGGCGCAACGATCGCCCATTGCCACGTCCGCGACGACGAAGGCCGTCCGACATCTGATGTCGACCGCTTTGCCCGGCTTCAGGAAGGTCTGCGCCAGTATTGTCCGGGGCTGATCGTGCAGATGTCGACCGGCGGACGCTCGGGCGCGGGTCAGGCGCGGGGTGGCATGTTGCCGTTGCGGCCCGACATGGCGTCGCTGTCGGTCGGGTCCAACAACTTTCCCACGCGCGTTTACGAAAACCCGCCGGATCTAGTCGATTGGCTGGCCGGAGAGATGCTGACCTATGACGTCAAACCGGAAATCGAGGCATTCGATCTGTCCCACATCGTCCAGGCGACACGGATGGCGGCGGACGGTCGGCTGAAAGCACCGCTTTATGTTCAGTTCGTGATGGGGGTGAAGAATGCGATGCCCGCGGATGAGCCGATTCTGGATTTCTATATCCAGACGCTGAACCGGCTGGCCCCTGATGCGCAGTGGTGCGCGGCGGGGATTGGTGCCGAACAGCTGCGCGTGAACGAATGGGCAATTTCCAAGGGCGGTCACACCCGCACCGGGATGGAAGACAACGTGCGCCTTGACCGCGAAACGCTGGCCCCATCGAACGCGGCGCTGGTCGGGCGCGCGGTCGAACTTTGCGATAGATACGACCGTCCGGTGGCCACGTGGCAAGAGGCGCGCAAGATTCTGGGCCTGCGCGCGCCCGAAGCGGTCTGACCCGTTCTGACCCGCGTTACGCGGTGATGAAATCACGCACGAAGTCCGTTGCCGGGTTTGCGCGAATGTCCTGCGGGCGGCCGATCTGTTCGATGCGGCCCATCGACATCACGACGACCAGATCGGCCAGCTCCATCGCCTCGTCCTGATCGTGGGTGACAAAGATCGTGGTCAGCCCGGTTTCATCATGGATGTCGCGCAGGCCCTGACGCAGTTCCTTGCGCACCTTGGCGTCAAGCGCGCCGAAGGGTTCGTCCAGAAGCAGCATCCGCGGCTCGATCGCCAGGGCGCGGGCCAGTGCGACCCGCTGGCGCTGACCACCCGACAGCTGGCTGGGATAGCGGGTGCCGATATCGGGCAACTGGATCAGGCTCAGCAGTCGGTTCACCCGACGTTCGATCTCCGCGCGGGGGGGCCGTTGGCTGCGGGGACGGGCGTTCAGGCCATAGGCGATGTTCTTGAAGACCGTCATGTGCCGGAAAAGCGCATAGGACTGGAACACGAACCCCGCGCGCCGCTCCTGCACCGTCAGTCCCGTCGCATCGCGCCCGTCAAACAGGACGCGCCCCGATGTCGGGTATTCCAACCCACCAAGGATGCGCAGAAGCGTCGTCTTGCCGGACCCGGACGGGCCCAGCAGTGCCACCAGCGCGCCCGACGGGATTGCCAGCGACACCGGGTAAAGCGCCGCCGTGTCACCGAACTCCTTGGAAATTTCGTCGATTTCGATGTGCATAACCATCTCTCTCACACGTCAGTGGCGGCCCAGGGCAGCAAGTTGATTGGCGTGGCGGCGTTCCAACCCGATTTTCAGCAGCAAGGTCACGACCGCCAGCAGCGTCAGCACCGCCGCCAGCGAAAACGCGGCCACCGACAGGTATTCGTTGTAAAGCATTTCGATGGTGATCGGCATGGTCGCGGTCTGGCCCCGGATCTTGCCCGACACCACGGCGACCGCCCCGAATTCACCCATCGCGCGCGCATTGCTAAGCAGCACTCCGTAAAGCAGCGCCCAGCGGATGTTGGGCAACGTCACGGTCCAGAAGGTGCGCCAGCCGGACGCGCCAAGGGTCAGGGCGGCCTCTTCCTCGGCCCGGCCCTGTTCGATCATGACGGGGATCAGTTCGCGCGCCACGAATGGAAACGTCACGAACAGCGTCGCCAGGATGATGCCCGGCAGGGCAAAGACGATGGGGTACCCGCTGGCGACCAGCCAGCCGCCTAACAACGAATTCGCGCCGAACATCAGAACGATGCACAGGCCCGCGACAACCGGGCTGACCGAAAACGGCAGGTCGATCAGCGTAATCAGGAAGGCCTTGCCGCGAAAATCGAACTTGGTGATGAACCAGGCCGCCGCGATCCCGAAGACTGCGTTCAGCGGCACCGCAATTGCCGCGATCAGCAGCGTCAGCCGGATGGCCGCGCGCGCGTCCGAATTGCCAAGGCTTTCCAGCGCGGCCTGCCAGCCGTTCTTCAGCGCCTCGGCAAAGACAACGATCAGCGGGGCGCCCACCAGCAGGAACATGAACAAGACGGCGATCAGGATCAGAACGGTCTGAACCGGGCGGCTTTCCTCGGTCGCGCGGCGATAGGGGGGGGCGGGCGTGTGGGGTGCGGTGATGTCAGACATATCCGATCCTCCGACGGGTCCAGACCTGGATCAGGTTGATGATCAGCAGCATCGCGAAACTGATCAGCAGCATGGCGATGCCGATGGCGGCCGCCGCGTCGTAGTTCACCTCTTCCAACTGGATCACGATCAGAAGGGGGGCGATTTCGGTCTTCATCGGCAGGTTGCCCGCAATGAAGATGACGGAGCCATATTCACCCACTGCACGGGCCAGCGACAGCGCAAAACCGGTCAGCGCGGCAGGCAGCAGGGTGGGCAGGATGACGTGGCGCAGGGTATGGAACCGGCTGGCCCCCAATGTGGCCGACGCCTCTTCGACCTCGACCTCCAGCTCTTCGATGACGGGTTGGACGGTCCGGGTGACAAAGGGAAGGCCCACGAAGATCAGCGCGATCAGGATACCCCATTGTGTATAGGCGATCTGAACGCCGACCTTGGCCGCGATCTGGCCAAAGAATCCGTTCGGAGCGTAAAGCGCAGTCAGCGCGATCCCGGCCACGGCCGTCGGCAGTGCGAAGGGCAGGTCGACCGCCGCATCGAGCACGCGCCGGCCCGGAAACCGATACCTGACCAGCACCCACGCCAGCAGAACACCGAAGATCAGGTTGAAAATTGCTGCGGCCAGCGACAGCCGGAACGACAGCGACAATGCAGCCCAGACGCGGGGCCGGTTGATCGTGTTCCAGACATCGACCGGTCCGAAAGCGGCGCCCCGCCAAAGCAGGGCGCCGATCGGCAACAGCACGACGATGGACAACATCGCCAAGGTAATGCCCATGCTGAGACCGAGTCCCGGCATGGGCGAGCGCTGGATCAATGGCCGTGCCATGTTTCTCGCTTGCCTGTCCTAAGCGTTATTGCGGGACATAAATCTGGTCGAAGATACCACCGTCACCGAAATGTTCGGGCTGAACTTTGGCCCAGCCACCGAAATCGGCGATGGTGACCAGATCAAGCTTGGGGAAGCGCGCCACATCGGCGGGATCAGCGGCCGAGGTATCCCACGCACGGTAGTAGTTCTTGAACGCGAGCGCCTGCGCCTCGGGCGAATACAGATAGTTCAGGTATTCGTCGGCCAGCTTGCGTTGGGCATCGTCCTTGATGTTGGCCTCGACCAGCGCCACAGGCGGTTCGGCCAGAACCGAGATCGAGGGCACGACGATGTCGAACTTGTCCTCACCCAGTTCCTTCTGAGCCAGATACGCCTCGTTTTCCCAGGCCAGCAGAACGTCGCCGATGCCGCGCTGGGCAAAGGTTGTGGTCGATCCGCGTGCGCCGGAATCCAGCACCGGGACGTGCTTGTAGATTTCGCCGACGAATTCCTTGGGATCCTTGCCGTTCTTTTCGGCCCAGGCCCATGCTGCCAGATAGTTCCAGCGCGCCCCGCCCGAGGTTTTGGGGTTCGGCGTGATGACCTGAACGTCATCCTTGATCAGATCGCTCCAGTCCTGAATGCCCTTGGGGTTTCCCTTGCGGACCAGAAACACGATCGTCGAGGTGTAGGGCGATGAGTTGTGGGGCAGCTTGCTTTGCCAGTCAGCCGGGATCTTGCCCGCCTTGACGATGCTGTCGATGTCGCCACCCAAGGCCAGCGTCACGACCTGCGCGTTCAGCCCGTCGATGACCGAGCGGGCCTGACTGCCCGAGCCGCCGTGGCTCGTTTCGATCTTGGCTGCGGGGTTGCCCTCGGCTTCCCAGTGCTTTTCGAAAAGCTGGTTATAGGCGCGATAGAATTCGCGCGTCGGGTCATAGCTGACGTTCAGCAGGTCCTGCGCCTGCAGTTTGGCAGGGGCGGCGCCAAGTGCCAGCACCGCCAGCGTCAGTGCGGCGATGCCCGCCCGGATCGTCCGCCCGGAAGAGCGTCGCAGCCCTTCAAGGATCGACGGATGGCCGGTGTCATCGGCCAGATCAGTGTGGGTCGGGGCAGTGATGTCGTGTGCAAACATGAAAGTCTCTTTTTCAGCATCGCTGGGTTTCGTGCGCAGCGGCAGGGCGGGGGCGAGCCCCATGATGGTCATCGGCGTGGCAGAGGACATGATCATCGACACATCCCTTCCGGCATCATCGCGGCTGCAGGGCGTGCCGGGCTGGATTTCGCCTGACACCCCAAAGGGGCGGGGGGCAGGACTGACAGGCGCGCATGTGCGGACATGACCGAGACTCCCTAAATTACCATCATCGTTTCCGGGCAGGGCCGATCTGTTGGCCCCGTCAGATTAATATCGACCCAGTTGGTCGATTATTACAAAGGAAATTTGAGGTCGAATTTCGTGCCAGAAAGAGAATGATGTTCTACTGGGCCGGGGGAAGCGAAAGGTCGTCGGGCGTGTCGAAGTCGATCAGTTCTGACGACGGAGCGACGACGCGGACCGCCGATTTCAACAGGAAACGCGCACCCTGATCACCCGTGACCGACATCAACTGGCTGAACAGGCCGCGCGGAAAGCATGCAGGCGGGCCGGATCTGTCATCAGGATACGCAACGCAGGCAGCAAGGTCTGGCGTGGTTGCAGACATGACGCGGGTGACAGTCGCGACGCTGACGCACGGCATGTCGGCCAGCAGGATGACGACCCGGTCGGCGTTCAGATCGGCGGCATACTGCGCCGCCCTCCGCAGGCTTGCGGATTGATCTTCGCCGTTCGGCGTCAACTTGTCGGTGGCAGGAAAAAGGGCCGCCACGTCCGGATCGCGCCGGACGACCGCGCGCCAGTCGGCGGGGGTATCGCGCAGCAATCGCGCGGCGGCACTCGCCATCGGCGCGCCCTGCCAAAAGGCCAGCAGCTTGTTCCCGGGCCCCCAGCGCCGCGAATGCCCAGCGGCCAGAACGACAGCGGCGGTGGTCGGTTTGGTGGTCAATGCGCCTCGGCCAGAATCTCGGCGAGGACCGAGACGGCCAGCACCTTGGGGTCGCGGGCTGACTTGATGAGACCGATGGGCCCGCGCAGGCGGGCAAGCTGGTCGTCTGTCAGCCCCATATCGCGCAGCGCCGTCAGCCGGGCGTTATGGCTACGCAGACTGCCCTGCGCCCCGACGTAGAACGCGTCCGAACGAAGGGCATTGGCCAGAATCGGCGGTTCTCGGTCGTGGTCGTGGTAAAACAGCGTGACGGCCGTCCATTCGTCGGCGCCCTGCCACGCTAGTCCGGCTGCATCGACCCCAAGCCGCCAGGCTGATTGCGCAGTCACCGGGTCGTGACTGTGTAGCCGGGTAGGATAGCCCGCGGCATGGGCAAGGGCTGCAAACGTCACGGCCTCGACCCCCGCGCCCCAGACGCTGAACGCAGTGGCCGGGGTGATGTCGATCCGCATGCCGGGGCAGTCTATCGCCATCTTGCCCCGGTCGAGATCCAGACCTAGCCTTGTTGCCACACGGTCCGCCCGACGCGCCAGCACATCTGCGATCACCGCAGGGTCGGCTGGCAGAAGAGCGACATCCAGTCCGCCTCCACACGGCAATTGCAGGTCCATGAAGGGCGAGCCTGCACCGTACCGCAATCGCCGCACGCGACCGTCCGCCATCACGTCAGCCGCGTGCTTGGCCAGATCACCTTCGATGCACCCGCTACTCAGCTGCCCCACTGAACCGCCGGTGGGTGTGAACGCCATGAACGCCCCGGGTCGGCGATAGTGTGGCCCCTCGACCCCGGTGATCACGGCCATCACACCGCCGCTTTGCAGCGCGGTCAGCGGATCTCCGGTCGGATCAGACGCTGCGGCTGGCGACGACGGTTCCTGACCGCGATCTTCGGCAGGCGGCCGGGCATCGTCATGATCAAGACCGGATACTGCCAAGGCGTGCGCGCTTAATATTTCCATGCTGCGGAACACCTGTGGCGTCCGGGTTGTTCCCTGACGTCCCAGCCACCCGCCAGGAGAGCCAGCGCATGACGATCAATCTTACGGTCAACGGTCAGGAAAAGACCCTTGATTTGCCCGACCCGCGGGTGTCCCTGCTGGACGCATTGCGCCTTCATCTGGATCTGACGGGGACGAAGAAGGGCTGCGACCACGGCCAGTGCGGGGCCTGCACGGTGATCGTGAACGGGCGCCGGATCAATTCCTGCCTGTCGCTGGCCGTCATGCACGACGGTGACGCCATCACGACGATCGAAGGGCTGGCGGCCACAGACAGCCCGACCCCAAAGGTCGACCAGCTTGACCCGATGCAGCAGGCGTTTCTGCGCTGTGACGGTTTTCAGTGCGGCTACTGCACGCCGGGTCAGATCATGTCCGCGACCGCTATGCTGGAAGAGGTGGCAGCCGGCTGGCCCAGCCAGTTGACGCCGGTCGATGCCGACGGTGTGACACTGACCGACGACGAAATCCGCGAACGCATGTCGGGCAATCTGTGCCGGTGCGGCTGCTATCCCAACATCGTGGATGCGATCCGCGAAACGGCCGAGGGGCAGCAGGCATGAAACCCTTTACCTTCGAAACCGCAACCGACGCCGATCAGGCCATCGGATCTGCCGCGCGCCTGATTGCGGGCGGGACGAACCTGCTTGACCTTATGAAGCACCAGATCGAGACCCCGTCCGAGCTTTTGGACGTGAACCACGTCGGTCTGGACCAGGTCGAACCAGCGGGCGACGGGTTGCGCGTCGGTGCGTTGGTTCGAAACGCTGATCTGGCCGCGGACCGGGCAGTGCGCCGGGATTATCCGCTGCTGTCCAAGGCCATTCTGGCAGGGGCCAGCCCGCAGATCCGCAACCGCGCCTCGACCGGCGGGAACCTGATGCAGCGCACGCGCTGCTATTACTTCTACGACCTTTCGGCGGCCTGCAACAAACGCCAGCCTGGCAGTGGATGCGCGGCGATCGGCGGGTGCAATCGCACGCACGCGATCTTTGGGGCGTCCGACAGCTGCATCGCCACATATCCCGGCGACATGGCGGTCGCGATGATCGCATTGGACGCAGTCGTTCACATCGACGGGCCTGCCGGCAACCGAGAGGTGGCGGCGCGAGATTTTCACCGCCTGCCGGGTGACACGCCCGAAAAGGACAACGTGCTGGAGCAGGGAGAGGTGATCACCGCCGTCAGCCTGCCAGCACCGATTGGCGGTCGGCAGATCTATCGCAAGGTGCGGGACCGTCGCTCCTATGCGTTCGCGCTGGTCTCAGTCGCCGTCGCGCTGGTCGTCGATCACGGCCGCATCACCACGGCCCGCATCGCCGCAGGCGGCGTCGGGACCAAGCCGTGGCGCGTCGACGCGGTCGAGGCTGCGTTAGCCGGCCAAGCCCCCGGTGACGATGTCTTTGCCAAGGCCATCGACGCCTTCATGGAAGGCGCCAAGGGTCAGGGCGAGAACGATTTCAAGATCCCCCTGCTGCGCCGCACGTTGATGTCGGTCCTGCAAGAAGCGGCCGCCGCGCCCGCCGAGGAGAAATCTGCATGAGCGATACGATCGAGGTTACCCGCAGCCTGCGTATGAACACGGCCGACAGCAAGGACGTGCTGGACCACACCGTTCAGGGCGTCATCTCAACCCCGCTCAGCCGCGTCGAAGGGCCGCTGAAGGTGTCAGGCCATGCCACCTATGCGGATGAGGACCACCCACCCGGGACGGTCTTCGGCTGGTTCGTCCGTTCGACCATCGGCAAGGGTTGGGTCACGGGGCTGAACAAGGACGAACTGCGCGCGATGCCCGGTGTTCTGGACGTGATCCGCGATAAACGCCTGCTGCGGAACCCGGCTCAGGGGATGGCGTCAAAAGCGCCGGTGCAGGGTCCTAACGAGGTGTTTTACGTCGGCCAGCCGATTGCGCTGGTCGTGGCCGAAACGTTGGAACAGGCACGCGACGCCGCACTGTCGGCACAGGCGACGTATATCGATCAGACCGAAAAAGGCGTGTTCACCACCGACAAAGCGGAATACGCCGCCCCCGCGTCCAAACAGTCGGCACAGGGTGATCTGGAACAGGCCATCACCGAGGCCAAGTTCGTCGTCGATCAGGAATACCACACCCCGTCGATGAGCCATTCCTCGATGGAGCCACACGCAGCCGTTGCGTGGTGGGACGGCAAGGACCTTGTCGTCCGTGGCTCCTACCAGATGCTGGCCTTCAACGTGCCGGAACTGGCTGACTCGCTCGGCATACCGAAAAAGCGCGTGCGCATTCTAGCCCCGTTCGTCGGCGGTGGCTTCGGGTCCAAGCTGGGGATCGGGCACGAGGCTGTGGGCGCGGCGATTGCGGCAAAGCGGTTGGGCCGTCCGGTCGCCGTGGTTCTGCATCGCCGCCAAGTCTATGAGGCGACGACGCGGCGCAGCGAATCGCGCCAGCGGGTCCAGTTGGCGGCGGATGGAGATGGTCGGCTGACAGGGGTCGGGCATTCGGCTTGGGTCAGCACACTGGCGGGAGAGTCGTTCAGTGAGCCGGTCACGCAGGCCACGCCCTTCACCTATGCCGGCGAAAACCGGACCATCGGGCATTATGTGACCCAACTGAACATCACCTGTGCCGGATCGATGCGCGCCCCTGGTGAAGCGATCGGTGTTCCCATCGTCGAGGTCGCGATGGATGAATTGGCCGAAAAGATGGGGATCTGTCCCATCGAGCTGCGCCTGCGCAACATCCCCGAAAAGGACCCCAGCACCGGCAAGGAATTCAGCAGCAATCGTCTTGCAGACTGCCTCAACCGCGGGGCAGAGACCTTTGGTTGGGACAAGCGGGCCGAAGCCGGGAGCCGACAGGAAGGCGAATGGCTGATCGGCATGGGTGTCGCAGTTGCCGTGCGGGTCAACATGTTGCTGCCCAGTCAGGCCCAGATCACCTTGCTGGCGGACGGAACGGCGCGCGTCGAAACCGACATGACCGATATCGGGACCGGCAGCTATTCGATCCTGACGCAGATTGCGGCGGACATGCTTGGCCTGCCTGTCGACCGGGTGACCACGGTTCTGGGCGACAGCGACCTGCCGCCGTCCAGCGGGTCGGGCGGATCGTTCGGCGCGGCGTCAGCCGGATCGTCGGTCCTGCTGGCCGCCGAGGCGGTCAAGAAAAAGCTGGCTGAGAAGTTGGACGTCAAACCCGATGAGCTGACGTTGAAGGATGGCTTTGCCATCGCAGGCAACCAGCAGCGTTCGCTGTCGGACGTGCTTCAGGGCGACAGCATCACCGGCAAGGGCACGATCAAGCCGGGTCTGACGTCGGTCACGCGCACCCAGGCCAGCTGGGGCGCCCAGTTCGCCGAAGTAGCCGTCAGCACCGTGACCGGCGAGGTCCACGTCCGGCGCATGTCGGGTGTGTTCGCGGCAGGGCGTGTCCTGAACCCGAAAACCGCGCGGTCCCAGTGTCTGGGCGGCATGATCTTCGGCCAAGGCTCTGCCCTGACCGAAGAGGTCATGACGGACCCACGCGACGGCAGTTTCGTGAACCGTGATCTGGCCGAATACCACATTCCGGCGAACCTTGACGTGCCCAGTATCGACGTCGAGTTCCTTGAGGATCGCGACCCCTTCGCCAATCCGATGCAGGCCAAGGGTATCGGCGAGGTGGCGTGTTGCGGCATGGCCGGGGCGATTGTGAACGCAATCGCCAACGCAACGGGCAAACGCTTCCGCAATCTGCCGGTGACGCTGGACAAGGTCCTGGCGCAGATCGACTAGACCATCCCTGCCAAAGGACAGCCCCGCCGTTGCCTATTTTCTGGGCAAAGGCGGGGTTTGCTTGGCAATCACCCTGACCTGCGCGCTCAAGCTGCATTGACGCCCGGCGCGTCAGGGGGTTGCATCAGACGTAATGGACCAAAGCGTCCGAATGGCTCGACAGACGTGGAAGTCGGGCATGGATGGGGGATGGATGACCGCTTTTGACGAAATGACGGCCGATGACGGCGTCCGCGCACCCTATGCCGACTTCAAGCGCTGGCTGGACGCACAGCCCCCGGAACGGTTGCAGACCAAGGCCGCCGACGCCGAAGAGGTCTTTCGCCGCACCGGCATCACCTTTGCCGTCTATGGCGAGGCCGAGGCCGAGGAGCGTCTGATTCCCTTCGATATCGTTCCGCGCATCCTGTCGGCTGCTGAATGGGCGCGGCTGGCCGAAGGCATCGAACAGCGCGTCAGGGCACTGAACGCGTTTCTGCACGACATCTATCACCGGCAGGAAATCATCCGCGCCGGCATCATCCCCCAGTCGCTGATCGCCGACAACGAGGCGTTCGTGCCTCAGATGATCGGCATGTCACCGGCGGGGGGCATCTACACTCATATCGTCGGCACCGACATCGTCCGCACCGGCCCCGACGAGTTCTTTGTGCTGGAGGATAATTGCCGCACACCGTCTGGTGTCAGCTATATGCTGGAAAACCGCGAAACGATGATGCAGCTGTTCCCGGAACTGTTCGCCCGCAACCGGGTCGAGCCGATCGAGGACTATCCAAAGCTGCTGCGTCGGTCGCTGGCGGCGGCGCGGCCGGTGAACGCGCCCTCGAACCCGACGATTGCGGTGCTGACGCCGGGCATCAACAATTCGGCCTATTACGAACATGCGTTTCTGGCCGATCAGATGGGCGTGCAGCTGGTCGAAGGCAGCGACCTGCGCGTGATCAACGGCCACGTCGCCATGCGCACGACCGAAGGGTATCGCCAGATCGACGTGCTGTATCGCCGCATCGACGACGACTTTCTTGACCCGCTCAGCTTCCGTCCCGACAGCGTCTTGGGTGTGCCGGGGCTGATGGACGTTTATCGCGCCGGCAACATCACCATTGCAAACGCACCGGGCGCGGGGATTGCAGACGACAAGGCGATCTACTCCTACATGCCGCAGATCGTCGAATTCTATACCGGACGAAAGGCGCTGCTGGAAAACATCCCAACATGGCGGTGTTCAGAGCCTGACAGCCTGGCATATGTGCTGGACAATCTGGCCGAGCTGGTCGTCAAGGAGGTCCACGGATCGGGCGGATACGGGATGCTGGTGGGTCCGGCGGCAACCACTGCGGAACGTGAAACATTCGCCGACAAGCTGCGGGCGCGGCCCTCGAACTACATCGCGCAGCCGACGCTGGCCTTGTCGACCTGCCCGACGCTGACGGCGGCGGGTCTTGCGCCGCGTCACGTCGATCTGCGGCCGTTCGTCCTTTATGGCGACACGGTGCAGACCGTATCGGGCGGGCTGACGCGGGTGGCCCTTCGGGAGGGGTCGTTGGTCGTCAACTCCTCTCAGGGGGGTGGGACCAAGGACACGTGGGTTCTGAAGGCATGAGGCAGGCGCAATGACGATGACCCTTCTTGGCCGCACCGCCAATGGCCTGTTCTGGATGGCCCGCTATATCGAGCGGGCCGAGGCGATGGCGCGCCTTGTCGACGCGGGCCTGCACATGGCGCTGACGCGCGGTCCGGGCGATGCGGACTGGCGGTCCGTTCTGGCCAGTGCAGGCGTTTCAGCCGGGTTCAATGCCCGCCATGGCGCGGGCACCGATCAGCCCGAACCAGAGGTCGTGATCGACTATCTGCTGCGCGATCCCGAAAACCCGTCCAGCATTCTGGCCTGCATGGCGGCCGGACGGTCGAACGCGCGGATGGTGCGCACCGCGCTGACCCGCGATCTGTGGGAGGCCGTGAACGACAGCTGGCGCCAGATCAAATCAAGCCTTGAACAGCCTTTGGATCAGGCCGAGCTGCCGGCGATCCTGTCGCGTGTCAAACGCGCCACCGCCCAGATCCGCGGCATGATCGAAAACACCACGCTGCGCACAGACGGCTATGACTTCTTCATGCTGGGACTGCATCTGGAACGTGCGGACACGACCGCCCGGATTCTGGATGTGAAGTATTACCACCTGCTGCCATCCGCGTCGTGGGTCGGCTCTCCGCTGGATCAGATCCAATGGGATTCGATCCTGCGGTCCGTGTCGGCGCACAAGGCCTACAAGTGGCTTTACGACAACGACGTCTCGGCCTCGGGTGTGGCCGATTTCATGATCCTGAACGAAAGCATGCCGCGGTCGCTGGCATACTGCCACGCGCAGATCGCACTGGCCTTGTCGAACCTTGCGCGCAATTATGGCACGCGGAAACCCTGCCACACCACATCGGACTGGTTGCGGCGCATGCTGGATGCACGGGTCATCGAAGAGATTTTCGAAGAAGGGCTGCACGAATTTCTGACCTCTTTTCTGGCCGAAAACGCGCGCCTCGCCGCTGGTGTCGCCGCTGACTATCAGTTCACGGAATAGCCATGCTGCTGCAGATCGAACACCGAACCGAATACGTCTATGACCGCCCGCCCACATATGGGTTGATGCGACTGCGCCTTACCCCGCGCAACGACCCCACGCAGCGCGTGCGCGACTGGCGGGTCGAGGTGCAGGGCGCGACGCCGCAGGTCACCTATCGCGACCAGTTCGGAAACGACGCGCGCCTGATTTCACTGGATGGTGACGGACATCAGATCGTGATCACAGCGCGGGGGCAGGTGGAAACCCGCGACAGCGCCGGGGTTCTGGGCCCGCACCGCCGGTTGGCGCCGATGTGGCTGTTTCTGAAACCGACGCGGCTGACGATGCCGGGGGACGGGGTCCGCGCGCTGATCGACACGCTGCCCAAGGGCGGCACGTCGCTGGACACGGCCCATGCGCTGATGAGCACCGTGGCCGACCAGGTCGCCTACGTCACCAACACGACCGATCCGACGACGACGGCCGAGCAGGCCTTGGCCAACGGCAGCGGGGTCTGTCAGGATCATAGCCATATTTTCGTCGCCGCGGCGCGTCTGCTGGGACTGCCTGCCAGATATGTCAGCGGCTATCTGCGCATGGACGACCGCACCGAACAGGTCGCGACCCATGCCTGGGCCGAGACCTATCACGAAGGCCTGGGTTGGGTCGGTTTCGACGCCTCGAACCACATCAGCCCGGACGAACGTTACGTGCGTGTCGCGGTCGGGCGTGATTATGAGGATGCGGCCCCCGTGTCCGGGATGCGGTATGGTGTGGCGCAAGAACATCTGGACGTGCGTCTGAGCGTCGTGGACCAATAGGACCAGCGTCAATTCCAAGGAACAGGCTTTCATGACTTATTGCGTGGCGATGAAGCTCGATCGCGGGATCGTCTTCATGTCCGACACCCGCACCAACGCGGGCGTAGACAACATCTCGGTCTTTGCCAAAACGCGGATCTGGCACCAGCCGGGCGACCGGACGCTGGTCATGATGTCGGCGGGCAATCTGGCCACGACGCAGGCGGTACTCGGCCGTCTCGATGACCGCAACTCGGCCCCGGACGCACGGTCCGTTCCGCTTCTGTCGCAGCCGACGATGTTCAGCACCGCCCAGATGGTGGGCGCGCTGCTGCGCGAGGAAATCAAGCGCCAGGACGAACTGGCAGGCGGGCACACCGGCACCAGCAAGTTCAACGCCAGCCTGATTCTGGGCGGCCATATCGAAGGGTCGCGGCCGCAGCTGTTCCACATCTATGCCGAAGGCAACTTCATCGAGGCCACGGCCGACACGCCGTTTTTCCAGATCGGCGAGACGAAGTATGGCCGTCCGATCATCGTGCGCGCCTATCGTCCGGACATGAGCTTTGAATCCGCGATCAAGCTGCTGACCGTCAGTTTCGATTCGACGATCAAGGCCAATCTGTCGGTCGGCCTTCCGCTGGACGTCACGATCATGGACAGCGACACCACCGAAGAAGTGCGCAGCCTCCGCATTCAGGACAGTGACCCCTATTACCGGCTGATTTCGACCGGCTGGGGAGAGGCGCTGACGAATGCGCTGAACAAGTTGCCCGATCCCGTGCTGGACGAACCGGGGTTGAGCGCAGCCGTCGATGAGGGGCTGTCCACGGGCAAGTGACCCCTCAGGCCGACAGCTTGGCGTAAAGGCCGCCTTGCGACAGCAGTTCGGTGTGGCTGCCGATTTCGTGGATACGACCGTCGGCCATGACGATGATGCGGTCGGCGTTGCGGATCGTGCCCAGCCGGTGCGCGATGACCAGCGTAGTCCGGCCCACCGACAGCGCGTCCAGCGCGGACTGGATCTCACGCTCGGTCTGGCTGTCCAGCGCGCTGGTGGCTTCGTCCAGAATCAGGATCGGCGGGTTCTTCAGGAAGACGCGGGCAATCGCCACGCGCTGCTTCTGGCCACCCGACAGCATCACGCCACGTTCGCCGACGATGGTGTCCAGACCCTCGGGCAGCGTGGCCAGAAGGGGGCCGAGCTGCGCCTGACGCGCGGCGTCCACGATCTCGGCCTCGGTTGCGCCAAGGCGGCCATAGGCGATATTGTCGCGCAGCGTGCCGCCGAACAGGAACACGTCCTGACTGACCAGCCCGATCTGACGACGAAGGCTGTTCAGTCGCATCTGGTCCAGCCGCAGGCCGTCCACGCGGATCGTCCCGGTAGTCGGTTCATAAAACCGCGGCAACAGTGCCAGAAGGGTCGTCTTGCCCGCCCCGGAGGGGCCGACAAACGCCACGGTTTCACCCGGGCGAATGCTCAGGTTGATGTCGGACAGGATGGGCCTGCCTTGTTCGTACCCGAAACCGACGCCGTCGAACGTGATCTGACCGCGCAGGGCCGGCGCTTCGACCGCGTCGGGGGCATCCGCGATTTCCGGGTCGGTCGCCAGCAGTTCTTGATACCGGCGAAAGCCCGCGATCCCCTTGGGATAGGTCTCGATCACGGCGGCGATCTTTTCCAGCGGGCGATAGAAGACGCCGACCAGCAGCAGGAACCCGACATAGCCACCGGTCGTCAGCGTGCCGTTCAGCACAAAACCGGCACCGACGACCATGACGATCACCTGCACCAGCCGCAGACCCATGTATTGCAGCGCGGTTGCCGCCGCCATGATGCGATACGCGTCCAGCTTGACCTGCCGGTAGCGCGCGTTGTCGGCGGCAAACAGCTCTGTCTCGTGGCGTTCGTTGCCGAAGGCCTGGACGACACGAACGCCGCCCAGGGTTTCCTCCAACCGCACGTTGAAGTCACCGACGCGTGAATAGATCGCACGCCATGTCCGCGTCATGCGCCCGCCCGCGACCATCACCAGCACCATCATCGCCGGGACGATCAGCGCGACAATCAGCGCCAGCGTCGGATGAACCCAGAACATCAGCATGAACGCGCCCACGAACGTCATCAGCGCGATGAACGCGTCTTCGGGACCGTGATGGGCAACCTCGCCGATCTCTTCCAGATCGCGGGTGACGCGGGCCACCAGCTTGCCGGTGCGGGCCCGGTCATACCAGCGCCACGACAGCCGCGTCAGGTGATCGAAGGCGCGCGCACGCATCGTCGTTTCGATGTTGATCCCCAGCCGGTGCCCCCAATAGGTCACGACAGCCATCAGGCCCGAATTGATGGCATAGATGATCAGCAGCCCGACCGCCGCGGCAATGGTCAGGCCCCAGTTGCCGCTGGGCAGCAGGTAGTCGATGAACGCCTTGATCGCCAAGGGAAAGGCCAGTTCCAGCAGACCCGACAGGACCGCACAGCCGAAATCGACCCAGAAAAGGCGCATATGCGGGCGGTAATAGGTCGCGAATTCGCGAAGCATCGGAATGCTCCTTGCTCGTCAGGGATGGGGATGTGTCAGGCGGGCATGGCCGCTGGCCGTCCGGCTGCATCTGCCAGAACTTGCATCGGAAGGCCATAGATCGCGGCCAGCACCTCGGGGCGCATCAGATCGCCGGGCGTGCCCTGCATCGCCAGCCTGCCGCCTTTCAGCGCCACGATATGGTCGCAGAACCGCGCCGCCATGTTCACGTCATGCAAAACGACGATCGCGCTGCGCGATTGGTGGTGGGACATGCGCTGGACCAGCGACAGCACCTCGACCTGATGAGCGATGTCGAGCGCCGAGATGGGCTCGTCCAGCAACAGCGTGCCGGCCTGTTGGGCCACCATCATCGCCAACCAGACGCGCTGGCGTTCACCGCCCGACAGCGTGTCGACCAGACGATCCGCAAAGGGGTCAACGCCGCACTCGACCAACGCCGCATCCACCGCGCGGTGATCGTCCGCGCCGAACCGGCCCAGTGCCCCGTGCCAGGGATAGCGGCCAAGGGACACAAGCTCGCGCACCGTCATTCCTTCGGCCGGGGGCGTGGTCTGGGGCAGGAACGCCAGTGCCCGGGCGTAATCGCGGGGTTGCCAGGCGCTGATGTCGCGGCCCCCGAATTCGACCTGTCCACCTGCCGGGGTCATCTGGCGGGCCAGCACCTTCAGCAGCGTCGATTTCGACGATCCGTTATGCCCGATCAGCGCGATCACCTGTCCCTTGGGCAGATCCAGCGTCAAGTCATCGATCAGCCTGCGCCCCGGCACGTCGACCGACAGCCCGCGAATGGAAAAGAGCTTGTTCTGGCTGCTCATCGCCCGACCCTCATCATCAGCCACAAAAGCCATGGTGCGCCCAGAAGCGACGCAAAAAGCCCCAGCGGCAATTCATACGGAAACCCGGCCATACGCGCACCGAAATCGGCCAGGATCATCAGCAGCCCGCCGATCAGGGCCGCGCCCAGAACCTGGTCGGACGCGCGCGCCAGCCCCATGCGCCGTGCCAGATGCGGCGCCATCAGCCCCACGAAACTGACCGGACCGACCAGCACGGTTGCAGCACCTGTGGCAAGCCCCGCCAGCGCGATCAGCCCCAGCCGCGCTGGACCAAGCCGCAGGCCGAGTGCGGCGGCGACATCCGCACCCAGCGGCAGGATCTGCAACCAACGGCGGCAGAGCCATGCAGAGATCGTGACGACGAGGGCGGCGATCACGGCAAGTGTCGCGGCCTCGGGTGCGGTGACGGTGTTCGATGACCCGCTGAGCCATGCAAGCACCTGCCAGCTTTGGGCGCTGCCTGTGGCCATGATGGCTGAAAGGACGGCGCTCGCCATGGCCGACACCGCGATCCCTGCCAAAAGAACGCGTTCGGCCGGCATGTCGCGGCGCCGCGCATACAGGGCAACCAGCGTCAGGGCGACTGCGCCCCCTATCATCGTGCCAAGCGTCAGCGCCCCCCGACCCGGTCCGGCAATCAAAAACAGCGTCGCGGCATAGCCCATCGTGGCGCCCCCTGACACGCCCAGCACCTCGGGCGAGGCAAGGGGGTTTGCGGTCAGTCGTTGCAACACTGCGCCCGCCGTCGCCAGCAGCGCACCGGCCGCGCCCGCGGCGACCAGCCGGGGCAGCCGCAGCGGCAGGAAGTCGCGAAAGCTGTGCCAGTCAAGGATCGCCCAGCCCTGCGGCACGCGCCCGATCCAGACCAGCACCAGGGACAGCACGGCCATTCCGCCGGCCAGCGCATACAGCACCGGCGCAGGTCGGGTCAGGCGGGGGGCCGGGCCTTCGGCTGCCTCGGTCCCCGGCGGGGTTGACCCGCGCAGGCGTGGCAGAAGCCAGATCAGAAGGGGGCCGCCGATCAGCCCGGTCAGCGCACCGGTGGGATACATCTCGCCCGTGGCCCCGGCGAGCGTCAGGACCAACCCGTCACAGACCGACAGCAGGGCGGCGCCGATCAGCGGTGAAAGGATCAGGACCTGACCCATCGTCCGCGCGCCCAAGGTTCGCGCCAGCGCGGGCGCGGCCAGGCCGACAAAGCCGATCAGGCCCAGCTCGGCCGACACCATCGCCGCCAGAACCACCGCCACCGCCACGACGACGAACCGCACCGCGGTGACGTTCAGGCCCAGACCAGAGGCGCCCGCCGCGCCCAGTGACAGGACGCGCAAAGGTCTGGCCAGCAGAACGGCCGCGATCCCGCCCGCCAGCAGCATGACCGCCAAACGCCGCACGCCGCCCCAGTCCTGCTGGACCAGCGATCCGCCGTTCCAGATGACCAGCGACAGCAGGTATTCCCCGCGCGCCAGTGTGACGGCCGTCGCAACTGCGGACGCGGTCATGCTGACCAGCATCCCGGAAATCACCATCGTGACTGGCGCGAACCCGCGCCGCGCGCCGATCGACATCACGACCGCCGCGGCAAGTCCCGCGCCGATCAGCGCGACCGGCAGGCGACCGTGTTCCAGTAGCCCCGGCGCAAGGATCGTGGCCAGCACCAGCGCCAGCTGTGCGCCCGTCGATATCCCCAGCGTCGTCGGATCGGCCAAGGGGTTGCGCAGCACCGCCTGCAGCATCGCGCCCGACAGCCCCAACGCAGCCCCGGCGATCAGCGCGATGACGCCCCGTGGCATCAGACCAAAGCCCAACAGGATCTGCCCCAGATCCATGCGCGCGGCGTCCAGCGGCCACGCGGGCCATCCCGTCGGCAACATCCGCAAGGCGGCCAGCCACCACAGCGCGACACCCAGGCACAATGCGGCCGGCAGGATAAGCGCCTTGCCCCGCATCATGCGACCGGTCCCGTTTCGAACGCCTGCGTCAGCAGCCGCGCAAACCGCAGCCCGGCAAGGATTCCGCCAAAGGCGTTGACGGTCTGAAGCTGGTAGACCCGGTTTTCGGCGACCGCGGGCAAGGCGTTCCACAGAACGCTGCGGGCAATGCCTTCGCGGGCCTCGACCGGGATCGGGCCGACGATGACGACGCGGGCGTCGGGCACATCGGCCAGTCGCTCCAGCGGCAATGGCGCGCGAAAACTGAACTGCGTGGGATCGGTCCACCCGTTCGTCAGCCCAAGGCGAGCCAGCATGTCGCCGAACATGCTGTCGAACCCAAAGCTGCGGATGTGACGCGCGTCGCCGATGTCGATCAGGCTGACGGGCCGGTCGTTGAAGGGGGCAAGGCGCGGGATCAGCGCGGCAATCTCCGCCTCGGCCGCTGCGCGGGCGCGCAGGGCGGCGCCGGGGTCGTTCAGCGCATCGGCCATCGCATCCAGCGCGGCAAAGGCAGGCGCCAGCGGCGGCGTGCCGGGGGTATAGAAGGGCAGCGACAACACCGGCGCGATGGTTTCGAACCGCGCCTGATGCTGCGCGTAAAACGGAGATGTCAGGATGAGGTCGGGCCGGACCAGCTGCAGCAGCTCGTAATTGGGCGATCCGCGCAGCCCAAGGTCCGTGACGTCGGCAGGAATGACCGGTTCTACGGCGTCTTCGCGGTATCGGATCAACTCGCACACGGCGACGGGCATGTGTCCCAAGGCCACTGCGGTTTCAAGCATGGCCCAGTCGATCGCCGCCAGCCGCGGTCGGGGCGCATCGGCACGGGCGGCAGGGGCTGCCATACCCGTTGCCGCCAAAAGCGAACCCGCCGCCATCCCTTTGACAAGACGGCGGCGGGTGATGGTGGATTGGCTTACCACTTATAAGTCAGCTGGGCCTGCACTTCGCGGCCTTCGCCATAGTTGCAGTAGAACTGGCTGCAGCTGGCAAGATAGACCTTGTCGGCAAGGTTCAGCACGTTCAGCGACGCCTCGATGTTGTCGCGGGTATAGCGTGCGCCCAGATCGACGAGGGTATAGCTGTCCAGCTTGTAGTTGTTGGCATCGTCGCCATAACGGCTGCCGACATAGCGCACGCCACCGCCGACCCGCAGACCGTTGTCGAAGTCGCGATCCAGCCAGACGCTGGCCGTGTTATAGGGCGAGTTGGCCGCACGGTTGCCTTCGATCGAGGTCGACGCATTCGGCGCATCGCCGCCCTGACGCGCGTCGGTATAGGTATAGGCCGCGCGCACGTCCCAGCCTTGGGCCAGTTCAGCCGTCGCTTCCAGCTCGACGCCGCGGGAATGAACCTCTCCGATCTGATACGGGGCAAAGTTCGCATCGTTGCGCACGACGTTCGTCTGCTTGAGGTCGTAGACCGCCGCGGTCAGCAGAATGTCGTTCGTCGGCTGGTATTTGACACCGACCTCCCACTGCTTGCCTTTGGTCGGCTTGAAGGAGCGGCCGTTGCGGTCGGTGCCGATTTCCGGATCAAACGACGTCGCATAAGAAATGTAGGGCGCGATGTTGTTGTCGAACAGATACGACAGACCGGCACGGCCCGTGGTGGCATCGTCTTTCTGATACGCGTTCGACGATCCCGGGTAACGGTTTCCGGCCGCGTCCACGAACAGCGAATCCACCGTTCCCGTCTGTTTGACCCAGCTGTGCCGCAAGCCCAACGAGGCGCGCCATTTGTCCCACGAAATCTCATCCTGGGCATAGACGCCGGCTTGCTGGATCGTCAGATCCTCGGTCTTGGAATACCACAGGCGACCCGCCACGGCGATATCACGGTTGGGATTTCGCCAGTCGATGTCCTGCGGGTAAAGAAAGTCGGTCGTGTTATCCAACCGGCTGCGCGACATGTCGATGCCGAACAGCAGCTTGTGGGTCGCGGCCCCGGTCGTGACCTCTCCGGTCAGGCGGTTGTCGATGGTCAGCGCGTCGCTGTCCTCACGCTGGTCGGTCATGTTCAGGTTGATGAAGTTGCCATCCGCCGACAGCGCATTCGACGTGAAGATCGTATAATCCCAGTCGAATTTCTGATAGCGGAAGCTCTGGTCCAGCCGCCAGCCGTTTTCCAGATCGCGACCGTATTCGACGCCGACATTCAGCATCTTGCGATCGCTGTCGGTGGCATCGGGGTAGCCCGCATAGAATTCGCGCAGATCTTTCTGATTGGCGATGCGGGTCAGCCCGAAAGGCACGCCGGCGGGCGAAATCGGGCTGTCCTTCTGGTAGGACACCATCAGGTCAAGCGTGCTCAGATCATCCAGCTGCCAGCGGAATGCGCTGGCCAGGTAACCGCGATCGTTGGTGACGTCCTTGACCTGTTCTTCGGTCTTGGAAAGCTTGCCGGTCAGGCGCCAGGCCAACGTCTCGCTTGGGGCGCGGTTCACGTCGAAAAAGACATTGGCGTCGCCAAAACTGCCGTATCCGACGCCGGCTTCGGCAAAGTCCTCGGCTTGGGCGTGTTTCTGCACAAGGTTGACGATCCCGCCGGGCGAACCTGCGCCGTACAGAGCCGATGACGGACCGCGCAGCAGTTCGACCCGCTCCAGCCCGTAAAGCTCCAGCGATGGGGCGCCGAACTTGCGGACCATGCGCAGACCGTTGAGGTATTGCGAATTATTGCTGCCAAAACCCCGCACGTTGGGCTCATCAAAACCGGGCGTTGCGCCATAGGGCTGGGCCACCGCGCCGGCGCTGTAGGCCAGCGCCTGACCGACCGACGTGGCGCCCTGGTCGCGGATCTGCTGGCCGGTGACCACTGACACAGACTGCTGCGTTTCCAGAACGCTGGCTTCGGTCTTGGTCGCGATCTGGGTGGTGGGCACGACGTACCCCTGCGTCGGGGCAGTCGCGTCGATCACGACGGTGTCCAGCGTGATGTTCTGGGTGTTTTCGCCGTCCTGCGCCCAGGCGGGAACGGCAAGCGCAGTCAGGCTGCAGCCTGCAAGCAAAGCGGCACGGAAAGAAGCAACGCGCACGTGTATCGACCTTTCAGGTTTCATAGGGGTTGGCAGACGACCAGCGTCACAAGTGCCATGAACGCAGCCGTGCCAGTGAGCCGCGCAACTTGTCAACTTGGATAGTTGACAATTATGGTCAGAGTCTTGAAGTGAAGCCGCGCGGACACAGTTTTTGGGGCTGATGCGCCCCGACAGCCATCGTTCGCGTCGATGCAAAACAGTTCAGCAAGGTCTGTCAGATGCCGTTTTACCGATCCTCGATCACCCGGACCGCAACCGCGCTGCCGGTTGCCGTCATCCTGACAGCCATGGCCATGATCCCGCACACGGCAAGTGCCCAGACGGCAACCGACCCGGCACCGAATGTTGCTGCCGAGACACCTGCCGCACCAGCCACACCCGTCCCGGATGCGCCACTGCCGGGGACGACCGCGACGCCGGGGACCGCACCCGCGCCTGCGACGACCGCCCCGGCGCCTATCCCCGCAACGATACCTGACGCGACACCTGACGCGACGTCAGCCGGTGCGCCCGCCCCCTCGGCCCCCGCGTCAACCCCGATCCAGATCGACACGCTGCCTCACGATCTGTCGCCCATGGGCATGTTCCGGGCCGCCGACATCGTCGTGAAGGCCGTGATGATCGGTCTTGCTTTGGCCTCGGTTGCGACGTGGACCATCCTGATCGTCAAGCTGTTCGAATACGGCGCGGCCATGGCCCGCGTCGGCCGCGGCGCCCGCCGGATCGAGGAAGCGGACTCGCTGCGCGCCGTGTTGCCGACTGCAAACGGAAGTGCGCCGGACGCCCGGATGCTGCGTGCCGCTGCGCGCGAACTGAACCGCTCGGGGCCCGAGCTGTCGGCCTCGGGCGTACAGGACAGGATCGGGTCACAGTTGTCGCAGATACAGGCGCGTGCGGCGCGGAACATGAACCGCGGCACCGGCGTGCTGGCAACCATCGGGTCCGTTGCGCCGTTTGTCGGTCTGTTCGGGACCGTCTGGGGCATCATGAACAGCTTCATCAGCATTTCGGAATCGAACACGACAAACCTTGCCGTCGTCGCGCCCGGCATTGCCGAAGCGCTGTTGGCGACGGCAATCGGTCTGGTCGCAGCCATTCCGGCGGTCGTCATCTATAACGGCTTTGCGCGCGCCGTCGGCGGCTATCGCCTGCGCCTGAACGAAGCCGCGGCGGGGGTCGAGCGGCTTGTGTCGCGCGACCTTGACCGCAAGGCTGCAGGGCAGTCGGTCTGATGGCGGGCGGCATCCGGAACACCGGTGGCGACAGCGACGAGCTGGTCGAGAACCACGAGATCAACGTCACGCCCTTCATCGACGTGATGCTGGTTCTGCTGATCATCTTCATGGTCGCGGCACCGCTGGCCACGGTGGATATCAACGTCGATTTGCCCGTATCGAACGCGCCGGTCGCCGAACGGCCTGACACGCCGGTCTGGCTGACGGTGAAGCCGGACCTGTCGCTGGCACTGGGGAATGATCCGATCCCGGCAGGCGCGCTTCAACAGGCGCTGACCACCGCGACCGAAGGTGACAACCAGCGACGCATCTTCCTGCGCGCGGATGCCGCCGTGCCTTACGGTGACCTGATGACCGTGATGAACCAGATGCGGGACGCAGGCTTTCTGAAAATCGCGCTGGTCGGCCTGGATGCGACCAGCGCCCCGCCCGCCGCCGCACCTGCACCTGCATCCGCACCCGCCGCGACGCCGCAGCCATGACAGACCGCGGGCTTGGCATCGCGCACAAGGCGCTTTGGGGGTCGGTGGCGGTCCTTGTCGTGTCGGCGCACATGGCCGCTGCAGCATGGCTGATGCGGCAGGAACCCGCAGGTCTGCCCGCCGCGGCCGACGCGATCGAGGTTGACCTAGCGCCAGCCACGACCCCCGATCCCAGTGCCATCCCCGAACTGGAACCGACATCCGACCCGGCCCCGCAGGAACCCGCGCCTGAAGAAGACGTGCCGCCGCCCTTGCCGGACGACGCCCCACCGCCGCCGGACCAGCCAGCGCCGCCAGAGCCGCTTCAGCCCGACATGGCCGAGATTCCGGATTTCACACCACCTCCGACGGTGCCGCTGCCGCCGCCCGACTTTGCCAGCCTGTCGCCGCGCCTGACCGAATCCCAGCCGCCGCGCCAGCGACCGGAACGTCCGGTCGAGCCAGAGCCAGAGCCTGAACCAGAGCCGGAACGGCGTGAGACGCGTCGTGAACCCGAAAAGCCGCGTCAGGAGCGCCGCCAGGCGGAAACGCCCCGGCGGGAACCCGCGCGACAGGCGCCGGCGCGCAGCGCGCAGTCGGGCGGTGCCCCCGCCGGTCAGGCGGCAAGCAACCCGCGGGCCGAGGCGTCATGGCAGCAGAAACTGCAATCGCGCGTGGCGGCCCATATGCAGCGGGCCAGTATTCGCGGTCAGCGCGGCACGATCCGGGCGACGGTCCGCATCAGCGTTTCGGCATCCGGGGCAACCTCGGCCCAACTGGTGCAAGGTACGGGCGACCCGGCCGTCGATGCCGTGTTGGCGCGTCAGGCGCAGCGGATGCCGAAAATGCCCCCGCCACCTGGCGGTGCCAAGACGGTGACCGTCCCGGTCGCGGTGCAGGGACGATGAGCGCGTCTCCCCTGTCAGCGGTCAATGGCCGCATTGCCACGGGTGCGGGCGCTGCGGCTGCGCTGATCCGTGCGCGCGCCGTGGCGTGGGACTGCCCGCTGACCGATACGCCGGGCCGCATGACGCTGCACGTCTGGGGGTGCGAGCTGCGCCTGATCCCGGACGCACCGGGGGCGCGGGTCGAAATCTCGGGCGGGGAACGCCAGATGGTCCTGACGCTGCAGGACAGCGCCACCCAGCTTCTGGGTGACGAGGGGATTGAGGTCGCGTGGGACAGCGTGGCGGCAGGCGCATTGGCGCCGGGGCTTTCGCTCATGCGCGTGACCCGGATCACGCAACGGTCGCCGGGCTTCACGCGCGTGCGTCTGTCTGGGCAAGATGCAGACAGGTTCTGGACCGGCAGCCTGCATTTCCGCTTGCTGCTGCCGCCTTCGGGCCGTCAACCGGTGTGGCCCCGCATTTCCGAAACGGGGCGCACCGTCTGGCCTGACGGCGATGCTGCGCTGCATCGCCCGGTCTATACCACGGTCGATCACGGACCGGGGTGGATCGACTTCGACGTGTTCCGCCACGACCTTAGCCCTACCTGTGACTGGACGCGGACCGTGCCGACGGGGGCCGAAGTCGCTATCATAGGGCCGGGCGGCGGGCGCTGCCCGGATGCGGCGGAGATCGTCCTTTTCGGCGACGAAACGGCCGTGCCCGCCATCAGCCGCATGCTGCACCTGGGCTGCAGCATCAGCCGCGCCCATGTCCGTGCCGCCGTCCACGATCTGGGCGATCTGGCGAACAACCCGCTGGTCAGGCCAACGGATGACCTGCTGGCCGCCGTTGGGGATGTCGCGCGGCCCGGCGGCCCCTATATCTGGTTCGCAGGCCCGGATGATGAGGCGCGCGCGGTGCGCACCCTTCTGACCCAGCGCGGCCTGAAGAAGACGGAATTCACATCTGCCGCCTACTGGTCCCGGTCCAAGGCGGCCTGAAAACCAGCCAAGGAAAGGGTTGACCGATGCAGGTGACGACCAGATTCGCGACCGAGCGTGGACCCCAGCTTCTGGGAACGATGGCCAAGCATTTCGGCCACAAGATCCCGGTGGAGCAGTCCGATACCCGCGCAACCTTTGAGTTCGAGGCCGGGACCGGCGTCGTGGCCCTGACCGACGTGGGGCTTGAACTGTCAGCCGAAGGCGCGACCGAAGACGATGCACGCCGCGTGGCCGACGTGCTGGAACGTCACCTTGTCCGCTTTGCCCATCGTGATGACCCCCAGCCGCTGGACTGGTTCGCGGTGCCCACCCCATGAGCGGGGCGTTTTCTTTCGACACCCCCGGATCGTTGCTGGTCGAATGGGGCGGCGCGCGGCGCATGGGCGAACTGCTGGCAGCGCGCTTTGACGCGCGGCGCCTGCTGATCGTCACCGACAGGTTCCTGCATGAAACCGGCGTCCTGACCCCGGCCCTGACGTCACTCGCCGCGCACGGCTTCGACGTCACCGTATTTGACGACGTGGTGGCCGACCCGCCCGAGGCCGTGCTGATGGCTTGCGTCGAACAGGGTCGCGCGGCTGGGTGCGATATCGTGATGGGACTTGGCGGTGGCTCGTCCATGGACATCGCCAAGCTGGTCGCGGTGACGCTGGTGACGGACCAGCCGCTGTCTGCGCTTTACGGCATCGACAAGGTGGCGGGCGGGCGCGTGCCGCTGATTCAGGTGCCCACGACCGCCGGGACCGGGTCCGAGGTGACGAACATCACGATCCTGACCACCGGCCAGACGACCAAGATGGGCATCGTCGCCCGCCAGCTTTACGCCGATCAGGTGCTGCTGGACGCGGAGCTGACCGTTGGGCTGCCCGCGGTCCAGACAGCCGCGACCGGCATCGATGCGATGGTCCACGCGATCGAGGCCTATACCAGCCGCCACAAGAAGAACCCCCTCTCCGATATCTTCGCCCGCGAGGCGCTGCGGCTTCTGTCCGCAAACCTGATCGCGGCGTGTCAGAACGGACAGGACCGCTCGGCCCGGGAAGGTATGCTGATTGGCGCCAATCTTGCGGGACAGGCGTTTTCGAACAGCCCCGTCGCCGCCGTCCATGCGCTGGCCTATCCCTTGGGCGGGCATTTCCACCTGCCGCACGGTCTGACAAATGCCCTGATGCTGGGCCCCGTGCTGCGATACAACTTGACTGCCGCCGCGCCGCTTTATGCGGAGCTGGCCGATGTGGTGATTGGACCTTCGGACGAGGGCGTTCAGGCGCGATCGAACGCGTTCGTTGCCTTCATGGAGGACCTGATGGACCGCTCTGGCGCGCCGCGGCGGCTGCGCGATGTTGGCGTGCCCCAAGACAGCCTGCCGATGCTGGCCCGTGACGCGATGCTGCAGACGCGGTTGCTGGTGAACAACCCCGTCGACATCGACGAGGACGCCGCCCTGCGCCTGTATCGAGAGGCGTTCTAGCGCAGGCGTTTCAGCCCTTGGATCACGCGCACGGAGCGGCGCAGCGCGGTAACAGCGGCGCCGATCACGACGATCCAAAGGCCCAACGTCAGAACGTCGCCTTGGCCATGCCAGATCGGCTCGAACAGTGACAGCAGTGCCGCGCCGGTGATCAGCGCCATGCGGTGGGGCTTGGCCATCGGGCCGCTGAAGTCCGACCCAAGCCCAGCACTGGCACCCAGTTCGCGGATGTATGCGGTCAGGATCGCGAAGGCTGCGGCGGCCCAGCCGAGACCGGGCAGCCCCACACCAAGGCCTGCGCCGACCAGGATCAGCATGTCGGCGACGCGGTCCGGTGCCTCGTTCCAGAACTTGCCGTCGGGGCTGCCCCGGCCCGCCTCGACCGCAACCATGCCGTCCAGCAGGTTGCACAGCAGGCGCAACTGCACGAACGCCGCGCCAAGGATCAGCAGAACGACGCGGCCCAGCCAGTGCGCATCGCCCGCCCACCAGAACGCGCCGCCCGCCAGCGCGGCAAAGCCCATGCTGGCAATCGATATCTGGTTCGGCGTGATGCTGGTCGCGGCCAGCCTGCGGGTCAGATCGGCGGCCCAGCGGGTCTGGCGGCTGGCCAAGGGGCGGCGGTCGGTCATCGGGCTCTCCACAGCGTGATGGTATAGCTGATCGAATAGACGGCGGTGACGAGCACCGGAACAATGATCGTGGGCAGAATCTCGGGCGTTCCGACCAGTGCGTGGACGGACAGCAGAACGAGGATGGAGACGCCGACCGCCAGAAACGGCGGATAGGTCAGCGCCTGCGCGCCGGGCATGCGGGCGACGAAGTATTCGATGATCCGCTTCATCACGAAAGTCAGGCAGGCCGACATCGTCCCCTGAACCACGCCCGCGATCAGCGGCGCGGGCATGGGGTGGTGTCGGTTGGCGAAAGCGGCCCACGACCCCATCAGCACGAACGCACCCAACATGTGCAGCCGCGACGACCGGACGGTCGTGCCAGCCATCATGTCAGCGACCAGTAATAGCGGGTCAGGTGCAAGAAGATCGGCGCGGAAAACACAACCGAATCAAGCCGGTCGATGAACCCACCGTGACCGGCGATGCTGTGGCCCCAGTCCTTGATCCCCCGGTCGCGCTTGATCGCCGACATGACCAGCCCGCCGAAGAAGCCCAGCAGCGTGATGATGCACGCCATTCCCGCCGCCTGCAGCGGGGTGAACGGCGTCATCCACCACAGCCCCGCCCCGACCAGTGTCGCCGACAGAGTGCCGCCGACAAAGCCTTCGATGGTTTTCGACGGTGACAGACGCGGCGCAATCGGGCGGCGCCCGATCAGTTTGCCCCACACGTATTGCAGCACGTCCGAAATCTGGACGACGACGACAAGGAACGCGATCAGCAGGACGTTCCGGCCTTCAAATCCCGGGATGTTGAGGTTCAGCAGCGCCGGAACATGGGACGCGCAAAAGACGCAGATCATCAGCGCCCACTGCATTTCCGCAATGCGGACCAGATAGTTCCGCGTTTCACCCCGCAGCGCCGAGATGATAGGCAGCAGCAGGAAGACATAGAGCGGAATGAAGATCGAATACATCCCGTACCAGCCCGTCCACAGCCAGTAATACTGGATCGGCAGGACCAGAAAGAACGCGACGACCAGTGACCAGTGATCGGCGCGCCGTGCGTTCGTCAGGGTGATGAACTCCCGCAGGGCCGCGAACGAACACAGCGCAAACAGCAGGATCACCCCGGTTTTGCCGAACAGGAACGCAATCGACAGACACGCGACCATGATCCACCAGGATCGGATGCGGTCGTTCAGGTTTTCGATCGAGGGGTTTTCCCCGTTGGGCGAGTAACGCCGTCCCAGCACCCACCCGATGGTCGAGGCGACGATCAGCACCGCGCCGGCGGCCCCGATGATCCATAACAGCTGGTTTCCCATCAGGCGCCCCCTTCGGCTGTGTCGTCCAAAGGTTGCGGCGCCAGGTCCAGAAGGGCGTCGCGGGTGCGGGTCAGGAAATCGTCCTTGTCCTCATCGCGTTCCAGCCACATCGCGGGGCCGATGGTGACCTTGCACATGATCGGGACGGGAATGATTTCGCCCTTGGGCATGACGCGGTTCAGGTTTTCGATCCAGACCGGGACCAAATCGACGTCCGGCCGGGCGCGGGCCAGATGGAACAGACCGCTGCGGAACGGCAGCAGCTTTGCGTCCGTCAAATTGCGCGTCCCTTCCGGAAACATGATCAGCGACCCGCCCGCGTCCAGCGCCTCAGCCATGATCGCCACCGGGTCGGCCGTGCGGTTCGCCGGGTCGCGGTCGATAAGGACGGCGTTGAAGACGTCCGATCCGACGAACCCCTTGATCCCGGTTCCGCCCCAGTAATCAGACCCGGCGACAGGGCGCGTCAGCGCGCGCATCCGGGGCGGCAGGGCCGCCCAGATCAGGATGAAGTCGCCGTGGCTGTTGTGGTTGGCAAAGTAGATCCGCCGGCGTGGGGTGGTCGGGTCGTTGTCGCGCCATTCGACGCGTACGGCGGTGATCAGCCGGGCAAAGAACGTGATCGCGCCCGCGGTGAATCCGGCAGCCATTCGGCGCACGGGATTCTGCCGCTTGGCGGGCGCGGGTGCCGGTGACGGATCGGGTTCGGGGTCGTCCAAATAGGCCATCGGCGGTCCGTGCTGAATGCTTGGTCCTGACGCTAACCGCGCGCCCCGCGCTGCGCCACCCATTTGTCTGGATGGCGCGCGCGTGTCGGTCAGCCTAGACCCAGCTTGGCCCGGAGTGTCGACAGATCCTCGGCCAGGGTATTGACCGACGCGGCCAGCACGCGGCGGTCGTCTTCGGTCAGCTTGTCATAGGTCATGTAACCTTCACCCTCGCGATATTTCTCCAGCGTCTGGTCGACGGTGGCGAAGTTGGCATCGACCTTGGCCAGGAACTCGGCCTCTTTCTCGGCGATCAGGGGGCGGACCAGATCGACGATCTTCCTAGCGCCGTCGAAGTTGCCGCGGAAGTCCCACAGGTCGGTGTGGCTGTAGCGGTCTTCCTCACCGGAAATCTTGGTCGCGGCCACCTCTTCCATCAAGGCGGCGGCACCGCCTACGACGACTTCGGGGGGGAAGGTCAGGGTGTCGATGCGCTTTTGCAGGTCGGTCACGTCCGCCATCAGCTGATCGGCGACGGGCGCCAGCCCCTCGGTCGAGTTCTGGTCCCAAAGGCCGTATTCGATCCGGTGGAAGCCCGGGAATTTCGGGTCCTTTTCGGCGCCTTCATAATCGTCGGCGCGGCTGTCGATCGACACGTCCAGATCACTGAACAGCTCGGCGATCGGCTCGATCCGTTCATAATTGAGGCGCGTCGGTGCAAAAAGCGACTTGGCCTTTTCCACGTCGCCCGCCTTGACCGCGTCGGTGAATGCCTTGGTGTCGGTCACAAGCTGGTCCACCTGTTCTGACACATAGATCTTGTAGTCCGAGATCGGGCCGACGAGATCCAGCGTCGCGTCCTGCGCGTGAAGCGGCAGGGCAAACAACATCGGCAGCAAGGCCGTCTTAATGATGTGCTTCATGGTCGTCTCCAAATGCCGCACAGGTGCGGCGTCATGTGCGGGCGAGCTGGCCAATCAGCTTGCTGCCCAGAAAATCTGCGGGGTCGGTGATCCCGGGAAGCGCGACGAAATATCCGCCGCCCACGGGTTTGATGTATTCCTCCAGCGGCTCACCGTTCAGCCGCTCCTGCACGGCAATGAAACCCTGCTGCAGGTCGGACTGATAGCAGATGAACAAAAGTCCCTGTTCCAGCTGGCCGGACTTGGTGACCCCGCCGGAGTAGTTGAACGGGCGGCGCAGGATCAGGCTGCGCTGGGTGTCCGCAGTACGCGGATTGGCCAGCCGGATGTGCGCCTCAAGGTCGGTCAGTCGCCCGTCCGGATCAGCCGCCAGATCGGGCGCCGCGCTTTCGTCGCTGTCCGGGGCATCGAGCGGTGCGCCGGTCATCTTGGTTCGACCGATGACGCGTTCCTGTTCGATCAAGGGCGTCCGGTCCCAGCGTTCGACGAAATTGCGGATGATGCGCACCGCCTGATAGCTGCCGCCATGCGCCCATTCGGGTTCATCCCCGCCGATCCAGACCAGTTCGTCCATCAGCGCCGCGTCGCCCGCATCCGGGTTGGCCGAGCCGTCCCGAAACCCCAGAAAGTTTCTCGCGCTTTCCGAACGGCCGTCGGGGCGGGCCGGGATCACCGGCACGCTGCCTTCCTGCTTCCAGCACAGGATCAGGCGATCGGGCAGGGTCTTCAGAATATCGCGCAGCGCGTGGATCGTGGTGTCTGCGGTGTTGGCGCAGATCTGCAGGGACAGATCGCCGTGGCAGTTTGCGGCGACCAGCGCATCATTCGGAAACTGTCCCATCCGCTGAAGCCGCTGAGGCGTCAGCGGCGCCAGCCAGTCGCGGTCGGCAAACAGGCTGTGGCCCAGCGCGACCGTGATTGTCAACGCATCGGGCATCAGTTCTGGACCCAACAGGCCCGAGTCGGCGGGCGGCAGTTTGGGGTCAAGGACTGGCACCGGCCCGCCCTGGGTCAGGGCAACGATCCGCGCGGTCAGGCGCCGGAACAGGTCTTCCAGATCGGCGGGCGACTGGGCGATGACGTCAAAGCTGGCGATCATGCCGTTGGCAGGGCGCGGGGTGACGATGCCTGCCTGATTGCGGCCGAACGGGCTGATGCGGTCCGCCAGTCCGGTGGTGCCCGAAATCGGCGCGTCGGTGACGGGCGCGCGTGACCCGGTTTCCGACCGCTGGGGCGCTGCATGGGCTGCAAATGGGCAGGTCGCGGCGGCAAAGCCAAGCCCCTTCAGGATCGTGCGGCGGTTCGGGGCGGCGGACATCAGTCTTGCAGGCTTAGGGCGGGGTTGATCGCGCGCGCGGCCTTGGCAACGCCCGCCCAAGCGGTGGGTGCCTGATCCGCCGGTGCCCCCGCAACCGCCTTCAGCGACGCGTTGACCGCAGATGCGGTGTCAGGCGCGGCGGCAATCAGTAGCGTGTCGACCAGCGACAGGGGCTTTGCCACACCCTCGGTCTGCGCCTGATGTTCAGCCGCGTCGGGGTCGGCCCATGGGTTCGCGGCGGCGGTGGTCGACAGATGTTCGGCCCAGTCAGCCGCTCGCCCGGCAAGATCTGCCGGGGCAAGCTTGGCCGTGGACAGCCGTTCCTTCAACGTGGCTGCATCTTCGGCCAGCGACGCCGCCGTGTCCTGCAGACCGTCGGTCGAGTTGTCGCGCCAAAGTCCAGCCTCGATCCGGTGGAACCCAGTGAAATCCGGGGATGCCGCGCCGCTTTGCAGATAATCCGGCAGCACGTCGATGCGCTGCGTCAGATCGGCGTTCAGTCCGCTGACCGGCCCCAGCCGCGCCCAGGGCAACCGCGCCGCGTGCCATGCCGTGCGCGCGGCGCTCAGATCGCCGGATGCGACGGCATCCGACAGGGCCTGTGTGGCGGTCGCAAGTTGACCTGCCTGACGCAGCATGAACACGCGGTATTCGGACAGCGGTCCGATGAATTCGCGGGGCGGGGGCGCGGTGCGGGCGGCGTCGGATTCCGCGGTGGCCGTGATCGTCAGGGTGCCGCGCGGGTTTGACAGCAGGCCGCAGGTGATCTGGAACGTTCCGGGCCGCAACCGCGCCGTCAAGGTCGAGCTGTAACCTGGCAGGATGTTTTCCCGTTCGGCCACGACCATGACGCCGTCCAGAATCTCCCATTCCAGCGTGCGGTCGGATGCGTTGGTGATCAGGAAATCCCGCTGTCCCGCGGGCACGGTCAGGTCCATCGGCTCGCATGCCGTGGCATTGACGCTGACCCTCATCGCGTCGTCGGTGGGTGCGGGCGCAGAGCCGGATGCCTGCCAGAACGCCGCGCCGCCCGCCACGGCCAGCACCGCAGCCCCAGCGACGGCCATCATCTGTGCCCGGCGCGAAATGCCGGGTGCCGATCGATTATCCATGTTGCCGCCTTGAATGGGGTGTCCAGACCGCAGGCAGCGGCCCGATCCACAGCCACAGCCCGATGACCAGTGTCACCGCCCATGCAGCCAGATCCGCCACCGTCGGCGCGTCGTGATAGCCGAAAAGCCCGCCTAGCAGTGCACCGACGACCGAATTCGACGGCAGAACATGCGCCAGATCGACGACGACCGTCTGGCCGACGTTCAGAAGACCCGCCTCGTGCAGGGCACGGGGGACGCTGGCCATCAGGCCGGCGGCCACAAGAACCAGAACCAGCCCCGTCCAGAAAAAGAAGCGTTTCAGGTTCAGACGCACCGCGCCGCGGTGGATCGCCACGCCAAGTGCTGCCGCGACCGCAATCCCGGCCAGCGCACCCAACGGCGCCGACAGGTCGCGGGACTGCTGAAACAGCGCCAGCAGGAAGAACACTGATTCCAGCCCCTCGCGTGCGACGGCCAGAAACGTCATGGCGACCAAGCCCCATGCCGCCCCGCCCGATGACAGCGCATCGTCCATCTGGTGGTGCAGATCGCCCGCGATCGAGCGTGACATGCGCCGCATCCAGACCAACATCGACAACATGAAGACGGTGGCGATGGTGGCGACGCCCGCCTCGAACGCCTCTTGGGTGCGCTGTGGGAAGCTGGCGCGCAGAAGTTGCAGACCAGCGCCCACGAACAGGGCAGCGGCGATGGCCAGAAACACCCCGACCCAGACCATCGGCAACCAGCCCGACCGGCCGGTGCGCACCAGATAGGTGGTGATGATGCCCACGATCAGGGCCGCCTCCAGCCCCTCGCGCAGCATGATGAGGAAGGCGGGCAGCATGCTATCGGCCAGCCGGGGCAGGGTGGGGGACGCGAACGCCGCGCGGCGGGAACACTGACGGGACGTCAACGCACATCTGGGGGGCCTTTGCTTGGCGGCCCGTCCCAATGGCGGGTCGGATTGAGCCTTACTAAATTGCTCAGGATCGCGTCAAGGACGCATGCGGCATGGAATGCAATTGACATGCAGGCCCGCGACGGATAGCTGGCCCGCTTCTGGCTGAAAGTTCACGGGACGGCGACGGGGGTTGCCGCGCAGGAAATGGCGGCCGTCACGAGGGACATCCGTCCCCCCTTTCAGGCGATATGCACATGATTGAAGAAACCTTGGCCGCGCCGTTGGCCACGGCGTTGTCGGAACGCGGCTATTCTGAACTGACGACGGTTCAGGAAGCGGTTCTGAACAAAGACCTTTCCGGCCGCGACCTGCTGGTATCCGCGCAGACCGGCTCGGGCAAGACGGTGGCGTTCGGACTTGCCATGGCAGGCGACATTCTGGACGGCGATATGCTGCCCCCCGCGGTTCTGCCGCTGGCGTTGGCCATCGCGCCGACCCGCGAACTGGCGCTGCAGGTCGCGCGCGAACTGGAATGGCTTTACGCCAAGGCTGGCGGCGGCGATCAGGGCGCGCATATCGCGACCTGCGTCGGTGGCATGGATTACCGCGCCGAACGCCGCGCGCTTGCGCGCGGGGCACAGATCGTCGTCGGCACCCCGGGCCGCCTGCGCGACCATATCGAACGCGGCAGTCTGGACCTGTCGGCGCTGCGCGTCGCCATTCTGGACGAAGCTGACGAGATGCTGGATCTGGGCTTCCGCGAGGATCTGGAGTTCATCCTGGGCTCTGCCCCCGAGGACCGGCGCACACTGATGTTTTCGGCCACCGTGCCGCCCGCCATCGAGAAGCTGGCCCGTGATTTCCAGCGCGACGCACAGCGCGTCGTTGCGGGTGGGGAATCGCGCCAGCATGGCGACATCACCTATCAGGCACTGACGGTTGCCGGGCGCGACCGTGAGCCTGCGATCTTCAACATGCTGCGCTACTATGAGGCGCAGACCGCGATCATCTTCTGCAAGACGCGGGCGAACGTGAACCATTTGCTTGCCCGCATGGGCAATCGCGGGTTCCGGGCCGTCGCGCTGTCGGGTGAGCTGAGCCAGCAGGAACGCACCCACGCACTGCAGGCCCTGCGGGACGGACGTGCACGGATCTGTATCGCGACCGACGTCGCCGCGCGCGGCATCGACTTGCCGGGTCTGGAGCTGGTGATCCATGCCGATCTGCCGACGAATGCGGAAACCCTGCTGCACCGGTCGGGCCGCACCGGCCGCGCCGGGGCCAAAGGGATTTCGGCGCTGATCGTGCCCACGGGCGACTACAAGCGGGCGCAGCGTCTGCTGCAGAACGCCAAGGTGAACGCCGAATGGACGACGCCGCCGTCCGCCGATGACGTGCAGGCACGCGACGATGTGCGCATGCTGGAACATCCGTCCCTGACCGCGACCTCTGATGATGACGGGGCTGCCGCCGCGACGCTTCTGGAACGCTTCGGCCCCGCGCAGGTGGCGCAGGCGTTCGTCCAGTTGTGGCGCGAAGGCCGACCCGCGCCAGAAGAGCTGATGGAGGCCGCGCCCCCCGCGCCGGGCGCCCCGGCGAAACCCCGCCCGGCCGAGGATTTCGGTCCATCGGTCTGGTTCTCGCTGTCCGTGGGCCACACCGGCCGTGCCGAGGCGCGGTGGTTGCTGCCGAAAATCTGCGAGGGCGGCAGCATCACGCGTGACGCCATCGGGGCGATCCGGGTGCGTCAGGACGAAACCTTTGTTCAGATCGCCGCCGACGCCGCCCCGCGTTTCGGGACCGAGGTCGAACTGGAACCCGGCCTGACGATGCGCCGTCTGGACGAAGAGCCGAACCTTGAGCGTCCGCCGATGGGCAGTCGTCCCCGCAAGGACGGTCCGCGCAAGGAAGGCCACCGCAAGGGCCCGAAGGCCGAACAGGGCGACCGTCCGTTCAAGCCCCGTGCCAAGGCCGAAGGCTGGGTCGAACGCCCCCGCAAGTCGGGCTGGCATCCTGAAGACGGCACGCCCGCAGACGCCGGTGATTCCGCTTCCCGTCCTGCCCGGGCCAAGCCTGCCGGCAAGCCCGCGTCAGCCGCCAAGTTCGGCAAACCGGCCTTTGCAAAGCCGGGGAAAACCGGCGGCTTCAAGGCGGGCCCGCCCAAAGGCGGCAAGGCGAAACCCTATAAGGGCAAACCGTCCGATCGCGGCTGACGGACACCTCGCCCCCTGAAACAAGCCCAAACCCCGCTGGAAACGGCGGGGTTTTGCCATTTTGCGGGTGCGCATGGCTGTTACATAACTTTTAGTTTGCAAGGTCTGGAACCGTCGCTAGGCTTGTGTCCAGATTTCGAGACGACCTTTTTCAGACGATCCATTTCAAACGAGGTGCTGCATGAACGCGCCCTTCAAACAGGCTTCGCGGCTGGGGCGGCTTGCCACGGCGCTTGGTCCTGACAAGCTTGTCCTGCTGCGCTTCACCGGCGAGGACTATGTCAACGAGCTGTTCGACTATCGCGTAGAGGCGCTGGCGCCCGACGCGAATGTCGACTTTGACAGTCTTCTGGGCAGCCATGCCACGGTCACGCTGGAAACCCGCAACGGCCCCAATCAGTTCGACGGGATCGTCACCCGCACGCGGCGCATGGGGACGGCGGAAAACGGGCACGTTTATGAACTGACGCTGCGGCCGTGGTTCTGGCTGGCTGGCCGTCGCAACAACCAGAAGATCTTCCACAACAAAAGCGTCGACACGATCCTGACCGAAGTTCTGGAGCCCTATTCCGGCGCAGGCAATCCGGCCATGGAACTGCGTCTGACGAAATCCTATCCGTCGCTGGAATACACCGTCCAATATCGGGAATCGGATCTGGATTTTGCCCGCCGCATGATGGAGCGGTTCGGCATCTCGTTCCACTTCAAGCACAGCGACACGAACCACACGCTGGTCCTGACCGATTCGGACGCAGGCCACGACCCGATCGCGGGCGGTGCGCGACCCTATTACCCGGTCGACAAGCATCATCAGGCGACCGAGGAGCATTTCTGGCAGATCGCGCCGGAACGGAACCTGACAACTGGTGCCGTGCGGCTGATCGATTACAACTTCAAGTCGCCCACCGCACTGATGGAGGCCGACCAGATCGGGGACGCCGCCCACGCATTCGGTCAGCTGGAAAGCTATGAGTATCCGGGTGACTATCTGGACCACGCCGAGGGCAAGCTGCTGGCGCGTCTGCGTGCCGACCAGTTCCGTGGATCGGACAAGCGCAACCGCGCCGAAGGTGACTGCGCCGGGCTTTCAGCCGGCATGATCGTCAACCTGACGGGCGAAAGCGTCCCGGGGGTCGAGGCCCGCCAGATCTGTCTGTCCGCGGTCCACAGCTTTCAGTCCGAGGCCTATGGATCGGGTCAGGATGGCGGCGACGGATATTCCTACTCCGGCGCCTATACGCTGATGCCCGCATCCAGCCCCATCGCGCCGCCGCGCCGGACCCAGCGTCCGGTCGTGCAGGGTCCCCAGACGGCGATGGTCGTGGGCGAAGGCGAAATCGATTGTGACGAATTCGGCCGCGTGCTGGTCAAGTTCCACTGGGACCTGACCGGTGCCAAATCGATGCGCTGCCGGGTCAGCCAGCAATGGGCCGGGAACGGCCTTGGCGCGGTCGTCATTCCCCGCATCGGGATGGAGGTCGTCGTCGACTTCATCGACGGCAACCCGGACAAGCCGTTGATCACCGGCTGCGTGGTCAATGCCGACAACGCCAACATCTATGGCCTGCCTGACAACAAGACCAAGTCGGGGTTCAAGACCAAGACGCATAACGGTTCAGGCTTCAACGAGATGAGCCTGGATGACGCGACCGGTGCCGAACGGCTGTTCATGCATGCCCAGAAGGACATGGACAGCATCATTCAGGACAACCAGACCACGCAGGTCGTGGGCGGCAACCGGTCCATTGCGGTCGATGCCGGCGACGAAACCAAGGTCATCGGGTCAGGCAACCTGACAGAGACGGTAGCCTTGGCCCGCAGCGTCAAGGCCAATACCGTAAACGCCAATGCCGTCGCTGGTGCGGGTGGCCCGGGCAACATCAATTACTCGGCCGAAAATCAGGTGAACGTGTCGGGCAAGGACATCGTCTATCTGACGTCGGACACCCGTGTCAGCAATTACTCCAAGCAGACGATGGATTACAGCTCGGAAGAGGACGCGTCGATTTCGACCAAGACCAAGCTGGACGTGTTCGGCAAGGACGTCGTCAACATCGTCTCGAACAGCAAGATCAACCTGTCTGTCGGGGAAAACTCGCTGATCCAGATCACGCCGGACGGAATATTCCTGATTTCCAACGGCTCCAAGATTTCGCTGTCGAAGGGGCTGATCGATCAGGTGGCCGGGATGATTCATCTCAACAACAGCGGCGGCAGTTCCGGTGGCGGTGGGGGCGGCGGCGGCGGGGGTGGCATGTAGAGCGGCCCACATGCTCGACGATCGGCGATTTGATGACCCCAAGACGGTGTTTTACTGAATGTATGTGATGAACGAGGCCTCGATCGACCTGCCATCCGGCTGGAAAGATCAGTCGATCAACGTCGTCTCCAGCGGCTCGCCCCTGGAACCCGGGATGACCTTCACGGTGACCCGGGATGATGTGCCCTTCGGCATGTCGTTTGATGAGTATCTGGAAGATCAGGTCAGCGAAGTCAGCCGCAAGCTGGACAAGTTCGAACTGCTGAACCGGCGCGGGGTCACGCTGGACGGTGCCAACGGTGCCGAGATCGAATGCCGTTGGCAATCAACCCAGGGGCCGATGCACCAGCTGATCTACATGGTGCCGACACCCGGTGGCCGGGCCATGGTGATGACGGTGACGGCGCCTGTCAAACTGACCGACGGCCAGCGGGCCGAGATGCAGCGCATCATCCAGACGATGCGGTTCCGAAAGGGATAGATCCATGAGCGGTGGTCTTGGCACGAACATGACCTATGGCGCGAACGTGGCGGGCGGCGGCAACCAGATGCCGCCCCAGCCCGACGCGCGATCAGGACCGGTTCAGGCTTGGGACGACGCGTTGGATTTTGCCGATAGTGACGCCTATCAATACGGCGTCATGGCGGGCGGCGTGGCCGTTCCGTCGGCGATCGCGGGGGGATCGGCCTTGATGGGCGGTGCCACGTTGGGCGCGGCGGGCAGTGCCGCGATGACGGTGGCCGGGCCGCTGGTGGTCGGAGCAGCGGCCGGGTTCGTCGCGGCCAAAGTGGGGGAATGGGCTGGCGGGCACGTGGGCAACGTGATTGCCGACATGATGGGGATGGAGCCTTTGGCGGGCCCCAGTGAACAGCCCGCGTGCAAGGGCGACAAGATATTCCACACCAAGACGGGACTGGTTGCCGGGCTGATGATCGCGGCCGTGGTGGTCGGCGTTGCTGCGGCGGCGGTGACGGCGACGGTCCTGACGGGTGGCGTTGCAGGTCCGTTCGTCATCGCCGCACTGGCCGGCGCGGCGGGTGGTCTGGCTGGCGGATTCGTGGGTGGGATCGCCAGCTCGGTCGGTGCGCATGGCGAAGAAAAAGGGGAAATCGCCGATGGCTCTCACAACGTGCATTTCGAAGGCAAGCCTGTCTCGCATGTGACAGCACCGGTCGCGTGCCGCGACCATGGCGCAAAACAGGTGGCCGAAGGGTCTGAGACGGTGTTCGTCAATGGCTGGCCCATCGGGCGCAAGGGCCACAAGACGACGTGTGACGGCACGATCCAGACCGGCCGCGAAACCATCAAGCTGGATACGACCACGTCTTCGATCCGTCTGGACATCGATGGCGGGTGGGCCATGCGCCTGACGCGGACGTTCGTGGTCATCTCCGATTTCCTGCCGTTCCCCAAGGGCGACAAGGGCGATGCCCCGCCCGCGAACAAGCCAAAAGGTGAAAACCCGCCCCCCGCGACGCGCCCCGATCCGGCGACGCCGCATGAAAACGCGCCGAACAGCGTCTGCTCTCGGCCCGGCGACCCGGTGGATGTCGCCTCGGGGCAGGTGTCGGATCAGCGCACCGACATCGACATTCCGGGCACCATTCCGCTGCGCCTGATGCGCACCTATCGCCCCGGTTTGAATGGCGATCTGGGCCGGAACTGGGCCTGCAACTGGTCCCAGCATCTGGAACTGGGTCCGCGCACCGTGACCTATCAGGACGGCGAAGGGGTGCGCATCACTTTCCACACCCCCCACAACGCGGTCCGCAGCGAGAACCTGAAGTTCCCGATGCTGGAGCTGGCAGGTCGCCGCGACGGCGTCATGTGGATCTATGACTGCGACGCGCAGCTGTTCCAGGTCTTCGAGCCGCGTCAGGGCAACAGGTTGCTGCTGACCCGGATCGAGGATCGCAACGGCAACACCATCCGCTTCATCCGCGGCGAAGAAGGCCTGCGCGCCGTCGAGCATTCCGACGGATTTTCGCTGACGCTGAACAGCGAAGCGGGCCTTCTGCGCCACGCTGTGCTGGACGCCGACGACGTGCGCGATTGCGTCTTTTCGTGGACCTATTCGGCGCAGCGCTTGCTGACGCAGGCGGCATCGTCACAGGCGGGGACGCTGAACTATCGTTATGACGACCACGGGCGGATGACCGGCTGGTCGGACACCGGGGTGACGCGGGCGCATTACGCCTATGGCGCGGACGGTCGGGTGTCGCGGAACTGGTCGGACAGCGGCCATCTGGGCATTCAACTGGATTACGACGTTCCGGGCCGACGTACGCGCGTGACAAATCGACAGGGTGCGGTCACGATCTATGACTGGACCGATCAGGGCGTTGTCTGGAAGCGCACCGATCCCAATGGTCACGTCTGGCTGACCGAATGGGGGATGAGCTTCAACATCCTGGCCGAAGTCGACCCGCTGGGGAACCGCACGACCTATGACTATGACCGCAAGGGGCGGCTGGTCGGCTGGACCGATGCAGACGGCAATAAACATGGCGGGGTAAGTTTTGGACCCGACGACCGTCCGAACGCCCGCAAGGATGCGGGTGGCGCGGTCAGCGCGCTGCGCCATGACGCGAACGGCAACCTGAGTGCGGTGGATGATCCCGCGGGCGGGACGACGATCTATCGCCGGAACAAGCAGGGCCAGGTCCTGCGCATCGACCGCCCCGACGGCCGCCAGCAGCGGATTTATTACGACGCGCTGCAGCGCCCGTCCCGGTATCAGGACGCCGCCGGGCTGGAGACGCTGACGCGCTATGACACCGAAGGGCGGCTGGTCTGGGAATCCGATGTCAAGGGCGCCGTTACCGAGTACGACGTGACCCGATCCGAGGATAACCCGCGGGGCCGCGCGCGGCGCATCCGCCATCCGGACGGCCATGTGACCCATGTCGCCCGCGACGCCGAAGGCCAGATCGCCGCCGTGATCGACCCCAGTGGCGAACGTCGCGGCTTTGCCCACGGACCCTTCGATGCTTTGGCCGAACGGATCGACGGTCTGGGGCTGCGCCAGCAACTGGAATACGACAGCGAACTGCGCCTGACGGCGTTGGTCGACGAAGCCGGGCTTCGCCATGAATTCGCCCGCGACAAGGCCGGGCATGTCGTGGCCGAACGTGACTTTGCCGGTCGCGTGACGCGCTATGAAAACGACCCGCTGGGCCGGATGATCGCCAAGACGACGCCCGACGGCGTCACGACGACATATCGCTGGTCGCCCGGTGGCCGCCTTCTGGGGTCGGACGTGCAGGGCCAGCCGGAACTGTCGATCACTTATGACCATGACCCCGCGGGTCGCGTGATTGCAGGCCGGATGCCGGGGTCAGAGGTGCGATTCACCTTCGACAGTCTGGGCCGCATGACGTCCGAGGTTGCTGACGGGCGGACCATCCGGTCCGAGTATCACGCCAGCGGGACCAACCGGGTGGAGCGGACCGGCGATGTGCTGGACATGGGCATCGCCTATTCCAACGCCGGACATGTCGAAACCCTGTTCCTTGACGGCCGTCCGGCGCTGCATTTCGCACACGATACGGCCGGCCACGAAATCCTGCGCCAATCGCCTGACGGCTTTGCCCTGGGGCAAGGCTGGGACGTCGCGCGCCAGCTGATCGAACAGGTCGCAGGGCCTCTGTCGGCACTGCCCCCGCAGGCGCGGGCCGGGACGTTGAAGGGCGACGGACAGACTGCGCAATCGCTGCGGTTGGGTGCGCTGACCCACCGCACATGGCGTCGCGACAGTGCCGGGCGGGCGGTTGCCATCGAAGACGGGCGCACGGGCCACACTCTGATGTCCTATGACGCGCGGGGGCAGATCGCGGCCCTGCGCCATGTTCCCCACGCTGGCCAGGACGCGCTGACCCAGTACGATTATGACGCCAGCCGCAACCTGACCCGGATCACGGATGATGACAGCACCACGTCGCTGGCGCTCAGCGCGGGTCGGGTCCAGCAAAGCGGTGACATCAGCTTTGTTCACGATGCCTGTGGCCGGGTCGTCGAAAAGACCGTTCAGCGGGCGGGTGACTATCAGACGTGGCGCTATGAATGGAACGCCTATAACCGGCTGGTCGCGGTGACGACCCCGCGCGGGCAGCGCTGGGCATATCGTTATGACGCGTTCGGCCGCCGCATTCATCGGCAGGAAACCCTGCTGGATGGCACGCCCGTCAGCCCCGCCAACGGCACCGCCTGGCAGTGGGACGGCGACCAGATCGCGGCCGAGGCGCCACTTGCTGCGGACGGCATGCCCGACTGGCCCGCCGCGACGCACTGGGTCTGGCAGCCCGACGGGTTCGTGCCGCTGGCGCGTGTAGCCCAAGGTCAGCCGCAGTTCACCGTGACCGACCATACCGGCGCACCGACCGAACTGGTGTCAGCGGACGGCAAGGACGTCGTCTGGCGCGGCACGAACCCTGTGTGGGGTCGCGCAGACACCCAAGGCTCTGAGTGTCCGATCCGCCAGCAGGGCCAATGGTTCGACGCCGAAAGCGGGCTGCATTACAACCGTTTCCGCTACTACGATCCGGATGCGGCGCAGTACCTGTCGCCCGACCCCATAGGGCTGGCTGGCGGCACCCGACCGCAAGCCTATGTCGCCGATCCCAACAGCATGATCGACCCGCTGGGGCTGGCATGCTGTGGCGCGAACGGCGAAAACCCGACCCCGCGCCGGGACGATGACACACCGAGCGCACGCCGCCCGCACACCGACAACACCGCCGATCGGCCCAACCCGAACCAGCATGCCGACGCGCCCGACACAAGCGGCCCCAACACGACCCGGCCCGATACGTCGGCGGGTGGGCCCGATGTGCCCCGCGGCAAGCCAAAAATCGAGGGGCGTCAGGTTAGTGATGCGGACTGGAAGTGGCTCCGCGACAGAACTCCTGACGACTCCATCCGGGCTATGGTCAACGAAGGTGTGCCCGAAGCATCCCCAAGGAACCCTCAACCTGACGAATGGTTACCCGGCCAGATGCGCACCGGCCCTTACGATGCGGATCATATTGTCCCGGCTGATCGCATCCGTAACATGGAAGGCTTCGGAGACTTGCCACGTGATCAGCAGTTGGCGATCCTCAATGATCCGACGAACTACCATGGTATGAGTGCGTCAGCCAACCGCTCCAGAGGCAAGAAAAGCTTTGAGGACTGGCTGAGGCACAAGAGATCAGGGACACCTGTGAACGAGAATTTGAGACAGCAGATGATCCAGCGTGAGCGCGAGCTGACGAACAAGATCCAGCAGGACATCTACGATCGGCTTTGGCGCAATCAGACTGGGGGAAGTTGATGGCCTTGGAGAAAAATCTTGACCTCATCCGGTCTGGCCTGGGCCGCGATGCGGAGGTGCTTGGGGCACAGGATGCAACGCCCATTCCCGAACTTTGGAGAAACTATCTGGATTCGTCAGATGCATCGCGAATGCGGGCGCTGACCGATGAAATGCGCGATATGGCCGATTACTTTCCCCAAGCAGCACAGCGGGTGTTGGACGTCGCCTCTGATGTGGTCGTCGTGAAGACAGGCGAGTTAGGTGTCTGCCGTGTTATCGTTGTCGATCTGAACGGAAAGCAGTTTCTGCGGTTCTCTCGCGCGCCACTTCGGTATCAGCCCGAGGACTGGAACAATGAGGTGACTGATCTGCTTCTAACTCGCGCGCCAGATGCGATTAAGTATCTCTATTCTGAGATGATGAACGGCTTTACAGACCCTTACAATTTTGTTGGGTTCAAGAATACCGCGGTCATACGGACGGTCGAGCAGGAAATCGACGGGTTTGCCGAGCTCGAATCATACGAAAAGATCGAAGCATTGGGCGATCAGAACAAGGTCGTGGAATTGCTGTCGTCGGGTGGGGGGGGATCTCTGTTGCTTGATCTGAACAAGGATTGGCGCAGTAACACCGACCCGACAGGCGTACGCGTTGCCGACGACGACTCCGATGCCGATACCGTCCCGCTTTTTGCCACATTGGACGCTTGGATTGCGATTGGCCTTGGGCAGGAGCAGCCTTCCTGAGAATGGCCGACGTATTCAAGTAACAGAGGCAGTGACGATAGCGGCTGAACAACTCATCCGGACGCTTCTGAACAACCTTGAGGTTCTGAATGACAGGTGGACCTTGCTGTCCATTGTCATCGGAGTTGACGAGGACTTTGAGCCCAACACCACATACGGTTATGTTTATGACGGTAAAGCGGGCCCCCCTATCGCAGCGTCTGCCGACACGATTGTCCAGTTCAACAAGGATAGCGGGCAGTACAACATCGAACTTGAATACGGCGATGAGGATCGCTGGCAGGTTACGCCGGGTAACCTTGTTTCAGTCCGCCAGGAGTTGCGACCGAAGCTGTGACGGTGTCGAAGGGACAATCGGCAACCCGAAGGTTCAGCCAGGTGAGACCTTTAACCGGGTATCTGCCGATGACATTAAAAATGGAAACTTCTAGATAACCGATCAGTCGAACGATCCCTCTGTCAATCTGATACGCGCGGTCACCCAAAACCTTCAGATCGAGGATGCGGCGTGGACGAAACTTTCGGTGGTCTTTGGGATTCGCCCCAACTTCACCCCTGATTCAGCGTACGGATACGCCTTCGACGGTGATGAGGGTCGTCCCATTGCCCTATCGGTCGATCTGATCGCTCTTAAACAGCCGGTGCAGGAGTATCTGCAAAGCGTCTATAAGGCGGGTCAGAAGGCTCCAGTAAAAATTCTGGTGCAGTTCAACGACGAGACTGGTGAATACAACATCGACTTTGAAGATGAAGATGTCGATCGCTGGAAGGTGTCACCCCGAAACCTTGATCTGATCCGAGAGGAATTGCGGCCCGGCTTCTGATTGCCGCAGGGCATGTCTGCTCGCTGTTGCCGGTTGCAGATTGTCTGATCACCTGATGGCCCCCCACGGCGCGGGGTTTTCTTTCCGGCGCCCCCTCGCCTAACCTGTCGTGCATGCGAGACCCCGATTCCACGCCCCGCCCCACCGGTCGTCCCCGTCAATCGGATCGGGCCGCCGGGTCGAAGGTGGTGGATCGGGCCCTGGATGCGCTGGTCGCTCTGGCGGCCCAGGATGGCGTCACGCTGACGGCGCTGGCCGCGGCGCTCCAGCTTGCGCCGTCGACGACGCACAGGCTGCTGGCTTCGCTCGCGTCGCGGCGTCTGGCCGAAGTTGACGACGCCACGGGCCAGTGGACCGTCGGACCCGGGGCGTATCGACTGGGCGCGGCCTTTTTGCGAAAATCACCGCTGGCGGAACGCGCGGCGCCCATGCTGCGGCAGCTGGCGCAGACGTCCGGAGAGACGGCGATTCTGGCCGTCGCTGACGGGGATGGCGCGTTGATCGTGGCACAGGCCGAACCTGCGTCGGCCGCTCGGGCCGCACTGCCGCAGGGTACGCGGCTGCCGATGCACACCAGCGCGGTCGGCAAGGCACTGATCTGTCATCTGCCGCTCGCGCGGGTCGAGGCGCTGCTGGGGTCTGACCTGCCCGCGTTGACGCCCGCCAGCCTGACCGATCAGGGCGCGCTGACCGCCGATCTGGCGACGATCCGTCAGGTCGGTGCCGCGTTCGAGGCGGGTGAGACGGACCCGCATGTGAACAGCATCGCCGCGCCCGTGTTCGGCGGCGGCGGTGATCCGGTTGCGGCGGTGGGGTTGGCCGGCCCCGCCGCGCGGCTGACGCAGGCGCGGATGAACCAGCTTGGTGCTGAACTGCGACAGGTCGCGGACGATCTGGGCCGTGCGCTGGGCCGGGACTAGCGGGCCTTTCCCCAGACCGGTGGAGCGGATAATCTTCGCGCGATGACGATGCTTGCCTTCCTGAACGCCAAGGACGCCGACACGACCGCGCTGCTGGGCCGCCTGATCGGGTCGGCGCTGCGGTCGGGCGATACGTTGCTGTTGACCGGTCCGGTCGGCGCGGGAAAAACCCATTTCTCGCGCGCGCTGATTCAGTCGCGTCAGGGCGACATGGCCGAAGATGTGCCCAGCCCCACGTTCACCATCGTCCAGACCTATGAGGATGCGGCAGGGGTCGAGATATGGCACGCCGATCTTTACCGCCTGACCGGCCCGGCCGAGCTGATCGAGCTGGGGCTGGACGACGCCATGCCCAACGCGATCACGCTGATCGAATGGCCCGATCGCATGGGCACGCCGCCCGACGGGGCGCTGTCGCTGACATTCGCGGATGCGGCGGACGGGGGGCGCACGATCACCTTGTCGGGCGACCCGGCACGATGGGGGCGTGTGGCACGACTGGTTCATGCGGCGGGTTTGCTGGCAGATGCTGGCTGGGCCGATGCGCAGGTTGAGCCCATGACGGCCGATGCCTCAACCCGCAGGTATCTGCGGCTGACCGACGGCGACCGGCGTGCCGTTCTGATGGACGATCCGCCGCCGGGCAGTCTGGCCCCGTATCAGCGCATGACAGATTGGCTGCGTGCGCGTGACTTCCACGCCCCCCGGATTTTGGCCGCCGATCCGCAAAACGGCTTTCTGCTGCTGGAGGATCTGGGCGAGCAATTGCTGGCGAAGGTCGTCCAGGACGACCCCCGGCGGACCGAGGCGCTTTACGCGCAGGTCACCGATCTGCTGGTTGCGCTGTCCAGCCACGCGCCACCAGACGGCCTGCTGGCGCTGGACGGGGCCGAGCTTGCGCGGCAGGTGGCGCTGATCGATGACTATGCCGACGCGACGGGTGGTCAATCGGGTGACATACCGTCGGCCATTCGGACGCTCTGGGCTGAGCTGTGCGCCGACGCCCCGCCCGTGACGGGCCTGCGGGACTTTCACGCCGAAAACATCGTCCTGCTTGCGGATGGAACGTTCGGGCTACTGGATTTTCAAGACGCCGTGGCGGTGCATCCGGCCTATGACCTCGTGTCGCTTCTGCAGGATGCGCGCCGCGACATTCTGCCCGAGGTCGAAGAGGCCTGCATAACACGCTTTGTTGCGGCCACAGGCACGAACGATGCACAGTTTCGGGCGGCCTATGCTCTGATGGGGGCGCAGCGTGGGTTGCGGATCATGGGGATATTCACCCGGCTTTGCGTGCAATCAGGCAAGCCGCGTTATCTGGCGTTCATGCCGCGCGTCTGGGCGGGCATCATGCGGGATGCCGCGCACCCGGCCTTGGCGCCGTTGAAGGCCGCGCTGGCCGACCTTCCGGCCCCGACGACCGAGATCATCGAAAGGATCCGTGCCCGATGCGCCAGCCCAACCGCATAAGCCAGCTTCACCTGATGCTGTTTGCGGCGGGGCGCGGTACGCGCATGGCGCCCCTGACCGATCACATCCCTAAACCGTTGGTGCAGGTGGGCGGCGTGACGCTGCTGGACCGCGCGCTGGTCATGGCGCAGGCGGGCGGGGCGGAACGGATCGTCGTCAACACCCACCATCTGGGCGATCAGATTACGCGGCATCTGGCGGGGCGCGATATCGCGATTTCGGATGAGGCGGACGCCCTCCTGGAAACCGGCGGTGGCCTGCGCAAGGCGCTGCCGTTGTTGGGGGATGGCCCCGTGCTGACCCTGAATCCTGACGTCGTCTGGACCGGGCCAAACCCGGTCGCCGCCCTGCAGGATGCGTGGGACGGCGGGCGAATGGATGCGCTGCTGATGCTGGTCCCGATTGACGCGGCCCAGGGGCGCGTGGGCGGCGGCGACTTTGCGCTGGGGGGCGACGGTCAGATCGCGCGACGCGGCGATTACGTCTATGGCGGGGCGCAGATCATCCGCCCCGACCGACTGGCCGAAATCGACGCGGATGCATTTTCGCTGAATGCGCTGTGGGACCTGCTGCTGTCAGACGGCCGCGCCTACGGCATCGTTCATCCGGGCGGCTGGTGTGACGTTGGCCGGCCCGATTGCATCCCGCTGGCCGAGGCGCTGCTGAACCGGGACGCTTCATGATCAGCGGTCTTCACGCCCTTCCCCCCGGCGCCGATTTCGCCACTGAATTCGTACAGGGCCTGATCGATCGCTTTCGCGGCCAACCGCCCGAGGCGCTGGCTGGTGCGACCGTCTATCTGAACTCCAGCCGGACTCTGATTTCCATCAACGCCGCTTTTGCCAGACAGGACGCGCTGCTTTTGCCGCAACTGCGGCTGATCACCGATCTGGGCGCGGGAACCGGCGCACCCGTGGTCCCGCCGCTGGTTCGGCGTTTGCAACTGGCACGGCTGGTCGACGCCTTGGCGCGGGGCGAGGGGCAGGGCCAGAACGTCCCCCAGCTGGCCGCCAGCCTGTCGCGGCTGATGGCCGAGATGCAGTCCGAAGGCCTGCCCCCCGAGGCGCTGAACCTGATCGAGGCCGCCGACCATGCCGCCCATTGGCAGCGCGCCTTGGCCTTCCTGCGCATCGCCGCGCAATTCTATCTGACGGGCCCGCCCATCGACCGGGAATCGCGCCAGCGCGCGACCGCTGAATGCATGATCGCCGACTGGGCCGAGGGGCGCGATCTGCCCACGGGACAGGTGATCGTCGCCGGATCGACCGGGTCGCACGGGGCTACGCGGCTGGTCATGCAGGCCGTGGCTGGACTGCCCAATGGGGCCGTCGTGCTGCCCGGGTTCGACTTCGACCAACCAGGCGACGTCTGGGACCGGCTGACCCATGACGGCCCCTTGGCCGAGGATCATCCGCAGGCACGCTATGCCCCGTTCGTGGCGCAGTTTGGCACGCCCGCCCGCTGGACCGATGCCGCCCCCCCCGACGCGGCCCGCAACCGCCTGTTTTCTCTGGCGCTGCGCCCCGCCCCCGTGACGGACCGCTGGATCACCGACGGCCCGGCCTTGGGCGACCTGCGCCCGGCGACTGACGCCATCACCCTGATCGAGGCTGACAGCCCCGCGGCAGAGGCGAACGCCATCGCGCTGATCATCCGCGACGCGGTCGAGCGGGGTGAGCCGGTTACCGTCATGTCGTCCGACCGTCTGCTGGCGCGGCGGGTGGAATCAGCCTTGGACCGCTGGCGCCTGATTGCCGATGACAGCGCGGGTCAGCCCCTGTCCCTGACGGCGGCGGGGCTGTTTCTGCGCCACGTTGCGGCCATTGCGGGGCAGGCGCTAACGCCCGACATGCTGGTGATCCTGCTCAAGCACCCGCTGACCGCCACCGGCGGCGCTGAGGGTGACCGCACCCGCCACCTGCGCCACGCCCGCGATCTGGAACTGCACCTGCGTCGGAACGGCCCGGCCTTTCCCGATGGCGCGGCGATGCGCGACTATGCCGAACACGCCGCTGCCAAGGGGCAGACCGACACCCACGACTGGGCGTTGTGGGTGGCCGAGATGCTGGACGTGATGGTGCCGATGGCCGACGACCGCCGCGCCCAGCCGCTTGCCATCTGCATCGCCCGCCACCGCGCACTGGCTGAGGCCCTGTCCGCCGGGCCGGGCGGCGACGCCGATGTTTCCGAATTGTGGAACAGGCGCCCCGGCGACATGGTCCGCGCGGTCATGGATCATCTGGCGACCCACGCCGAACATGGCCCCGCCATGACACCCGCCGGTTACTCCGAGCTGCTGCTGGAACAGCTGCAGGGCCAGTCCGTCCGTCTGGACGTCGAGGCCCATCCCCTGATCCGCTTTCGCGGTCCCCGCGAAGCGCGGACCGAGTCGCAGGGGCTGGTCGTGCTGGCCGGCCTGAACGAGGGTAGTTGGCCCGGCGCACTGGCGCCTGATCCGTGGCTCTCGCGCCAGATGCGGCGCGCGGCGGGGCTGACGTTGCCTGAACGGCTGGTCGGGCTGGCCGCGCATGATTTCCAGATTGCCGCCGGGGCCGCCCGCATCTGCCTGACCCGCGCGCGCCGCGACGCTGACGCGCAGACGATACCGTCGCGCTGGCTGAACCGGGTCCTGAACCTGATCGGTGGCCTGTCCGACGGTCATGGCCCCGAGGCGTTGGACCAGATGCGCATGCGCGGTCAGGCTTGGATCGACATGGCGGCGGAACTGGAACGTCCGCTGGCCCCGGTCCCGCGTGCCCCGCGACCCGCGCCCATCCCGCCGCCCGGGTCGTTGAAGGACCTGTCGGTCACCAGCGTCCGCACGCTGATCCGCGACCCCTATTCGATTTATGCGCGCCGCGTGCTGCGGCTGAACCCGCTGGACCCGCTGCGGCAATCACCCGATTACGCCGAACGTGGCACCGTCCTCCACAGAATCGTGCAGGAGTTTCTGACCAACCCCGCGCCATCGCCGGATGACGGCGTCGACGTGCTGGCCGCGCGGCTGATGGATGCCGCCGATACCGTCCTGACCCGAGATGTGCCGTGGCCCGCCACCCGCGCCTTCTGGCGTCAGCGCATCGCCAGTATCGCCCAGCCGCTGGTCAGTGACGAACACGCACGCCTGCAGACAGGTGCCCCGGCCGTGATCGAGGATCGGGGCATGGTCCGTCTTGATGGCGTCGATTTCCGCCTGACCGCCAAGCCCGACCGGATCGACCACCGGCAGGACGGCACCGCCTATGTCTATGATTACAAATCAGGGTCCCCGCCCACCGACGCCCAGATCGCGGCATTCGACAAGCAGCTTCCGTTGGAGGCCGCGATGATCGCCAAAGGCGCCTTCGGCCCGCTCCGGGACGTGTCGGGGTTCGCCTATATCCAGCTGGGCGGCAAAGGGCAGACGCTGGAGCGAGAGTTTTCAGACGAGCTCGTCGATGAAACCTGGGACGGGTTCGTGACGCTGATTTCGTCTTACCTGTCCGGGGGGCGTGGCTTCACCGCGCGGTCCGCGGTCGAGATGGTCGGCGATCAGGGCGATTACGACCATCTGGCACGATACGGCGAATGGTCGGCATCCGACCTGCCGCAACCCCGCAAGGTGGGCCATGACTGACCGCCCCCTGAACGACGCCAGCCGCGCGCAGCACGTGGCGGCGGACCCCGCACGCTCAACCTGGCTGACGGCGAATGCCGGGTCGGGCAAGACCCGCGTTCTGACCGACCGTGTGGCGCGGCTGCTGCTGAACGGAACGTCCCCCGAACGCATCCTGTGCCTGACCTACACAAAGGCCGCCGCGACAGAGATGCAGAACCGCCTGCTGGACAGGCTTGGCGGCTGGGCGATGCTGGATGACATCGACCTGCGCGCGCAGCTTGCGACGCTGGGCGTGACCGATCTGCCCGATCTGGCCCGGGCGCGACGGCTGTTCGCGCAGGCGATCGAGACGCCGGGCGGGCTGAAGGTTCAGACCATCCACAGCTTCTGCGCCGCCGTCCTGCGTCGGTTCCCGCTGGAAGCCGGGGTCCCGCAGGGGTTTGCCGAACTCGACGACCGCACCGGCACCAACATGCGCGAGGAGATCCTGCAGGACATGGCGCGGGTGAACGACCCGGCCTTTGCCGATCTGCTGACCCTGCATTCAGGCGACGAAATCGACGGGTTCCTAGCCTCGATCAAAGGGTATGACACCGAACCTGACGCCGCCGATCTGTGGGTGCAGTGCGGGCTGTCGCCCGACCTGACCGAGGAAACGCTGCTGGCGCAGGTGTTTACGCCCGGCACGGCAGCGGTTCTGACGGACCTGACGCCGCTGTTGCTGCAGGGCGGCAAGACGGATGCGGCGACGGGGGCCGAATTTGCAGCGGTGGCGTGGGCCGCGCCCAGCCTGTCGGCGCTGGCCGTGCTGGAAGCGCGGCTGCTGACCAAGACCGGGCCGAATGCCGGGCTGGCCAAGACCGGCAAGTTCCCGACCAAGGACACCCAGAAAGCCGCCGCGCATCTGATGGCCGATATCGAGGATCTGATGGCGCGCGTGCAGGATGCCGCACCCCTGCGCGCGGGTCTGGCCCAAGCGATCAAGACGCTGGCGTTGCACCGCTTTGGTCATGCGTTCTGCAAACGCTACACCGCGGCCAAGCTGCAGGGTGGCTGGCTGGATTTCGACGACCTGATCCAGCGCACCGCGCGGCTCTTGTCGAATGCCAGCATGGCCCAATGGGTGCTGTTCCGGCTGGACGGTGGCATCGACCACATCCTTGTCGATGAGGCGCAGGATACCAGCCCCGGCCAGTGGCAGGTGATCGAGCATCTGACGACCGAATTCACCGCCGGCGAAGGCGCACGAGACGGCGACCGCACGCTGTTCGTGGTGGGTGATCCCAAGCAGTCGATCTATTCGTTCCAAGGTGCAGACACCGCGGTCTTTGACGCGCGGCGGGCGTCCTTTGGGACGGCGTTCGAAAGCGTGGGCAACCCGATCCAGCAGGCGGAACTGCTGCATTCGTTCCGGTCATCCCCGGCGATCCTGTCGGTGGTGGACGCGGTCTTTCAAGGCGACGCAGCCGAGGGGCTTGGCGTCCCACCCCGCCACATCGCGTTTCAGGACACGGCCCCCGGCCGGGTCGAACTGTGGCCGCCGTTCCCCAAGCCTGAAAAGCCCGACACAGGCGATTGGTCCAATCCCGTCGACCAACCTGCGGCCAATTCCGAGCATCGCCTTCTGGCCGAAGAGATCGCCCAGCGGATCGCGCAGATGCGCGGTCAGCCGATCCATGACGTGCGGCACCGCACGACCCGACCCGTCCGGGCGGGTGATGTCCTGATCCTTGTCCAGCGCCGTGCCGCGCTGTTTGAGGAAATCATTGCCGCGCTGAAACGTCAGGGCCTGCCGGTCGCAGGTGCCGACCGCCTGAAGCTGGCGGCAGAGCTGGCCGTCCGGGACATTCGCGAGGTCCTGTCGTTTCTGGCCATGCCGCGCGATGATCTGTCGCTGGCAGCCGCGCTCCGCTCACCCCTGTTCGGGCTGGACGAGGGGCAGCTTTACGATCTGGCACAACCGCGCAGGGGAAGCCTGTGGGACGCATTGCGCGCCAATGGCGGCTATCCACGGATCGTCGCGGTGCTGGACGATCTGCTGGGGCAGGTGGATTTTCTGCGCCCCTATGACCTGATCGCGCGCATCCTGATCCGGCACGAAGGGCGCGTCCGCCTGATCGCCCGCCTTGGCCCCGAGGCTGAGGACGGCATCGACGAGCTGCTGTCCCAGTCCCTGACCTATGAACGGTCCGAGGCGCCGTCGTTGACCGGTTTCCTTGTGTGGCTGTCGGACGACGATATCGAGGTCAAACGGCAACCCGGCGCCGCAGGAGAGGGCGAAGGCGTCATCCGCGTGATGACGGTCCACGGCGCCAAGGGTCTGGAAAGCCCCATCGTCATTCTGCCCGATACCGCCAAGCGGGGCACACATCAGACAGGACGCACGATTGCGTCGACCGACGGAAAGACCGTGTTCTGGCGTGGCACGAAGCCTGACCGCAGCCCCGCCATCGCCGCGCTGGTCGACGATGAAGCGCGCCGCCGCGACGAGGAAAACCGCCGCCTGCTGTATGTGGCGCTGACGCGGGCCGAAAGCTGGCTGATCGTCGCGGCCGCCGGTGACGCGGGTGAGGGGTTGGAAAGCTGGCATGCCATGGTCAGCGCCGGCATGGATCGCGCGGCGGGACTGACGGCATCGTCGCACCCGGCGCACTGGGGCGGCGATATCCGGCAGCTCGATTTCGGCGCGTGGCCTGCTGATGCGGCAACGGTCGATCACACTCCAACTGTTCCTGTCCCACTGCCTGACTGGATGCGCGACCATCCACCGCCGTCACCGGTCATCACCCGCCCCATTGCGGCGACGTCGCTGGGCGGTGCCAAGGCGCTGGCCCCGACCGGGGCTGCGGTAGAGCTCGACCGTCAGGCCGCCATGCTGCGCGGCACACGGCTGCATCTGCTGTTAGAGGAACTGCCCGGGCGCGCGGCAGAAGACTGGCCCGACATCGCCAATGCCACCTTGTCGGGTGCCGAGGGCGGCTTGCCCAACGCCGAAGAATTTGCTGCGCTTCTGGACGAGGTGGCGGGGGTGGTGGCTGCCACCGACATGGTGTCCGCCCCGACCACAACTGAGACGGTGCTGAGAGAGGTGCCTTTGGTCGTGAACCTGCCCGGCGTCGGCGCGATGACTGGCACCATCGATCTGCTGCGCGTGACGCTCGACGGGGTCACGGTTGTCGATTACAAATCGAACTTCGACGTGCCGGATGATGCGCAGCGGGTGCCGGACGGCATCCTGCGCCAGATGGCGGCCTATCGAAACGCGCTGCGAAGGATCTATCCGGGGCGGGCGGTCACGGCGCAGATCCTGTGGACCCGCGGCGCGCGGTTCATGGATCTGCCCGATGATGTCCTTGATGCGGCATGGCAGCGCGCCGTGGCGGCCCGGCGGGGTTGATCCCGCCGGTGCCGACACCTAGCTTTCACTCGACAGCCTTTGTGCAGGAGTAGCAATTATGGCCACCGAAAAAGCCACCGACGCCGATTTCGATCAGGTCGTGCGCCAGTCTAGCGTTCCCGTCATCGTCGATTTCTGGGCCGAATGGTGCGGTCCCTGCCGTCAGATCGGCCCGGCGCTGGAAGAGCTTTCCGACGAATATGCCGGCAAGATCAAGATCGTGAAGGTCAACGTCGACGAAAACCCCGATAGCCCTTCGCAACTGGGCGTCCGCGGCATCCCCGCGCTCTTCATGTTCAAGGACGGCGAAGTCGTGTCGAACAAGATCGGCGCGGCACCCAAAGCGGCGCTGAAGTCTTGGATTGATGAGTCGATCTGATCCAATCGGTCAGCAAGTCTTGAAAAAGGGCGGCGGTCATATGGGCCAGCCGCCCTTTCTCATGGCGGCACGGATGCGGTCGTGGGCGTCGGGCGCGGTCGCCTGAATCGCCTGTCCGCTTAGGAACCAGTGCACATAGCCATTAAAGTCCGGCCGATGGTCGGGCGCGGCCGCCAGCGCGGCATCTGCCCCCACGGATGCGACGTTCAGCGCGATGTGATGAAAATCGATCTGCGCAAACAGAACCGCAGCCTTGCCCTGCAGATACCCATCGAATGCCAGCGCGCTGTTCATGGTCGCCACGAAATCGCACCGACGCAGCAACGTCCGGCTGTCGCCGCCGATGCGCAGGTTGGGGTAAGACGCCGCCAGATCGTCCAGCGCCCGCAGGTCAGCGGGCTCATAGACTTCCTTCGGGTGCAGCGTTGCCACCACGCGCCGCCCGGTCTGCGCGACCTTTTCCAGCATGGCGACCGGCGACATGGTCTGAAATGACCGCTGCGCCCTGATGTGACCCTGAAGTGGCACCAGAACGAACCCCTCGCGTGTCGGGGCAGGACCGGGCAGGACCCGCGCGCGAAGGCGACTGGCAAACTCGGCCGCCGCAGCGGCGTCAGTGGGTTCGACGTCGGCGCGGGCGACGTCGAACCGCCAGCGTTCCGCGACCGGCTGGATGAACCAGAACGGAAAGTAATAGGCGCGCCGGAACGTAAGCGCGCGGTCGTGCGTCGGACGCTCCATATGAAACAGGGCATAACCGTCGCGGGTGGGCGCCTTGGCGCGGGCGTCGGGACCGGCCGCCAGCCACTCGACCCGCCAGCCCTTGTCGGTCACCGCGCGTTCCAGATGGGCCAGAAAGGGAAACCGCCCCGCACGGGCGTTTTCCAGCATCTGGCCTTCCAGATAGACGCGTAGGGTTTCCGGTTTCGACATCGCGCCGCCACGCTAGTCCGGCCGCCTTGGTTGCGAAAGCCTGTCCCCGACCATATCTGACCGGCTGCAGACAAGACATGTGAGGTTCGTGATGACGACGATTGTGGCAGTGCGGCGCGGGGACAAGGTCGTGGTCGCGGGTGACGGTCAGGTCAGCGTGGGCCAGACCGTGATGAAGGGCACGGCCCGCAAGGTACGCCGCCTGTCACCGGGTGGGCGCGACGTGATCGCGGGCTTTGCCGGATCGACCGCGGACGCCTTCACCCTGCTGGAGCGGCTGGAGAAAAAGCTGGAATCCGCGCCGGGCCAGTTGCAACGCGCCTGTGTCGATCTGGCCAAGGACTGGCGCACAGACAAGTATCTGCGCAATCTTGAGGCGATGCTGATCGTCACCGACGGGCGCGATCTTCTGGTCGTGACCGGGGCAGGTGACGTTCTGGAACCCGAATACAACGTCGCGGCCATCGGTTCGGGCGGAAACTTTGCGCTGGCTGCGGCGCGCGGCCTTATGGAAAGCGATGCCGATGCCGAAACCATCGCCCGAAAGGCGTTGGGCATTGCCGCGGACATCTGTGTCTATACCAACGGCAACCTGATCGTCGAAAGCATCGACGCGCCCGCCAGCGCCGCCTGACCCCTGCGTTTCCGCGTGGACGCTTGACAGCGGCCGCGGCGCCCGTCAGCGGTTGGGCAGGTGATGCGATGACGGATGGGGCAGGGGCGCAATGGAAGACCAAGGACTTGGGCCCCTGATCGCCACGGCGGTTGCCCTGTTGGCCGCGACGGTCGTCGCAATTCCGCTGTTTCGTCGGCTTGGTGTCGGCTCGGTGCTGGGATATTTCGCGGCCGGTCTGGCGATCGGCCCGTATGGTCTGCGCCTGATCCACGATCCCGACCGCATGCTGCATGTCTCCGAACTGGGCGTCGTGCTGTTTCTGTTCATCATCGGACTGGAGATGAGGCCCGCACGCCTTTGGGCGATGCGGCGGCAGATCTTTGGGCTGGGACTGCTGCAGGTCACGACGTGCGGCGCGTTGTTGACGGCGACCGGCACGGCGTTCGGCTTTTCCCCGGTCGTGGCGTTCATCGGGGGGGCAGGATTCGTCCTGTCCTCAACTGCAGTCGTCACGTCCATGCTGCAGGACGAGGGAGAGTTGGGCACACCCGAGGGCCAGCGTGCCATGTCGATCCTGCTGCTGGAGGATCTGATGATCGTGCCGCTGCTGGCCGTGGTCGCGTTTTTGGCACCAGTCGCCGGGCATTCCAGCAGCGTCTGGCTGACCGGGGGCCTTGCCCTTGGCGCGGTGGCAATCCTGCTTGCGGTCGGACGGTGGCTGATGGACCCGATGTTTGCGCTGCTAGCCCGTGCCGGATCACGAGAGGCGATGGGCGCAGGCGCGCTGCTGGTCGTACTGGCGGCGGCGCTTTTGATGGATCAGGCAGGTCTGTCGATGGCGATGGGCGCCTTCATCGCCGGCGTCCTGCTGTCGGGATCCACCTATCGCCACCAGATCGAGGCCGATATCGAGCCATTCCGGGGTATGCTGATGGGACTGTTCTTCCTGTCTGTGGGCATGTCCTTGAACCTGTCGGTCGTCTGGCAGCAACTGCCGCTTGTGGTGGGGTTGCTGCTGGCCTTCGTCGTGGTCAAGGCGCTGGCGGTGTTCGTCATCGCGCGCGCGACCGGCAGCACGAAACCGGCGTCTATCCGGCGCATGGTCCTGTTTGCGCAAGGGGGCGAATTCGCCTTCGTCATGTATGCGGCGGCACGATCGGCAGACCTGTTTGACGCCAACACCGACGCGCTGTTTGCGTCGGTCGTGATCTTGTCGATGGCGCTGACGCCGCTGCTGGTTCTGGCGGCAGAACGTTTCATGCCTGCGCCCACCGAGGACATGGACGGCATCGACACCCCCACTGACCTGCATCCGCGGGCGCTGGTCGTGGGGTTCGGCCGGTTCGGCCAGATCGCCAGCCAAGCGCTTTTGGCGCAGGGTGTGCCGGTGTCGATCATCGACACAGACATCGAAATGATCCGCGCCGCCGAACGGCTGGGATTCAAGGTCTATTACGGGGACGGCACGCGGCTGGATATCCTTTACGCTTCGGGCGCGGCGCAGGCCGAACAGATCCTGATCTGCGTCGATACGGCGTCAGCCGCGCTGAAGATCGTCGATCTGGTTCAGTCGGATTTTGCCCACGCCACGCTGTTGGTCCGCGCCTATGATCGCCCGACGGCTATCGCATTGCGTGAAAAGCACGTGACCTATGAAATCCGCGAAACGCTGGAATCCGCGCTGGCGATGGGTCGGGCGTCGCTGACCCAGCTTGGCGTCGACGACGCCGAGGCCGAGCAGGTGATGGCCGATCTCAGGCTGCGCGACCGCAAGCGCATGGCGCTTCAGGCCGCCGAGGGGATGAGCGGCGGCCGTGATCTTCTGCACAAGAACATCACCGACAGCTTTCAGCGCTGAACCACAGATCAGGTTGCGGAGGGCGTGCTGGCGACCCGGCGGCCGGTATCGGTGACGGGGTGGTCCGTCGGCGGGGGCGCGGCGTCCGGGTCGGGGCGCTTGACGCCGAAGACCACGCAATACAGCGCAGGCACAAAGACCAGCGTGACCAGCGTGCCCGCGATGATCCCGCCCATCATGGCGTAAGCCATCGGGCCCCAGAACACCTGCCGCGCGATCGGGATCAGCGCCAGACTGGCCGCCGCGGCGGTCAGCAGGATCGGCCGTGCCCGATGGTCCGAGGCGTGGAACACCGCGTCCCACCGCGTCTGGCCCGCCGCGATCTGGGTCTGGATCTCATCGACCAGAATGATCGAGTTGCGGATCAGAATCCCGATCAGCGCCAGGATACCCAGAATCGCCACAAAGCCCATCGGCACCCCAAACGTAAGCAGCGTCGCCACGACCCCGATCAGGCCCAAGGGCGCCGCAGCAAAGACGATGAGCGCGAGGCGGAAGCTTTGCATCTGGATCATCACCAACACGGCCATGATCAGCAGCATGACCGGCACCACGGCGGCGATCGGGGCCTGACTGTCGGCCGATGTCTCAACGCTGCCACCAACGACGATCTGTGTCGTCGCGGGCAGGGTCTTGGCATAGGCGTCGATCGTTTGGGCCATACTGGCGACGATGGTCGTTGGCTGGTCAGCTGTCGCGATCGCGGCCTTGACGGTCACCGTGGGCAGCCCGTCGCGCTGCAGGATGAGCGGCTGTTCGGTGTCGTAATCCAGCGTCGCCAGCGCGGCCAGCGGGATCGGCGTCCCCGATTGTGTGGCCAGCTGAAGGTTCTGCAGCGATGCCAGCGTTTCACGGTCTTCTTTGGTGCCGCGCGCAATCACGTTCACCAGATAGATGCTGTCGCGCAGCTGCGTGATAGTCGTGCCGGTGAACAGCGCCTCCAGCGCGCCAGAAATGTTCTGGCTGCTGATCCCCAGCTGACGTGCCTTGTCCTGATTGACCAGAACGCGCACCACGCGGGCAGGTTCGTTCCAGTCCATCGCGATGTCGGTCAGTCGCGGGTCCTGCGCCATTACGGCAGCCAATCCCCGGGCTGCGTCACGCGCCTCATCCAGATCGGGCGAGCTGACGCGATACTGAACCGGACGCCCGACGGGCGGGCCGACTTCCAGATTCGAGACATAAACATCCGTCCCGACAAGGTCGCGCACGGCCATTTCCCGCAGCTTGGCCTTCAATGCATCCCGCGCGGCAAGGTCCTTGGTTTGAATCAGAATCTGGCCCATATGCGGACCAGCGGTCGGGATATCCAGTGACAGCACGAAGCGCGGCGCGCCCCGTCCGACATAGCTGGTCCAGAATTCCGCCTCGGACTGCTGGGCAAGGAAGCTGTCCAGATGGGCGATGGTTTCGTTCGTCCGCGCGATCGAGGCGTTCTGCCGTTCGGCGATATCGATGATGATCTCTGTCCGGTCGGAGTTGGGGAAGAACTGCTGTTCCACGAACCGCATGCCGTAGACCGATACGCCAAAGATGATCAGCGTGATGGCGACGGTGATCCATTTGAAGCGCATCGCCACCAGAAGAAGGTGACGGAATGTCCGGCGCAGAATGCCCGGGCTTTCGCTGTGGTTCGGCAGCTTCTTGGGCAGGAACGTGACGCCCAGAAGCGGTGCGAACAAGACGGCCACGATCCAGCTGACGGTCAACGACACGGCGATGACCACGAAAAGCGAGAAGGTGAACTCGCCTGCGGCAGAGCTGTTCAGCCCGATCGGAATGAACCCGGCCACCGTCACCAGCGTGCCGGTCAGCATGGGAAACGCGATGGATGTCCACGCGAAGCTGGCTGCCGAATTCAGATCGTCCCCGCGCTCAAGTCGAGAGATCATCGTCTCGATCGCGATCATCGCGTCATCGACCAGAAGCCCCAGCGCGATGATCAAAGCGCCCAGTGAAATCCGCTGAAGTGTGATCCCGTACATGTACAGAATGACGAAGGTGATCGCCAACACCAGCGGGATCGTCAGCGTCACGACAAAACCCGCACGGATGCCAAGGCTGATGAAACTGACGATCAGGACGATGACGACCGCCTCGACCAGCGCGGTGATGAAGTGGCCGACGGCGTCGGTCACGACATGGGGTTGGTCGGCGAACTTGTGCATCTCGATCCCGACGGGCAGGTCGGCGGCGACCCGCGCCATCAGCGCGTCCAGCTCCTGACCATAGGTCTGGATGTTTTCGCCCTGCCGCATGGCGACTTCCAGCCCGACGGCTTCCTTGCCGTTATAGCGGAAAAGGCTGTCGGGCGGGTCCTGATAGCCCCGCGTGACCGTCGCGATGTCTGCGAGGTTGAAGAACCGATCACCTATGCGCAGGTTCACTGCCGCGATCGCCTGCGCATCGCTGAATGATCCGCCGACGCGGACCAGAATACGTTCCGGTCCTGCCTGCACGACCCCGGAGGCGCTGATTGCGTTCTGATTGGCCAGCGTCGACATGACGTCTTCCTGCGTCAACCCCAGCGCTGCCAACCGTGAGGGCGAGAATTCCAGATAGATTTCTTCGTCCCGAACGCCCAGCAATTCGGTCTTGCCTGCGGCCGGCAGGGACTGGACCTGACGTCGGATCGCCTCGACCCGGTCGCGCATTTCGCGCTGGGAGTATCCGTCGGCGGTGAAGGCATAGATGTTGCCATAGACGTCGCCGAAATTGTCGTTGAACTGGAATCCGGCAAACTCCTGCGGGAATTCGGGCCGGATGTCGTTCATCATGTTGCGCACCCGCTGCCACACCTCGGGGACCGCGGGGCCGCGCGTCGTGGGCAGCAGCTCGACATAGACGACCGACTGCCCCGGCATCGTGACCGAGCGGGTGAAGTCCAGCTCGTCCAGCTCCTCCATCTTCTTCTCGATCCGGGCGGTGACCTGATCGCGGGTTTCTTCGATGGTCGCGCCGGGCAGGGCGCCGGCGATGATCATGGTCTTGATGGTAAAGCTGGGGTCTTCTTCGCGACCGAGCTTTGTATAGGAAAACGCCCCGGCGAGCATCGACACGATGATCAGGAACCAGACGAAGGATTTGTGGTGCAACGCCCAGTCGGACAGGTTGAAGCCGGTACGTTTCATGGTTCAACGGCCCTTCCGACAGCCTGTCCTTCGGTCAGGGAGTTGGCGCCGCGCACGACGACCTCCTGCCCCTTCTCCAGCCCTGATGTGACCTGCACGCGGCCAAGATATTCCTGCCCCGTGGTGATGGGGTGGCTGCTGACGGTGGCCTTGTCGCCCTGGCGATTGACCAGCCAGATGGCCTGTTCGCCGTCTGCACCCGATACGATGGCCGTGCGGGGCAGTGTCAGGATCGCGCCCCCGTCACTGGCGATGTTGGCGCGGATCAGTGCGCCGATGCGGTAGCCTGACGCATCCTCCATCTTCAGGTGGACGCGGCGGGTGCGGGTGGCCAGATCGGCCAGCGGGTCGATCCGTTGAACGACGGCCGGGGTGCGACGGTCGTCCTCCTCCCGTTCAGGACGAACGACAAAACCGGTGCCAGGCTCGATATTGGCGAGCATCGGTTCGGGCAGGTCGATATCCGCCTCAAGATCATTGACCGAAGCAAGCGTCATGATCGTGTCACCTGCGGCGACCAACGTGCCGACGTCCTTCTGAACCGCTGTGATCACACCGTCGAACGGGGCGGTGATATCGGCAAAGCCCTGCGCGGCCTCGGCCTGCGTCAGCTGGGATTCCGTCTGCCTGACCTGCGCCTGCGCGGCGGACAAGGCACGCTCGGCCTCCTCCAGCTGCGCGGTCGAGGCGACGTTGCGTTCGGCCAGCGCGCGGGTGCGTTCGGCCGTGGACAGCGCGGTCTGCAACTGGACGCGGGCCGCGTCACGACCGGCGATCGCGGCGCGAACGTCGCTTTCCAGATCGTCAGGGTTCAGCCGCGCCAGAATCTGGCCCGCCTTGACCTCATCCCCCACGTCGACCGGGCGCTGAGTGATGGTACCCAAAGTCTGGAACGCCAGATCGGCCGTGTTCGATGCGGCGATCACACCCGGCACCGTGCGCGCCAGTTCAGGCAGCTCCGACACCAGCTCGGTCACCACTGGGCGGGGCGGCATCGGGGCGGGGGCGGCCTCTTTCTGCCAGGGCAGGGTCAGGGCCACTGCGGGTTGGGTCAAAAGCGTCAGGGCCGCTATCACAACGAACAGATGGCGTGTCATCGCGTCACCTCGGCCTTTTCGACCAGCCGGTCGGGATAAAGCAGGTGAGAGCCTTCGCCCACGATCACCTGCCCCTGTTTCAGCCCACCGTTCAGAACGACCTGCCCGTCCTGAAACCGCGCGACCTGGACCGGTTGCAGTTTCACGCGATTGTCGGCGTCAACCAGCCAGACGGCGGTGTCCCGCCCAACGGCGGTGACGGCGGTCCAGGGAATGGCGATGCCGGTTCCGGCAGGCAGGCGGATCGTGCCACGCACGGCGCCGCCCAACAGACCGGCATCTACCGCTTGCTGGTCAATCCGGACGCGCACGGCCACTGAACCGGTCTGCGGGTCAACGAACGGGGCGATTTCGGACACCGTGCCGCTCATGTGGCGGGTGGGGTAGTCCAAGGGTTGCAGATCGACCTGATCGTCCAACGCGTCGTTCAGATGCGGCAGATCGGGCGTCTGGAAGACGGCGTTCAGACCGTCCAGCGCCGCCAGCGCAAGCGCGGGTTGCGCGGCACCGACGATCTGGCCCGGATCGACCATGCGCGCGGTCACGACTGCGTCCGATGGCGCGCGCAGGACGGTATCCTCGGCGGTGCGGGTCGCCTGTTCGACTTGGGATGTAGCCTGCGAGACCGCGCCCTCGGCGCTTGACAGGGCCTCATTCGCGGCGTCGCTGGCTGCGCGGGTGCCGATGCCGCGGCGCAAAAGGGCGGCTGCACGGTCGGCGGCCTGAACGGCCTGTTCTCGGCTGGCATTGGCGGAATCCAGAGCGGCCTGCGCGACCTGAAGGGACTGGTTCTGCTGGACTGCATCGACGCTGCCCAAGGGTTGGCCGGCTTTGACCACGTCACCTTCCGACACCAGCATCTCGATTACCCGGCCACCGGTGCGAAAACCCAGGCTGACGCTGTCGCGCGCCTCAATCGTGCCGGTCAGTGTCAGGTCAAACGTCAGCGGCGTGTCCGATACGGTGACGTATTCGACGCGCAGGGGTGTTGTCGTGGGTTGGGCAATCGCTGACGGGGGAAACAGGCCCCACAAGACGAATGTCGGGGCCACCGTTGCCGAAATCAGAAGCCGCCGCATCTTTCATCTCCGTCGGTTTTGGTCGTGTAACGTAGGCCGTCTTGCCTTGCCGCAGAAACCCTACGTCACAGCGGCGCGCACACGATAACGTGGGTCGTCCCAGACATTTTTGTCCATGATGTCTGCCAGAGTATCCACCGCGCGCACGACATCGTCCAGCGTGTTGTAAAGTGGCGCAAAGCCGAAACGGATCCCGCTTGGTGCCCTGAAGTCGCCGATCACCCCCCGCTCGATCAGCGCCTGCATGATCGCATACCCCTCAGGATGAGAGAAGCTGACCTGAGAGCCGCGCGCATTCGGATCGCGTGGGGAAAGCAGTTTCAGATCAGGGCATTTCGCCTCAACCGCCGCGATGAAGGCCTGCGTCAGCGTGATCGAGGCGGCGCGTATGTCCGCCATGTCGACCCCGTCCCAGACATCCAGCGCAGCATCAAGGGCGGCGGTGGCGATCACCGGCGGCGTGCCCACCCGCATCCGTGCGATGCCGCCCGCGGGTTGATAGGTGCGGTCGAAATCAAACGGCGCGGCGTGGCCTTGCCAACCCTGCAACAGCGCGCGGGCGTCATCTGCGTGGCGCGGTGCGGTCCAGATGAACGCAGGCGCGCCTGGGCCGCCGTTCAGATACTTGTAGGTGCAGCCCACGGCAAAATCGGCGTCTGACCCGATCAGATCAACATCGACTGCGCCTGCCGAATGAGCCAGATCCCAGACCGTCAGGGCCCCGACATCATGAGCGACGTCGGTCAGCGCGGCCATGTCATGACGCCGGCCCGTGACATAATCGACCTCGGTCAGCATCAGAACGGCAAGGCTGTCGCCAAGGCGGGCAACTTCGGCGGCGACATCATGGGGTGCAACGGTGCGCAGCTCTGCCCCCATCGCCTGGGCAAGGCCTTGGACGACGTACAGGTCGGACGGGAAATTGCCGGTGTCAGACAGGATGACGTGCCGATCTGGCCGCAATGCAAGTGCCGCCGACACAGCCTGAAACACCTTGATCGACAGCGTGTCCCCGATGACCACCTGCCCGGGTCCCGCCCCAATCAGACGCGCGATCCGGTCGCCGACCCGGCCCGGTTGCGTGTGCCAACCCGCCTTGTTCCAACCGGTGATCAGCAGCTTGCCCCATTCAGCGGCCATCATGTTGCTGACGCGCGCCACAGCCGCGCGAGGCAGCGGTCCCAGCGAATTGCCGTCGAGGTAGGTCACCCCGGACGGCAGATCGAACATCGCTTTGGTTCTGGCAAAATCAGTCATTGGAGAGCGCCCCGTGCTATCGCCGCCGTGGCGATTAGCCTGTCATCGGCCTTAGCCAAGAAAGACCGGATTGGCGATGGGGCAAAGGCGCACAGGCGCAAGCCGGCTAGCCCCCGCCATAGCTGCGCACCAGCGCCCCGGCGACAAGCGACCAGCCATCCACGATGACAAAGAACGCAAGCTTGAAGGGCAGGGCCACCACTGCAGGCGGGACCATCATCATCCCCATGGACATGAGCACGGCAGAGACCACCAGATCGATGATCAGAAACGGCAGCGACACGAGGAATCCAATCTCGAACGCCCGCTGGATTTCGGATAGCATGAAGGCCGGGATCAGAACGGATAGGCGCGGTGCGGCGTCCGCCGGTTCTGACTGCGCCAGAGCCGGATCAGGTGATGCGCGTTGCGGCGCGACGTCCGCCATTGCGTCCAGGATATCCGGGTTGACGCGTTCGGCCATGAACAACTGAAACGGACGGATGCCGCGATCAAGTGCCTGATCCAGCTGGATTTCCCCATCGCGAAGCGGGCGACCCGCGCTGTCCCATGCATCCCGCAAGACCGGGTCCATCACGAACCACGTCAGAAACAGGGCGAGGCTGACGATCAGCATGTTTGGGGGGGCCTGCTGCAGGCCAATGGACTGCCGCAGGATCGACAGCACCGTCACGACGAAGGGAAAGCAGGTGACCATGACCGCAAGGGCCGGGGCCAGGGACAGCGTGGTCAACAACCCCAGCAACAGGATGGCGTTGCCGCCCAGACCCTGCTGCGCTGCCTGACCCAGTGCCGCGACCGAAGGGGCCGTGTCCTGCGCCCAACCCAGCAGCGGCCAAACCGTGCCGAACGTTGCCAGTCCCGCCCTCCATAGGATCGCGCGCGTGCCCATTCGTCAGCCTCCGGCAGCCGGCAGAACCTTGACGGCCAGCCCACCATCCTCGGTGCCGTCATCGACCAGCATCCCCCGCGCGATGACGCGCTCGCCGACGCAGATTTCGACGCCGTCATCCAGACCCCGATCCAGCGCCAGAACATCGTCGGGGCGCAGCGCCGAAAGCTGCTGGATCGACAGCTGTGTCCGGCCCAGCCGGATCGTCAGTTCGACCTGAATGTGATCAGTGGCGATCAGGGTTGCGGTGTCGTCCATGGCTTAGCGGTCCTCCAGAATCTCGGTGATCAGGCGTTCCAGATCGCGGGCGACCGCGGCCTCGTCGAAGACGACCTTGCCGCCATCGATCAGCGCCTCGACGACGCCATCGGGGGCGGTGGCGTCGATCACGAGGTCAGGGACGCCCGTTTCCTGCAGGCAGCGTTCCAGAAATGGCGCGGTGGCCATATCGCAGCGCAGCCGTCCGCTGACGTTTGTCGCGCTTTCAGAAAGGCGGCGCAGTTCGGACAGCACTGCCGCCTGCATGCGACCGCGCGCCACGGCGGGAACGGCGCCTGTGACCAGCGCATCGATCATCGGTGCAATTGCCTCGACCGCCTCGGCCCGGGCGCGTGTCTTGTCGGACCGGGCGCGGTCAAGATCGGCGCTGAATTCCGTCAGCGCGGCGCACACCGCCGCCGCGTCCTGCGCGCGCGTCTGCAGGCTGCAATCGTCAAACCCGCGGCGATAGGCCCTGTCGACGTCGTGCAGGGAAAACCGGCTGAGCGACGCAGTCCGATCTATCCCGGCAAAGTTTTCCAAGTGGAGAATGTTCGAACCCATCACGCACTCTCCTTCTCGGCGATCCAGCCGTTCAAAAGCTGCAGGCTTTCGGATTTTCGCTCTCTCATTAGCTCTCGCAGGCGGGCGACGGGATCTGTGGCGATGGTCGTCGCGGGGAAGTCGAAATCGGGGATCGCCGTGGCAAGACTGGTGCCACCGCGCATGTCCACCTCGGCTATCGGCACGGGCGCGGGTGCAGCCAGCGCGGGCGTCGTCGCCCCCGTCGATCCATCCAAAGCGGTTGGCATCGCGGGCGGGAGCGGCTTTTTCAGCCCCCGCAGCGACATGAACGCAAGCGCCAGAACGACCAGCCCGATGATGCCCAGTCGCGCCAATCCGTTCGCGTCCAGCGACGACAGGATGCCGCCCTGGCTGGCGGTCGTTCCATCGTCAGACAGCGACGCGAAGGGCAGCGATTTGACGGTGACGACATCGCCGCGCTCTTCCTCGAACCCGACGGCCGAGGCGACAAGCTCGCGCAGGGTCTGCAACTCCGCCTCGGGCCGTGGGGCAAGGGTCGATGCGCCTTGCGCGTCGGTCTGCATGGTCCCGTTCACCAGCACAGCCACGGTCATGCGCCGGGTCGCACCGGGCTGACGGGTGACCTCTCGGACGGTGCGGCTGACTTCGAAATTGGACCGCTGCCGCGTCTCCGATGAGGTGCTGCGGCTTTCGTCGCCCTTGCTTGGCGCATTGTCCGGCAGGTTCGAAGCCGCCGTCACGGCGCCCTGCGCCTGGTTCTGAGATTGCCCGGTCGATTCCTCGCTTTCCTGAGAAATGAGCGCGCGCTGGTTTGGGTCGAAACGTTGTTCGGTCAGCTGCTCGGCCTCGGTCACGATGTCCAGATGCGCCTCGACGATGGCGTTGCCGATGCCGACATGGGGCTCCAGAATTCGTTCGACATTGCGCTTGATCTCGTCCGCACGGTCCTGCGGGGTCAGGGCGTCGTCGGCGGCCACGATCCCCCTTGCGCCATCGATGATGGTGACCTGCGCCGCGGTCAGGCCGGGAACGCCTGATGAGACAAGAAACGCCATTGCACGGGCCTGCGCGCGGTCGATGGGGCTGCCGTCGGTGGTCAGTGTGACCGACGCCGATCCGCCTTCGGCTGCCCGCGATCCGCGGCGTGCAGGGACGGCAATGTGGACCCGGGCCGAGCGGACATGGGGAATCGACAGGATCGTGCGCGCAAGCTCGCCTTCCTTGGCACGCCAATAGGCGGCGTCGAACATCTGCGAGGTCGTGCCGAAGCCGGACATCCCGTCCAGAATCTCATACCCCGCCGCGCCCGCCGAAGGCAGCCCCTGTCCCGCCAGCGTCATCCGCATCTGGTCACGGGACTTGGCGTCGATCCAGATCGAATCGCCGCGAATTTCATACTTCAGACCCGACTTCTCGATCTCGGTTACGATCGCGCCGGCCGACGTCCCATCGAGGCCCGCATAAAGAAGGGCCATCGGCGTCCGATTCGCCATCCAGGCAAACCCGACGATTCCCAGAAACGTGGCCAGAAACGCCGCCGCGAGAATGGCCCGCTGCCCGCCGCTTCGCGCGTCCCAATACTGTCTGAGCTTCTGCATCACCACCTCGTCGCCGAATCGCCCGGCCCTCGATGACCGACTGATGACATGGTGCGCGTTAACAATGCGTTAGCCCCGTCGCGCTAAGCCTTGGCCAAGCGACGGAGAATCACGATGACCGATCTGGCATTGACGGACACAAGCGTCCCGGTGGCGCGAAAAAGGGGGCTGGTGCGCCTGATGCTGGTACCTGCGGCGATTGCGGCGGGCGTTTCCTCGACCGTGCTGGGAGTTTGGGCGCCACTGTCCATGCTGGATAAGGCCGAGGCGCCGGCGAACGTGGTCGATGCGCCGTCGTTTTTAGAACTTCCTCGCCTGCTGATCAGCCTACCTGCGACGCCGCCGCGCACACTGGCGATGTCTGTGGTCATCGAAACCCCCGCGCAGGATCTGGCCCAGGCTCGGCTGCTGCAACCCCGCCTGACCGACGCTTTCACGGCGTTCCTGTCCGACATCGATCCCGCCGCGTTTGCCCGCCGCGGCGTTCTGGAGGTGGTGCGGGGCGAACTGACGACGCGCGCGGGCTATATCCTTGGGCCTGAGGGTGTCCGCAACGTCCTGATCACGGAGTTCCGGGTCCAATGACACCAGCGTTCCTGATGCAGCTTTTGCTGATGATCCTTTCCATCGTGGTCGGCCTGACATGTCTGTGGCTATCCCGCAAACTGACCCGGCTGAACGATCTGGAAACCGGTCTAGGTGGTGCGATTGCAGTCATGGCGGCTGAGATCGCGCGGCTGGAGCATGCAATGGGAGCGGCCACCACGCAGGCGACTGCGGCCACCCGCGCGCTGTCGGCTGAGATCGACCGCGCCAAGGCTGAACAGGCGTTGTGGGCGCTGCAGCGCGGGATTGCCGCCGCGCAACCCCGCCGCAGCCTGCGCCGCCGCCGCAGTGTCGGAGGGGCTGATGCGTAAGATCGCAACGATCGTCATTCTGGCGACCGTCCTTGGAACCGGCGTCGTGGCGGGGCAGGCACTGAAACCGGGACAAGCAAATGAAAAGCCGACACCCAGCCTTCTGGACGGCTGCGGCGACGTCCCTGAAGCTGTGGCCTTGGCGCAGGAGCTGGCCTTGCGGCGCAACGCGCTTGACCGTTCAGCCGCTGATCTTGAGCGGCGCCGCGCCGAACTGGCCGCGGCACAGTCGACGCTTCAGGATCGGCTGGGTCAGCTGCGGCGCGCGCAGAAGGCGTTGAAGGATGCAGACGCTGACGCAGGGCAGTCGCGTGGCCGGGGGATCGAACAGCTGATCGCCGTCTATGACGCGATGAAGCCTGCGGAGGCCGCCGAGGTGCTATCCGCCCTGCCGCCAGATTTCGCCGCCGAGATTCTGGCGCGTGTTCAGCCCGAAACGGGCGCGCGCATCATCGCCGCGATCGAGCCGTCACAGGCGGCCATCCTTACAGCGCGTCTGGGCACGCGCCGTGTCCCCGGGGAGTAGGTCGATGTTCGGTCTGGTTGGCATCGTCGTCACGATCGCAATGGTCTTTGGCGGCTACATCCTTGCCGGGGGCAAGATGGCGGTCATCACGCACTCGCTTCCCTACGAGATGATGATGATCGGCGGGGCGGCAGTCGGGTCGTACCTGTTGTCGAACGACATGTCGGTCCTGAAGCATACCCCCAAGGGGATCATCCAGGCATTCAAGGGCACGCGCTGGCGCGACCAGGACCATCAAGAGGTGCTGTGTCTGCTGTTTCAGCTGCTGCGCCTCGCCCGCTCCAACCCGGTTGAGCTGGAGGAGCATATCGAGAACCCAAAAGGCTCGGCGATCTTTGCGGCCTATCCCAAGATCCTGAAGGACGATCAGGCGGTCACGCTGATTGCGGACACGCTACGCTCGGCCAGTCTGAATTATGATGACCCCTATCAGGTCGAGGATATGCTGGCCCGCCGCATCGCCCTGATGAAGGAAGAAGCGATGCATGTGCCCCACGCCTTGCAGAACATGGCCGATGCGCTGCCGGCGCTGGGGATCGTCGCGGCGGTTCTGGGGGTGATCAAGACGATGGGCGCCATCGATCAGCCGCCAGCCGTGTTGGGCGGCATGATTGGCGGCGCGCTGGTCGGCACGTTTCTGGGGGTATTTCTCGCCTATGGCTTTGTGGCACCCTTGGCGCAGCGCCTCGGCGCGCTGGTGAACGAGGATCAGGCGTTTTACGAGGTGATCCGATCGGTCCTGATCGCGGGGCTTCATCAGCACGCGACGAACCTGTGCGTTGAAGTGGGCCGTCAGGCCGCGCCCGAACATATGCGGCCCAGTTTTCTGGACGTCGAAAACGCCCTTCGTGAAATCAAGAAGGCGGCGTGATGCTGACGGCGCTGGCCTTTGCTGCCTGGGCAGACACGTCCACCCAGCTTGACCGCCTGAGCCAGGAGGCCAACGCCCTGGTTCTGTCCGGTGATGGGCTGCCGCAGGACTATCTGGCGCAGCTGTCGGCGATGCCGCCCGATCAACGGCTGCTGGCCATCATCTATTTGCGTCGACTTGGGCTGATGACCGGCGAGCCGATCCGCGCGGATGCCCTGCTGGCCGCCCCCGGCGCGATGGGCAAGACCCGGACCCAGCATGACTGACGCCGCGCTTCCCGGCGGCGCACAGGCGTCGATCACGCCCTTGGCCACCACCGGGGCGCTGTTGCTGATCGTGCTGTCGATGGTCGTCCCGATCCCCGCGGCCCTGCTGGATTTTGGGATCGCCCTGTCGATCGCCACCGCCACGCTGATCCTTGTGATGGCGTGCCTGGTCCAGAAACCCACCGACTTTCAGGCGTTCCCCGTCCTGCTGCTGGTATCGCTTCTGATCCGCCTGTCGCTCAACGTCTCGTCCACGCGGCTGATCCTGACTGAAGGACATACCGGCACCGACGCCGCCGGCGAGGTCATCAACGGCTTTTCCGAATTTGTCGCGGGCGGGTCGCTGCTGGTCGGCTTCACGGTGTTCGCCGTGATTTCGGTGGTGAACTTCATGGTCATCACCAAGGGCTCCGGCCGGATGGCCGAAGTGTCGGCGCGATTCGCGCTGGATTCGCTGCCCGGCAAGCAGTTGGCCATCGACGGTGATCTGAACTCCGGCGCGATCACCCACGAAGAGGCCAAACGCCGCCGCGCGCAGGAAAGCAGCGAGATCAGCTTCTACGGCTCGCTCGATGGGGCATCGAAGTTCGTCAAGGGAGACGCGATTGCGGGGATCGTCATCACCGCGATCAACCTGTTGGTGGGCCTGGCGGTCGGGCTGCTGGTCCACGGCATGCCGCTGGCCGAGGCGCTGAAATCTTACACCCACCTGACCATCGGGGACGGGCTGGTGACGCAGGTTCCGGCGCTGATCACCTCGATGGCGGCGGCACTGTTGTTGTCTCGTGGCGGGGCGAACCAGTCGACCGGGCAGATGCTGATCCAGCCTTTGGCTGAGGGATGGCACGGTCCGGCCGTTCTGGCGGGTGGGATGGCACTGCTGGCCGTGGTCCCGGGGATGCCTTCGATGGTGTTTCTGACGCTTGCTGCCGTGGCTGGCGGGTTTGCATGGCGCAACGCGCATAAACCCCCGCCAAAGCCGGAAGTGCTGGACGCGCTGCCCCCTGCGACGCTGCAGACCCGGATCGGGGACGTTCTTGACACGGATGAGCTCGCGGTCGAAATCGGTGCCGATCTGATCGCGGCCGCGTTGGACGGGGCGCAGGGTCTGGGTCCGCGCATCACCAATCTGCGCCTGTTCGTGGCGCGGAACTTCGGGGTGATCCTGCCGGAAATCCGCATCATGGACGGCCCCGACCTGCCGCCGGGCGACTATGTCATCCGACTGCATGGCGTGACGCGCGCGCGGGGCACCCTGCGTCCAGACCGCGTTCTGGCCCTGGGTCCGGAGCCTGTCGTGGCCGCGCTGGAGGGCGAGGCGACCCGAGAGCCCGTCTACGATTCACCCGCACGGTGGCTTGCGCCAAGTCAGCAGGACCGCGCTGCGCTGGACGGCGCCACCGTCGTTCAGCCGATGGAGGTTCTGTCCACCCATCTGATGGAAACGGTCAAGGCGAACCTTTCCGCTCTGTTCACGCTGACGGCAATGCAACGCCTGATGCAGGAACTGCGGACGATCACCGATGAAGGGCGCGCACAGGCGTATCAGAAGCTGTTCGACAACATGATCCCGGACAAGGTCTCGCCCGAACTGCTGTTGGCCGTCCTGCGTCTGCTGCTGGAGGAGCGGGTCTCCATCCGCAACCTGCCGCTGATCGTCGAGGCGGTGTTCGAAAGCCGCGCGGAGGATCCGGAGTTGGCCGCCGAATGGGTGCGGCGGCGGTTGCGGGGGCAGATCACCGAACAATTCACCGACGCCACCGGGCGGCTGGACGTCGTCCAGCTGCACCCCGCGTGGGAGGCTGAGCTGGTTCGCGCCGACGCCGAGGCGGGCCGCGCAGGGCCGGTGGCGGCCCAACCCATCGCGCGACGCCTGGCCGAAGCCGTTCGGAAAGCGGCCCCAACTGTCCCGCCAGAGACATCCCCGGTCCTGTTGGTCCCCGATCATCGCCGCCGTCTGATGCGTGCGGTGGTTGCAGCCGCAGGGACAGGCTGGCCGGTTCTGGGTCTGGACGAGATTGACCCGCGCGCCCGGCCACATCTGGTGGCCACCGTGGTCGAGGGTTGAATGGCCGAACTGGCGCAACTTGGATGGACGGCGGATCAGGTGAACGGCGTTTTGCTGGTCTATCTACGACTGCAGGCCCTCATCCTGACACTGCCGGGGTTCGGGGCGCGGTTTCTGCCTGTGCGAATCAAGGTTGCCTTGGCCATGGCGCTGACACCGCTGTTTCAAGGTCAAGCTGTCGCCGCCGACAATCCGGCCGAATTGGCCGTCCTCGCGGCAACGGCTGTCGTGACTGGGACGGTCATGGGACTGATGGTGCGGGTCATGGCGATGGCGCTGGATACGGCGACCGCGGCCATCGCGCAGTCTGCGTCGTTGTCACAGATCATCGGAGTGGCCGATGAAAGCTCACCGCACCCGATCGGCAATCTGTTTCATCTGGCGGGCACGGCGCTGTTGATGGCGCTGGGGTTGCCGATGATCCTGTGTCGCCTGGCGTCGGACAGTTTTCGCGCCCTCCCGCCGGGGGCGTGGCCCGATATCGGGCAGGTCTGGCCGCAGATGCTGGGTCTGGTGGTGCACAGCTTCCTGCTCGCGATGGGGCTGGCAGCGCCGTTCATTCTGGGCGGACTGCTGTTTCAGGGACTTTCCGGCATCGTCGCGCGGGTCATGCCTGCGCTTCCGGTGGTGTTCGTCGTGGCCCCGCTGATGATCCTGATCGCGCTTGCGGCGCTGATCGTGGTGTCGCCCGCGATCCTGTCCCTGTGGTCCGACAGCGTGCTGAGCGGGGCCGAGGTCCTGCCATGAGCGAGGACAAGGACGACCGCCAATACGACCCGAGTGAGCAGAAGCTGCGCAAGGCGCGGGACAAGGGCGACATCCCGCGATCTGCCGAGGTGCCGACGGCGATATCATATCTGTCGTTTCGCATCATGCTGCCGGTGGCGGGGGCAGTCATCCTGCCGGCTTGGCTTTCGATGGGCGCGCGGCTTCTGGGGGGCGAGCCGTGGCCCGACCAGCGCGGCGCTTGGGATGTGGCGCAGGCGGTCGGCGGATGGACGGCAGGGTGGGTGTTAGCGCTGTTGGCCGTCCCCGCGGTGCTGGTCATCATTGCCAGCGCGGCGCAGCGATCGCTGCTGTTCACACCCAGCAAGATCGCGCCCGACCTGAAGAAGATCAATCTGATGAAAAACGCGGTCCAAAAGTTCGGCAAGACCGGGTTGATCGGATTCTTGATCTCACTTCTGAAGGTGGGCTTCGTCGTGGCGGCGGGGGTTTTCATGTTCGGCGGGCTGGTGCGGCGCATCCTTGCCAGCGGCAGCACCGATGAAAGCTGGCTGCCTGCGATGGGTGACATCTTGGTGCAGTTGCTGACGCTGGGGCTGGCGATGTCGGTTCTGTTTGCGGGCGTCGATCTGTTCTGGCGGCACTATGACTTCCGCCAGCGCAACCGCATGACGCGCCGCGAGATGGAGGATGAGCACAAGGAAAGCGAAGGCGATCCGCACCTGAAGCACGCGCGGCGTCAGCGGGCGGTGGATATCGCCCTGGGCAGCATGTTGGCCGATGTGGAAAAGGCTGACGTGGTGATCGTCAACCCGACGCACTACGCCGTGGCGCTGGAATGGAAGCGGGGCAGTGGGCGCGCGCCGGTCTGCGTGGCAAAAGGAGTCGATGAGGTAGCGGCGCGCATCCGCGATCGCGCACGCAAGCACGATGTGCCGATCTGGTCCGATCCGCCATGCGCACGCGCCATCCACGCGACGGTCAAGATCGGCGACGAAATCGCGCGGGACCAGTTCGGTCCAGTAGCCGCTGCCATCCGCTTCGCCGAGGCGATGCGCGTTCGTGTCCGCAAGGGATGGGCGATCAGCGACGGCCGGGCGCCGGGGACAGGCTGATGCGAACTGACAGAAAAGCCCTTGCGGCACTTACTGCGATCGCGCAGATGCGCGCGGATCAAGAACTGCGCCGATATGCGGCCATTCGCACGCATGTCGAGACGGCGCGGCAGACGGTCGAAGCGACGCGACTGGGCTTGTCCAGCGCCATCGCCGCCGCGCCAGAGCCGGGTGTTCAGGGGATGCGGTTGACGACAGCCTTGGTCTCAGACCTCGCCGGGCAGCTATTGCAGGGCGAAGCCGATCTGGGGCGGATGAAGCCCGCACATGATGCGGCCCGTGCCAAAGCGATGCGAGAGTTTGGTCGCGCGACGGCCATGCGGCAACTGCAGGCGCAGCTTGATCGCAAGCCCGCGAGTTAAGGTCGCGGCATGGCAGTTCTGACTGGCGATGGGTCAGCGCATCCGCCGGCCATCGGATCATCCGGTATCCCAGCATGCCAATAATGGCGCGCGGGTTTGGTTCAGTCCCCTATGGCGGTTATCCGACCGTTACGGACGCGCGGCTCACCGATGCGGACAGGACGATGTGCACATCCCGCGTGGCTCATCAGCCCGCTAACGCCACATATCAGCGCGCCGATGATGGCGCGTTGCTGATGGCGCGTTGTCGATTGCGTGCACGAAATAAGGCCGCGCAGAGCTGCTGCACGGCCTTCAACGGTCGGTTAAAGCCCCAGCGCCCGGTAACTGGCGGCGATGCGGTTGATCGAGACCACATAGGCTGCCGTGCGCAGATCGGGGATGCGGCTGTCGTTGCTTTGCGCGCTGACCATCTGCTGGAACGCGTCGCGCATCGTGTCGTCCAAACCCGACCGAACCAGCTCCAATTCGTCCGCACCGCGCAGGTATTTTTGCTTGAAGCCTTCGGACAGGGTCCAGCCCAGTCCCTTGTCGGCAGACAGCCGCTCCAGTTCGTCGATCAGCAGCTTGTGGCGGGCTTCTTCCTGACGCTTTTCCATACGGCCAAAGCTGATGTGGGACAGGTTCTTGACCCATTCGAAGTAGCTGACCGTCACGCCGCCGGCGTTCGCATACATGTCGGGGACAATGACCACGCCCTTTTCGCGCAGGATCGCGTCACCACCGGCTGTGACCGGGCCGTTCGCGGCCTCGACGATGATGGCGGCCTTGATGTTGGCCGCGTTGTTGTCGTGGATCACCGCCTCCATTGCGGCGGGGATCAGGATGTCACACTCGACTTCCAGCGCGTTGGCCGAATCGGCGATGAAGGTGCCGCCGGCAAAATCCTTGACGCCGCCGGTCGAACGCAGATGCGCGGCCAGTTCGGGGATGTTCAGGCCGTCGGGGTTCGTCACCGCGCCGTCGCGCTCAGCCACGGCCACGATCTTGGCGCCGTCTTCGGTCGAAAGGAACAGCGCCGCGTGATAGCCGACGTTCCCCAAGCCCTGCACGACAACCCGTTTGCCGTCGAGCGTGCCTGAAAGCCCGGCCTTCTTCAGCGTTTCACGGCTGCGGAAGACTTCCTGCAGGGCGTATTGGACGCCGCGACCCGTGGCCTCGACCCGGCCCGCGATGCCGCCGAAGTTGATCGGCTTGCCGGTCACGCAGGCACGCGCGTCGATGTCGTCGGGATGCAGGCGCTTATAGGCGTCGGCCATCCACGCCATCTCACGCTCGCCCGTGCCCATGTCGGGGGCGGGGACGTTCTGGCTGGGCGAGATCAGACTGCGGCGCGACAGTTCATAGGTGAAGCGGCGGGTGATGCGTTCCAGTTCGTCTTCGTCCCACGCGCGGGGGTCGATGCAGAGACCGCCTTTGGACCCGCCGAACGGCAGATCGACCAGCGCGCACTTATAGGTCATCAGCGCCGCCAGCGCCTCGACCTCGTCCTGGTTCACGGACAGGGCATAGCGGATGCCGCCCTTGACCGGTTCCTGCTGTTCGGAATGGACCGAGCGATAGCCGGTAAAGGTGTGGATCGCGCCGCGAAGGCGGACACCGAAGCGGACGGTATAGGTCGAGTTACAGACCCGAATCTTCTCTTCCAACCCATCGGGCAAATCCAGAAGTGCCGCTGCTTGGCCAAACATGCGGTCGACAGAATCGCGAAATGACCCGTGATGCAGATTGGTTGACTGTCCGGTGCTCATAACTCTCTCCCAATGGCCCAACAGATGCGGATGTTGTGGCACGTTTCCGAACCGGTCTGAACCCACTTGCCGCATATCGTGAGAAGCGACTTGCAGCCGGCAAAGTTTGCGGCATTAACTTTAATTGTTCATTATGTCTCGTGCGGACATAGTAGCATGGCGAAATCAGCTGAGAGGGCGATGATGAACCTGCCGATCACACGGGGCCGCAAATTCAACCAGGCACTGGCAGGGGCGCGCGCAATCTTTCTGCGCGATGGCTATGATGGCGCGTCGGTCGATGACATTGCCCGTGCCGGCGGTATCTCGAAAGCCACGCTTTACAGCTATTTTCCCGACAAGCGCGTCATGTTCATCGAAGTGTTCAGGGCAGAACTTGCGGCCAACACGCACGACGGTCTTTTGCGGCTTGAGGCGGACCAACGGCCCGCAGAATTCCTTCCCGCGGTGGCGCGCTTTCTATGCGGCCTGATGCGAGATGAGCTGAACATCCGTGTCATGCGCCTGAGCGCCGGAGAGGCCGCACGTTTTCCGATGCTGGCACTGGAAAGCTATAACGCGGGACCAATCGCGATTCGGGATCATCTGGTGGGATATCTGACCCGTCAGGTGGCCGAAGGAGAGCTTGATATCGGCGATATCGTCCTCGCGGCAGAGCAGTTCGTTGAATTGTGCCGCGCGTCTTCGCTCGATCGCGCCATTTTGCTGGGACCACAGACGGTCGACCCCACCCGCCAGGAATTGGTGGCCCGTGGCGCCGTGGATATGTTCTTGCAGTTTTACGGCGCCCCTGACGACGATCGTATGGACGGCCCCAGAGCAAAGCCTGTCACGCACACCCCCCGAAGCGCGGCGTCGGCGCAACGCCCACAAGCTTCGTGACACTGCGACGACGGGCCGGGTTCTCAAGCTGCACCGGGCGCGATAAAAGCATGATCGGACCAACAGCCGGATTAGAGCCACCGATGACATCGCGCCTTTTCGCCCTTACCCTTCTTGCGCTGCCGTTGGCAGGCTGCGCGCCAGCCCCCGTCGCCCCAATCCCGGAACCGGTCGTTGATATGCCCGCACCTGCGGTGGCATCCGTCAGCGGCGTGGCTGGCTTGCAAACGCGCGAGCCCGATTCGTGCGGCGCACGCAACTTTGCGTCCGCGGTGGGCCAGCCCAGCAGCGTCATTCCGACGCTGGGCGTGACGCGCGAATATCGCGTGGTCGAGTTCCGCGGAATCGAGCCGCAGGAATACAATGCCCTGCGCATGGTGTTCCGCCTTGACCAGAACAACACCATCACCGCTGTGAGCTGCGGCTGATGCGCGGGGTCATCATCGCACTCGCTCTGGGCGGCCTGACGACACTGGCCGCCTGCGTTGAGCCGACGCCCCCGGCGCAGCCGCCCGATGACGCGGATCAATGCAAGGCCAGCAGCTATGGCGGTCTGATCGGGCAGTCGCAGACCGTGCTGAAAAGCATGATGCTGCCGGCGGGCAGCCGTGTGATCGGACCGAATGATGCTGTGACGATGGATTTCCGGGCAGACCGCCTGAACATCGAGATTGGCGCTGGCGGACGGATCGAAAAGATCGCCTGCTACTAAGCCGGCGTGATCTGCACCAGAAACAGGCAACGGGCGGTCCAGTCGGGTCGCCCGTTTGCGTTTGTCGTTGAATGGCGCCGACATCAGCCTAGGTTTCAGGGATGGACAGTCCTTTGCAGATGCCTTTTTCACGCACCGCGCCCGAACAGGTTGCCTTTCACCGCACCGAGCTTGCCGTCATCCTGTCCCTTTACGGGCGCATGGTCGCGGCGGGCGAATGGCGCGACTATGGCATGTCGTTCCTGCGCGATGTTGCTGTGTTCTCGATCTTTCGCAGGGCGGCGGAAACGCCGGTCTATCGCATCGAAAAGCGTCCCAAACTGCGCGGCGCGCAGGGGATGTATGCGCTGATCGGCATGGACGGGCGCGTGCTGAAGCGCGGCCACGATCTGCCAAGTGTCCTGCGCGATCTTGAACGCAAGCTGATCCGGGCGGTCTGACCGCTTCAATTGGCGACGTAGTGGATAATGATCGGAACGGTGGCGATGCTGACCGCCGTCGAGATCAGGATCGAGGCTGACACCCGCTGCTGCGCCACGCCGAAATGATGCGCCAGAATATAGACGTTGCCGGCCACGGGCAGCGCGGCGGCGGCGATCATCACCCCCGCCGGACCCGGCGCCACGCCGAATGCGCGGCAGGCGGCGAAACAGAGCAGCGGATGCACGATCAGCTTGGCCGCGCTGATCTGTATCGCCGGACCGACGCGCCCGATGCTGCGCGCGGCCAGCGACGCACCGATGGCGAACAGCGCGCCGGGTGTCGCGGCGCTGCCCAGAAGCGTCAGAAAGTCATGAAACGGCACGGGCATCGGCAGCCGAAACGCCGACCACAGCAGTCCCGCCACCATCGACACGATCATCGGGTTCGCGACAATCCCGCCAAGCGTCGTCGCCACCCCACCCAAGCCGCCCTTGCCCCGTCGCGTGGCCGAAATCACCAGCGTGATGAGCGTCGAAAAAACGATCATGTCCAGAGTCAGCACGATCATCACCGGCCCGATGGCCGCATCGCCTAGGATCATCACCAGCATTGGAACGCCCAGAAATCCGGTGTTTCCCGTCATGCTGGCCTGCGCCTGCATCGCGGCGTCAGGCACAGGCTGCCCGCGACGGCGCGACAGGGCAAAACACGCCACCCATAGGGCGCCGGATGCGATGACATAGGCCGCAACGAAGGCCGGATCGAACAGGCGCGAGATATCCAGTCCGGCTGCCAGCCGGAAGAGCATGGCCGACAGCGCGAAGTAGAACACGAACCGGGTCAGCCACGCCGTCGCCTCGGCCGGGAAGAACCGGACGCGACCGGCCAACCAGCCCAGTCCGATCAGCCCAAAGAAGGGAAGCGTCTTAAGAAATATCGGCAGCATGGGTTCGGCTCGGCGCGTGGCCGGCGCCCTTGATCACCGTGAAGACATGCCCTTGGCCGTCGTTCGGGGCCGTCTGTTGCAGCAGATGCCCCCCGGCGTCGCAGAAATGCGGGACATCGATCACGGCGGCGGGGTCGGTCGCGATCAGTTGAACCACGGTTCCGGGGTCAACGCTGCGCAGCGCCTTTTGCAGTTTCAGGACCGGAAGCGGACACAGCAGATGACGCGCGTCGATCGTCAGCGGGACACCCATATCAGGCGACGCGTCCAAAACAGGCGGCGTGACACCAAGCGGGCACCTCGGACGGTTTCAGCAAAGTCGCCAGATCGCCTGCAAACGCCAGAAATACGGCGCGCTGATCCGGGGCGACAGTGGTCAGCACGGGAACCCCAAGGCTGGCGCCAAGCGCAAAGGCGTCGCGCAAACCGCCCCCTGCGGCTTCGACCTTGCCAAACTTGTTCAAGATCAGGGCGTCGCATCCGTCGTGCAACTGCCGCATGACACGCGCGCAGCAGGCGGCCAGCGCGCCGGTGTCCAGCCGGCACGCGGTCGATCCCGGGCCAAGTGATTGGGAAATGCGGACGGGGGCCGCGTCTTCGCCGATGATCGAAAGGTGCATGTCGCAATCAAACGCATCCACTGTTGGCGGCCGCGACGTCTGGATTGCCCCCCCAACGCGCAATCCCGCCCCCGACAGCACCCCAAGCGCCGCCGTCAGAATCGCTGCGGCGTCGTCGGTCTTCTGGATCTGGATGGCACCGATCATGGGAACAGACTAGGGCGCGGGTCAGGGCGCGGCAATCCTTCGCGGGGTTGTCCTGACGGTCGGAATCGCCACGATACGCGCCATGCGGATCGCAGGAATCATTCTGGCCGGCGGACAATCGCGACGCATGGCGCCGCCGGACGGCGGGGCCGTGGAGAAGGCGCTGCTGCCGTTGGCAGGGGTGCCGCTGATCCAGCATGTCATCGGGCGGCTGGGCTGTGCGCAGGCCATCAACGCCAACGGTGATCCGACCCGGTTCGGCGCGTTCGACCTGCCGGTGATCCGTGACACCATCCCCGATTGGCCTGGCCCGCTGGCGGGCATCCTTGCGGGAATGGAATGGGCCGCCGCACACGGCCATTCCCGCATCGTCACGGCCGCCGCAGACACGCCATTCTTTCCCCCGACGCTGGCCGCCGATCTGGCGGGGATCGACGCACCGGTGGTCATGGCGCGCCATCAGGGGCGCGCGCATCCCGTCTTTGCGGCATGGGACGTTCAGCTGCGCGAGGCGTTGCGGCAGGATATCCTTGCCGGGGAACGTCGCCCCCGCGCGTGGGCCGAACGAAACGGTGTCGCGTGGTGCAATGTGGAAAGCACAGGCGATCCGTTTTTCAACATCAACACGCCCGATGACCTGCGGATCGCGGCCCAGATGATGGATGGACTTTCGCCGGACTAAGGCCTTCACTCCGGCGAAAAGCGGGATCAGGGGGCAGCGTTGTGGACTTGAAGGCCATCCTCATGGGGCTGTCGTTCGCCTTTATCTGGGCGTCTGCGTTCACCGCAACGCGCGTTGTGGTAGCAGACGCCCCACCGCTGACCGCACTGGTGATCAGGTTCGGCGCATCTGCCGTGATCGCCGTCGGCCTGGCTGCCGCGATGGGCCAGACCATGAAGCTGTCGCGGGCGGAATGGCGCACGGTCGTCGTTTTCGGGATCTGTCAGAACGCGCTGTATCTGGGTCTGAACTGGACCGGTATGCAGTGGGTGCAGGCGTCGGCTGCGTCCATCATCGCGTCGATGATGCCGTTGCTGGTGGCGTTCTTCGGGTGGCTGTTCGCGGGTCAGAAGCTGCGGTCCATGGCGGTCGCCGGGCTGATCGTCGGCGTCATCGGCGTCGTGATCATCATGGGGGTGCGGCTGTCCCACGGCATGAACCTGTTGGGGCTGATGCTGTGCGTGGGCGGCGTGGTCGCATTGACCGTCGCCACGCTGGCAGTGCGCAGCACCGGGGGCGGCAAGAACGTCCTGATGATCGTCGGGCTGCAATTGGCTGTCGGATCAGTCGCGCTGATCCTGCCCGCGTTGATCCTTGAAGGTGGGCGGGCGGTTCATTGGACGCCCCGGCTGATCTGGGGGATGTCTTATTCCGTTCTGATCGCAGGAATTCTGGCGACCGTGATCTGGTTCCGGCTGGTCAGCCGCATCGGTCCCGTCAGGGCCGCGACATTCCATTTTCTGTCGCCGCCCTTCGGCGTCGCAATCGCCGCCCTGTTCCTGAATGAGCGGTTCGGCTGGTCGGACATCATCGGATCGGCGATCATCGCCGCCGGGATCCTGATGGTGCAGCTGTCGCGGGTCAGGCCCGCTCAGCTTCCCGACAGCTCGGCCTGAATGGCCAGCGCAGCGGCGCGGGGGTCTGCGGCCTGCCAGATCGGGCGACCGACGACGACGTGATCGACACCCGCCCTGATCGCCGCAGCGGGCGTTTCGATCCGCTTCTGGTCACCCGCGTCGCTGCCTGCCGGACGCACGCCGGGTGTCACGATCAGCCCCGCGTTCGGCAGCGCCCGGATCGCCGCCGCTTCGCGTGGGGAACAGATGATGCCGTCGGCGCCCGCATCGAAGGCACGGGCCGCACGTTCGAGGGTGATCTTATGAACGTCCCCCGGTTGGATCATCGCGTCGTCCAGATCGGCGCGGTCCCACGACGTGAGGATGGTCACGCCAAGGATCTTGAGGTTCGTCCCCGCCGCGCCCTGTTTGGCAGCCGCCACCACCGACGGATCGCCGTGGACCGTCAGAAAATCGAGATCGAAGCGTGCGATACCTTTGACCGCCGCCTCGACCGTGGCGCCGATGTCGAACAGCTTCATGTCCAGAAAGATGCGCTTGCCGTGATCCTGCTTCAGCTCATTGGCCAAGGCGAGGCCACCACCGGTCAGCATGCCCAGACCGATCTTGTAGAACGACACCGCATCGCCCAGCCGTTCGGCCATTTCCAGCCCGATGAGCGCGTTCGGCACATCCAGCGCAAGGATCAGCTTGTCGGTCATTTTGTCATCCCCGGTTCAACGCAAACGGCCCGCTTATACACGGAACCCTGCGCCTTGAAAGGTCGTTCGTGGCATACCAATTCGGGTTCAGGACCGGCGACGGGCCGCGCCTATTTGGGCGGCGACGACGGCCGGGGCCATGTAGGAGAGAATTGATGGATATGGAAAAATTCACGGAACGCTCTCGCGGCTTCATTCAGTCCGCACAGACGATTGCGATCCGAGAGGAAAACCAGCGCGTGATGCCCGAGCATCTGCTGAAGGCGCTGATGGACGATGACCAAGGTCTGGCCGCGAACCTGATTACCCGTGCCGGTGGGGACGCCAGTGCCGTCCGCCGCGCCGTCGATGAGGCGGTCGCTAAACTGCCCAAGGTCAAGGGTGGCGACGGACAGGTGTATGTCGACACCAGTCTGGTGCGCGTGCTGGACGAAGCCGAGAAGGTGGCGAAGAAGGCCGGGGACAGCTTTGTTCCGGTCGAACGCATCTTGATGGCGCTGGCGATGGTCAACACCCGCGCCAAGGACGCGCTGGACGCGGGCCACGTCAACGCCCAGTCGCTGAACGGCGTCATCAACGACATTCGCAAGGGCCGCACCGCTGACAGCGCGTCGTCCGAGGATACGATGGAAGCGCTGTCGAAATACGCGCGCAACCTGACCGAGGCTGCGGCCGACGGGAAGATCGACCCCATCATCGGGCGCGACGAAGAGATTCGCCGCGCGATGCAGGTTCTGTCGCGTCGCACCAAGAACAACCCCGTCCTGATCGGCGAACCCGGCGTTGGTAAAACCGCCATTGCCGAAGGTCTGGCCCTGCGCATCGTGAACGGCGACGTTCCCGAATCCCTGCGGGACAAGCAGCTGTGGGCGCTGGACATGGGCGCCCTGATCGCCGGCGCGAAGTATCGCGGCGAATTCGAGGAGCGCCTGAAGGCGATCCTGAAGGAGATCGAGGCCGCAGCCGGTGACATCATCCTGTTCATCGACGAGCTGCACGTCCTTGTCGGCGCCGGAAAGACAGATGGCGCGATGGACGCGGCCAACCTGATCAAACCTGCCCTTGCACGGGGTGAGCTGCACTGCGTCGGTGCTACGACCTTGGACGAGTACCGCAAGTACATCGAAAAGGATGCAGCCCTTGCCCGCCGGTTCCAGCCGGTTCTGGTTGAGGAGCCGACCGTTCAGGACACGATCAGCATCCTGCGCGGCATCAAGGACAAGTACGAGCTGCACCACGGCGTGCGCATCGGCGACGCGGCGCTTGTCGCTGCGGCGACGCTGTCGAACCGCTACATCACCGACCGCTTCCTGCCGGACAAGGCCATCGACCTTGTCGACGAGGCCGCGAGCCGCCTGCGGATGGAGGTCGACAGCAAGCCCGAAGAGCTAGACGCCCTCGACCGCCAGATCCTGCAGATGCAGATCGAGGCAGAGGCGCTGAAGAAGGAAGACGACGCGGCCAGCCGTGATCGTCTGGAAAAGCTGGAAAAGCAGCTGGCCGAGCTGCAGGAGCGGTCGTCGGAGATGACCGCGCGCTGGCAGGCCGAGCGCGACCGTCTGGAAGGCAGCCGCAATCTGGGCGAGCAGTTGGACCGGGCACGGGCCGAGCTGGAGCAGGCGAAACGCGAAGGCAACCTCGCCCGTGCGGGTGAGCTGTCCTACGGCATCATCCCGAAGCTGGAAAAACAGCTGAACGAGGCGGATGACGACGCCTCTGGCCCCATGGTCGAGGAAGCCGTCGGCCCCGAGCAGATCGCCGAGGTGGTCGAGCGTTGGACCGGGATCCCCACCAGCAAGATGCTGGAAGGGGAAAGGGACAAGCTGCTGAAGATGGAAGAGGTGCTGGGCAAGCGCGTGATCGGTCAGGCCGATGCGGTGACCGCCGTGTCGAACTCGATCCGGCGCGCACGGGCGGGTCTGAACGATCCCAAACGACCGCTGGGCAGTTTCCTGTTCCTGGGCCCGACGGGCGTCGGCAAGACCGAGCTGACCAAGGCCATGGCGCAGTTCATGTTCGACGATGAAAACGCGATGACGCGCATCGACATGTCCGAGTTCATGGAGAAGCATTCGGTTTCGCGTCTGATCGGCGCACCGCCCGGCTATGTTGGATACGACGAAGGCGGCGTGCTGACCGAGGCTGTGCGGCGGCGTCCGTATCAGGTGATTCTGTTTGACGAGGTCGAAAAGGCGCATCCCGATGTCTTCAACATCCTTCTGCAGGTGCTGGACGACGGGCAGCTTACGGACGGGCAGGGCCGCAAGGTCGATTTCAAGAACACGCTGATCGTGCTGACGTCGAACCTTGGGGCGCAGGCGCTGTCGACGCTGCCCGAGGGATCGGACAGCAGCCACGCCCGGGACGAGGTGATGGCCGCCGTGCGCGCCCATTTCCGGCCCGAGTTCCTGAACCGTCTGGACGAGATCTTGATCTTCCATCGCCTGTCGCGTGAAAACATGACCGGGATCGTGGATATCCAGCTGTTCCTGCTGCAGGCGCGTCTGGACGACCGTAAGATCACCCTGGACGTCGACGACGCAGCCAAGAAATGGCTGGGCGACGAAGGCTATGATCCCGTGTTCGGCGCGCGGCCGTTGAAGCGGGTGATCCAGCGCAGCCTGCAAAACCCGCTGGCCGAGATGATGCTTTCGGGCGAGTTGCTGGATGGCGAAACGGTCAAGGTTTCGGCTGGTCCAGATGGTCTTATCGTCGGCAACCGTATCTCTGGCCCCGGTGATCATCTGGGACAGGCCGGGACGCGAAAGCCGGACGGCGTCGACACCGTCCACTGACATGGAATGCCCCCGGCAACGAACGCCGGGGGCATTTTTCATCATAAGCCCGTGAAACGGCAGGTTACGCGCATTTATCTGTCGGTGTGGCGCGTTCGGTGGTGCAAGCTTGCGACACGACCATGAGGGCGCGCCATGAAGATCAGATCATCCGAGATTACACCCGAGCGGACCTACCTGAACCGGCGCAGCTTTCTGGGGGCCGGCGCCGCGACCATCGGTCTGGCCGCGACATCTGCAAGGGCTGCTTCAGACGAGAAGCTGAACACCTTTGAAGAGATCACGAACTACAACAACTTCTACGAGTTCGGATGGGGCAAGACGGACCCGGCGAAATATGCTGGCCGCCTGACGACCGAGCCATGGGCTGTCGCAATTGATGGCATGGTCGACAAGCCCGGACGCTATTCCGTGGCGGACCTCGCGCCCACGAACGCAGTCGAGGACCGCACCTATCGCCTGCGGTGTGTCGAGGCCTGGTCGATGGTCATTCCGTGGCAGGGCATCCCTCTGGCGGGTGTTCTGTCCAAAGCCGGCGTCCAGCCCTCGGCAAAATTCGTCCGTTTCGAAACTCTGCTTCGCCCGTCCGAGATGATCGGGCAGCAAAGCAATTCGCTGGACTGGCCCTATGTGGAAGGCCTGCGTCTGGACGAGGCGATGAATCCGCTGACGATTCTGGCGACCGGGCTTTATGGAAAGGCGATGCCGAACCAGAACGGCGCCCCGATCCGGCTGGTCGTGCCGTGGAAATATGGCTTCAAGTCGATCAAGTCGATCGTCCGCATCACACTGACGGATCAGCAGCCGGTTTCGACGTGGCAGAGCCTTCAACCCCGGGAATACGGGTTCTATGCCAACGTGAACCCCCAGGTGGATCACCCAAGGTGGAGCCAGGCGAGCGAGCGGCGCATTGGTGCTGGATTGCTGGCGGGTCGGACCGAGACGATGATGTTCAACGGCTATGGTGACCAGGTCGCCCAGATGTACGCCGGCATGGATCTGGCCAAGAACTATTGATGGCCAGACAAGAGATGGTCCGACAGCTGAACGACTGGCTGCGCCGTGTGCCGATCTGGTCGGTCTGGGTGATGGGAATGATTCCCGTTGGACTGCTGGTCTTTGACACGCTGGCCGGACGGCTTGGCGTCGACCCTGTCCGCGACATCGAACATCGTCTGGGCCGCACGACGATCTATCTGTTGATCGCGACGCTGTGTGTGACGCCCCTGCTGAAACTCACGAGGGTTAGCCTGGTCCGGTTTCGCAGGGCAGGGGGGCTTTTGTGCTTTGCATATGCAGTGATGCACCTTCTGGCCTGGGCCGTCTTCGACATGGGAGGACGGTGGGGGCAGATGGTCAGCGACATCGTGCGGCGGCCGTATCTGACGATCGGAATGGCTGCGCTTCTGATTCTTGCGATTCTGGCGGCCACGTCCTCGAACGCCGCGATTCGAGCCCTGGGTGGAAAGCGTTGGAAGCGTCTGCATCAGCTTAGCTATCTTGCTGTGTTGCTTGGCGTTTTCCACTGGCTCCTTGCCTACAAGATATGGCCGGCAAAGCCGCTGTTAACCGCGATCCTGATTCTTGGACTTCTGGGCTATCGTCTACTTTCAGCCTATCCACTGACCATATTATCAGCGGGTTGCGTATTTTTTCTGCACCACCTTCATTTTTTCACTTGCGTGGTTGGTTTGTGATCCGTAAACACCGCTTCACCGAGACGGCGAGGCTGGAAGGCGCGGCGGAACGGACGGCCTTAAGGGGCTGGTTGGGAAGAAAGTTGAGATTGTTTCTTGACACTGACTGACTGGTTCCTTAGATAGGTCACCTGCTTCGGCGGTAGCGATAGCGCCGGGGTTGAAAATTTTGGAAACGGGTCAGCTGTTCGGCGCCAGATGGTTTTGGCGCAGACGGTTGAATTTGTTTCCCTGCTGTTTGACATTGTTGCGATATCTGAAGGGATATGTGGGCGGTTTGGTCGTATTCGACGTAAATTAGCTTGCATATCGACCTGGTAGCTTCGGCGATGATCCAGGTGTCAGCTTCACTGTTTGTCGGTTCACGTAAGTGGAACGATAAGCAGATGGTGACTTGCTTTTTATAGCAAGTGACAGATGTGCAAGGTTCTTTCGTCAAGGATAGTTCTTCGGAACTTTCAACTTGAGAGTTTGATCCTGGCTCAGAACGAACGCTGGCGGCAGGCCTAACACATGCAAGTCGAGCGGGACCTTCGGGTCTAGCGGCGGACGGGTGAGTAACGCGTGGGAATATGCCCTTCTCTACGGAATAGCCTCGGGAAACTGGGAGTAATACCGTATACGCCCTTTGGGGGAAAGATTTATCGGAGAAGGATTAGCCCGCGTTGGATTAGGTAGTTGGTGGGGTAATGGCCTACCAAGCCT